>NZ_JBGUAZ010000003.1 GCF_041821085.1 Natrinema sp. HArc-T2 | reverse complement strand
GTCCATAGGGTAGTTTGGCCACGTGTTACTGAGCTATCTGCTACGAGTCTGAACTCGTGCAACTAGCATGGCTAAATCGGACTCCAATAGCAATGACCTCCGGCAGGATCAACCGGAATGAAATGCTCTTCCCCAGCGAAGCTGGGGGAGTTGGCGGTGAATGTAAATACACTCACACATGGGTCCACACGTTCGCTGACGCAGATCGAATAACCGATCGGGCGTCACCGAACTACCAAGGCTAACATCAGATCCCGTCTGTACGGCGGACCGCAGGGGCGGGGTCCTCATCTTCTTCGTACTAATACACAATCGCCGACCACTACTTAAGGCCTACGAAGCTTCACTTCAAAGGTAGTTAGTACCACACAGACTAATAGATAGAGATGTGATTATAAATTTCATCTAGTTATTAGGGATGGTGTCGAGAGCAGATCGTCGCATTGTGGAGAGTTGCGAAGGCTGCGAGCCACGAGCTCGTTAATTCAGTTATACTCTCATGGGAGGAACCGATGCCGAAAGCGCCTGATTCGGTATCTGAAAATATCGAACCAGGCTTTATAAGCGAACAATTCCCTCATGATTCGCACTCGAGGAACTCGAGCAGCTAGTCGTACTAGGGGCCGCAGTCTGCCCGCACGAACGGGTGACTGCGGCACCGTTTCACATATTTCTAAGAAACAGCAACGCATCGAGGCTTGATCGGCCCGGAGACACCTCGACAGCGAGCACTTCCTGCGTGTCACAATCGACCGCCGACCAGGCGGAGACCTCTTCGCCATTGACTTCGACTGTCATCTCGTCGACGACGACCTCCCGTCGATCTCGACGATCGGGCTCAAACAAGTTCGTGAGTCGTCGGAACCACTGTCTAATCGCCTCTGTGACCGATCAGCGAATTCTAGTGAGGGACTTCGACGAGAAGTAACACCCGATGACTTTGAGTTGGAGAAAACGCCGACAGATCAAACAACGCTCGCCGAAGCAGACGATTCTTCAGACACTTCCAGCCACGACCGGGTCACAGCCGCATTCGAACCTCGACTCGTGGTCCGACGGTGTATCCGTCCCCGAACTTGGTGCTTCGATCGAAATCACTTTGCTTACCGGTTCGTCCTGACCTCTAACGTAACTTCACAGAGACTTAATAGACGCTATCCCGTCCGCTTACGCACGCGATTACTGGTCGAGACCTGAATATCGAGCTTCTCGGTATTGCGGATCCAGTCGAGATAGTCCTGAAGCCGATCCGCCGCTTGGAGGGCGGAAATCGTGTCGTAGTCTTCCCGGAGTTCGCCGTTCGTGAACACTGCGTGAAGCTGCTTGTGGCATGGACGACACAGCATCACTGTCGGACTTTCCGCCCGCTCTTCTGGTCGCAGGTGGTGCTCCTGGACGACCTGTGGATCACGAATTGTCTCAACAGGGATGATACGCCGACAGAGCGCACATGTGGTCGGCATTATCGAAATTACGGACGACGCAAACAAAACAACTCGGACCCACTGAGTTAAGCTGCTGGATCCACGTGTCGGGTGCCTGGAAGATATCACCGCGACCGCGGATCGGACGCCTGATCGATAAATGGAGCACTGACATCGTGGCCAGCAACGTGCGCGTTCAGTTTTGCCGCTGCCGGGGACTCTCTGACTGCCTCCTCGTCATAGCCCGCCTCGGTGAATACGTCGGTGATCCAGCGCTTTCCGCGCAGGTTGAACTTCTGGTGGTACGCCTCTGCCAGATAGAATTGATCGAGTGATTCGAGATGCGTTGCGAGTCGGTCACGGTCGAGATCGCTCTCGTTCAGGAACGCCAGCAGCTGGTCGTGTTGGTCACCTGTCTCGGTGAACATGATGTTCTGATACTGGCGCTTCTGAGGCTGCTGGTACGGGTTGTGTTCGGAAAACGCTCGCTCAAGAAGGTCGGTGAACGAGAGCTGTTCGAGATCGTATTCGACCTGGACAACTTCCGTGTGATCGCCAAGAATCTCATAGGACGGGTCAGATTTCGTCCCACCAGCATACCCGACGCGCGTCCGCACGACACCATCAACGGCGCCGAACGCCGCATCGGGTCCCCAGAAACAACCGAGGCCGAACGTCGCCGTCTCCGTGTTTTCCGATGCCTGGCTATCGAACTCTGTGACGACTGTCGGTGTAAGCATGATCGAGATAGGATGAGGATTCGGCAGCGTACATCGACTCTCGTGTCGCAGTCAATTAACCCTGTCTCACCGGTGGCGGTCGTGAGAGTTCAAAACTAACAACGCCGAGAAGACGAGCTCAAGACAGTGTTGGAAACCGCTAATGGGCATTTCTGCACTGACTGGATAGTACGTATGACTGGATCTGATGGTTGCCATAGAGACCGCTGATTGACCAAGATATTCGGCAGTGTGACGGCGATGGACGACGTTTCGTTTGCTGTTGAAGAGCCCCATCGAATCGGCTTGCTCGTGGACATACGTTGATTTCACACTCATTTATAGACAAAACTGAAAGACGGCGGGAAGAAAGGAGTGCTCCGACAGGGATTCGAACCCTGGTCATTGCCGTGAGAGGGCAATATGATTGGCCGGACTACACCATCGGAGCGGGCTTCGTCTTCACTCAATCGTAGAGCGGTGTTATGTTTAAGGATTCCGTTTCGACACAGGGATGGGAAATTGTCGCACGAGAGCGACAGTCAGATTTCACTCCTCGAACGGTGATTTCGTGGCCTCGGGTTCGAAGCCCTCGAGGCTGATGATGTTTTCGCGACCGACGCGGAGTTTGCTGATGGTGCCGTCGTCTTCCATATCCGAGAGGAGCATGCTGACCTTGGATTTCGACCAGCCGGTTTCCTCGACGATGTTGACTTGTTTCATCCGGCCGCCGTTCTCGCGGATGAGGTTGACAACGCGGTCTTCGTCCGTCAGTAGTTCTTCGTCGGCGATCGAGTCGGTTTCCTCGGAGGGCTCTCCAGTCGCATCGGGTGTGGCTGGTGCGGGCTGTGGCGATGCAGCCGGTGTCTCTCCGGCGGTAGAGTCACGAGCGCCAGGACCGTACCGTCGATACCAGAGTACGGCTGCGACGGCCAAACCGATGCCGAAGAGAGCCCCGATGAGATACAAGCCGGGGCCGATACCATCCATCGTCGCAATCAGTCCCGTCTCAGTACTCCCGGGCCGATCGAACACTGCCCGGGGACGACCGTCGATGAATTCACGTTGTCCGCTCCACCGGACGGAGTCTGCCTCCTCGAGCGAGCTGCCGGCGTACTGTCCATCGGCGGGTTCGATCGATTGAAACGTGAGATCGCCGCCGGCTTCGATCACGATCGCTTGAGAGGAGCCGAGCGGGAGATTTTCGAAGACATCGCCGACGATGATTCGGTCGGCGTCGACGGCTGCGAATCCTTCCCACGTGAACGACATTTCGACGACACCCGTCGTCGTGGACTGGTTTTCGGAGAGGCCTGTCGCCGTAAATCGCTCTTCGATCTGTGCGGAGCGGCGGAAGTTCGTCGCTGCCATCTCCCGACCGGTTTCCTGTTGGCCGGATTCGACCATCGTACGCGACTGCACAGTAAATTGGTCGTAAAGTTCGGTCTCGTTGGTTTCGAACTCTTCGGCGAAGGCGTTGAAGTTCTCTCTGGCAGCGGTTGCGTTGTCTTCGGTTGCGAACACCTGTTCGTACCGGAACGTCCACGTCGCGCTGCCATTTTCGTGAACGATGATCTCGAACGTCGTGTTGTCAAACCCCTGTGTCTCTTGGACGGCGAACTGGCTTCCACCCGGCGAGGGAGCCATCGCCGCGGGTTGTGTCTCCGCGGTCGGCGGTGCGATTGGCCCGGTGTCGGCCACCGCGATCGGTCCGCTTCCCCCGGCGATGAGCGTAAGGACGACGAGAACGACGAATCCGACGGAGCCCAGCCGGTTCATTCGTCTATCCACTACGTGTCGGAGCTAAAAATGCTTGTGAATAGCGAGACGGCTGGCGGAAACGACCCGGGCAGGCCTCAAACGTCCGTCGGGTAGCGTCTCACTCGCTTGCGACAGTCCCCCGTCCGACCGACCTGTGTCGATATCCACAAATCAATCGCCCGTATAGTAGGCCCTATGATCTCGAATCTCGCACAGGGTGTGCAGGCGTTTACTAGCAACGTCTTTCTCGTGACCGGCGAGCGCCCCGCCCTCGTCGATACGGGTGCGAACTTTGACGTCGCCGAAGCCGTTGCCGAGCGCGTCGACGATCTCGAAGCCGTCATCCTGACCCATACCCACCGCGATCACGTCGGCAACCTCGAGGCCGTCAAAGCGACCTTCGATGTCGACGTGTGGGGGTACGATACCACAGTCGACGGCGTCGACCACGCAATCGCGGACGAGGAGACAGTCCAGTTGGGCGATCACGACTACGTCGCGCTGCATACGCCCGGACACAAAAACGACCACCTCTGCTTTTATTCGGAGGCGGCAAGCGTGTTGTTCGCCGGCGATCTGATCTTCCAGAACGGGAGTTTCGGCCGCACCGATCTCGAGGAAGGCGACCGCCCGACGCTAATCGAGAGCATCGACCGCGTGCTCGAGTGGATCGATCCTGACCTCGAAGAGATGCACACGGGCCACGGGCCGAGCGTGACCAACGATCCCTACGGCCACGTCGAACTCTCGGCGCAGATGGCTCGCCAGACGTAGGAGACCCGGCCCGACGGAGAGTCCGAGGAGTCCAGTCAGACGCGTCCGGCGGCATCGAGGAATGCATCGTACGCGTTCGCGTACGCGCGAGCGATCCGTGCGGGATCGTCTCGCTGTTCTTTGTCGAGAGGAGGTAATCGTACGCGCTCGAGCGGGTCGAGATAGTCGAGTACGTCGGGGACGCGTTTCTCGATGGCCCCGTCTCGTGGACTCGAACTGGCGATCTCGCAGGCCCGACAGTAGCGATCGCCGCTGTAGATGCGAACACGTCCGGGTTCGACGGCGGCGACGGCGGCAACCTGTGCCGGATCGAGCGACGACAGTGGACGCGCGATGTCGCTGTATGATTCGACGACGGCGACATCTGTGTCTTCGATCTCGTCTGCGAGACGGTCGAACGCGGGGACGTACTCGCGCTCGGTGAGGTCGTTGAATTCGGCGACGGTTTCGATGGAAACGGCGTCGGCAAGGGGGAGCGCGTCGGCGACTGCGTCCGGAACCTCGGCGGTCGCGTTGCGGACGAACAACGCATCCTCTGGGTCACGTCCGATCCGGTCGACAACGAACTCCCGGTCGCTCCGACCGAGGAGACCGCTGCCGCCGTCGGGACTGGGCTGCCAGAGCCGGTGGACGGGATTGAGTCGTTCAGGCGCGCGACCGCGGCTAGCTGCCGCCGAGAGCCGTGCTGCGTCCTTGCCGTAGAGTCGACCGTCGGCGAGGGCGCGTCGACAGTCGTCGTGGTCGAACCAGAAGTCGTTGCCGGCGCGGGGTTTGTAGCCGACCGCGCCGGTGCGCTCGAGCAGGCCGGTCGAAAACGTCGTCTTGCCGGCGTCGACGCGGTCGGCACCGACCACGAGAAGGATCATTCTTTCAGGCCGTAGTAGCCGGGTTCGTCCTCGTTGCGGGGTTCGGCGACCACGAGGTCGTCAGCGTTGGTCATGACCCACGGGATCGCCCAGTCGAGCAGGATGTCCTCGGTCTCGCGGTCGATGTCGGCGTCTGGCTCGAGGCCCTGGAGCAGTCGTGCGATCTCGTAGACGGTGTACATCTGGTCGTCCTCGAGCAGTTCCGCCGGCGTATAGAAATCACACGGCGGGAGGTTCTCGAACTCGGATTTGGGAACGGGCATACACGTCCGTACCGGTGGCCGATGCCTAAAGGGTTCGTTCGCGACCGAGCACAAGGACGCTGTGACCGCAGCGTCACTCGTTTCGCGTGCCGCCCTCGAGATAGTAGGTGATACGGTCTCGACTGGATTCGGCCACCTTGACGAACTCGATGACGCGCTCGCCGTGCTCGTGACGGTCGGCCTCGAGTTCGATCGTCATCGACTGGTCGTGCAGGTGGTCGAAGAGTGCGTCGATGGAGTCGGCGTCGCCTCTGACCGTATGTCGGTGGCCGATCGTTTCACCGTCGTCGACGTCCTGGATGGCCTCGACCATCGGAACGAGGATCGACTCGCCGAGGTCGTGTGCGCGCGCCTGTAGTCGTTCCTCGTCCTCGTCGAACTCGGCGGCCTGAAACGCCTCCCGGATGAGCCGCGAGAAGACGAAATCCCTGCCGTGGTCGAACGGCAGCGAGAACGCGTAGGCGAGTTCGCCGTGGTGCTGAGCTTCGGTCGTGTACTTGACCATCGCGTCTCCGGATTCCGATTTCATCACGACGCCTTCCCGACCCGCTGCGTCGAGTTCGGCGATAGCATCGTGGACCAGCTCGGCGGCGGTCTCCGGCGGTGCCCGTCCGAACAGCCGCGGCTGGTTGAAGTCGTACGTCTCACAGATCGCGCGGCGATCGGCGACGGGAAGCGCCTCGCCCGACTCGCGGTCGCGAACGCCGAAGACGCGGAAGTCGTGGGTGTCGACCCCTTCGTAGTCGGTTGTCGTGTAGGGCGTCTCCGGCCCGATGAGTTCGGCACAGAGGGCCTGTTCCGGATGCTCGTCGAAAAAGGCCTCGAGCGACAGTAGTTTGCGCGCCCGCGCGGTCGTGTACGGACAGACGTAGCCGCTTCTGGTAAACGCAAGCGGCTCGCCGACGTTGGCGATCCGGACGTTGAACCCGTCGAGTTTCTCCTCGACGGCGACGGTCTCGCGACCCTCAAAGAACGATTGGACCCCCGGCTCGAGAACGAGCAGTCGTGGAATGCTCGGATACCCTCTGATGACTGCATCGACGTCTTCGACGATGACGGTCCCGCGCTCGAGACCGTGGCGCGCGTCCGACAGAACGTGGTAGGGCCGACCATCGAACGACCGTTGCTCGAAGTGCTCGAAGAGGTCGACAGGGTCGTCAGTCGTGGCCCCGAGACGCTCGAGGTACGCTGCGCGGTCCATACGTCGACTCTCGCCGTTGAGCGCCAAAAACACCGGGCCGGTCCCCATTCGGATCGTCGGTATTCGGGGTGAGGCCTATGTAGCTCACGGTCCAATCGAAACGTATGTCCGGCGACCTCCCGCGCCAGCGGTTCGTCCTCGATACCTCGCTGTTTATCACCGAGGAGATCCGCCGTGACGACGAATCGCTCGAGGAAGCCGTGCTCCGCCTGCTCGATCTGGTGGCGACCGCACGCCTCGAGCTCAACATCTCCTGTTACGTGCCGCCGTCGATCCACGACGAACTGGGGACGATGTTGCGCGAGCGCGACGTCGACGACGCCGTGTTCTCGCGGCTCGATACCTGGGTCGTCCGCAAGAGCCCCGACCGCTACGGCGTCACGATCCCCGCGAACATCGTCTACAACTTCATCGACGAGATGAGCGACCGGGTCGACCGCGGCCTGCGGGTCTCGGAGGAAGCCATCCGCGAAGTCGAACAGCTCGATCCGGACGATCTCACACGTAACTCCGATGACGGCAAACGGGAGGCCTACATGACCGAAGCTGATCGAGTCCTGTCGAATCTGCGTGATAAGTACCGCCGGGCGCTCCGACAGGGCGTGCTCGACTCCCGCGAGGATTTCGACCTGCTGATCCTCGCGCGCGAACTCGACGCCGGCGTCGTCACGGAGGACCGAGGCATCATCTCGTGGGCCGACGAGTTCGGCCTGCGCTACGTCCGCGGCGGGCAGTTCCCGACGTTGCTCGAGGAGTACCTGCGGGCAACTGGCGTCGCCGACGACGAATGACTGCGCGACCACGTTACCAGACGAGCCACTCGAGTGCGAGCACGACTGCGGCGAGGAAGACGTGTTCGCCGTCGACGACGAACCCGTAGTACAGCGGGCCGCGGTCGGGTGTCGCGAACGGGATGTATGCGCAAACGTAGGCGTTCATCGCGAGCACGACGAGAAATCGCTGTGGAACCACATCCGCCAGTACGAGCGCGACGACCACCGCGGCGACGGCGACGGTCGCGACCAGCGACCAGACGCGCGTCGCGTGCGGGCCGAACCGGTTCGGTACCGTCGGAATCCCTTCCTCGCGGTCGCCCTCGATGTCTTTCACATCGAAGATCACCGCGGCGATGGTGATCATGACGGTCACGTAGACGACGAGGAACTGAATCTCGAGCGACCAGAGCTGATCGTAGTAGTAGCCGACGCCGAGCGGGAGCGCACCCCACGCGAGGCCGACGACGAGGTTCTTGAGGAGAAAGATCTGCTTGACGCCGCCGACGGAGTACAGCAACACGACCGCGAGTGGGAGCAACAGATACGCGGCTCCTGAGAGCCCAAGCGCGACGGCGATCCCGATCGCGGCGACGTAGAGGACGGTTCCCGCCGTCAGCCAGAGGCGGCCGTAGCGCTTTGTAAACGCCGCGCGATCCGGGACGTTTTGTTCGTCTTCCGCGAGGTCGGTAAACCGGTTGACGGTGTAGACGAACATCGTGGCCGCGAAGACGATAAACAGCGGTAGGGCCTCGAGTGGCAGTTCCGCGAGGACGGCGGTGGTGACGACGACACTGAGCGTTGCCAGCGAGATAAAGAGGTTGCTGTGGACCGCAAACCGGAGCACGGTCGTTATCGACGACACCCACCCCGAGGGTCGACAGGTTGCGGTAGGGTTTGTCACGGGGGAGCCTCGAGTGGGCCTAGGGGAAGCCGAACTTTGAATGCTGTGACAGACCGGCCCATATCGGCACCGACTCGTTTGCGGGCCGGACTGCGTGGATGGCACGCGCAGCCGGTCGTGGATGGTAAATCGTGAACGATCCACGGGAAGAGCCCCCGAATGCGTGTCAGTAGCGAGCGGAAACTGGCAGGATTTAAGCAAGGGCGGAACGGCCCTTCGAATGGTATGAAATTACACGAGTACCAGGCGAAGCAGGTCTTCGCCGATGCCGGGGTACCGACGCCGGACTCGCAACTCGCGTCCGACGTCGATGGCGTCGTCACCGCGGCCGAGGAGATCGGCTATCCAGTCGCGGTCAAGGCGCAGGTACAGGTCGGTGGTCGAGGGAAAGCCGGCGGGATCAAACTCGCCGACGACGAAGACGAAGCCCGCGAGGCAGCCGAATCCATTCTCGGAATGGATCTCAAAGGCTACCACGTGGACCGCGTCCTCGTTGAGGAAGCGGTCGACTTTACCGACGAACTCTACGTCGGCATCACGATGGACCGCGGCGAGGGCAAGCCCGTCGCGATGGTCTCGACCAAGGGTGGCGTCAACATCGAGGAGGTCGCCGAGGAAGATCCCGACGCGATCGCCCGCGAGCACATCGACCCCGCCTTCGGGATGCATCCCTACCAGGCCCGCAAGGCCGTCTACGACGCCGGTGTCGACCAGTCGGTCGCCCGTGACGTCTCGAGCGTGCTCACCACGCTCTATCAGCTCTGGGACGACAAGGACGGCGCCGACGCCGAGATCAACCCGCTGATGGTCACCTCCGACGACGACGTCATCGCGACCGACGCCGTGATGAACATCGACGAGGACGCGCTGTTCCGCCAGCCCGAACTCGCCGAGATGGAAGAGGAAGCCGCCGGCGGCGACGAACTCGAGCAGAAGGCCGACGAGTACGGCTTCGACTACGTCCGCCTCGAGGGTAACACGGGGATCATCGGCAACGGTGCCGGTCTCGTGATGACGACGCTGGACCTCGTCGATTACTACGGCGGCGAGCCAGCCAACTTCCTCGACGTCGGTGGCGGTGCGAAAGCCGACCGAATCGCGAACGCACTCGACATGGTCTTCTCCGACGACAACGTCGAGAGCGTCGTCTTCAACATCTTCGGCGGCATCACCCGCGGCGACGAGGTCGCCAAAGGGATCAACGAAGCACTCGAGCAGTTCGACGAGATCCCCAAGCCGGTCGTCGTCCGTCTGGCCGGTACCAACTGGGAGGAAGGCATGGAAATTCTCAACGAGGACCTCGTGACGGTCGAACAGACCCTCGAGGATGCAGTTCAGCGTGCTGTCGAGTACGCTGAGGAGGTGAGCGAATAATGAGCGTACTAGTCGACGACGACACGCGCGTCGTGGTACAGGGCATCACCGGTGGGGAAGGTAAGTTCCACACCGAACAGATGATGGAGTACGGCACCAACGTCGTTGCCGGTGCGGTCCCCGGCAAGGGCGGCCAGGAGGTCAGCGGCGTGCCGGTTTACGACACGGTCCACGAAGCAGTCGAGGAGAAAAACGCCGACACCTCGGTCATCTTCGTCCCGCCGGCGTTCGCTGGCGACGCGATCTTCGAGTCGCTCGACTCCGGTCTCGACCTCGCGGTCGCGATCACGGAAGGTATCCCGACCCAGGACATGGCGCGCGTCAACAAGCGTCTGACTGAGACCGACACGCGACTCATCGGTCCCAACTGTCCCGGCCTCATCACCCCCGGCGAGGCCAAACTGGGCATTCTCCCCGGCAATATCTTCTCCGAGGGTAACGTCGGTCTCATCTCCCGCTCGGGCACCCTGACCTACCAGGTCGTCGACAACCTGACTAACCGTGGCATCGGCCAGACCACCGCCATCGGTATCGGTGGCGACCCGATCATCGGCACCAACTTCGTCGACGCCCTCGAACTGTTCGAGAACGACCCCGACACCGACGCGATCGTCATGTGCGGTGAGATCGGTGGCGAAGACGAAGAGGAAGCTGCCGCGTTCATCGACGAAAACGTCGACACGCCGGTCGCTGGCTTCATCGCTGGCCGCACCGCGCCACCGGGCAAGCGCATGGGCCACGCCGGTGCGATCGTCTCGGGCTCCGGTACTGGTACCGCCGAGAGCAAGATCTCGGCGCTCAACGACGCCGGCGTCCCCGTCGGCGACACC
Organism: Natrinema sp. HArc-T2; assembly: GCF_041821085.1. NCBI lineage: Archaea > Methanobacteriati > Methanobacteriota > Halobacteria > Halobacteriales > Natrialbaceae > Natrinema > Natrinema sp. HArc-T2. The sequence continues at coordinate 622,734 of NZ_JBGUAZ010000003.1, read as the reverse complement.
CCCGAGGAAGTCGCCGACCACATCGAAGAGTTCCTCGCGTAACACAGCCGATTCACTCGAGGCGGTCGACGGATCGGACTGATCGCCTCTCCGTTCTCTCGGTCTGACAACACACACATCACGAGCCACGGCGTCGGCGCGTCACGACGGCCCGTCGCTCGCCCGCAGGGCGATTCATAACCGTGTCAGCCGTCAGTATCGGGTATGCCAGTCTGGCTCGAGTGCGATAACTGCGGCGACGAGCAGACGATTCCAGACCGGGACGACGCACCGAGCGGCGGCACGCGCTGTCCCGTGTGTGGCGAGCGACCGTTTACGGTTCGGCGAGAGGGGCTTGCGTGGCATCCCGATCCGTGATCGGAGAGCAAAGAGCAGTCGAACCTTGGCTGTTGGAACAGGGCAGCTAGAACAGTCCGCCCAGCGTCTCGCGGAGTTTCGAGAGTGGGCTGGCAGAGTCGTCAGATTGCTCCGCGTCGGTTTCTGTCGCCGGGACGTCGGCCTCGGATTCGGACGCGCCGTCAACTTCGGGTTCGAGCGCTGTGTCGTCATCCTCGAGTTCGAGCGCTGTATCGTCGTCCTCGTCGGCCTCGTCACTCAAGTCGGCACCGGCGAGTTCGTCCTCGACGACTCCCTCGCTCGAGTCCGGGCCCTGCTCAAGGGTGTCGTCGGAAACCGAATCTGACGTCGATGGAGCGGTCTCGGCCTGCATGCCGTCAGCAGATTCGTCGACAGCGTCGGGAACGGATGCCGTCTCAGCATCGTCGGCTTCCGTCTCGCTGTCAGCTGTGGGGTCGGCTTCTGTCTCGCTCGAGACCGACTCACCCGTCTCGAGGGCGTCGTCGTCCGCATCGCTGTCGCTGTCAGGTTCGGGCTCTCCCGCATCATCCGCGTCGGGATCGATCCAGAGAAACTCACCGTCATCGTCCTTCGAGCGACCAGTGAGCAGGAGGTCTGCGAGTTCGTCGTCGTCGGCCAGCAGGTCCGCATCGACAGCCTCCTCGGGTTCGGGATCGGGTTCGTCGGCACTCGCGATGATGTCGTCCGGGCTCTCGTCCGCGAGGATGTCGTCGGTACCGTCCTCGTCGTCGGCATCTATCCGGAGCTGGTCGAAGACATCAGCGGCCGTTTGCTCGTCGCCGACATCGGATTCGTCTCCGTTGTCGGTCTCGGCTCGCGTGTCGTCTCCTGACTCGCCATCCGATTCGATCTCCCCGAACAGGTCAGCGCTCGAGCCCACGTCGAACCCGGCGTCGCCCGACCGCCTGTCTGTCGTACTATCTGTCATGCGCTCGTTCTATGCTAGTGGATTATCACGAGACTTTAACTTTTGGAATTTTTTCAGTCCAGTCGAATTACATCGATGACGTATTACTCTACTGGCCGTGGTCGGGGGACGACCGGATTGAAGGTTGACAAACGCCCAGTCGAACGGCATCGAAGCTGTCGATCCAGCGAATCGCGTTTCGCGCGGCGGGACCGAAAGAAGGCTACCCGATCCCAGCCAGCCGACGATCGGCGCAAGCCCTATTAGTCGACACGGTGAATGCGATTCGGTACCATGACTGGAATCGAGTACGACGACTTTCTGGACCTCGCATACGAGCCCGCGACGGCGGACCTGACCTGTGAGTTCACGATTGAACCCGCCGCGGACATGTCGATGGAGGCCGCGGCGAGCCGGGTCGCCTCCGAATCCTCGAACGGTACCTGGGCAGCCTTACACGTCGACGAAGACGAACTGACGGACCTCGGCGCGGTGGCCTGTGAGATCGACGGTGATGAGACCACCGTCGCCTACCCCGATGCACTGTTCGAGGACGGCAGTATGCCCCAGATCCTCTCGTGTATCGCGGGGAACATCCTGGGGATGAAAGCCGTCGACTCGATCCGGCTCGAGGACTGCCACTGGCCGGAATCGATCGTCGACGGCTTCCCAGGCCCGCAGTTTGGCACGAGCGTTGCCCACGAAAAACTCGACGCCGGCGAGCGACCGGTCCTGGCAACGGTCCCGAAACCGAAGGTCGGCCTCTCGACCGACGCCCACGCCCGCGTCGGCGAGGAAGCCTGGCGCGGCGGGATCGACCTGTTGAAAGACGACGAGAACCTCACTGATCAGGACTTCAATCCCTTCGAAGACCGCCTGACGGAGAGTCTCGCGGCTCGCGACCGCGCACAGGAGGACACCGGCGAGCGCAAGGACTACCTCGTGAACGTCACCGCAGAAACCACTGAAATGTTAGACCGCGTCGATCTCGTGGCCGAACACGGCGGCGGCTTCGTCATGGTCGACGTGATCACTACCGGCTGGGCGGCTGTCCAGAGCGTCCGCGAGCGCTGCGAGGCGCACGGCCTGGCGATCCACGCCCATCGTGCGATGCACGCCGCCTTCGATCGACTCGAGCACCACGGCGTCTCGATGCGGGTCATCGCCCAGATCGCCCGGCTCTGTGGCGTCGATCACATCCACACCGGCACTGCAGGACTCGGCAAACTCGCAAACGAGGACACGCCGGGGATCAACGCCTGGCTTACGGGCGAGTGCCACGGACTGAAGCCAGTGCTGCCGGTTGCGTCCGGCGGACTCCATCCCGGTGTCGTCGACCAACTCCTCGAGGCGCTCGGGACCGACATCATCGTCCAGGCCGGCGGCGGGATCCACGGCCACCCCGACGGCACCCACGCGGGCGCGAAAGCCCTCCGACAGTCCGTCGAGGCGTCGATGGCGGGCGAGTCACTCGAGTCGTACGCCGAGGACCACACGGAACTGGCGACAGCCCTCGAGAAGTGGGGGGCAGAGACGCCGCGGTGACGCAGTCGGAGTGGCTGGGATGCCCGGCTACCGACCGGAAACACTCACTTAACTAGACAGTCGTATAGAATTCAGATAAATACATATAAATGTGGCTGAGACATACAGTAATGGCATATAGACAGTCACAGCGTGGTGGGAGTCCGTCGCCGACGACGGTCCTCACGACGGTGACGGCTGCCCTGATCGCCGGGGCGGCGCTCGGTGGCGTGTTACACGCGACCGGCAGTCTTCGATCGGTGGCCGGCGTCTACGGACTCGAGGGGGTGGTAAACGAGTGGACGCTGGTTTTCTGTCACAGCCTCATCGCGGGCGGGCCGTTCGTGGCGCTCGTCACCCGGCTTTCGCGGGGCCGATACGTCCCGCGACCGCTCGCCGAGAGCTATCGTAGTCCGTTTCTCGGGGCCTGTCTGGGCCTTTCCTACGGCGTCATCCTCTGGGTGGGCGTCGTCGCCTACGGCGGCCCGCTTTTGCTCGGGCTCGCGACATCACGTATGTATCCGGTTCCTGTCGACCACTGGGGGAGTTTCGTCGGGCTGTCGACGTTCGGGGCCGTCTTCGGCGCGTGGTATCCGCTGCTTCGGACGTTCTTTGCCGACCGACGCTGATCGCGGTCGCCGATGGAAACGGCTTCCATCCCTCGGCGGGAGATCCAATCGACCCTCGAGCGTCGACGCTCCGGCGAATCTTTTTGTTCATTGTTGTCGACTACCGTGATCGTATGCCAGAATCACCACCGAACGTCCAGCCGCCGACGCCGGCGGAGATCCGCGAGTACGCACGACGCCATCACATCGATCTGACCGATCAAGAGGTCGAAGACTTCGAAGCCGCCATCGCAGAGACACTTCTGGGCTACGAGCGATTGGATCGACTTCCTGACTATCGACCCCGCCTCGAATACACCGACCGCGATCCCGGCTACCGGCCGGGACCCGACGAAGATCCGCTCAACGCCTTCGTCACGAAGTGCGAAGTAAGGGGCGCGGACGACGGCCCGCTCGAGGGCTACGAGGTCGGGCTCAAAGACAACGTCAATCTGGCCGGCGTCGAGCTGACGCTCGGCTCGAAGCTCTTCGAGGGATACGTTCCGTCGACGGACGCGACGATCGTGACGCGGCTACTCGACGCCGGTGCGACCATCACCGGGAAACTCAACATGGAAGACATGGCGTTTTCCGGAAGCGGCGAACTCTCCGCGACCGGGCCGGTACTGAACCCCGTCGACTCGGACTACATCGCGGGTGGGTCCTCGTCGGGGTCGGCAGCAGCCGTCGGCAACGGCGATGTCGACGTCGCTATCGGCGGCGATCAGGGCGGCTCGGTTCGAATCCCCGCCGCGTGGAGCGGCCTCGTCGGACACAAGCCCACCCACAGTCTGGTTCCGTACACCGGGATCGCCGGGCTCGGTCGCTCGTTCGACCACGCCGGACCGATCTGTTCGACCGTCGACGACTGCGCGCGAGTACTGAACGTGATCGCCGGAGCGGACGGCCTCGACCCTCGCCAGGGAGCCGTGCCGACCGACGACTACCGCGAAGCGCTTTCGGACGATCCGTCGGACGTGACCGTCGGTGTTCTCGAGGAGGGGTTCGGACACGAGGTCAGTGAGTCGGGCGTCGACGACACCGTTCGCGACGCGCTCACCGCGTTCGAGGACGCCGGCGCGACGGTGACGGAGGTCTCCGTGCCGATGCACCTCGATGGCCTAACCATCTGGAACGCTATCGCCCTCGAGGAGACGGCCGCGACGGTCGACAGCGAGGGCGTCGGCCACTACGGGAAGGGCTTCTACGATACGCAACTGGCCGATGCGTTCGGGCGAGCGCGGCGCGCACAGGCCGACGACTACATCACGACGCTGAAGCTCACGCTCGTCCTCGGCGAGTACCTCGCGGACGAGTACCGCGGCCACTACTACGCGAAAGCACAGAATCTCAGCCGACAACTGGCGGAAAAATATGACGATGCGCTCGCTGACGTTGACGTCCTCGCGATGCCCACGACGCCACAGACCGCCCACGAGGTCGACGAGTCGATCTCACGCCTCGAGGCGATCGACCGTGCGCTCAATATGCTTCACAACACGTCCCCGTTCGACGTGACCGGCCATCCGGCGACGTCGGTGCCTGCTGGGACGGCAGACGGGTTGCCGGTCGGGCTCATGCTGATTGGGGAACGGTTCGACGACGCGACGGTGCTCTCGAGCGCGCACGCGTTCGAGCAGAGCGTCGAAACCGGCCTGTAAGCGACGAACGATCACGAGATCGTGACCGTCCAAAAACATTATATACTCGTTAACCACCATTCTGAGTGTGGTTTACGAGACTGGAAACGAGACGGTCGACGACGCACTCGAGCGGGTCGTGGCCGGCGAGCGACTCGACCGGACCGACGGGTTGGCGCTGATGGCCCAGCCGGTCGACGTCCTCGCCGAAGCCGGTGCGGCCGTGCGCGATCACTTCGGTGACGGCACGGTCGACGCCTGCTCGATCGTCAACGCGAAAGCGGGCAACTGCGCCGAGGACTGTGGGTTCTGTGCGCAGTCGGTCCACTTCGACACCGGCATCGAAACCTACGGCTTCCTCGGCCCGGAGAAGGTCCTCGAGGCCGCGAAACGCGCCGAACGCGACGGTGCCCAGCGCTTCGGGATCGTCGTCGCGGAGAAAGGCGTCTCGAAGGAACACCGGCCCGAGGAGTGGGCGGAGGTCATCGAGTCGATCCGCCTCGTGCGCGACGAGTGTGATCTCGAGGTCGACGCCTCCCTCGGGATCCTCACCGAGGAAGAGGCCGCGATCCTTGCCGACGAGGGGATCAACCACTACAATCACAACATCGAGACCTCGCCGAACTACTTCCCCGAGATCGTCGACACCCACAGCTTCGAGGATCGAGTGAAGACCCTCGAAGTCGCCAAAGAGGCCGGCATGGACCTCTGTGCGGGCGTCATCCTCGGCATGGGCGAGACCCCGACCGACCGCGTCGAGGCTGCCATCGCGTTGCAGGATATCGGTATCTCCTCGCTGCCGGTCAACGTTCTCAACCCGGTCGAGGGAACGCCGCTGTACGAACAGGGGGCCGACATCTCGACCGAAGAGATCGTCAAGACGGTCGCGGTGTACAAACTCCTGCATCCCGAATCGCGGGTCCGCCTGACCGGTGGCCGCGAGGTCAACCTCGCACCCGACGAGCAGCACCTGCCGCTGGAAGCCGGCGCGGACGGCTTGCTCACCGGCGACTACCTCACGACCGAGGGCCAGTCGCCCGGCGAGGACATCGAGATCATCGAACGCGCGGGGCTCGAGCCCAACCGGGAGACCAACGAGTTCGATCCCGAGGAAGTGAAGACCCGCCACAGCGACGCCGCGGAGTCGTCGACCGAGGCGGCAGCGAGTACAGGCGCAGAACCGAGCGACGACTGATTCAAGACACGACAGATCATGACAATCATGGACGAAGTTACGTTTGCGGTACTCGGAACCGGTGGTATCGGCCGACGAGCACTCGAAGTGAGCCAGCACAAAGACGCCCTGACACCCGTCGCGGCGTGTGACCGCCACGGGGTCGCGATCGATTTCGACGGTCTCGACGTCGACGAACTGCTCGAGGCAACCGAGGGCAACATTGATAACGAGGTTGCAACTGACGGCGGAGCGGACGCCGCGACCGCCGAAGGCGGCGTCAAACAACACGGCGAAGAGCTCGGTGTCGTCGCCTCCGAGCAGGCCCGTCCCAGCGAGGATTCGATCCAGGACATCATCGACCACGGTGACCAGATCGACGCCGTCCTGCTCGCGCTGCCCAACTACGAACACGACTTCATCCCACGGACCGCCGAGCGGTTCATCGAGGGAGACTACTCCGGGGTCATGATCGACGTGCTCAAACGCTCGCGCGTGATTGACATGCTCGACGACCGCCGCGAGGCGTTCGAGGACGCCGGCATCACCTTCATCTGTGGCGCGGGCGCGACGCCCGGCCTGCTGACCGGCGCGGCGGCACTCGCTGCCCAGTCGTTCGTCGAGGTCACCGACGTCGACATCCACTGGGGCGTCGGCCTCAAATCCGGCTACGAGGACAACCGCGGCACCGTCCGCGAGGACATCGCTCACCTCCCCGAGTACGACATCGAGACCGCGCGCGACCTCTCCGAAGACGAGATCGAAGAAATCATCGACGACCACAATGGCGTCATCGAGTTCGAAGACATGGAACACGCAGACGACGTGTTACTCGAGCGTGCGGGCATCTGCGACGCCGAGGACGTCACGGTCGGCGGCATCCTCGACGTGTACAACGACGAGAAGCCGACGACGACCACAGTGCGTGTTACTGGCCGGACATTCGACGGCGAGACCGCGACGAACACCTTCCAGCTCGGCGATGAGACGAGCATGGAAGCGAACGTCAACGGGCCCGCGCTGGGCTATCTGAAAGCCGGCGTGCGACGGAACCGTGCCGGTGAGTACGGCGTCTTCGGCCCCGCCGAATTGATGCCCGGCTTCTGACGACAGCGGGACGAGCTTCTTCGCCCTTTCTATGAGATGAATACACACGATGGCACGAAATCGTTGCGTCCCGGCGATGAGCCGACCGAACCGAGCCGAACCCGCCGATCGATCCGAATCGTGAGAGTCAAACCGTGGCGCTGAGTCCGTTTAGCCGAATGGCCGACCGTGGGTTCGACCTCGAGAAGCGACTCGAGACTCTCGAGGAACACGACTTGAAACGCTCGCTTTCGCCCGTCGATCGGGTCGCCGAGCGCGGCTACTTCGCCGAGCCCTCGGGCGGCGACCTGCCCGTGCTCGATTCGGCGGAGGCGCTTGTGTTTGCCTCGAACAACTATCTAGGGCTGACGGACGACCAGCGGGTCCAAGACGCCGCACGGCAGGCTGCCGCGACCGTGGGCACGGGAGCCGGCGCGAGCCGGCTCGTCACGGGCGACACGATGGTCCACCGGGACCTAGAGCGGCTGCTCGCCGAGACGAAAGGAACCGAGCGCGCGCTGGCCTTTTCGTCGGGCTACGCCGCGAACGTCGGGACGATCACGGCGCTCGAGCCGGATGTCGTCTTCTCCGACGAACTCAATCACGCGAGCATCATCGACGGCTGTCGGCTCGCCGACGCCGAGACCGTCGTCTACGATCACTGTGACGCGGCGAGTCTGCGATCGAAGCTCGCGGAACGCGCCGAGCAGACGAGACAAGACGGCAGAGCGCCAGCCGACGAATCCTTGCTGATCGTCACCGACTCGGTGTTCAGCATGGACGGCACCGTCGCCCCGCTCGCGGCGATCTGTGACGCCGCCGAGGAGTACGGCGCGTGGGTAATGGTCGACGAGGCCCACGCGACCGGCCTCTACGCGAACGGCGGCGGAGTCGTTCAGGCCGAAGGACTCGAGGACCGGGTTCAGATCCAGATGGGCACGCTCTCGAAGGCGCTGGCCAGTCAGGGCGGTTACGTCGCCGGCAGTACCGAACTGATCGAGTGTTTGATCAACGACGCACGTTCGTTCGTCTTCTCGACGGGACTTGCGCCGACGGCGGCCGCCGCTGCGAGCGAGGCGTTGCATATCGCCCGTCACAGCGACGTCCGTGATCGTCTCTGGGAGAACGTCGCCCACCTCCGTGATGGCCTCGAGACGATGGGCTTCGAGGTGTGGGGCAACTCCCAGATCCTGCCCGTGGTCATCGGCGACCGACAGGACGCACTCGCGCTCGCAGACGGGATCCGCGAACGGGACGTCGTCGCGCCGGCGATTCGACCGCCGACGGTTCCCGAGGGAACCAGTCGGATTCGCGTCGTCCCGATGGCAACGCACGATCAGGACGACGTCATCGCCTGTCTCGAGGCGTTCCGCGCCGCGGGTAAGGAGGTCGGGATCCTGTGAGTGCGACCCAGCCGATCGCCGTCGTCGGCACCGGAACCGGCGTCGGGAAGACGGTCATCACGGCCGGACTCACGCGCGCGCTTCGCGAGGCCGGCCACGACGCGCGAGCGATCAAGCCGGCCCAGACGGGCCATCCGCCCGACGACGATGCGGAATTCGTCGCCACGGCCTGTGAGGATCCCGACGCTGCGACCTGTCCCCGCTATCTCGGGCCGGCGCTGGCCCCGCGGGTCGCAGCCGAGGTCGCCGACGAATCACTCACGTACGAGACGATCCGGACCGCCTGCGAGCGCGAAATCGACGCAACGCCGGTTCCGCTCGTCGAGGGGATCGGCGGCTTGCGGGTGCCACTGGCCGGCGACCGCGAGGTGATCGACCTTGTCGCCGACCTCGAGGCCACGGCGGTCGTCGTCACGCGATCGGGACTGGGAACGCTCAACCACACCGCGCTTTCGATCGACGCACTCGAGGCCCGCGGAATCGACATCGTCGGCATCGTCTGCAACGAGTACGCCGGCGAGACGGTCGCCGAACGGACCAACCCCACCGAACTCGAGCGCATGACCGGCTACGAAGTCGAGACAGTGCCGCCGCTGGCTGACAATGCTCCTTCGGATCCGCGTCAGATGGCTAGTGGCGTCGGGGATGCACTGTCGCCGGCGTTCCGTGAGTTACTGCCGGTAGAAAGCAGCTAATTACACCCTCAGGCCGACGGCGCTGGCCGCTCTTCGTCGACTGTCGACTGCTCGCTCTCCGATGGTAGTGGCCTATCCTCGACGTGGCCGTCGACGAGATGTGACACTACTTCGGACTTCCGATGTTCGACCTCGAGGTGAACCCGGAGGTCGGTTCGGTCGGTGTACGTTTCCGTACAAAGCGGGCAGCGACGTGGTTCTGTCATTCGGGCGGTCACCAACAGCCACTCTCACCGTTCATCGACGTAATAGTGTCGATCAGTAAGATATCCTAGCACTCTGTAGCGAATTGAACATGCCGATCAGCCCCTGAGCGACGCTCAACGGTCGCAGTGAGGCCACTAGCCTACATAAAGTCGCTCAGGCCGGATTGGTCGCCGTCCGGTTCGTCGGTTGCCGCTGAGTCGGCAGCCGCCGAGCCCGCCTGCGTCTGCTCTCCCTCGGCGTCACTCTCGCGTTGCTCGGTCGTGTCCTCGCTCGAGGCCTCGGCCTCGAAGAAGGCATTGCCCGAGTGTTCGACCGCCTGCTCGGTTTTCAGTTCGTCGGCGTCCGCGACGATCGACTCGACCTTGTTGGTGTCTTTTCCGCTGCCAGTGATAAACGAGACCTCAGCTTCGTCGAGGTCGTAGGCTGCCGCCATCCGGACGGTCAGGTCTCGATTTCGGCAGTGGTGTGTCATCGCCGAGAGGAACGGGAGGATCTCGCGGCGGACGGTGGCGACGCTTGCGCCTTCGCGCTCGGCGATGCGTTCGGCGATCGCATCGCGGGTGTTCCGGGTTCCCTTGGTGCGACCGAGCTTCGACCAGTAGCTCGGTGGGTTATAGCGGGTCCAGCCGCCCTTGCTGCCGCGTCTGGAGGCGGCGACGCCGGCGGTCATGTTGTCCGTCGCGTACCGCCAGTACGAGTAGTCCTGTGTGGCCCGCACACGGCCCAACCAGCGATCGGCGTTCGAGAGGAACTCGTAGGCATCGGCCAGTTCAGCGCCGGCGTAATCCTTCGGGACGTTGTCCTCGATCCAGTTCAACAGCTCGTCGGGGGTCTCGTCGACGTCGTATGAGGCACGCAGCGCACCTTCGGCGTCTTTCTCCTTGATCAGGTCGTCGAGGAAGTCGAAGATCCCCTCGGTGGTGTCGCGCTCGCTCGTGACTACGTCTTCGACGGTCAGCCGTTCGGTCTCCTCGGCGACCGCCTGCAGGTCGTTGACTGCCGAGCGCAGGTCGCCGCTGGTCGACTCGGCGATCTTCGCTAAGGCTTCCTCCTCGAACTCGACGCCTTCGCGCCGACAGATGTCCCGCAGGACGGGCACGATCGAGCGCTTCGAGACGTCGCGAAACTCGATCGTCTCGCAGGCGTTGCGCAGCGACTGGCTCATGTCGTAGAACTCGTTTGCCACGAGTACGATCGGCTGATTGGCGTCCTTGACGACGCGGGTCACCTCCCGCGAGCCGCCGTAGTCGGCGTTACCGTGGAAGTTGTCTGCCTCGTCTAAGATCACCAGTCGGCGGCCCGCTTCGCCGCCAGTCAACGTGCCGCTTTTGGCGGCCTCGCCGGCGATCCGCTCGATGACGTCCGCCCCCCGACTGTCGCTGGCGTTGAGTTCCATCACTGGCCAGCCCATGTCACCGGCCAGCGCGTGGGCGGCGGAGGTCTTCCCGACACCGGGGCTGCCGTGGACGATCACCGACTTCCGGTGCTCGTCCCAGGTTTCGGCCCACTCCTCGAGTTTGTCGCGGGCTTTGTTGTTGCCGCGTACCTCCGACAGCGTCGTCGGGCGGTACTTCTCCGTCCAGTCGCTCATTGCATCGTGGTAAGGGTGAGCCGCGTTTAGTGGTTGCGGAGCCTCACTCCTCGTGCTCGTCGACCGTCTTCAGGTCCAAACATGATGTGACGTCCTCGTACGTCTCGTCGCTTGAGTCGATGGTCTCTCCATTCGACTCAACGAGGTGAAGTGCGTCGAACGGTGCGCACCCGTGGTCTTCCACATATGTCGCCACCGTAACGACCGTCTCCACGTTACCGCGTACCGCGACGAGGTTGGCGGCGTTCGAAACGACGCGGTCGGTATCACGTTCCTCGCGGGAGGCGACCACCAAGAACGTCATGCACAGCCGATCGCACGATAGTTGTGCGATCAGTGTGTCACTCGTTTCTGTTGGTACTCTCGTGCGGCAGCGTTCCTCGAATCGAAATGCGAAGGTTCTCTCGACGCCGGCAAGCCATCAACTCGTTGGGATTTATGGGCCGTCCATAGTAGGGTATGCTATGGCAGATAGTCAGGATTCTCCCTTATTCCGCGAGGCCTATACCTATCATTCCGAAGAACGGGTCGATGACCGGTACGAGCGCGTACTAGAAACGAAATCTGGCAGTGACATCTGGTCGAGTCCCTGTGAATACCTGGGGTACGGCTGTACGAAGTCGACGAGCAAAGACGACGAACACGGAATGACACGACCACTCGGCGTCTGCAGTGCATCATCGCCGGACGGACACGCCGTCATCACCTGTCCTGACCGATTCAAATCGACGAAGGTCTACCAGGACCTGAAAGATTATCTCTTCCCCAACACGGAGTACTCCTTCCACGTGCTGGAAGAACGGAGCCTTGGAAACACGGGTCGTGTCGATCTCATCCCCGTCGTGCACGACGATGGTGACATCAAGGACTTCGCAGCGATAGAAATCCAATCCTCATACTTCTCAGGGGACAGCATTCGTCCCGAGTTCAATGAGTACATGGACGATATTAACGAGGGAAAACCGCCACTCCCTCCAAAAGACGCCCGGCAGATGGATTACCGCAGCTGTATCGACAAGCGCCTCCTCCCGCAGATCGAGGAGAAAATCGAGGTCACCGAAGCGTGGGGCAAGCCTCTCGGGGCGATTGTACAGACGATTGCGTTCGAGAATTCACAGTTCGTACAGCGCATCGACCGCGTCCCGGAAGACGAAGCCACGTTCTACTGGTTCGTGTACGACTACGTCGAGGACACCCCGCAGTACCGATTGGAGCTGAACCAGATATTCCCAACGACGTACGAGGCGATGGAAGCGGCCATCGGTGCGTCGAAGGCACCGGCGCTCGAGGAGTTCGCGAACAGCCTCGAAGACCGTCTTTCCCGTGAACGCCGTTAGGAACTCGTGTTCGACAGCGCCGAGTAAGAGTGTCGGCCAACACGGGCCAGACCGCGGTCGGACTCGAGACGCTGGCACCAGCGGTGACGCCGTTGAGATGCGCTCGAGTCTGTACTGACTGGTGTTCGGTATAAGAGTTGAAGCGGCGTTAGAACGCTTCGTCGTTGAGTTCGTCAATCAGTGGTTGGATGTTCGCCATCGCATCACGCTCGCTCACCTCGTCGCCATCGTCGTCAGTGATGCTCTCGTATTTCGAGTATTCAGTCATGCAGGTACCGTACGCCACGACAGAGGCGTCCAACCGGGAGAGGTCGTCGTCATCAGACTCGTGGAACGTCCGAATACGGTCACGCGTCACCGCCTCGATTGTATTGTAGATTTCACTCCAGTCGCCCTCCGGTTTCTTGTGGTCTTTGCGACACACAATCACGCTATCGAGCAGCACGGCTCGCTGCCCTTTGATATGTACGCTAAGGCGATTCTCACCACGAACAGGATACGTCGTCACGACGCGGAACCCTGCCCCGTCAATCGCTTCGAGAACAGCGCCCCAGGCTTTGGGCTGTTTGTGGTGGAACGTAAATGCAAGCGGGCCATCCGCTTTCAGCACGTCGAACGAGGACTCGAAGACGTTCTGGAGGAGTCGTCGGTAATCGTCAAGTGACTTCTCACGTGTCCGATTCCCGACTGCTTCCGCGTCGGACACGACAGAGTCGCGTGAGAAAATCTCCGGGAAGTCTTGCTCAAGACTCTGCTTCTGCCAGACGTAGAAGAAATCGGCAAGCTCACTGTACTGAACCGAGTCGTAGTACGGTGGATCGGTAATGACCGCATCAACTTCACCGGAGAGTTCGTCTACGAATGGGAGAGCGGCGCTATCGCCACAATTGAGGTAGTGAGTCTTATCCCCCTCCAGTAGTTCCGAGACAGAATCAGCTGGCCGTCCACCGATCTGCTCCCCGCTGATGGACTTCTTCTCTTTTACCGTCCCATCGTCGTTCAATACACGTTCGATGGGATTGTGCTGGTAGTCGAGGGCCTTCTTCAGACGATACTCGTAGAGATACCGGAACGTTCCGCTCTGTCGCCCTTTCGTTCCGAGCGGGTTGTTCTCGAGCGGCTCACCGGGATGGACATACGCATGGTGGCTAAAGATGTGCCGAACCGCACCCGGTCCACGCGGATCTGCACCTTTGTAGGAGCAGAACATGTTGTTGAACTCGAGCGTCGCAGAGAACGTCAGCGTGAGGTAGTGCCGGGAAAGGTCGTCATCAACGTCTTTGATGTTGGTGAGGAGCGTTCCGAGCGCGAGCAGTTGCCGAGCGTTGAACAGCTGCGTCCATTCGGTGTAATTCCGGTTGTGCAGGTCACGAGTCTTCTCACCGCCTTCCGGTATCTTCTGGTCGGGAAGCGGCAGTGACTCCGCTCGCTCCCGAAAGCGCTCTCGAGCTGCTTTGAGGCGTTCGATGTCGTATTCTCCGAACGTCCGGAACGCACTCTCTTCACAGTCTTTGCAGTGATATTTCACCGCGTATGGTTCGTATGCCGGACGCTCACCGCCGTTGAACACCACGCTCGGAGTATCAACAGGGACATGGACGTCTTCTCGGGTGGCATCGAACGAGTGCTCGCACTCCCCGCAAACTGCGTTGGCAGGATCGTCGACTTCACTGAGTCCGTGACACTCCGGACAGACAACCGTGGCGCCGCCGTTCCGGTCGTGATCGACAACCAGCGTATCGTACTTTCGCACTGTCTGTTCGCCGTCGGTGACGAGACGTACCCAGAGGTAAAACTGTGCGCCGGCGTCGTCGCCACACGACGGGCAGCGAGTACGATAGTACGGGCGGATTTCGTCGCGAGAGCGATTCATCACCTGGCGGAAGTACGTTTCCAGCAGACTCGTTTGTGGTGCGAGCCCCATTCGCGTGATGAACCAAGCTACGGGGTTCAGGTCGGATCCAACGAATTTCGCACCGACGCGTGTTGCTTCTTGACCGGTCGTCCCACCGCCCATAAAGGGGTCAAACACGACAGCGTCTTCGAAGTTACAGGTGTCGGTTACGTTCTCCCAGATTTCGTCGGCAGTAGTGCTTGGACTACTGAGCGCGGCGATGTTCAACGTGCGGAAAACGCTCCCGAGTCTGCGCGCCCACCACTTGTGCTGGTAGTTGGTCGGGCGATAGTGGTGTTTGTTGTAGGCCTCGAGTTCAGCAAGCCGATTGATCTTTTGGAACGGGATGCCCGTCTCGAGCGCCGAGGTAGGGGCAATATCCTCGAACTCCCGCATTTCGTTACTCATCGTCGACTTCGTGTTCGAGTTTTTCGAGCCGGTCAAGCACGTGGGTGAGCGCGTCGTCGTTTCCCATCTCTCCTCGTTCTTTCAGACGCTCCTTCGTACTTTCTGCAACCCGTATCGTCGTCTTGCGGTCACTCACTATTATCCACCATCGAGAGGCGAAGTATAGGTATTATGGATTGTGTGAACCGCAGCAACTATAGCAGCTGTATAGGAGCTATATTCGCTGTCCATGAGACGCTCAAAGGCCAGTAAAGGCGATGAAAGGCCGTTATGCAGCATATGCGCGGTTATCCCGACGCGCCATCAGGTCCGTCTGGTGCGAACTCGCTGAGACAGTCGCTTACGTCGGGATTTTCGTGTGTCGGGATGACCCGCTCGTAATCCGCCTGTCGGGTGGTCAGTGACGAGATGACGGTCCCGCCGCTGCCGTAGTCCGGAATTTCGATAACGATCTCGCTATCGTGCTCCCGGACGTTCGACTCCTCAGCGATCTCGAAGACAATCGTTCCAGAAAACGGGGCTGTGACGTCCTCTCCGAAGACGACGCCATCCTCGAGAAGGGTATCGCCGTAGAGTCCATCCTGATAAAACCCCGTGCTCGCGAAGGCGACGTCGCCAGCGTCGAACGTGCCGGACACTGTCGCTCGCCCACAGGAGTCGAAGGTCACGTCCAGTTTCGTCCCGTCGGTCGTCGCGGTGGGTTCGGTGGAAGAACTGTCATTGCCAGTCCCGGTTTCGTCGGTGCTCGTCGCCGAATCGTGTTCGGAATCCATGGAGTCGGTCTCGTTGGTCGGTTCGGTCGTATCGCCCGATTCGTTGCGAGCTGTGTTCAGACAGCCTGCAAGGCCCATTCCAAGTCCGGTGGTCGTGATGAACGTCCGGCGATCCATATCAGGACCAGTCCGTCTCCGACCACATAACATGTGAGATCAGACATATTCGGAGACAGTCATCGATTTCAACGTACTGCGCCAGCAGTTCGAGACGACGGTGGGCGGCTTATACGATCTGTTGTACCGATGTCTCGGTGGGCCCGCAGGGCGGTCGCGGTCCCACCGGCACTGACCGACAGGAGTCCGTATCAGTCGGACTGATCCTCGGTCTCAGGGACGGGGCGGCTGGCGAGGACGCTCGAGATGCGCGTTCCTTCCACGTCCTCGACGGCAACCTCGTAGCCGTCGACCTCGATCGTATCGCCGACGTCGGGGGCACGACCGAGGCGACTCAACACCAGCCCACCGATGGTGTCGAACGCCTCGCTCTCGAAGTCCGTCTCGAGCGTGTCGTTTACCTCTGCCAGCGAAACGCCGCCGTCGATCGCGTATCGGTCGTCCCCGAGATCGTCGATCGAGGGCTCGAGTTCGGCAACGTCGAACTCGTCTTGAATCTCGCCGACGACGACCTCGATGACGTCTTCGATCGTCAGGATGCCTTCGAACGCACCCCATTCGTCGATGACGACGGCCAACTGAACGTTCTGCCGGCGAAACTCAGACAGGACTTCGTCGACTCGGCGAGTTTCCGGGACGAAGATCACGTCTCGAGCGAGGTCTCGCGCGGTGGGTTCGCCGTCCGACGGGCCGCCAGTGTGTGCCGTCGTTTCGATCGCGTGGAGTACGTCTTTCGCGTGAACGAATCCGACCACCGGCTCGTCGGCGTCCTCGTCGACGACGGGGAAGCGAGTGTAGCTCCCGCTCGAGGCGACGGCTCGCAGCTCCGAAAGCGGCAGGTCGGCGCCGACGGTGACGACGTCGGGCCGGGGAACCATCACCTCGCGGGCGGGCGTCTCGCCCAACTCGAAGATCGCCTCGATCATCTCGACTTCGTCCATGTCGACGGCCCCCTGCTCGCCCGACTGCGAGACGATGCGGATGATCTCCTCTTGACTGTGACTTTCGTCGCGCTCGGAGGCCGGCGCAACGCCGATCAGCCGCGTAAAGAAGTTCGCCGTGCCGTTGAAGACGACGATCCCCGGGATGAAGATGTAGTAGAAGAACTTCATCGGCGCGGCGACGAGCAGTGCGATCCGCTCGGCATCCGCGATAGCCAGCGTCTTCGGTGCGAGTTCCCCGAAGACGACGTGCAGGAAGGTGATGACGCTGAACCCGATCGCGATCGAAACTAGATGGATCGAGCCCGCGGGAAGGAGCGAGCCGAGCACGGGCTCGAGCAGCGAGGCGATGGCCGGTTCGCCGACCCAGCCAAGCCCCAGCGAGGCGATCGTAATTCCGAGCTGAGTGGTCGCGAGGTAGTCGTCCAGGTTCTCCTCGGCTTCTTGAACGAGCTTCGCTGACGAGCGGCCTTCCTCGACGAGCGTTTCGATCTGTGTCGATCGGATGCGGACGTACGCGAACTCCGCAGCGACGAAAAAGCCGTTGAGAAAGACCAGAAAGAGGGCAAAGAGGAGCCGCCCGAACGAGAAGGCGAGGTCTACCATCGTCCGATCACCGTCGGTCGTATACGTCCCGATACCATCGCTGGGTCGGTCGCGAGCCGTATTCCGTGCTCGAGCCGCTGGCTTCGACCATCCGATTCGACAGAGCGAGAGACGGCGCTCGGCGGCGAGACCGACACAGTCGTCCGCGCGCCAGCAGACGCGATCATACGCGCACTTGGCACACCACTTACAAAACGGTAGCGCTGACAGCTGGCGGTCGCACGCCGGTTATCGGTTTTCGACGATGCGGACGAGGACCGCCGCGAAGCCAGCAACAGTGAGGACGAACCGCTCACCGGTCGCCGCGATGGGGAAGATCCGCTCGACGCCACCCGCGGGCTCACCGCGGGTTGGATCGAACCCCGTCCGATAGTGTGTGTTCTCGGTCGTGCCGCGAGCCGTCGATGCGGCGACGTCGCCGGCGTCGAGTTCGACGAACGTCTGGACGAGCCCGCGCTGGTCGGTCACGAGCAGTGTTCCGGAGAGGTCGTAAAAGCGGTCGTGAAGCGGCCAGAAGAGGTTGACCCCGTTGAAGAAGGCGTCGAACAGGATGTGTGCGAACAGCAGCGCCGCCAGCGTAACCCACGCGACGCGCGGGGCGGCGTCGCCCCATCGCCTGCGGACAAGCGACTCCTCGCGGATCGCGCCGTCCCACAGCAAGACGGCAGCGGGAACGAGGACGATCCAGATGTTGTGTAACGCCGCCCGATGCGTTCCGAGCATGACGATTCCGAGCAGCGTATCGAGATCGAGGAGCGCGCTCGAGCCCATCACGACCAGAATCGCGCGGGTATCGAACGCGTCGGCGAGCAACGCAGCCCCGAGCAGGCCGGCGAACGCGACGTGGACGACGGTCGATGGCACAGTTCCCCGACTCGAACTGTGAGGGCTTGACTGTTTGGGGCGGCGACACGTGACCGAGAGCTGGCGTCTGCAATTCAGCGATGGTGTCGCTTACGGACGTACTGTCCGAGAACGAGGAGCCCGAACAGCCCGACCGCGATCGCGAGCGATCCCTCGTGGAGAGTCAACACGGAGGCGGCGACGAACAGCGACCCGGCGAGGATAGCGTAGCCGACCGCCGGATCACCGCCACGGGTCGACTCGGCTGGATCGGTTTTAACGACGAGGTCACCGCGCTCGAGCTGGCCGAAGACGGTGTCAAAGCGGGCCGGGGCCCGCGCGAGGACGGGCAGTGACTCGCGCAGATCGCCGCGTACGTCCGACAGCAGCGTCTCGAGTTCGCTCTCGAGAAAGCCGTAGTCGACGAGAAACGAGCGCGTGACCTCGAGAAAATCGAACTCGGGGTCGAGTGTGCGACAGACGCCCTCACCGACCGTACCGACGCGCATGAGCAACATCACGTTCGGCGGGATGCGAAACGGGAACTCGTGGAGCCGCGCGAACAGTTCGGTGATGATCTGTCGCCACGTGATCTCCGAACGGCCCTCGAGGCTCTCGATAACCAGCTCGAGCACCCGCCGGACCTGGACCCGATCGACCGACGGATCGAGCACCTCGAGCGCGATGAGCGTGTTCAGGAGACCGTCGACGTCGCGACGGACGAGGGTTCGATAGAGCGCGGTGATGTCGGCTTGCTCTTTGTCCGTGAGCCGCTGGCTCATCCCGTAATCGTAGATGACGAGCCGGCCGTCATCGGTCACCGAGAGATTACCGGGATGGGGGTCCGCGTGGAAGACGCCGTCGACGAGTCCCATCTTCAGGTAGGTGCGGGCGATCAGCGTCGCCATCTCGGTGGGTTCGATGCCGACCTCGGCCAGCGCGCGCTCGTCGGTGATCTTCCTGCCCTCGATGTACTCCATCGCGACGACACGCTCCGAACACAGATCGGGGTAGGTTTCCGGGACGACGATCCGGTCGTTGTCTGCGAAGTTGTCGTCGATCTCCGCCATGATCGACGCCTCGCGGGCGAAGTCGAGTTCCTCGAGGATGATGTCCTCGAAGTCGCCGGCGAGGTTCTCGATCGAGTAGCGCTGGCGCTCGTCGGCGATCAGCAAGAGTAGCGGAACGAACCCCCTGATGACCCGCAGGTCGCGTTCGATCACCGCACCGATTCCGGGCCGCCGGACCTTCAGGGCGATCCGCTCGCCATCGTATGCGGCGGTGTAGACGAACGCCAGCGAGCCGCCGGCGACCGGCTCGAGCGTCTCGCGGTCGATCTCGTCGCCGAGTTCGGCGTCGACGACGGTCAGCGGGTCACCACCTGCCCCTTCTGGCACCTCGTCTTGGAGCGTCGCGAACTCCTCGACGTACGTCGGCGGGACGATGTCCGGTCGTGTCGACAGTACCTGCCCGACTTTGATGAACGCCGGCCCGAGATCCAGCATCGTTTCGGTAAGCCGCTGGGCACGATCGCGGTGGACTGCGGTCGAGACCTGCCGGGGCGGTCCGACCAACAGAAACCGCCGACGATCCCTGAGAAACGCGATCGCGAGGGGAAAGAACCGAAGGAGGACCTGAACGTACCGAAGATAGTATCCCCTCATCGCTCGTCGGAACCAGCCACCCCGATCGGACGCTCGTCCATACGTCGTGTTCGAACACTAGACACAAATACGTCAGTGCTCCGGCGGGTGATACCGCCGGGCGATCGGTCACCGTGTCGGCGGGTGCGAAATCCCAACCGGTCTCCGGTAGCTACTTGAGTCGACCGGATGACCGACGGGTATGAGCGGGCGTGGACCGAAACGGGAGCTCGCGGAGAAGATTGCCGGCGAAATCACGCTGAGCGACGACCCCGGCGCGACGCTGCGCAAATGGCGCACCGACTTCGACATCTCACAGACCGACCTCGCGGCAGAACTCGACGTCTCGTCGTCGGTGATCTCCGACTACGAGAGTGGCCGCCGAGAGAGCCCCGGCATCGGCGTCGTCGGGCGACTCGTCTCTGGACTGCTCGCGATCGACGAACGACGCGGCGGCGAGCGCATCCGGCAGTACGGTCGGGTCCTCTCGGCGGGCTTCGAGAGCGATGTCGTCTACGACCTCCGAGAGTACGCCACTTCGATCCCCCTCGCACGACTGTACGACGACCTCGAGGCGACCGAAGTGGCCTCGAGCGGCACCGATCGCGTCAGCGGTCACACCGTCATCGACAGCATCGAGGCGATCACGCGCCTCTCGAGTGAGGAGTTCTTCCGCCTCTACGGCCAGAGCACGAACCGCGTGCTCGTGTTCACCGGCGTGACCCGTGGAGAGTCGCCGCTCGTGGCGCTGCGAGTCGTCAATCCGACGCCTAACGCGGTCATCCTGCATGGCATCGAGGAAGCCGATCTCTGGGATCACGCAGCCGACCTCGCGCGGATCGACGGCTACTCGCTTGCCGTCACGAACACGCCACTCGACGACATGCTCGAGTACCTCGTCAGTCTCGAGTAGTCACAGGGCACCGCGAGACACTGGTTTTGAAGTCTGGGTCGATGGGTTCCGAGTGTGCAGTGACAATGACCGGCAGTAGCGACACGCTGTCGCTCGACCACTGGACGAGCGACTGGCTGTCGTCGGCTCGAGTACGTCGCGAAAAAACGGCTGAACGAATCAGTCCCGATGGACGCGATCGGCGATCTCAGTAGAACTCGCGAACGAGGTCCATCGCGTCGTCGGGTGCGCCGTCGGGGATCTCGGACATGTTCTCAGTGACGCCGTGTTTCTCGTGGTACGGGACGGAGTTTTCGTCCTGGTACATGACGCCCTGGTACTCTTTGTCGCTGTCGAGGATGACTTCCTTGGCGGCCTCGTAGTCGGTCGGGTCGTGGCCTTCGTCCTGCAGGTCAACGAGGTTGTCGCGGAAGTAGTCGTAGGTGTCGACGTCGTTGAACGTGACACATGGGCTGAAGACGTTGACGAAGCCGAAGCCGTCGTGTTCGATGGCCTTCTGGACGATCTCGGCGTGGCGCATCGCATCGGAGCTAAAGGACTGCGCGATGAAGGATGCACCGGAGGCAAGCGCCAGTGCAAGCGGGTTGACCGGCGATTGTTTGGTGCCTTCGGGGGTCGTCGAGGTCTCGAAGTCGGATCGCGAGGTCGGCGAGGCCTGACCCTTTGTCAGCCCGTAGATGCGGTTGTCCATGACACAGTAGGTCATGTCGACGTTCCGGCGAACGGCGTGGACGAAGTGACCGGCACCGATCGAGTAACCGTCACCGTCACCGCCGGCGACCATCACTTCGACGTCGGGACGGGCCATCTTGACGCCGGTGCCGACTGGGAGCGCACGGCCGTGAACCCCGTGGAGGGCGTAGCTGTGCATGTAGGTCCCGATCTTGCCGGAACAGCCGATCCCGGCCACCACGAAGGTGTTGTCGGGGTCGTTGCCGGTGTTCGCGAGGGCTTTCATCATGCCGTTCATCGTCCCGAAGTCGCCGCATCCGGGACACCAGGTCGGCTGCTTGTCGGATTTGAAGTCGGTGAATCGTACGTCGGAGCTCATTGTGCTGGCACCTCTTCGGAGAGTTTCGCGGTGATGTCGTCTGCGAGTTCGTCCGCCTTGAAGCGGACGCCGGTGTACTTGTTGATGCGTTTCACGCGGGTAAGCACGTCGTGTTCGATCAGGTCGGCGAACTGCCCGTTGGCGTTACACTCGACGACGATCGTCTCGTCGGCGGCCTCGATCTCCTCTGTGAGGTCCGGCCGCGGGAAGATGTAGGGCACCGAGATGACGCGGACGTCGATGCCGTCGTCCTCGAGATACTCGAGTGCTTCGGCGAGTGCGCCCTCGTTGGAGCCCCAGGAGATGACGAGGTTGTCGGCGTCTTCGTCGCCGAACTCGCGGTAGTCCCAGTCCTCTCGCTCGCGGGCCGTCTCGACTTTGCGGTTGCGCTTGTCGACCTGGTGGACGCGCTCGTCCTCGTCTTCGGTCCGGCGACCGAGTTCGTCGTGCTCGAGACCCGTGCTCATGTGGGCACCGTCGGTCATGCCGGGGATGGCACGCGGGCTGACGCCGTCGTCGGTGACGGCGTGGGCGCGGAAGTGGCCCTGTGCGTCGAGCCACTCGTCGACCTCGTCCTCGTCGACGAGTTTGCCGCGGTCGATCTCGACCTCGCTCATGTCGAAGGCTTCCGGCGGGAACGTCTGTTCGGTGACGGACATCGCCAAGTCGGAGACCAGGAACACGGGCGTCTGGTACTTTTCGGCGAGGTTGAACGCCTCGACGGTCTTCCAGAAACACTCGTCGATCGACGTCGGGGCGACGACGAAGCGCGGGACTTCGCCGTGGCCACCGTACAGGGCCATGTTGAGGTCGCCCTGTTCCTGTTTCGTCGGCATCCCCGTCGAGGGGCCCGAGCGCTGAACGTCGGCGATAACGAGCGGCGTCTCGCTGGTCGCGACCAGTCCGAACGTCTCGGTCATGAGGTCGATCCCCGCACCGGACGTCGCGGTCATCGATCGGGCACCGGCGCGTGCGCCACCGAGTGCCATGTTGATCGCTGAGAGTTCGTCTTCGGCCTGCACGACGTGGCCGCCGTATTCCTCGATCCGACCCGTCAGATACTCCATGATGGAGGTTGCGGGCGTGATCGGATAGCCGGCGTAGAACCGGCAGCCGGCGGCGAGTGCGCCCATGCCGACTGCCTCGTTCCCGTTCAGCAGGACGTAGTCGTTGTCCGTCGTCTCGAGGTCGTAGCCGAGGTGAGAGAGGTCGTAGTTCTCCTGGACGTACTCCTGGCCCGCCCGAGCGGCTTCCTTGTTGTTCTCGACGATCTTCGAGCCCTTGCCGCCGAAGCGCTTCTCGAGTGCTTCGTCTAAGTACTCGACGTCGAAGCCGGTAATCTCACACGCAGCACCGAGCGCGACGATGTTGCGCATGATCGCGCCGCCGGCTTCCTCGGCCAGCGACTTCAGCGGGACGTCGACTGCCGTCATCTCCTCGGGAATCTCGGCCTCCCACGAGCGCTCGCCGTCGTAGATGATGGCGCTGCCTTCGTGGAGTTCATCGAGATTCTCGTCGATGGTGCGCTGTGTCAGCGCGACGAGGATGTCGAGACGGTCGACGACGCTCTGCACCTGGTCGACCGACGTGCGAATCTTGTAGGCGGTGTAGCCGCCCCGAATTCGCGATGCGAAGTCTTTCGACGTGAATACGTGCCGTCCAGCTCGGGCAAGTGCCTGAGCGAAGATTTTCCCGGTGGAGTCGATACCGTCTCCGGCTTCGCCACCGACCGCCCAGTTGAGATCCTCAGCCATGTTGTCCTGAGCCTTACCCCCCATAAATGAAAAGGCTTCTGAAACCCCAGCAGAACCACCGCAATAGCGCTCGAACCGTTTGGTATCCAATAGCACTAAATTAATTGTTTCATACTATTGCCGAAACAGCTAGTAAGAGAAAGAAATGGCCAACGAACCGGGTAAGATTTTGTTCCATAGCGTGTATTCAAATATACCGGGGCGATGATAGATATCGGACGACGCTGTGGTCGAAACGGAACGTCTTTTCAATCGGCCACTGAACCGGTTCATATGGAGGGGACGCCAGTCACCGTCGCATCGGTCAGCGAAGTCGGTCCCGGAACCGTCGCACTCGAGCTCGAAACACCCGCAGACTTCGACGCCCAGCCGGGACAGTTCGTCTTGCTCCGGGCCGAGCCCGACGACGAGGTAATTTCCCGTCACTACACGCTCTCGTCGTCGTCCGTCGGGGAGACGTTCGAACTCACTGTTGGCATCGATCCCGACGGCGATCTCTCGCCGTGGCTTGCCGACCTCGAGGGTGGCGAAACCGTTGCTATCGACGGGCCGTTCGGTCGGAGCACCTACGACGGAGAGGTCGACGTAGTCGCCGTCGCCGGAGGACCGGGCATCGGCGCGGCGGTCGCGATCGCCGAAGCGGCTCACGAGGCGGGCCACGACGCCGTCGTGATCTATCAGGACGACGCCCCCGCCCACGAAGCCCGGCTCGAGGCACTCGAAGATGCGGGCGCGACGGTCGCCGTCCTCGACGAGGACGCAGACGAGGACCTGGCAGACGCTGTCGCAACCCACCGCGAGGACGGCCAACTGTACGCATTCGGCTTCGATGACTTCGTGACGTTTGTCGCCGATGCGGTCGACGACGCTGGTGGCGACCCCGACGAGGCACTGATCGAGAACTTCGGCTGACGGTCTCAGTCCGGTGTTCGGCTCGAGGACCGGTCCGCAGGATCGTCCGAGTACGAGCAGCGATTTTCCTGTTTTCTATACCGTCATCGAGCGACGAGAATCGCGCTCAAAACCGATCAACGACTGTGACAAAGATGTTTAGTCCCCATCGTGGTGGCGTCGACTATGCGACGGCGGCATCTCATCGTCGGAACGGTCGGGACGCTCGGCGGGCTGGCCGGCTGTGTGGACTCGGCGCTCGAGCGCGGCGGGGCGGAACGAAACGGCACTGGTGACGGCTCCGGCTCGGACGAGCCGATCACCGTCGGTGATCCCGACGCCGTTCCGTTTCCGTCGGCACAGCCGCCACATGAGCTCGAGTTACGGACCGAACGCGACACGGAGCGCACGGCCGCCGTCGAGATCAGGGCCGACGGGACCGAGACGCTCCTCGAGCGCGACGTCGCGGTACCCGCGGGCGAGACGATCACGTTTCTCCTCGTCGAGCCGCGCTCGTACACCGTTTCGATAACGACGAGCGCTTCCGACGATAGCAGCGAGTCGCGCACGGCCATCAGTATCGACCGACAGCCCTTCGACTGTACGCGGTCGCGGACGACCGTCACGCTACGTGAGACCGGAACCGAAACGGAATCAACCTCGCGCTCGACGTCGTGTCCCGAACCGCGAATTGCGGAGACGTCACTCGAGATCGGAGCCCAAGACTGTACGGACAGGACGGATGGGAATGCGACCGTCGCGTTCGCGGACGAGGCCGTCGTCGTGACCGGACGGATTACGACACCGACGCCGTGTTACGAGCCGTCGCTCGCCGACACGGTGTACGAGGACGGGCGCGACGTGCTCACGGTCGTCGTCGACAGCGGCGAGCAAACGGACGACGCCTGTGCCAGCTGTCTCGGCGTCGTCGAGTACGAGGCCGCGATCGACCTCGAGGGTCGATATCCCGACCGTGTCGAGGTGCGCCACGAGACGCGCGGTGAGAGCCGACAGGTGGCGACAGCCACGTATTCGGCGTCCGAGTCGCAAAACGAAACGGACGATCGATGACCGTCAGACGAACTCCTGTCAGTTAGTGTCGGTGGGACCACGACCGCCCTGCGGGCCCACCGGTCACTCGTGAGAGGGGATCGTATCAGTGCTCGACGAACTCCACCAGAATCCCGCCGGTGTCTTTCGGATGGAGGAACGCAACCGAGTGGCCCCATGCGCCCGGGCGTGGCTCCTCGTCGATGAGCGTCACGTCGTGGTCGCGTGCAGTCTCGAGGGCGGCCTCGATGTCGTCGGTTGCAAGCGCGAGGTGGTGGATCCCTGCACCGCCGTCCTCGAGATAGCGCGCGATCGTGCCGTCGTCCTCGAGTGGCTCGAGCAACTCGAAGTAGCCGTTGCCACAGTCGAGAAAGACGACGCGCATGCCGTCGAACTCCTCTTCGTGGACGACCTCGAGCCCGAAGAGATCGCCGTACAGTTCAGCGAGTGCCTGTGCGTCGTCGGTCGCGATACCGGCGTGGTCGAAGTGCATCAGGCTGAGTTCCTCGCGGCGACCGCGTTATTGTTGTGATTTATCCTCGAAGAACCGATGGCGAGCGGAGCCGAACACATTTTGTTGGATTCGCGCGCGTCTGCGAAAGCGAGAGAAACAGCGTGTAAATCGATCAGCGATTACTGCCGCGGGACACGGTTTCTGCCGGTGTCATTGATAATCTGGATCAATTCCATCGACCAGCCAGTCGACAGCCTGCTGGTGCCAGCCGTCGGTCATCTCGGCGTTGATGTACCGCTCCCAGTCGTAGATGCCCGATTCCTGGGCAAGCCGGCGAAACTGCAGCGTCAGAATCGCCGAATCGAGAATGACGCTCGAGCGAACCATGCCCGCGTCCTGATAGTGTTGCTGTCCCTCCCGCATGAGTTGCTGTTCGTCGTCGCTGAGCAGGTTCAGGTCCCGCATATCGACGAGGACGCCGAACTCGTCGGGCGAACTCCGGAGCGTCGCTCGCGAGTCGTCGATCCACTCGTGGAGCGCTTCCTCGTCCATCTTCCCGGCAAAAGTGATCTGAAACCCGAACTCCGTCCGTTCAATTGTATACATTAGTGAACTATGCTGGCGTGACGAAATATCACGATATTACCGTTGCGGTATCCGCTACGACATATTCGGTGGCTTATGAACTGGTGGTTCACAAGAGCGTATTCGTGGGTGACGATCGACCAGTGGCACGCTACCACGGGATGCTCACAAGCCAGCTCACGTCAGCGCGACTGGCGCGAGCGTGTACTCAGCGGAGAATGGAAGCCGCCAGCCGGGGTCTGTGACGAGTCGGGTCGTGGGTCTCGAGGGCGACCGTTAGACCGCGCTGCCGGGCTGATACTCGCCGAACTCGTCGCGCAGGACGTTACAGATCTCGCCGACCGTCGCGTAGGTCTTGACCGCGTCGATGATGTAGGGCATCAGGTTCTGTTCGCTCTGGGCGGCGTCCCGCAGGGCCTCGAGTGCCGCATCGACTTCCTCGTCGTCGCGATCTGCGCGCGTCCCCTCGAGACTGTCGATCTGGCGTTGCTGGTCTTCTTCGGTGACCTCTTCGACGTCCATCTCGGGCTCCTCGTCTTCGATTTCGAACTCGTTGACGCCGACGATGATCCGGTCTTTCTCCTCGATCTCGCGCTGGCGGTCGAAGGCGGTATCCTGGATCTGGCGCTGGACCCACTGTTGCTCGACGGCGTCGAGCATACCGCCGCGCTCTTCGACCTCGTCCAGAATCTCGTAGGCCTCTTCCTCGACCTCGTCGGTCAGGGACTCGACGTAGTAGCTGCCGGCAAGCGGGTCGATGGTGTCGGCCGCGCCGGACTCGTGACCGAGGATCTGCTGAGTGCGCAGCGCCGTGCGGACGGACTCTTCGGTCGGCAGCGCGAGTGCCTCGTCCTTGCCGTTGGTGTGGAGACTCTGGGTACCGCCGAGGACGGCCGCGAGCGCCTGATAGGCGACGCGGACGACGTTGTTCTCGATCTGCTGGGCGGTCAGCATCGAGCCGGCGGTCTGGGTGTGGAACTTGAGCTGTTTGGACTTGGGATCGTCCGGGTCGAAGCGCTCGTCGATGATGTCGTGCCACATCCGACGGGCCGCGCGGAACTTCGCGACCTCCTCGAAGATGTTGTTGTGGCCGTTGAAGAAAAAGGAAAGCTGGGGTGCGAAGTCGTCGACGTCAAGGCCGGCCTCGATCGCCGTCTCGACGTACTCGATGCCGTTCCCGAGCGTGAAGGCGAGTTCCTGGGCGGCCGTCGAGCCGGCCTCGCGGATATGATAGCCCGAGATCGAGATCGTGTTGAACTTCGGCGTCTCCTCGGCACAGAACTCGAAGATGTCCGTGATGATCCGCATCGACGATTCCGGCGGGTAGATGTAGGTGTTGCGTGCGATGTATTCTTTCAGAATGTCGTTCTGGATCGTCCCTCGGAGTTCCTCGCGGTCGACACCCTGCTGGTCACCGACGGCGATGTACATCGCCAGCAGGACCGACGCCGGCGCGTTTATGGTCATCGAGGTCGAGACCTCGTCGAGCGGAATGCCGTCGAAGACGGTCTCCATGTCCTCGAGCGAGTCGATCGCGACGCCGGCCTTGCCGACTTCGCCGGCGGCCATGTCGGCGTCGGAGTCGTAGCCCATCTGGGTCGGCAGGTCGAAGGCCATCGAAAGCCCGGTCTGGCCTTCATCGAGCAGATAGTGATAGCGCTCGTTGGTGTCTTCGGGCGTCGAGAAGCCGGCGTACTGGCGCATCGTCCAGAGCCGACCGCGGTAGCCCGTCGAGTAGACACCGCGCGTGTACGGCGGCTCGCCGGGATTGCCGAGGTCCTCCTCGTAGTCGAGGTCATCGACGTCCGCAGGGGTGTAAAGCCGGTCGACCTCCTGCCCACCGGTATCGGTCGTAAACGTTTCTTTGCGTTCGCCGAAACGGTCGAGGACGGGTTCTACTTCCTCTTCGTGCCACTCCTCCTTGCTGGCACGGATCTCCTCGAGTTCGTCGGGATCGAACATTATCGGAAGCGTGGACGGCACGGGGCTTGAACTTTGATGAACACGCTCAGGGCACCCATCGTGTCACCGAATAGATCAGTATGGATCTAGACGTTGTCGTCCGGTTCGTGTCGGGCGGCCATCCGCGAGGCTTCCTCGGCATAGCGAGCCTGTGTGTCCGGGTCGTCGACGGTTCCGAGCGATTCGGGCGAGACGAGTAATCCGGCTTTGGTCTCGCGTTTCGGGCCCGTAAAACTGGTTAGCGCTCGCTCCCGGCGATGGTACTGCCGACCGTCTTCGGTCGCGTACACGAGGATAACGATGTTGAGTTCGTCGTCACCGTACGTTCGCTCGACGAGCCAGACGCGAACGTCGTCTTCCTCGTTGCCGTCGGCGTGTTCGGTCCCGGTCGTCCCCTCGGCTCCGTTCGCAGTCATAACTGTTGAGTCTACTTCCGCATCCGCATATGTGTTGTGGCGTCGACGACCCAACAGGACCGTCGCCGCTGTGGGCGGCCCCGATCGTTACCGGCTCGTATCGTACTTGTACGTCGCCGAGTCGGGATCGATCCCGAAGTCCTCCGGTAACTCCTCGTCGCTAACGTCCTCGCGCCCGTCCGGCGCGCGCTTGAACGCCTCGCGGTGCCGCTCGAGCATCCGGAACTCGTCGACGTCGATCGACAGCGGTACCGCGTCCGGATCGGTGCCCTCGCGTTTGGCCTCGAGTCGCTCCTGTAACACAGTCGGCAGGGCTGACTCCGAAACCCGCTGGAAGCCGAACTGGGCGAGATAGGCACCTTCGCCGGTCAGGGCGTAGACGGTGTCGAACCCCTCGTCACCGGCGTACTCCACGAGCCGTTCGATGACGTGAGCCCCGACGCCCTGCCCGCGCCAGCTTTCGAGGACGCCGATGCTGGTCAACTCACAGACGTCGTCCGAGTCGTCGGGCTTGTGGACGCGGATGCGACCGAAGCCGGCCTTTTCGCCGGATTCCTCGTCGATAGCAACGACGTAGTCGCGAGAGCGAAACGCCGTCTCGTCGAGTCCCATCGCCTCGATATGATCGAGCAACCAGACCTCCTCTCTGTTTTTCGCGTCCCGAACGTACATGATTCGACGTAGGCGACGTGCAGCCAAAAGGGTTTGTGGGTTGCCATACCCTCGACGGTCAGTCCGAGACCAACCAAGCAGTTCGTACGGATATCTCACGATGAGGGTGTGGTGCAAAGAGTTTTGTTCTCATATGACAACATATGCCACACCATGGTCGAATGCGCTGCCTGTGGTGACGACGTCTCCCGGCTCTTTACCGAGCGAATTCGGACTGAAACCATGACACACCGCCGAACGAAGGATGTCTGCGCGAGGTGCCATCCCGCAGTTCCGGACTCGGCCCGATCCGATCGCTCGTCCGAACCACTCGTCACAGATGGTGGAAGCGACTGATCTGTTCTGGAGTGCCGGCCCCGTTCCAGTCTCGTATACGTGCGTCGGGTAGTGATTGAGGGCAGCCACAATGCTCGCGCTCGCCGGACGGACGCTCCCGCCTCGAGCCGTTCCCAAGACGACGCTCTCTTCAGGATTTCCGAACCGTGTCTCGAGGCCGACCGGCGGCGGTTCGTGCAGACGCGAGCAATCGCTCGATCCGATCGTCCGTCGAGGGGTGTGTCGAGAGCAGTTGGGTCAGTGCATCCTCGTCGGTCTCGGTGTGAACGTACAGCGTCGAGAGCAGCCCCGGTGGCGGCGTTGCAGCGCGCTCGATCGTCCGCAGCGCGCGAGCGAGCGCGACGGGCTTGCCGGTGACCGCAGCCGCCCGTTCGTCAGCGGCGTACTCGCGGCGACGCGAGTGCGCCCGGACGGCAAGCGTTACGAGCAGCAAGCCAGCCATCACACCGCCGTCGATACGTCGCAGGAGTCGCCCGAACGCCGTCTGCGACCACGACTGGGGTGTCCCGCGCAGCCACGCCATCGATCGCGCGGCCCCCGCGATCGGCAATACAACCGGCAGCAATAGCAGAAAGATGACGCCAGAAAACGTCCGGAAGACGCTGTAAGCGAGCGTCTGGATAACGCATCGTATCCCTCGAGATGGGCGAGTTCGTGGGCCACCAGCGCCTCGAGCCCGTCGAGCGACAGCAGTCGAAAGAGCGAGCGGTCAAGGACGATCACGCCGTTGCGACCACCACCCAGCGCGAAGGCGTTCGGTGTTGGCAACCGCGCAATCAGAATCGTCGGCGAGTCGATATCCATACGCGCCTCGAGCCCATCGAGTCGTCGGTAGAACGCAGGTGCGTGTGATCGCGGCAGTTCGACCGCCTCGAGACGCGAGAGCAGCTGTCTGGTGCCGAACCGGTAGCTCAGATAGCCGCCGACGAGCCCGCCGCCGACGAGCATCACCACGGTCGTCCCGAGATCCGGCGCGGACGCACGAAGCGCCGACAGCGCCCAGTAGCTGACGGCAGCAAGCGAGAGATACCACACCAGCAGCAGGAATCCGACCAGGGCCATCAGGAGACGGGTTCCCGTCCCCGCTCGACGAGCGCACATCGTTCTCGCGTCGATCAAGGAACGGCTACCTGAAACGACTGTCGGCGGGGCCACCCGCTCGAGACGGACGGCTAGCCGTTCGACAGCGCCTCCTCGAGTCGCGTCTCGATATCGTCCAGATCCTCGCGCAGGGATCGACCCTCGGCATCGTCGAGGTCGTCGATCCGGTCGGCGAGTCCCTGCAGCCGCGAATACTTCTCGTCCTCGTCGACGCCCGTTTTCTGGACGTAGACGTCCTCGTCGATGTCGTAGACCGCTGCTTCGTCGAGGTCGGTCACCGCGAGGACGACGTCCAGTTTGTCCCGATCGATGCCGGTGACCCACTCACGAGGGATGCCGTGCTCGTCGAGCGCGGCGAACACGGTCTCTGCGTCTTTCGGTCGACGACGTTCCCGCGTCGTCCGCCTGACGGTCCCGTATCGCCCGTGAAGCCGCTGATCTGGCCCGAGTCGCTCGAGCAGCGGTTCGCGCGCCGATCGACGCAATCGATCGGACCCGTGCTGGATGTCGGACGCGAGGACGTACAGATCCGTCAGCGAGTCGGTATCGAGCGCCGCGGGATCGTCGGCGTCGAGACGCTCGAGCAGCGCCACCAGAAGCAACGCGTCGTCGTGAACGCGTTCGCGCGGGGCTCGTGCGTCCGCCGCCGAAACGAGAAACGGGCTGTCCCCGCCGACTGCGTCGGGGTCGGAGCTGATCGTTCCGTCGTCGACCGCGTACTCGTCGCTGAGAGTTACGACGCTTGCATACGGTTCGACTCCCGGCTGCAGCCGCTCGATAGCGATCGCCTCCTCCTCTTCGAGTCGCTCGAGAAAGACGACGAACTGCTCGCGCCAGAGCGACTGGCGCTCGCCGCTGTCCCCGAACCGGACGACGATCCGATCTGCTGCGGTTCGTTCGATGCCGAACGGTCGCTCGGAGACCGGTGTGAGCAGTTCCGCACCCGGCTCGAGGGAGTCACACTGTTTCCGCAGGCTCGTCCAGGTGTCGTCGGGGTCCATACGTCGTGTACGACACGGAGGCGCAAAAAGCGCGGCCACGAATTGCATCGGCCCGACACTCGTCGTTTTGGAGTGGACGTGCCACGCTCGAGACAGCGATCCGGAATCCGGAGACCGTGAATCGAGAAACAGGCCACCTATCGGAGCGCAGCCGGAAGCTGCGACAGCGACGAGAGCCGGTAGGTCGGGGTCACGTCTCGGTCGGGTTCGTCGGCTTCGGTCCGTGAGATAAGCGCCGAATCGATGCCGGCGTTGTCGGCTGCTCGAATGTCGACCGCCCGATCGCCGACGTACAGTGCGGTCTCGGACTCGAGGTCAGCGATCGCGGCTTCGATGTTCGTCGGATCGGGTTTGCGCCGAGCCAGTCCGTCGGGGGTCAGCGGACAGCCATAGACGGTTTCGAACAGCGATCGGAGCCCGAACCGATTGAGCAGCGTTGAGACGACGGTCGGATGGTTGTCGCTGACGATTCCGAGCGGTATCTCGAGCGACCGCATCGCAGCGACGTCGTCGTAGGCCGAGCGGAGTCCGCGTTCGACCTCTTCGCGCTGGGTCCGGACCATCTCTCGGGCAGCCTGTGCACAGAACGAGTCCGCTTTGATTCCGAGGCTGCGACATCGTGTGGCGATCGACTCGAAGTCGCCGCACATGAGTTCCTGAAACGTCTCGGAGGCCGGCCCAGAGCGACCGAATTTTTCGTAGGTTCGGCCGAGTGCGTCGTAGAGTCGCTGGGACGAGGGGTTCTCGACCACGACCCCGTCGAAATCGAACAGGACCGCGTCGTATTGCATTGCTACCGGGTCGTACCGACTCCGTGGCTATAACCCTGTCTGATGTGTCCGACTCGTGAGACAACCATCTTCAGCATCCGGAAGATCCGACACTCTGAGCGCCCTCTTTTGGCTCGAGTGCCGGGAAGCCGTGGAGCACGAGCCAGCCTCAGAGAACAGCGACTTGATTCGCTCGGTCCCGTCGCTCCGGCGCAGTTGCCGCGCCGATCACGACGTACGGCGCCCGATTCGGGCGCCCTATAGCGTGACCGACTCGAGAGCGATGCGGTTCGGTTCCGGCACCGACGCAGTCTCGCTCGCAACAGCGTACGTCCCCCGTTCGGTCGGCTCCTCGTCCCCAGCGGGCAAGACGATCACGCTCCTGGCCAGCAACGGCGCGATCACGCCGGCCGTGACGGTCCGTGGGTCCGATAGCGGCGCGCGGATGACCACGCGGTCGTCCGCCTCGGGGCCGACGTCGTCGACGACCACGCGGGCGGCGTCCAGCACCTCCTCGTGGGTCACCGTTTGCTCGCCGTCAGTCAGAATTGCGGTGTCGGGATCGATCGACAGCGGCGGGAACGACGGGTTCTCGGTCCAGACGCCGGCATCGAAGTGGTGGACGTCCGGCGCGTCGGGCTTGTCGCCGTAGCCGACTCGCTGTGCGCCCCGTGGGAGGTCGTAGTCGTCGAGTTCGTCGACGGGCGCGACGAGCGCCCGGAACTCTTCATCGTCGGCGAGGTCAGTCGGTGGCTCGAAGCGGGTCCGGCTCTCGAGCAGCGTCGTCCCCAGAAAGGCAAGCAGAGCCAGCGGGCCGTCGCCGACGACGCCGACGGTGACGCCCTCGCGGACGCCCGCGTGGCGCAGGAAGTTGCCGGACTTCCAGGCGGTGGTACACAGCCAGTGATAGTCGTACTCCCGGCCCGTCACGTCGACGAGCCCGGTTCGATCGTCGCGGAGTTCCCGGGTAAGTAGGTCGTCGACCGTCGCGGCGTTCATACTCGAACGTGAGAAGCGCGGCGAAAAAAGCGCGCCGACTCGGTTTTCCGGCACTGCCATCAAACGCCATCATACGGCGGGATCGAGACTCGTTATCCTAAGCTGATATCGAGATACAGCATCACGATCACGCCAGCCATCACCCCGAGCGTGGCGATTCGCTCGTATCCGCGGGTGTGTGTTTCGGGAATGATCTCGTCGGAGATCACGAACAGCATCGCCCCCGCAGCGAAGCCCATCGCGTAGGGAAGTAATGGCTCGACGACGCTGACTGCCAGCGCACCGAGCACCGCTAGCGGAATCTCGACGATCCCGGACCGGATCCCGGCTAATACCGCGTAGAAGCGCCGATCAAGTCCGGCATTGATCGCCGCCACCGAAACGGCGAGCCCCTCGGGAATGTTTTGAATGCCGATCGCGAGCATGAGCGCGATTCCGTTCTCGACGTTACCGGAGCCGAAGGCGACGCCCACGGCCAGCCCCTCGGGCATGTTGTGAAGCGTAATCGCCAGGATAAACAGGACGACAGGAACCAGTCGTTCGTTGTCCAGCGGCAGCGACGTACTCGGATTGGCTTCGTCAGCCCGCGTGCGACCAGTCAGGAGAAAGTGTGCGTGCGGCACGAGTCCGTCGGCCCGGTCGAGAAAGAGCGCGCCGAGTGCGACGCCCACGAGCGTCGGGATCGGATTCCCGTCGGCATATTGCTCGATCCCGGGGAGGATGAGACTCGTAAACGCCGCAGCGAGCATGACGCCGGCCGCGAACCCGAGCGCGCCGTCGAGCGCCCGCTTCGAGGGGTCACGCCAGACGAGCACTAACAATGCGCCGAACAGATTCAGCGTCGCGATGACGATTCCGCCGACGAGCCCCTGTACAACCGGGTCGCTGCCGGCCACCTGCACGAACAGATCGACGAGCGACGTCATGTCGTCCCTCGAGTCACAGCACCGTCCCGTCGCTCACTGACGCCCATTCGTTCGTGTGTACCGAGTTCACACATATAAAGTCACCAGCAGCTAATTCGACTGACAGCAGACCGTATGAGAAGCGACAACAGGACCTAAAACGTGGGTACGGGCCCAAAACCGATCTAGAACGCCCGCTTGATCTTCTCGAAGAACCCTTCCTTG
Organism: Natrinema sp. HArc-T2; assembly: GCF_041821085.1. Taxonomy (NCBI): domain Archaea; kingdom Methanobacteriati; phylum Methanobacteriota; class Halobacteria; order Halobacteriales; family Natrialbaceae; genus Natrinema; species Natrinema sp. HArc-T2. The sequence continues at coordinate 587,895 of NZ_JBGUAZ010000003.1, read as the reverse complement.
ACCTCGATCTCGTCACCGCCAGCCTCCGCGAAGGCCTCGAGCGCCTCGCGCTGGTCTTCGTTCAGACTGTCAGGGGTGACGACCTGCACCTGCACGTAGAGGTCACCCTGCCCGCGACCGCGCAGGCGGGGCATGCCCTTGCCCTCGAGACGGAACGTCTCGCCGCTCTGGGTGCCCTCGGGGATCTCGAACTCGACAGCACCGTCGAGCGTCGGCACGGAGACGGTGTCACCGAAGGTCGCCTGCGGGAACGAGATCGGCAGCCGGTAGCGCAGGTCGTCGCCTTCGCGTTCGAACTGTTCGTGCTCACGGATCGAAATGTCGATCAGCAAGTCACCGTGGCGACCGCCTTCGGGACTGGGCGCGCCCTCGCCTTCCATCCGCAGCGTCTGGCCGTCTTGGATGCCCGGCGGGACCTCGACGGTCAGCGTCGCCTCGCTGCGGACGTAGCCCTCGCCGCGACACTCATCGCAGGTCTCGGAGTAGATCGTCCCCTCGCCGTCACACCGGGGACAGGTCGTCGCCTGCTGGACGCGACCCAGCGGCGTCTGCTGAACCTGCGTCACCTGCCCGCGGCCCTGACACTCCTGACAGGTCTCAGCGTCGGCCTCCGGCGGATGTCCCGCCCCGTCACAGACCTCACACTCTTCGGGCCGTTCGACGGTCAACTGCTTTTCGGCCCCATGGTAGGCCTCCTCAAGGTCGATCTCGAGTTCGGTTCGCAGGTCTCGACCCTTCCGGGGGCGACGGCGACCGCGACCGCCACCACCGCCGCCGAAGACCTGTTCGAAGAGGTCGCCGAGGCCGCCGCCACCCATGCCACCACCGCCCATACCACCCATGCCGCCGAACGGGCCGCCGCCCATGCCGCCGGCACCGCCCGCGTCGCTGGCGTCGAAGCCGTGTTTCTCGGCTTGCTCGTAGCGGTCGTGGCCCATCTGGTCGTAGGCCTGGCGCTTTTCCTCGTCGGTCAAAACTTGCTTTGCCTTCTGGATTTTCTTGAACTTCTCCTCGGCGTCAGGGTCGTCGCTGACGTCGGGATGATACTCGGTGGCCTTCGTCCGATACGCCTGTTTGATTTCCTCGGCAGACGCGTCGGGGCTCACGCCGAGAACGTCGTAGAAGTCCTCGCTCATTCGTTGTTCCACCGATAGTCGGTTGAGACACTTGAAACGAACGTTCCCACGAGCGCCTGGCTAAAACAAGAAATAGCGGTTCACGGAACCGCCGGCGAGCCGTTCTCGTTACTCGTCGTCTTCGTCCTCGTCGAAGCTGACGTCCTCGAAGTCGGCGTCGACGTACTCCTCGTCGTCATCGGCAGCGCCCGCGCCGGCGTCGGGGCCGGGGTTCGGGCCGCCGCCCATGCCGCCCATGCCTGCACCGCCAGCGCCTGCACCTGCTGCACCGCCGGCAGCGCCGCCAGCACCCGCGGCACCGGCTTCCTGATAGATCTGCTTGCCGATCTCCTGTAGCTCCTTGCTCAGGGTTTCGGTCGCCGCCTCGATGTCCTCAGCGTCAGCGTCGCTGTCATCGACCGTCTCCTCGAGTTCCTCGATCGCGGCCTCGATGTCAGCACGGAGGTCGTCGTCGACCTGCTCGTCGTTCTCCTCGAGCAGCGTCTCGGCGCGCTGGATCGTGGCCTCTGCGGTGTTGCGGGCCTCGATGCGCTGGCGCTTTTGCTGGTCCTCCTCGGCGTGTTGCTCGGCTTCGCGCTGCATTTCCTCGATTTCGGCGTCGGAGAGGCCGGCACCGCCCTCGATGGTGATCTCCTCGGTGGTGCCGCTGCCTTTGTCTTCGGCCGAGACGTTGACGATGCCGTTCTCGTCGATCGAGAACGTGACTTCGATCTGTGGCGTCCCTGCAGGGGCTGGCGGAATGCCGGTCAGGTGGAACTCGCCGAGCAGTTCGTTTTCGGCGGCCAACTCGCGCTCGCCCTGGAAGACGCGGACCTGCACCGTCGTCTGGTTGTCCGCCGCGGTGGTGAAGATCTTCGACTCCTCGGTCGGGATCGTCGTGTTCTTCTCGATGAGCCGCTCGAAGAGACCACCCTTGACCTCGATACCAAGCGAGAGTGGCGTAACGTCGAGCAGGACGATGTCGTCGACCTCGCCGCCGAGGACGCCGCCCTGAATCGCCGCGCCCAGTGCGACGGCTTCGTCGGGGTTGACGTTCTTCTGGGGTTCCTCGCCGATGAGTTCCTCGACCTTGTCGGAGACCTGTGGCATCCGGGTCGATCCGCCAACGAGGAGGACTTCGTCAATGTCGTCTTTGTCGTAGCCAGCGTCCTCGAGTGCCTGCTCGGTCGGTTCGACCGTGCGATCGATCAGGTCCTGCGTGAGCGACTCGAACTTGGCCCGCGTCATCGATTCTTCGAGGTGGATCGGGCCGTCGTCGGTCGCCGTGATGAACGGCAGGTTGATCTCGGTCTCTTTGCGCGAGGAGAGTTCGATCTTGGCCTCTTCGGCGGCGTCTTTGAGCCGCTGGAGGGCCTGACGGTCCTCGCGGAGGTCGATGCCGTGTTCGTCCTCGAAGTTGTCGGCGAGCCAGTCGATGATGGCTTCGTCCCAGTCGTCGCCACCGAGGTCGTTGTCACCGTTGGTCGCGACGACCTCGTAGACGCCGCCGCCGAGATCGAGAATCGAGACGTCGAACGTGCCACCGCCGAGGTCGTAGACGAGGACAGTCTGGTCGGAGTCGTCCTCGAGGCCGTAGGCCATCGACGCGGCGGTCGGCTCGTTGATGATGCGCTCGACCTCGAAGCCGGCGATCTCGCCGGCGTCTTTGGTCGCCTGGCGCTGTCGGTCCGAGAAGTACGCGGGGACCGTGATGACGGCCTTTTCGACCTCGTCGCCCAGATAGTCCTCGGCGTCGCGTTTGATCTTCTGGAGGATCTTCGCCGAAATCTCTTCGGGCGTGTACTCTTCGCCCTCGATCTCGACTGTATAGTCGTCTTCGCCGATGTGGCGCTTGATCGAGGCGATCGTCTTTTCGGGGTTCTGGATCGCCTGATTCTTCGCCGGTTTGCCGACGAGCCGTTCGTCGTCGTCGGTAAACGCGACGACCGAGGGTGTCGTCCGTTCACCCTCAGCGTTGACGATGATCTCCGGATCGCCACCTTCCATTACCGCGAACGCGCTGTTCGTCGTCCCAAGGTCGATTCCGAGAATCTTGTTGCTCGCCATCGTGGACGGCTATTGTGCGCACTTTGTTTTAAAGGTTACTAGGAACGAGCGGGCTGCGAATAAAACGTGGCTGTAGCCACTCACACGTCGAATTCCCGTAGTTTGGCTGCAGTAAAAACGGTCGTCTCGAGCCGACAGGGATGTGAACGATCGTATGCCCGGTCGTCCAGTGCGTGGCTTACTCGTCCGCGGTGGCTGCGCCAGCCGTGTCCTCGCTTCCCTTATCGGGGTCGTCACTGGCGACCTCGCCGCCTAACTCGATCGCGTCGTCGTCCTCCTCGTCCGTGGCCGCGTCGGCAGCGTCGGACTGCGCGTCGTCAGCGCCAGCGTCGACATCGTCATCAGCAGCGCCGTCACTGGCCGACTCGTCGGTCGCTTCCTCCTCGAGTTCGCCGTTCGAGACGGTCACCTGGGCGTTCTGGATGACCTTCTCGCCCATCTCGTAGCCGGGGGTGTAAACGTCGGCGATGGTTCCTTCGGGCTGGGCGCTGTCGATTTTCATCATGACCTCGTGGCGCTGTGGATCGGTCTCGGTGCCGGGCTCGGGATCGATCTCGGAGACGTTCTCGTCTTCGAGGATGCGATCGAACTCCCGCAGCGTCATCTCGACGCCCTGCTGGAGGCTCTCGGCGTCGCCGCTGTCCTCCTCGAGGGCGCGTTTGAGGTTATCGCGGACGCCGATGAGTCGCTCGACGAGGTCCTCGGTGGCGCGGTCTTTGATCTGCTGTTGGCGCTTTTTGGCCCGTTTCTTGTAGTTCTGGAAGTCCGCCTGCTTGCGTTTGAGCCGACTCTTCAGGTCCTCAATCTGCTCGTCGCGCTCCGCGATGGCTGCTTCGTACTCCTCGAGCTCGCCCTGAAGCTCGTCGATCGTTTCGGCCTGCGATTCGATGCGTTCTGCGAGGTCCTCGAGTTCTTCGCGCTGGTTCGAGACCGTCCCGTTTAGCTCGCGGGCTTCGTCGACGATCGAGGTGACCTTGTGGGCCAGCTCGTCGTCGTATTCGGTGAGTCGGTCGAGGAGGCGCTGGATATCCTCGCTCGTCTCGGGAGCCCCACCGATTCCGTCTTCGTCGGTCGTTTCGGTCTCGGGCTCCGCTGGCGTCGTCCCATTGGTCGTCTCCGCGCTCGAGTCGGCCCCTGCAGTCGCCGATGTCGACTCCGAGTCGACCGATTCGGCTGTCGACTCCGAGTCACCAGTGGTCGCTGTCTCGGGATCGACGTCGGCCGTCTCGCCGTCGTCGGATTGCTCCTCGGACGGGACACCCTGGGCTGACGCATTCGTGCCCTCGTCTTCGCTCATATGGCAGTCAACGAACAGCGGTAATAAAAGGGTTGAGGTACCCGATTACCGTGTTCCGTCCGTGCCTACACGTCGTGTTGCTCCCGACACTCGTCACAGATCAACGCGCTGAACCACTTCCGTTCCCCACAGCCATGACAGAGTTGGTACCACTCGAACTCCAGATCGATCGTGTGCGGTGAGTGTGTCGGTGGCCCACCAGCCGATGACAACCCATCCGGGTCGATCCAGGAGAACTCGATCTCAGACTGCGCGTTTTTTCCTTCCCCCCGCATCACAGACTGTACCAAAAACTATCACTCTGATAAGTACGAACTGTCTACCCACTGTAAATACAATATTATCTACCTCTATTCGAACGCCGTCTGCATTAATATTCTGCCGGGTGGCGATCGGTGTAACGTCGATTGGAAACGAGTTCTGTCCAACGGCGTCGGTTTCTATAGCTATCGAAACCCCCAACGCAGCCAGTTTGTGACCGAAACGGCGGGAGCACAGCCACTGAACACCCGACCGTATATGTGTCTCCTGCCCCGAGTGTGTTCCGTGACGCGGGCTTCGGCGGACGATGCCACGGCAATCGAACTCCGTTACGAGGACGGAACAGTCCGAATCGATGGACTCGAGCAGTCGTCTCGATCGCCGTCGTCGCTCCGCGCGGCTGTTCCCAATCTCGAGACAGACCGGCGAACTGGTGGCTGGCGGCTCCCTGCGGCCCACTATGCCGAGGTGCGGGCTGCACTAGATGGGACGACGACCGATGGGACGACGACCTCGATCGACGATCACGTCCTCGAACTCGAGCCGATAGCTCCCCTCGCATCGGCGTACGAACTCCGCGACTATCAGCAGACGGCGCTCGAGGCCTGGCTCGAGACCGACCGCTGGGCTGACGGGTCGATCCCCCAGTCGCTCGGGCAAGCGCCTGCCGGCGTTCTCGAACTGCCGACCGGCAGCGGCAAGACCGTCATCGCGCTGAAGGCGATCGAACGGCTCGCGGTCCCGACACTGGTTGTCGTGCCGACGATCGACCTCCTCGAGCAGTGGCAGCGCGAACTCGAACGCGAATTCGGTGGAGAGATCGGTCGCTTCGGCGGCGGCGAACAACGCCTCGAGCCGATCACCGTTTCGACGTACGACTCGGCGTATCTCAAGGCCGATTCGGTGGGCGACCGCTTCGGCTTCGTGGTCTTCGACGAGGTCCATCACCTCGGCGGCAAGGGCTACCGCGAGATCGCACGCCTGCTGGCCGCACCCGCCCGGTTGGGACTGACCGCGACCTTCGAGCGCCCCGACGGCGCACACGAGGTACTCGAGGAGGTCGTCGGTCCGCTGGTCAACCGTGTCGACGTGGATTCGCTTGCCGGCGACCACCTCGCCGAGTACGATATCAAGCGACTCGAAGTGTCGCTGACGCCCGAGGAACGCGAGGAATACGAGCGAAATCAGGACGTGTTCACCAGCTATCTCGCGAAATCGGGCATCAACATGCAGAGCGGATCGGATTATCAGGAGTTGGTCAAACGCTCCGGCAACGACTCCGACGCCCGCGAAGCGCTGCTCGCGCGCCAGCGCGCACGCGAGATCATGCTCGGTAGTGACGCCAAACTCGAGGCGCTCGCCGATGTCCTCGACGATCATCGCGATGAGCGAATTATCGTCTTTACGGCCCACAACGACCTCGCGTACGAGGTCAGCGAGCGGTTTTTGATTCCGACGATCACCCATCAGACGGGCGCGACGGAGCGACGGGAAATCTTGGAGCGCTTTCGCGAGGGGACGTACACCCGGATCGCGACCTCGAACGTGTTGGACGAGGGGGTCGATGTCCCCGACGCGAACGTCGCGGTCGTCCTCTCGGGCAGCGGGAGCGAGCGGGAGTTCACGCAGCGACTCGGGCGGATCTTGCGACCGACAACAGATGGCAACCGTGCGCTGCTCTACGAAGTGGTGAGCGAGGGGACTGGGGAAGAGCGTGTCGCCGACAGACGGCGCTAATATAGTAACAACTGAAACGGTTTACACACTTACATTCAGTGGCTTCTAGAGGGTTTCTCGAGCGGCCCACGACTAGTCGTACCCCACCACGTTCCACTCTCCACCGAGGGCGGCCCGTTCGAACGTCTGAAAGGACCCACGCTGGAAGCGCGTCACGCGACCGGTCTCCTCGCTGAGCGTCGCCGTCGCGACCACGTTTGGTCGCCGTGAGGTGTCCAGCGCACTCATGTGACGGGCGCCCATCCAGTCTTTGTACTCCACCGACTCGGTTGCATCCGCGAGCTCGTCGGGCGTGAGATCGCGAAATCGGACCAGCTGTTCCTGGATGACGCCGTCGACGCTGACGACGATCCCGCCATCACAGGTTATCGCCACCTCTCGCGCCGTCTCGAAGAAGCTGTCTAAATCTCGATGGACTTCCCGACAGCGGTCGGTCGGCCAGCGGTTGCGTCCCATCGGATCCGCGAAGTCGGCGACTGACGGCCCAGTGACGACGGCGAAATACAGGCCGGGCCCGCTGACGTACTCCTCGTCCCACCAGTCGAATGCGAGGCTGATCCCCTCGAGCGTGTATACGAGCCGCTCGATCAGTTCCCTGACACCGTCGTGGGTTTCGTACGCGATCCGGAGGCCCGAATCGTCCATACCGAGCCGTTGGACCGGAGTCACCGTAATCCCGGCGGCTGAGGCGCGTCCCTGAGAACCGGCTGCGAGACGCCGCCGTCCGGGTCACTTTTGCCGCCGCCGCCCCGACTCGAGACCGATGCTGACGAAGGACCTGTTGCGCGTCTCGCGGGCCGGTGGCGGCTATCATCCCCAGTTCGCCGGTCGCGAGCATCGACCGCTCGCTGCCCGTGTCATCGGGACCTATCAGGGCCACGTCGGCGAGCCGCGGGCGACACTCGAGGACGCACTCACTAGACTCGAGCGCGAGGCCGACGATTTCAAACTCGTCCGTGGCCTCGCGGCGCTGGTCGAACGGGAGGCGACGTTCGAGACCGACGCGGTGATCGAGCCCGAACGCGCCCGTCGGGCCGCCTTCGAGGCCGCCGAGGCGGTCGACGTCGTCACCGAGGACGAGCGCGCGATGGCACACATCCGGGCGAGCGAATCGCTCGACGTGTCGGCTGACGACCTCGAGGCGGCGCTGTACGCCGATCTCGAGGAGCGACAGGTCCTGTCCGCGGTCGAGCCCCGTTGGGATCCCGACGGACTGCTCGCTCAGTACAACCTTTCGTTAGCTCAGACGTCGCTGTTCGACGCGACCGAACTGCGGGTGCGCTCGAGCGATCCGAAAGCGCTGATTTCGGCGATCAAGCGCCTGCGGTTGATGTACGAGATACGTCGGCTCGACGACGAGAGTACGGATGGGCTTTCCGAGCGCGAGGTCGTCGTCACCGGTCCGACTCACCTCTTTCGCGCGACGCGACGGTACGGCATCCGGTTTGCGCGACTCCTGCGGACCGTCGCGAAAGCCGACGCGTGGCACCTCGAGGCAACCATCGACGACCGGGGGGCCGAACGCACGCTCGCACTCTCCGACACGGACCCGATTCGGGTGCCCGACGCCGAGCCGCTCGCGGAGGTCAGCTTCGACAGCGGCGTCGAGGCCGACTTCGCAGCCCGCTTTTCGAATCTCGGTCTCGACTGGGAGCTCGTTCGCGAACCCGAGCCACTCGCGACGGGTACACGGGTGATGATCCCCGATTTCGCCTTCGAGTACGCCCACGGAGACTTCCGCATCTACTTCGAAATTATGGGTTTCTGGACGCCCGAGTACATTCAAAAGAAACTCTCCCAGCTCGCCGATCTCGAGGACGTCGCCATGCTAGTCGCCGTCAACGAGTCGCTGGGCGTCGGCGAGGAGATCGCCGCTCGCGATCATCGGGCGATCCCCTACTCGGGAACGGTGCGGGTCAAAGACGTGGCTGACGTCCTCCGAGAGTACGAACGCCAACTCGTCGCGGACCATGCAGCACGGCTTCCCGACACGCTCCGGCCCGACGACGACGTCATCACGGTAGACGCGCTGGCCGAGCGTCACGGCGTGAGCGCGGATGCCCTCGCAGACAAAGCCACGCCCGATCACGAACGGGTCGGCCGGACGCTGGTTCGGCCTGCCGTCCTCGAGGCGATCGCCGACGATCTCGAGGCCGGGATGACGCTTGCGGACGCCGAGGCGGTGCTCGAGGAAGACGGCATCTCCGACGCGAGCGCCGTCCTCTCGCGGCTCGACTACCGCGTCGAGTGGGACGGGCTGGCGGGCGGGACGATCGTTGAGCGGTAGCAGGCGACCGCCGTGTGGCAACTGCGCAGCGGCGCGATGGGCGCGGTGCCAACATGCTTTGTGCGCAGTCTTAAGTCCGCCACTTCCCTCCACTCGAACGACAGATCCGTGTCCCCACAGTCTGCCTCTGAAACAGCGTCCATCCTGCTCGTCGAGGACAACCCTGGTGACGTTCGTCTGATACAGGAAGCGTTCGGAGCGGCAGGATTCGAAGCGACGTTTCACACGGTCGGCGACGGTAGCGCGGCGCTCGAGTTCCTGCGAGCGCACGCAGACACTGCGTCCGGCCCCACGATCGACCTCATGTTACTCGATCTGAACCTCCCCAGAACGGATGGCTTCGAGGTGCTCGAAGCCATCAACGACGAACGGGAACTGGCGCCCCTGCCGGTCATCGTCCTGACGAGTTCGGAAGCGACCGAAGATATCCGCAAAAGCTACGAGCGCTGTGCGAACGCGTATCTCACGAAGCCGAGTGATCCGGCTGCGTTCGCCGAACTCGGGCGAGCCATCGAGGAGTTCTGGATCGACGAGGCGACATTGCCGTCCGTATTCTCGTGAGTTTGCCGCAGAGAGAAACGGTCTTGAAGCCGATCAGTTCCGGTCGGTCTCGCTCCAGTCGCAGTCCTGGCACTTGCGGCCCGTGACGAGTTCGGTCACGGACGGCATGTAGGTCACCGTCAGAACGGAGCCACCACACGCCGGGCACTCCCGGTCGGCCTCTTCGATCGAATCGACCTCCATCACGGAGTCTCCCTCGACGATCTCGGCGAGTTTTCTAGCCGTCACCATTCGCCCTTCGACGACGCGATTTTCACTCACACTCGCAGTGTCGGACTGGACGCTCAAAGCGTTTCCTGACCCCCTCGAGAAAGACTGCGTCGGGCCGGGCCGAAGCCGAGATCGGGGTTGAAGCAGTCGAACCGACGTGGCCCGCCGAACGGAGAGGGGGTTCCATCCAACGCCTGCACGGGGACGCCGCTGTGCGGCCATCGACCCACCACCACCTACCGCATTCAGAACGGCGATCCGAGGCGATATCAGTGTACCCCACACAGCGTGTGCACGGCGTGCACACCGTCGGCTCCCCTCGAAGCCGACGGGTGCCCTACTCGCGTTCGAACGGGCTCGCTCGTCGCTGGAACGCGTCGAACCGATCGGTCGCCCACTGCCTGACCCGGTCGTCGGTCGACTCGAGCAGCGCCGTCGGAACGCCGCTTTCGTCGTGGACGCCGATCTGGACGGTGTCGTCGACGATCCCGAGATAGAATTCGATCTCCTCCGGGACGACTGAGATTGAGAAGCCATCGCTGTCAGCGACGGCCATGAACTGTTCTGCGATCGGTGACGCCGTCCGAAGCGTCTCTGCGATCGACGTCGTGACGATCAGTTCGACGGTCGCGCCCGACTCGAGTGCGTCCCCTGTCGTTTCGATCGGCTTGGTTCCAACCGCCGGCAGCAACAGTCGGGCATGTTTCGCGTCGGCGAGACTGGCCGCGTGGCGATCGACCGGTGCGTAGGGATTGCTTGTCGTGGATTCGACTACGGTCGCATCGGCGAGCCGTTCGATGTCGAACTCGAACGTCTCAGCCGGAAGCCGCTCGAGAACCGGCTCGAGACGCGTCGCCGCGCCGACTCGATCGAGCGCCGCTGACAGCCCACTCGTGACGAGCGCGCCGGCAGCTGTCAGCTCGTACTGTCGATCCCGTTCACGGATCAACCCCCGGTCGGCTAACCCCTGCAGACTTCGTTGCAGCGTCGTTCGGACGACGTCGACCTCGGCGGCCAGCGAATCTTTCGATGCAACACCCTCCTCTGTGAGCGTTTCGAGGATCGAAACGCGACTCGGAGACCGGGCCACGAACTCGAGTGTCCCGATCACCTCACCCCTTCGATCGGCCATCACACATTGGCCCTCCCGGTGAATCCACTTTATCGCTCTGGCCCCGCAGGCCAGCAACGGAGCGCTGGAATCGCGTCCTTGGAATGCGGTCGGCATGTGCATGCGGGCACAATCATATAGATGCGCGTGTCCGACTACTGACGCATGGAGACGCGATGGGCGACCGTCGACGGCGTCAACCTCGAGCTACCGGTCGACTGTACCGCTGGCGAACTCCGGGCAGCCCTGTCCAAGCCAGACGACGCCGTCTTGATCGCGGTGACGGGGGATCTCGTTTCGATCGTCAACGACCAAGAGCGACCGCTCTCCGAGTTGATCGCCGGCTGTGCACACACGTACTACTTCCGACGACCGTGCGAACCGGAGCGCAACGAACTGCTGGCAATGTTGGACCTCGAGACGGCCCTCGAGGGGTCAGACGACGAGCAATCGGGGGGCGAGACAACGTTCGAGCATCCTGGAATCGACCACTGATACGGACTGCTGTCATGGGTTCCCGGCGCATCCACGGTGGGTCGCGGGTGCGCCGGCAGTGACTAACAGCAGCCCGCACGAACCGGCGGCCAACCGCTATCGGACTCAGTTCGTCACGACTTCGACCGGATCGTCCACGCAGAGCGTCTCGCCGCGGTCACGGTCGGGAACGCGCGTGAGGATCGTCAGTGAATAGTAGTGATCGAACGCGTCGGCATCCGCCCAGTCGGGAAACGTCGCTTCGCGATGGCGAACGAATCGGCCCCGAAAGTCCGGAGTCTCCTCGCCGGTATCGGGATCGCGCTGAGGGACGATACACCGGGCACAAGGCTTGACACCCTCGAACCGGACGCCGTCGATCTCGAACGCTGGCGCGTCCGCACCGACGAATCGATCCTCCCAGAACGGCTCGACGCCACCGATTTCGATGTTCGTCCGAAGACGCCGGCGCACGTCGTCGACCGTCGTCTCCTCGAACCAGTCGGCGACGACACGAAGCGTCGCCGTGCTGACCACCGACGACCCCAGCTCGCGCCGGTCGACGAACCCCAGCGTTCGATCCCGCTCGAGCGAAAGCTCCACGCCGAAATACTCGCTGAACCAGGCCGCAGCGGTCACCGGATCGCTCTCGAGGTCGAACTGTCGGTGCTCACCGTCGGGCGTCGCGACCGTGAGTTCGGTCGTCTCTGGATCGAACCCGGTGTCGAGGTCGTGGACGCGGACGGTTCGTTTCCCGTTGATCACCTCCCCGTCAGCGTCGAACAGGGCAAACTCCCGGTCGTGTTCGATGGTTCCACCCTCGAGGACAGCCGCCCGCTCGAGATCGATGCCGTCGAGTCCCTTCACCGGATACGCCCTGAGCCGATCGAGTCGTGCCATTGACGAACCTATCGACCGCTGTTGCATTACAGTAGCGACTGTCCGCGGCCCGTCGCTACCCTCATGCGAGCGAGTCGCTTCCGACACGACTCGAGAGAAAGAAATGGAGAACTCCACGCAGGACAGACAGGTGCTGTCTCCTGATCAATCGATCGTCACGACGGTGTTTCCGGCTTCCTCAAACGAGACGCGAATCTGATGGTCTGCGTACGTAAATTCAACCGTGCCAGAGCGGCGTATCCCAGACTCAGTCGTTGCAAAAGCTGCCGCGAGTGCGTCGGGATCGATCGCCTCGAACAACGGCGGTAGCTCGACCGGCTCGGTTCCCTCGAGTGCCGCGACACCAGTAACGACTCGTTCGTACACCTCGTCAGTGTCGACCGCAATTGTCTGCTCCATTGGGAGCTACCGCCACACCGCACCATTAGTAGCTTTCGGAATATCTATTATTAACAACCATTATAGATCCTGAGTACCGCCAGAAAACGGGTCTCAAGCGGTCCGAAACCGGCCTCGAGAACATATCGAGCGAACGGCTCGGGTGGTGGATGACACCGCAACCCCCAAACTTCGGGGCAGAGACGTGGACATAAAACACACAACTGACCACGTGACCGACGATGGAACTCACGGGAGCGGCCACTGCCTGTGATGCCGACGGTGGGGTCGATCAACGGCGACGGTCACGCCCGTGGCGGTCGGCACCGACCGCTGACCGTCGCGTCGATTACTCCGTCTCGAGTTCGAACTGTTCGTTCTCGCAGACGGTGTTGAGCACGATGCTCGTGTTCGACTGCTTGATGTCGGGATCGGTAATCAGTGACTTGATCTCTTCGTTCATGTCATCCGTATCTTTGAACTTCCCGATCGCGATGACGTCGTAGTTCCCTGTGACTTCGTAGACGGAGATCATCTGCCGATGGTCTTTGAGCGTCTGTGTGATTTCGGGCAGCGCGCTCCCCTCGGCTTTCAGTTGCATGACCGCCGTGACGTCGTAGCCGACTGCGTCGTAGTCGACGACCGGCGTGTAGCCTTCGATCACGCCCTCCTCCTCGAGATCTGAGAGGTGATTCGAGACTGTCGTGACCGAAACGTCGAGTGTTTCGGCCAGACTCCGGAGACTGGCCCGACCGTTGCCGAGAAGTTCGTTTACCAGGTCTGCGTCCAAATTCTCATACGTCATTAGCTGGTCCAACGTACGCCATGTACTAGAGATTTACGAACATCCAGTTCTATCCGGAGTCAGTGAGCCGATGTCACGCGGTGAGCGGCAGTCTCCTTCATAGGTGTAGATTAGTGGGACCGATGCCAGCGTTCGTGTCTGCCAGAGGAGGATCCTGTCATCGTCTCTCGGTTTGCGACCGTCACCGGTGACGCTGTCTCCAGTCGGGCTCGAGTCGACTGCTGACTCGTCGGTGAACGCCGACCCTGACACCGTCACCGGCTGTCGGATCGCAAAAGCTCGGTAGAAGTGCGCTATATGGTGTTTGAATCACGCGAAACGCTCGCTATCGATCACGTTTCTCTCCTTCAAATACAGGGCCGCATTGACGACTCAGGAGTTTGTTCGTCGTAAAATGCTCCGTCTGGGATTTGAACCCAGGTCATCGGCTCGAAAGGCCGAAATGATTGGCCGGACTACACCAACGGAGCGATCCGTCACACACCTTGTGTGCAACTCATCGTTGCCGGGGGCTAGTAAAAAGGGTTCCGTTCCGAGACGACGATGGCACGCTCTCACGTACCCATCAAGGCAGCAATCACTGTTGAGAGCGTGACATTCCGCCGAGTCCCATCCCGAGATCACGCTCGGTTTTCAACAGATTGGACCGAACCAGCCGATCGCGGGGACGTGAGCGCGAGACGTATTGCTGTCACCGCACACTGGCCGCCTCCTCAACGCTTTTGATCCCCGGTGCCCATTCCACCGACCATGAAATACGTTCGCTTTCGCGATCCAGCCGGCGCAGTCCGCCGTGGCGAGTACGAGAACGGAACCGTGCACTTCGCGAACGAGAGCTACGACCTCGAGAGCGACGAGATCGACGTCCTCCCGCCGTCGGAGCCCTCGAAGATCGTCTGCATCGGAAAAAACTACGCCGACCACGCCGCCGAACTCGACTCGGAGGTCCCCGATCGGCCGATGCTCTTTCTGAAGCCGCCGAACGCGCTCGCGGCCCACGGCGACACCGTCACCCTGCCCGCGGGGAAAGACCGCATCGACCACGAGGCCGAACTCGGCATCGTCATCGGCGAGCAATGTCGTCACGTCCCCGAAGCCGATGCGATGGACGTCGTCGCGGGCTTTACCTGCGTCAACGACCTCTCGAATCGCGACGACCAGCGCCAGGAACAGAACTGGATCCGCGGCAAGGCCTTCGACGGTGCCGCACCGATGGGGCCGGTTCTCGCGACCCCTGACGAAGTCCCCGCCGACGCCGCCGTCCGAACCCGTGTCAACGGCGAAACGAAACAGGACGGCTCCCGTGAGAACCTCATCTTTCCCATTCCGGAGCTGATCGCCGAGATCACGACCTATCTCACCTTAGAGCCTGGCGACGTGATCGCGACCGGCACGCCCGAAGGCGTCGGGCCGCTCGCCGACGGCGACGAGATCGAGATCGAAGTCGAGGGCGTGGGCACCCTCGAGCACACGGTTCGAATCCCTTGAGGCCGAGCCGAGCATGACCGTCCGCTTCGACGCCGTGACCGTCGACTGGTTCGGCCTCGCGACCGTCCGGATCGAAGGTCAGACCGGTGCCGTCGTCTACATCGATCCCGGACCCAAGGAGTACGGCGCCTTAGACGGGCTCGAACCCCGTGACGGAGATCTGATCCTTGTCAGCCACGACCACCACTACGATCCTGACTCGATCCGACGGGTCGCCCGCGAGGACGCGCTGGTCGTCGTTCACGAGTCGATCGACGCGAGCGAGATCGACCGCGTCGAGGAAGGTCCCGACGACCTGCCGTTCGACGTGGAACGCGTCGGCACGGACGAATCGTTCGTCCTCGGGCCGCTCGATCTGTTCACGACGCCCGCGTACAACGATCCGGATGGACCACACACTGACGACGACGGTCGACCCTACCATCCCGAGGGAGAGGGCTGTGGTTTCGGCGTCACCGTCGACGGCGTCACGGCGTTCTGGCCCGGCGATACCGACGTGCTGCCTGTCCACGAGGACGTTCCGGTCGATTGCTTCCTCCCACCGATCGGTGGTACGTTCACGATGGATCGCCACGAGGCGGCAGCGTTGGCTGCCCGAATCGAGCCGGATCTCGTGCTCCCAGTGCACTACGGTACGTTCGCGGCGATCGAAACCGACGCAGACGCGTTCGTGGTCGACGTCGCACGCCGGGGCGTACCGGTCGTCCTCGACGAGTAACGCCACGCGCCCGTCGCTGGCGTTCGTACTCTCTGAGAAGTCCTCGATCGCGAAAAGCAGCTGTCTCCGGCGGCGACGACCGAGCTCGAGCGAGTCGATCGTCGAATGATTTTGGCCGCCAGTTTCAGACGCCGACGCGCGACCAGCCGAACGCCGCGAGAACGATCAGCACCAAGACACCGAACGCGAGCCACTGTCCGAGTTCAGTGTCAGCCACCGGTGCGAAGACGTCGACGAGACCGGTCCACTGCAGCAGTCCCAGCGCCAGCACGAGGACGGCCGCGATCGAGATCAGCCCGACCGAGACCCCCTCTTTCATCATCCACGCCGTCTCGTCGGCCTCCTGTGCGCCGGAGGTCGTCGGCTCGTCTATCGCCTCCTCGTTCGGATCGCTGTGCATCGGTCGTTCGCTGTCTTTGTCGTCCGCCATAGCACGGTTCTGGACGATGCGAAGCCGTGCAGACTGGAACCGGTTGCACCTGCAGACACAGGGCGACGCCGAATCTCCTTTCATACGGTCTGCTGTAAGTCATTACCGGTGGGACCGCAGGACGGTCGCGGTCCCACCGGCACACAGTTACAGCAAACCGTATCAGCGACCGTCGAAAATCAGCGGTGGAACCGCGACTCGCTGTGGACCTACAGGACGCCCATCTCACCGAGCCGCTCGGGGAGATACGTCTCCGTCACGAAATCAAGCCCGTGTGACGCCAGTGCCTGCTGTTCGGACTTCTTCCCGAGCTCGAGTTGCAGTTCGATCTGTTCCTCCCAGTAGTCGGTCTGGAAGCGCGGATCCTCGAGTTCGCTCTCCAGGGCGTTGATGTCAGAATCCGAGAGCGGGTCGGTCGGCAGGTCGTACTCGACGATGTCGGCGGGCTGGATGCCGATGAACTGTGCGGCGGGGGTCGCAAGGTACTCCGAGAGGTGAGCGGACTTGATCGAGCCGTAGGCGACCGAGCCGTAGATGCGGTACGACCACGGGTCACCGTCAGTAAAGACGGTGACGGGCAGGTCGAGTTCGTCGTGGAGCCGTCTGGTGATCCGGCGGGTCGCCCGCGCGGGCTGGCCCTTGAGGTGGACGATCAGGGCGTTGTACTCGTCGTCGAAGCCGTTCTCGACGAGCCGGTCGCGCATCCCACCGGTCTCGACCGCGAGGATGAAGTCGGCGTCACAGTCGAGGAAGTCGATCGTATCCGGATTGTTCGGGATCTGGTAGCCACCTTCACCGACGTCTTTCTGACAGTGGATCTCGCGTTCGCCGCGACGGGTCTGCTCGCGGAGGTGCAGCGGCCCCATGATCGTCGCGCCCGACTCCTCGGGGCGCATGTGGAAGTCCTCGCGCGTGACTCCCGAGACGATCTCCAAGTCCTCGATGAGGCCGTTCGATTCGTCCTGATCCGAGAACTGGGCCTCCTCGTTGTCCCAGCTCTCCGAGAGGTAGTAGAGTTCACGCAGGGTCGAGGAGCGATCCTCCTCGAGCTGGTCGGCGAGGAACTCGATGGTGTAGACCGCCTTCAGGAGCTTTCGCGCGCCGCGGACGGAGTTGGCCGACCGGGTCGACTCGCGGTCGCCGTAGACCCAGACGTCTTTGTCCTCGTCGTACTCGATGTTGTTCTTCGTCCGCGTCGGGACGGACATGTGGGGGATCTCGCCGAGTTCGAACTGGTCGTAGAACTGCGCTGCGAGATCGATCAGCTGCTCTCGTGCCTGCTGGTCGTTGTCTGCACTCATTGTTTCACGGTAAGTTTCTCGCTTTCGACGCCTTTCACGTCCAGATCGAACGTCGCGTCGTCCGGCACCTCGTACTCGAGGGCGGCCTCGTCGTCGCTTCCAACCTCGGGTTCCCACTTGACGAACCACTCGCCGTCCATCTCGACGACGGTCGCGCCGTCGGAGAGGGATGTGGGCTCGGCCGAGACGATGTCGGTGATCTCGAGCGATTCGTTCGTGCTCGAGTTGTTTTCGACGACTACGGAGACGGCTTGCCCATCGCCGTTCGCTTTGGTTTGCCGCTCGACGAGCACGTTGTTCATGATGCGGGCGATCGCGTCGTCGATGTCGGGTTCATCGCGACCGGTGACTTCGGCGACCTTCGTGGCCATCTCGGGGAGGATCTTCCCGAGGACGTTCTGTTTCTTCCGGCGTTTTTGCATCGACCGGCGCTTGTTTAAATAACTCTTGAGGTCGCGTGCCGCCTCGCGGATCGCGAGCTCGATCTCGTCTTCGATTTCGGGGACGTTGGCGATGGCGTCTTTCGACTCGCTGGTGAAGGGCACGTTCGTCGAGGCGACGTGGACCATGATCACGACCGGCCCGTTTGGCAGGCCGGAGCCGCCGGGTTGGTCGAGCCCGTAGTTGCGCCAGCCGATCGACTTGACCACGTCCGTCGTTGCACAGGCTCCGCGCTGGTAGACCAGTGGGACCCGGTTCGCAAAGCGCATGACTTCGCCGGTTCCCTCGGCGGGAAGGTCGCCACCGTAGGCGATGCCGGCCTCGACGATGAACGGATCGCCGCCGGAGACGCCCGCGTCACGCGTCGCCGAGGCGTAGAAATCGGCGTCGAACTCTTTCTCCAGGCCGGCGGTGATGAGTTCCTCCGAGATCGGCGAGAGACACCGCGTCGGCGGCGCCATGATGTCGGTCGCGCGCATCGCGTCGACGAGGTCGCTCGTCGCGTCTCGGTCGCCGTTCAGTTCGCGAACGAGCGGCGGGTCGTCGGGGACCGTCGCCATCACGCCCCAGACGGCCTCGACGACGTTCTCGCGGGCCGTCTCGCCGAAGGAGACGTCGTCGTACTCCTCGGTCAGGTCCGCGGCCCGGTCGACGAACTCTCGAAGCGCCGCGCGCGTGAGTCGGTGGCGATCGTCCTCGAGATCCTCGAATTTCCCCGCGAGCCGATCTGCGAAGGCGTGGATCGTCTCGTCGTCTTTTCGCGTGCTCGTCGCGTCGTCCGCGAGGTCGTGGAGGTCGACGACCAGCCGCGAGTCGCCGTCGGAAGGGGAAGCGTCGTCCGCCTCAGCAGCGTCGATGAGCTCGAGCCAGACGGCCTCGACGGCGTTTTCGCGGACGGTGTCGCCGAACGTCGTTCCGTGGTCGTCTGCGACCGCTGCGGCAGCCGAGTCGACGGTCACGAGCAGTTCGTGGTGAGCGATGCGGTCCTCGGCTGCGACCGCGTCGGCGATGGCGTCGGCGAAGGCGGTCGTCGCGTCGGGCCCTTTATTCGCCGTCGCGTCCTCGACTGCAGCCTGGATGTCGATCTCCTCGTGGCTCGCCGGTGGCCGCCAGCGCATCTCGCGGCCGTAGTAACGATCCCGGAACGCGTCGATGATCGAGTCGGCGGTCTTCTTGCCGACGCGGGTGAACTCCTCTTGGACGAACCCCGAAACTGTCTGGGAGTCGGTCGCCGCCAGCATCTTCATCACGGTGCCGAGTTCGACGCCGTGTGGGTGTGGGCGGATCTCCTCGGTCTCCGCCGGAAGCTGGTCGGTCGCGCGCTCGAACTTGAAATGTTCCTGCGGTTCGCGCAGCTCGAGGCGGGCGTGGGGGTTGACGACCGCCGTATGCTTGATGTAGTCGTGGAGCTGCCCGCGGGCGCGCATGTTGGCTTCCATCTCGAGTTCGATGCGAGTGCCGTGGGGCCGATCCCAGGTGGTCGTCTCCTCGACGCTGATCTCGGGCTCGTTGTTGTCGGTATCGACGATAAGCTCGAAGTATTCGGCCTCGTCCGATCCCTGGGTGCGGCTGGTAATCTTGGCGGGTTTGCCGCTCGTGAGCTGTGAATAGAGGACGGCGGCAGAGATCCCGATCCCCTGCTGGCCACGGGACTGTTCGCGTGCGTGAAAGCGAGAACCGTAGAGAAGCTTCCCGAAGACCTTGGGGAGCGATTCTTTCGTGAGCCCGGGCCCGTTGTCCTCGACGATCAGGCGGTAGTAGTCGCCGGCTTCCTGAATCTCAACGTAGATATCCGGGAGAATACCGGCCTCCTCGGCGGCGTCTAAGGCGTTGTCGACGGCCTCTTTAACGGCCGTGACGAGGCCTCGAGCGCCGCTGTCGAAGCCGAGCATGTGCTTGTTCTTCTCGAAGAACTCGGCGATGGAGATCGACTGCTGGCTCTCGGCCAGCTCCTCGGCGATCCCCGGCTCGTCACCGAGTGTCGACTGGAACGACGTCATCGTCTTCCTGTACTAACGGCGGGGCTAAAAGCTGTGTGCTACCGGAGTGAAAGTGAATCGGTAACAGGTCGCCGGCGGGTGATCGGGGCTTGCGACCCCGGCCGCGGTGGTCGCGAACGGCGTCACTCTTCGAGCGGCGGCCACTCCCAGGCGTCGGCTTCGACCACGCCGAGTAAGTGCCGGCGGCGGTCGGTTAGCTCCGAGAGTGCCTCGGCGAACGCCGGATCCGAGACGGTCGGGATGTCGTCCGCACGGAGCCGCTCGAGGTTCGGCGATCGGGGGACCGCAGGCTCGGGCTCGATAAAGGACTCGTCGAGCGTCTCGAGGTAGCTCTGGGCGCTCGAGCGCGCGCTCTCGACGACCGCCGGATCGGGGCTTGCCTCGTCCGGGATGGCGTGTCGAAAGAGCGTGAGCGACTCGTCGAAGATAGGGACGGCCACGGCCGAGGCACGTTCGCCCTTCTCGCTGTGGTAATAGTGTAGGATTGGGTATGATTTGTGTTGCTCGGCCAGCGTGCTCAGATCCGAGCCGAGCGTCTCGAGGATTCGCTCGAGGCCGTCGAAATTCTGGCCGTTCCAGCCCGCACGGACGAACGCCTCGCTGCGCCCACCTAGTCCCGTGACGGTGCTGGCAAAGGAGCGCTTGTCGGAGACGGCTCCAAGCACGGTGAGAACGTAGGAGACGCCGAGCGTGACGAAGGCCATGCCCGTGGCGGTCGTGAACGCGCTGGCGACTTCCCAGAGGTCGCCGCCGTACAGCGGGGTGTAGTCGCCGTTTCCGTCCGTGAACATCGTGTAGGCGACGTAGTAGAACCGCCCCCACCAGTCGGCGGTCCCGCCAGTGCGCGTGTCGACCAGCGCGGTCGGATAGCTAGCGAAGACGAACGTCCAGCCGACCCAGAGGAGGCCGATCCACAACACGAGTGTCAGCGTGAGTATGAGTGGACCAGCGAGGCTGAGCGCCCGGTCGTTGTCTCGCGTCATACGACGGAGCCCCTTCCAGACGGCGGTCGTGAACCGACCGGAGATCGGCCCCGAACCACCGTCGACCCATAGCGTCGTCCAGAGGATGTCGACAATCCCGCCGACGAGTAGCGTGATTCCGACGGCGAGATAGACCGGGTTCATTCGGCGACCGCTCGCTGCTCGACGGCGTCGGCCAGCACGGCCGCGATTTCCGCGTTCGTTTCGGGGCTGTAGTGGCCACCCTCCCCGCGCTCGACGTACAGCGATTCGACCTCGCCGTCGTCGGGTGAGAGGTGCGTCGCCATGTCGATCGTCGTCAGCTCGTCGTAGCGCTCGTCGAGGCGCCCCATCAGGTCGCCGTAGATCGGCCCGTGTTCGGCCTCGTATTTCGCGTAGCGGAGTTGCTGGACCATCACGAAGACCGGTTCGAACTCCTGCTCGTCCGCGTAGTCGACGAACTCCCGAATGAGCGCGTCGAAGAGGGGTTCGTGGGTCTCGAACAGCCGCTCGTGATATCGGACGCGAGGCCGTTCCAGCCGCAGCGCTGACTGCGTCTGGGCCAGATCGAAGTCGATCCCAGGGATCGACCGACCGAGGCGGCGCTCGAGTTCCTTCCCGACCGTGTAGCCGGCGTACCGGAGGTGTTCGCCCTTCTCGAGGAAATCCGCTGTGTACGGCCGTGTCGCGAAGTGGGGCTCGAACCAGTGGTCGTAGTGGAAGTCGTTCTCACGGAGGAAGTCGGCCTTCGACTCGAGGTCGAGCAACTCCTCTTTCTCGTCGACCGGGCTCTCGACACGTTCGAGGTCGCCGTTCTCGAGGACGTACCGGGGTTTGACCGCCAGAATATTGCCGAACTCCTGGTAGTGTTTCCAGACGCTCAGGATGCGCGCGATCGAGGAGGCGGTCACGACCATGAAGACGTAGTCGGTCGGATCCTCGGGATATGTGCGCTTGAGGCGCATCAGCGCCTGATCGAGCCCGTAGTTGCCGCCGCCGTAGTTGGCGACGTGAGTGTCGAGTTCCGCCGCGAGGTAATGCTGGAACGTTTCGTCGTTGTCGACCTCCCGGCAGAAACAGTAGGAGTCGCCGTAGGTCGAGACTGTAACGTCGGCGTCCTCGTCCCGGTCTCTGGCGGGGCAGACCCGACTCGCATACTCGTCGGTCGAGTAGGTCACCACGCTGCGGACCTCCTCGCCGGGGAGGTGGTCGCCCGTGTCTTTCTGTTTCTCACGGTTCGGCTGGGGAACCCACCCGAGTTCCGGATCGAAACTGCTGAACTTTCCCAACAACTCCCGGTCGATCTCGGGGAACTCCTCGGTGGCGACCGAGGGGAGCCGTTCGAGCGCTCGGTACGACACGACCTCGAGGACCACTATGCCACCGACGAGAGCGATCGCTATCGCGACGAACGGAAGCATCGACTCATCGTACTGGAACGGCGGGGAAGGGGATTATGCCGGAATGTGCCATCTCCATATCATCGACGCGACTGGGCGCATCCGCTGCCGGTCATTGCAAAGTCCCGAGCCCCGATCGGCTCACCGCCTCGAGCCCGTCACCGAACCACGGTGACCGGGACCGACGAGTGCCGAACGACGACTTCGGCGACGCTGCCGAGCAAGAGCCGCGCGACGCCGGAGCGCCCGTGGCTGCCGATGACGACGTGGTCGATGGCGTCGCGCTCGGCGACGGCAAGGATCTCCTGGGCCGGCGTTCCCGTTCGCGTTCGGATGTCGATATCGACGCCGTGCTCGTCGGCGATGGCTTCGGCCGCGGCCAGCTGGTCGATGGCGTCGTCGAGCAACTCCTCGGGGTCGTGGGCCGTGTCGGCATCGTCCGCGGTGTTCGGGATGTACGGCACTGAGGTCGTATCGGCGACGGTCACCACGACGAACTCGCCGTCGGGAAACAGCTCGAGCGCGTACGCGAGTGCCTCGCGAGCGGGTTCGGAGTCGTCGAACGGGACGAGGATCCGCGGTGGCATGAGGACAGTCCGACGTCCACGTGCGTCGCCTTCAGTCTGGGTCCGTCACCTGCACCGTGGCCAGTCACAGCGCAAGGTAGGGTCCGACGGCGAGGAGGACGATCCCCAGCGCGACTTTCAGTCGCTCGGGGTCGACGAGATGGGCGACGCGCCAGCCGATGACGACGCCGAGCAACAGCGGCGTGCCGACGACGACCGCGAGTGGGACGAGGACGTTCCCCTGCAGGAAGTAGCCCGAGGCCGCGAACGTCGCAATAAAGATCGACT
Organism: Natrinema sp. HArc-T2; assembly: GCF_041821085.1. Classification (NCBI taxonomy): domain Archaea; kingdom Methanobacteriati; phylum Methanobacteriota; class Halobacteria; order Halobacteriales; family Natrialbaceae; genus Natrinema; species Natrinema sp. HArc-T2. The sequence goes on along the minus strand of NZ_JBGUAZ010000003.1, from coordinate 565,098 downwards.
GGACCTGCGCGACGGCGACGGCGAGCAACATCGGAACACCGACGAGCACCAGCGCGGGGACGGCGAGCACTGGTCCGCCGATCCCCAGCAGGCCGCTGGCAATCCCGAGGGCAAACCCGAGCCCCGCAAGGACCGCTTGCCCGAAGCGAGTCAGCGGCTCGAGGTCGTAGACCGGGCTAAACCCCCGCCGTTCGCGATAGAGGATGATCCCGCCGACGGCCATCGCGACGCCGCCAAGCAAGAGCCCGAAGACGGAGCGCGGAACGAACTGGTTGACCGATGCCCCAGCGAGCGCGCCGAAGACACTCGCGCCGCTAAGAATGACTGCAATCGCGCGACTCTCGCCGGTGTTCATCTCCCCCGAGTGGAGGTAGGCCGCACTGCCGACGAGCCCCGTGACGACGAACGTGGCGTGGGCGGTGCCGGCGACCTGACTCGAGGCAAGCGGCGTCAGCGAGTAGAGTGCAATCGTCACGAAGATCCCGCCGGGTCCGATGGTGGTGATGCCGATCCCCGAAAAGAACGCGATCGAGACGAGCAACAGGATCAGCGAGAGACCGAGATCGAGTGCAATCATCTCTTGCACGACGTGTGTTGTCATTCCGGGCCGTCTCACTCTACCTTTCTGCTTCCCTCCGGTCAGACGACACGCAGGTATCGCGCACGAGTCCGTCACTCGAAGCCGCTCGAGTAAACGGGTTGCCTGCCGTTAGAGGATGGACAGGATCGTTTCGTAGAGCGACTGGACGGTCAGAAGGCTCCCGACGAGCAGGACGAGTCCCGCCGCGATGAACGCAGCGTTTTCATACCAGTCGATGTCGTGAAACCTGTTGACGGCACCGATGAGCGCGAAGACGGTGACCGGAAGGCCGATCGCGCCGTTGACGGCCGGCATGATGATCGCCATTTCGACCGGTCCGAAACCGGTGTAGATGAGCATCGGAAGCGCAGTGATCGCCGAGAGGACGATCAGCGCGATAACCGTTCGTCGGAACGCGGCATCACCGAAGACCGTGTCTCGTCCGAGCGCCTGTGGCACCATGAAGCCGGCTCCAAACAGCGTCCCGGTAGCCGAAGAGATCGAGGCGAGAAACGCCGCGAGGATGAACACCACGAGCGCGTACTCGCCGAGGATCGACGCGAGCGGTTTTCCAGGCGTCGTCAACGACATCTCACCGCCGGAGAGTGTGACCGCCGAGACGATCATCACGAAGCTACCGATGACGAGCGTCGTCGCGATCCCGGCGGCGTTGTCCCGACGGTACTCCCAGATGTCGGTCCATTCCTTGGTCGGCTGGATGCTCGACTGAATGAAGAAGTTTGGCCAGTAGACCGTCGTTCCCAGCAGGGCGATGACCGCAGTAAGGTAGCCGATTTCGGTCTGCAGGATCGGCTGCAGGCCGGCCGCGACCGATTGCCACGGCACATTGAGGCCGAGCAGCAACAGGCCGTAGGAGCTGAACACGGCGAACACCATCGCGGCGATCGCCGCTTCGATCCGGTCGTAGACCTTCATCTGGACGATGGCGATGCCGATCCCGGCCGCGAGGACGATCCCGACGAGGACGTTGTCGAGACCGGGGATCAGCCAGGCCAGGGCTGCACCCGCGACCGCGTAGTTCGAGACGGCCCACAGTCCGGACATCAGTGAGATGCCGATCAGCAGCGTCGAGCCGCCGAGCGGGAGTACGTCGACGATGTAGTCGGCGAGCGGTTCGTCGGTCACGGCGAGTCGCGCGCTCATGTCGTGCAGCGCGATGTCGACGAGGAAGGCAAGCGGTAGCACCCACAGCAAGGAGTACGCGAAGTTCGCACCCGTGTCAGCGAGGATGTATACCGATCCCGCACCGAAGACGTTGGCAGCGAACAGCACGCCCAGTCCGTACCTGTAGAGAGCTCCGTGGATCACTTCGCCGCCCGGGACTGCGTCGACGACTGCTGATGTCGACGTGGACGCCGACGCGGACTGCTCGCTCACACGCGCTCACCTCCTGCATCGATCCCAGTGGTGTTTTCATCAGCGGACAGCTGTCGGATCGGACGTGAGGCGAACCCGGTCCCTGAAGTAGCTGCTGCGAGGCGGGGACCGGGTCCGCATCGATGAATTTTCTCTTTTCCCGGTTCGATAGGAACGGTCACCGCGGTACTGTGGGGTTTCATCTCTGGGTGTTTTGGAAAGCTGCTGGTGTCTCGCCTCCCCGAGTTTGCGGACGCTGCATTTCGAGGAGGACCGAACAGCGTGCTGGCATCTGTTTCCTGTAGCAGGGAACGCGACACCGAAAGCAACAGCCGGGAGCCCGTTGAGTGGAAAGCTTGAGATAGCAGACGATCAGTCAGATCGCTGGCGTGAGTAATATCGTATTACCCCGGAAACGCACCCGAAGTGGCAGCGACGATGACTCGAGTAGCACGGTACCAACGGTACTACCGGCTGTGAGTATCCAATAAATCCAGCTTCGAACACCCGATTACGACCGCCGACACTTCATCGGTGCTGCCGAGTGTCACGAGTTCATCGAATATCACATGGCAGACGAAGTTGCCTTCAGACGAAGGCCTATACATTTCTATCCATTACCCGAGGTGAAGACCAAAACCTATGCAAGGACAATCCCAACAACAGGCCTACGATCGGGGAATCACCATCTTCTCCCCGGACGGACGCCTCTACCAGGTCGAGTACGCACGCGAGGCAGTCAAACGCGGCACCGCAAGCGTCGGGCTCTGCACACCCGATGGCGTCGTCCTCGCCGCCAACCGCCGGGTCAGCTCGCCGCTTATGGAACGCTCGAGCGTCGAAAAGATCCACAAGGCCGACGACCACGTCGGCGTCGCAAGCGCCGGCCACGTCGCCGACGCGCGCCAGCTCGTCGACCTCGCGCGGCGACGCGCACAGGGCGAACAGCTGCGCTACGGCCAGCAGATCGGCGTCGAGACGCTGACGCGCTCGATCACCGACCACATTCAGGAGTATACACAGACTGGCGGTGCACGCCCGTTCGGCGTCGCACTGCTCGTCGGCGGGATCGAGGACGGCGAGCCGAAACTGTTCGAGACCGACCCCTCGGGGACGGACTACGAGTGGAAGGCGGCCGCTATCGGCGGCGACCGTGACGTCATTCAGGGCTATCTCGAGGACAACTACCAGTCCGATCTCGACGTGGATGGCGGCATCGAACTCGCCGTGAGCGCGCTCAGCGAACCCGAAGAGGAAGTCGTCGCCGCCGAGGAGGTCGACGTCGCGACGATCACGACCGACGACGAGGCGTTCAGTTCGGTCGCCACGGACCGCCTCGAGTCGATCATCGGGGAGATCGATCAGGAGGAGACGGATGAGTAACTGGACACAGGGGACCGACCCGTCGCCGTACGAGCCCGAACTCGGCTCGCTTCCAAACGGCAGTCAGACCGGCGACGAGGACACCGTCAACAAGACCGGGACGACAACCATTGGCATCGCGACCGACGAGGGTGTCGTCATCGCGACGGACATGCGCGCCAGCCTCGGCGGCCGGTTCGTCTCGAACAAGAACGTTCAGAAGGTCGAGCAGATCCACCCGACTGGTGCGTTAACGCTCGTCGGCTCGGTCGGCGGCGCACAGTCGTTCATCCGAACGCTGCGCTCGGAAGTCGACCTCTACGAGGCCCGCCGCGGCGAGTCGATGGACATCGAGGCGCTGGCGACGCTGGCCGGCAACTTCGCCCGCGGTGGTCCGTTCCGGGCGATCAATCCCATCCTCGGCGGCGTCGACGACGAGGGGAGCCACGTCTACAGCATCGATCCCGCCGGCGGCGTCATGGAAGACGACTACACCGTCACTGGCTCCGGGATGCAACTGGCCTACGGCCTCCTCGAGCAGGAGTACGACGACGACCTCTCGCTCGAAGACGCCACGTCCATCGCGGCCCGCGCGATCAAATCGGCCGTCGAGCGCGACACCGGCTCCGGCAACGGCGTCTTCCTCGCGGAGATCACCGACGAAGGCGTCGAGATCGAGGGTCACGAGGCGTTCGACGCGTTCCTGTAACAGGCCAGCCGTCGTCGGCCCTTGGGAGGCCGTCGTATGACGGCTCGCGCTCGCGCGCGTACACGTGACTTTTATTAGGGCCGGTCCACTACCCGAAAGCAGGTTTTACATGTCCCAGGAAAGCGAGTACGGAGCCGGGCAGATTCAGGTCTTAGAAGGCCTGGAGGCTGTGCGAAAGCGACCGGCGATGTACATCGGCTCTACCGATTCTCGAGGACTGCACCACCTCGTCTACGAAGTGGTCGACAACTCGATCGACGAGGCACTGGCCGGCTACTGCGACGACATCACCGTCTCCATCAACGAGGATGGGTCGGTGACCGTCGCAGACGACGGTCGTGGCATCCCCGTCGACACACACGAGGAGTACGACCGCCCCGCACTCGAGGTCATTCTCACTGTCCTCCACGCCGGCGGCAAGTTCGACAACAAGTCCTATCAGGTCTCCGGCGGCCTCCACGGCGTTGGCGTCTCGGTCGTCAACGCCCTCTCCGAACGGCTCGAGGCCGAGGTCAAACGTAACGGCGGTGTCTTCCGCCACGCCTTCGAGGCGGGCGAACCCGTCGGCGACATGGAGCGGGTCCGCGATATGGAGCCCGACGAGGAGACCGGCACCGAGATCAGGTTCTGGCCCGACACGGATATCTTCGAGACGGGCGAATTCGCGTTCTCGACGCTGTCGAACCGCCTGCGGGAACTGGCATTCCTCAACTCGGGCGTCCGCATTACGCTCCGCGACGAGCGCGAGGAGAAAAGCGACGACGGCCCCGTCGCCGAGACCTACGAGTACGACGGCGGCATCCGCGAGTTCGTCGAGTATCTGAACGAGACGCGCTCGGCGATGCACGACGACGTCATCTACTTCGACGACGAAGACCAGAACATCCAGGTCGAAGTCGCGATGCAGGCCACCGAGGAGCTGCAGGGCTCGATTCACGCCTTCGCGAACAATATCAACACGCGCGAGGGCGGCACCCACCTCACCGGGTTCAAGACCGCGCTGACGCGGACAGTCAACGACTACGCCAACGAGAACGACCTCCTCTCCGATCTCGAGAACAACCTCAAAGGCGAGGACATCCGCGAGGGGCTCACGGCAGTCATCTCGATCAAACACCCCGATCCCCAGTTCGAGGGCCAGACGAAGACGAAACTCGGCAACTCCGAGGTCCGTGGGATTGTCGAGAGCGCCATGCACGAGGGCCTTGGCACCTACTTCGAGGAACACCCCGACACCGCCGAGGCGATCGTCACCAAGGCCGTCGAGGCTGCGAAAGCCCGCATGGCCGCCCAGAAGGCCGAGGAACTGACGCGGCGCAAGTCCGCCCTCGAGTCCACCTCCCTCCCAGGCAAACTCGCTGACTGTCAGACGAAAGACCCCGAGAAAGCCGAACTGTTCATCGCGGAGGGTGATTCCGCAGGCGGCAGCGCGAAACAGGCCCGCAACCCCGAGTTCCAGGCAGTTCTCCCCATCAAGGGGAAGATCCTGAACGTCGAGAAACACCGGCTCGATCGAATCTTAGAGAACGACGAGATTCGCAACATGATCACCGCGATCGGCGCGGGGATCGGCGACGAGTTCGACGTCGAGGACGTCCGCTACAAGAAGATCATCATGGCGACCGACGCCGACGTCGACGGCGCACACATTCGGACGCTCCTGTTGACGTTCTTCTACCGGCATATGCGCCCGCTACTCGAGGGTGGCTACGTCTACGCGACCCAGCCGCCGCTCTATCGCATCCGGTATCGCGGCGAGACCTATGACGCGATGACCGACGCCGAACGCGACCGGATCGTCGAAGAGAAATGCGACGGTAACCCCTCGCAGGTCCAGCGGTTCAAGGGGCTTGGCGAGATGAACCCCGAGCAACTCTGGGAGACGACGATGAACCCCGACAACCGCATCCTCAAACAGATCACGATCGAGGACGCGGCGGCGGCGGACAAGATGTTCTCCGTCCTGATGGGCGACGCTGTCGAGCCTCGCAAGCAGTTCATCAAGGACCACGCGCCGGAAGCCGAGTGGATCGACATATAGCAGGTTTGAGGTGACTACATGAGTTCAGACGTACCCGATCCGACGGACGTAGAGGCCAGAGCGGTCGAAAACGTCCGTATCGAAGACGAGATGGAGCAGAGTTACATCGACTACGCGATGAGTGTCATCGCAGGCCGGGCCCTCCCCGACGTCCGCGACGGGCTCAAACCCGTCCACCGGCGCATCCTGTATGCGATGCACGAGATGGGCGTCTCGAGTGGCTCGAGCCACCGCAAGTCCTCCTCGATCGTCGGGGAGACGATGGGTGATTACCACCCTCACGGCGACAGCGCGATCTACGACACCCTGGTCCGGATGGCCCAGGACTTCTCGATGCGCTATCCGCTGGTCGACGGCCAGGGGAACTTCGGCTCGATGGACGGCGACCCGGCTGCCGCGCCCCGATACACCGAGGCTCGGATGGCCTCCGTCGCCGAGGAGCTACTCGAGGACATCGATAAGGACACGGTCGATTTCTCCTCGAACTACGACGACCGCTTGCAGGAACCCGACGTGCTCCCGGCAGCGTTCCCGAACCTGCTGGTCAACGGCTCGTCGGGGATCGCCGTCGGGATGTCGACGAACATCCCGCCGCATAACCTAAGCGAAGTCATCGACGCGACCATCGAACTGATCGACGACCCCGATGCGACCGTCGAGGACCTGATGGACCACGTCAAGGGACCGGACTTCCCGACGGGCGCGAACATCGTCGGTCGAGACGCCATCTATTCGGCGTACAAGACCGGTCGCGGCCGCATCCGCGTCCGCGCCGAGTTCGAGGTCGAAGAGTGGAAAAACGGTCGCGAGCGCATCGTCGTCACCGAACTCCCCTATCAGGCCAACAAGGCCCGCCTCGTCGAGCGCATCGCTGACGACGTCAACGAGGGCGAAATCGAGGGTATCACCGATCTGCGCGACGAGTCCGACCGTGACGGCGTCCGTATCGTCATCGAACTCAACCGCAGCGCAAACGTCGAGGTCGTCAAGAACAAACTGCTCGAGAATCACCTCGAGCGAACGTTCGGCGTCATCAACCTCGCGCTGGTCGACGGCCAGCCGCAGGTCCTCTCGCTCAAAGAGACCTTAGAGGAGTACATCGCCCACCGCCGCGAGGTCGTCCGCCGACGCAGCGAGTACGACCTCGAAGAGGCTGAAGATCGTGCACACATCCTCGAGGGCCGGCTGACGGCCGTCGAGAACGCCGAGGACGTCGTCGAGCTGATCCGCGACAGCGAGGACCGCTCGGCTGCGAAAGCGGCACTTCAGGACGCCTACGACTTCTCTGCGGACCAAGCTGATCACATCGTCCGGATGCAACTCGGCAGTCTCACCTCGATGGAGGCCGCCGAGATCGAATCCGAGTACGAGGAGGTCCAGGCCGAAATCGAGCGCCTGACGACGATCTTAGAGAGCGAGTCGGAACTCCTCGGTGTCATCAAAGACGAACTCCGCGAGATCAAAGCTGAGTACGGCGACGAGCGACGGACCTCGATTATCGAGGATCAGGGCACAGTCACCCACGAGGACCTCATTCCCGAAGAGGAGGTGTTCGTGGTCATGACCGAAGACGACTACGTCAAGCGGATGCCGATCGACCAGTTCGACCCCCAGGGTCGGGGCGGGAAAGGCATCATCGGCGCGGACGTCAAGGAAGACGACCGCGTCGCGACGGTCTTCCGGGCCAACACCCACGACTACCTGCTGTGCTTTACGAATCAGGGCGAAGTCTACCGGCTCAAGACGTACGAAATCCCCGAGATGGGCCGGACTGCCCGCGGCAAATCCGCGGTCAATATCCTCGATCTCGACCCCGGTGAGGACATCACGGCCATCGTCGACACAGACGCCTTCGACGACGACGAGTTCGTGACGATGGCCACCCGCAACGGCTACGTCAAACGCACCGCCGGCGCGGAGTTCGACAACATCCTCTCGACGGGGATCATCGCCGCCGATCTCGAGCAGGGTGACGAACTCGTCGACGTCGAAGTCACCGACGGCTCGCAAGACCTCGTCATCGCGACCGAGGGTGGCATGACGATCCGGTTCGACGAGGACGAAGTCCGTGCGATGGGCCGCAACGCCCGCGGTGTCAATGGCATCAAACTGCAAGACGACGACGCCGTGGCGGGACTGGTCGCAGCCGACGAAGACGACGGACAGTCGCTGTTGACGGTCACGGAACACGGCTACGGCAAGCGGACACCCCTCTCGGAGTATCGCACCCAGTCGCGATACGGGAAGGGACTGATCGACATCAAGACCGGCGAGCGCAACGGTCCCGTGACGGCAGTCAAGGCAGTCGACGCGGACGACGGGCTCGTGCTGATGAGCGAGCGCGGCCAGATCGTCCGCACGCGTGTCGACGAAATCTCGACTGTCGGACGCAACACGATGGGCGTGATCGTCATGGACGTCGACGACGGCGACGCGGTCGCGAGCGTCGACGTAATTCCGGCGGCGACCGCCGATGGGGACGCAGACGCAGACGCGCTCGAGTAATCACGCTGCAGTTCTCCCATCGTCTCGACTCGAACCAGTTTTTGCCGATCGTTCGACGACCGAGAGCGCAGACGCTATCGTCACAACTGAAACGAGTGGCACACCGATCGCACAACCTCGTGTGATCAGGTGTGCAGACGTTCAGTGGCGACTATAGCAGGAGAAGCGAGATGAGAGCCGACGACTGCCGCTCAGTGGGCCGGCTCTTCGGCGGGTGCGACCATGTCGTCGATCCGGAGAATGAGGATGTTGTTCGTGTCGTCTTTGCCGTCGACGGTGCCGTCGATGACGAGTTTCGAGAGCGGCGTCGGACCGACGGTGACGGAATCGCCCTCGTGAATGTCGCTGAGTCGTCCCTGCACGTGGATCTCTGCGCGGCAGAGTTCCGGATGGTGCACGCTCGAGAGATCGATCTCCTCGATGATGGTGTCGCTGACGGGTTCGCCCTCGTGTTGCAGCGGAACCGATGCGGGCTCGTCCATCTGCTGGATCTCGAGTGCTTCGTAGGCGGCGGCGGTTGGTTTGTAGCCGCCTTTCGGTCCCGGTACACCCTCTACTAGTTGGAGGGCTTTGAGACTCTGCATCTGGTTACGGATCGTCCCGGGATTGCGGTCGACCTGCTCGGCGATATCTTCGCCTTTGATGGCGTCTTCGGACTCTTTGTGGAGGTTCGTCAGGGCGCGGAGTATTTTCTTCTGACTGGGGGTGAGTTCGATGGATGACATAGTGTTTTATTCGTATTTGGTTTCCTTAAACCCGGCGGGTGTGCCGACGGTTTCGCCAACGTTATGACGTTTGCATCGGGAATCCCGGGGTGTTTCGTATCGTCTGCCCACGATGATGCGTGCATCCGTGGTTCCCATGCTCCAGTGCTATCGCGATCGGTGCGTCGTCTGCGACAGCTACGACGACGGCTGGGGTTCGGCGGGTGGTGCAACGCGGACGTGTCTGGCGACTGATTCGGGCAGTGAGACCGGCTCGTCGGCCTCGCTCGAGCACGCCGTCACCATTCCGAACGGGGCGATCTCGACTATTTCGAGGTCGACACCGGGTTCGACGCCGTGGTCGGCGAGATACGAGAGTACCTCCGGGTCGTGGTCGGCGACCTCGGCGACGGTCACGACGGCCCCTTCCTCGAATTCGGTGATGGCCTCGCCGTCGGGGCGTTCCGGCGGCTCGAGGTCGGCACTCGGGATCGGCGAGCCGTGTGGGTCGACCGTCGGCTCGCCGAGCGCGTCGGCGACGCGGGCCTCGAAGTTCTCGCTGATGTGGTGTTCGAGGCGGTCGGCTTCCGCGTGGACCTCCGACCAGTCGTAATCTAAGTGTTCAGTGAGGTAGGCCTCGAGCAGCCGATGATGGCGGACGATCTCGAGGGCGACGGTTTCGCCTTCGTCGGTCAAGGTCACGCCGCGATACTTCTCGCGGTCGACGAGGTCTCGCTCCTCGAGTTTGTCGAGCATGCTAGTAACGGTCGGCGACGTGACGTCCAGCTCCGCGGCGATCTCGGAGGTCTTGATCCGCTCGTCGGTCTCGCGCTGGAGCTGATAGATCGCTTTGAGGTAGTCCTCCATCACGTCGCTCAGCATCATGCTGTCCCGAGTTTAGACAGGTCTAACCCTAAAGCTATCGCCACCGAGACCGTCCGTGTGTGATCGACTAGGCTGTCGAATGTCCGCGCAGCGACTGTGACTGACCACCACGGTCAAACCGATCGGCGGTGTAGCGAGTCTATGGACCGGACCGTCAGGATCATCGGCGCGCCGATGGACTACGGGGCGAACCGCCGCGGCGTCGACATGGGCCCGTCGGCGATCCGGTATGCGGGGCTAGCCGACGGCCTCGAGCGGGCTGGCGTCGACCCGATCGACGACGGCGACCTGTCGATGCCTCGAGCCGAAGAGCGAGATCCGGACGCCGACCAGCCCCACGGCGGAAACGCGAAATTCCTCCGCGAGATCGAAGACGTCTGTCGGCGGCTGAGCGACCGCGTCGCGGCGACGCGTGCCGACGGCGAGTTTCCACTCGTGCTGGGCGGGGACCACTCGGTCGCGATCGGTTCGCTTGCTGGCTCGGCGCGCGAGACCGACCTCGGCGCGATCTGGTTCGACGCCCACGCCGACCTGAACACGCCTGAAACCTCGCCGAGCGGCAACGTCCACGGCATGCCGCTGGCCGCCGTCCTCGGATACGGCGCGTTCGGCCAGACGGAGTGGGCACCCGTACCCGGGCTTCAGGAATCGTCGATCGCCTACGTCGGCCTGCGGAGCATCGACGAGCGCGAGCGCGACCTGCTCGAAGAAAGCGAGCTGACGGCCTACACGATGACCGACATCGACCAACGTGGCGTCTCCGCCGTCGTCGAAGACGCACTCGCGGTCGCGACCGACGGCACCGACGGCGTCCACGTCAGTCTCGATTTAGACTGGCTCGATCCGAAGACTGCCCCCGGTGTCGGCACCCCCGTCCGCGGCGGCGTCACCTACCGAGAGGCTCACGCGGCACTCGAGACACTCTCTCGGCGCGACGAGGCCGAGGGCGTCCTCCGATCGATGGACGTCGTCGAAGTGAATCCGATTCTGGACGAGGCAAACGAGACGGCGACGCTGGCAGCCGAACTGACCGCGAGTACGTTCGGGGAGCGGATCCTCTAAGTCGGTCACGGGCGGCCGACGACCCGACTCGAGCATCGTCCCCGATCGCCAGTATGGCGTCGTGTGAAGCGTGACCATACCGACTCCTCTTTCAACAGCTTTGTATCATAGTGCTTCCCATTGTGCTGTATGACTGAGAACGTTGTCGTGCTCGGGGCTGGCTATGCCGGCGCCGGCGCAATCAAAAAGCTCCAATCGGAGCTTGGCGGTAACGTACGGCTGACCTGGATCGCCGATGTCGATTATCACCTCGTGTTGCACGAATCACACCGCGTGATCCGCGACCCCAGCGTCCGCTCGGACATTACCTTCCCGGTCGACCAGATCGCTGACCCGGCGACCCGATTCATCCAGGACGAAGTCACGGGCCTGGACGTCGACGAACAGGTCGTCGAACTCGCGGACAGCGAGGACGTCGACTACGACTACGTCCTCGTCGCGCTGGGCACCCAGACCGCCTACTACGGCATCCCCGGCCTCGAGGACCACTCCCTGACGCTCAAGAGCTTAGACGACGCCCTCGAGATCCACGAGGCCGTCAACGAAGCCAGTCAGGACGCGACCCGCAGCGATCCCGCACAGGTCGTCATCGGCGGGGCTGGCCTCTCGGGCATCCAGACCGCCGGCGAGATCGCCGAGTTCCGCGACCAACACCGCGCGCCAATCGAGATCCACCTCGTCGAAGCGCTCGAGGAGATCTTCCCCGGTAACGATCCGGAGTGCCAGCAGGCCCTGCGCGACCTGCTCGAAGAAGCCGGCGTCCGCATTCACACGGACGATCCGATCACCCAGGCCACCGACGACCACATCGAGTTCGACGAGGGCGAACCCCTCGAGCACGATGTCCTCATCTGGACCGGTGGGATCACGGGTCGGGACGCGATGGACGGCGTCGACCTCGAGAACGAACACAACCGCGTGACCACCGGCGCAAACTTCCAGACCACGGACGGGCGCGTGTTCGCGGTCGGCGACTCGGCGATCATCGACCAGGGCGACCAGCCCGCACCGCCGACGGCACAGGCCGCCTGGCAGGCTGCCGAGGTCGCCGGTGAGAACATCGCTCGCGCGATCGCCAACCGCCCGCTGAAGACCTGGGAGCACGAGGACAAGGGGACCGTCATCTCCGTCGGCGACAAGGCCATCGCCCACGACGTCAAGCCAGCGAAGGGGATTTCTTTGCCCGTCGACACGTTCGGCGGCCTCCCAGCAGAGAACCTGAAGAAGCTGATCGCCGCCCGCTGGATCGCCGACATCACGTCCTGGAACGAAGCCCGCAAATCCTGGTCGTCGCTGTAGACGCCGTTCCGAGACCGGTTTCACACGACACTCGACTCTCCTTTGCTGCGTCGACCCGATCGAACAGTTCTCGGTTGATACACGACACTCGTAATCATCTAGCAGTTGCTGTCGGATACTAGTGTGAGAGGATCATGCAGTTGCGAGTCGAAATACGAGGTGGATTTCTACCGTGCGTAGCGCGGTCGAATCCGGCGCAGCGACTCGGTCTGAAATCCAGATCCAGAGGCGAGAACGCAATGGTATCGACAGAGACACAAGCGGAGATCGAAGCGGCTCTCGGACAGGTTCCGACCTGGATCGCGGCCCTCCCGGAGCCGGCTGCAGACCACACCTGGGAGACCATCCGCGACCTCCAGTTCGAAGAGACGGAGACGGACCTCGAGCAGCGAGAGAAAGCCCTCGTCGCGCTCGGCGCAGCAGCGGCGATTCAGTGTCCGTACTGTATCCACTTCCATCGCGAGGAGGCGAAACTCGAGGGAGTGACAGACACCGAACTCGCTGAGGCAGTCGCCGTCGCTGGCGCGGTCCGATACCTCTCGACGGCGCTCCACGGGGCGGAAATCGACCACGAGGAGTTCGTCGACGAGACGGCTGCCATCGTCGAGCACGTCAGAAACCAGCAAGCCGCAGCACCGAGCGACGATTGAGACGAACTGCTGTCACTGGGTCCCGGCCCAGCACAGGGTTGGTCGCATGCCCACCGGCACCGACTGACAGGCCACATTTTTCGACCGACGCGCCGGCAACCGGTCAGTTTCGGTCGTCAGCACTCGATTCGCCCATCGGCTCCGCCGGCACACCCGCGACCGTCGTCCCCGGCGGCACGTCACGTGTTACCAGTGAGTTCGCCGCGATGCGAGCATCGGCCCCGATTTCGACGCCGGGAAGGATGATCGCGCCCGCACCGATCATCGCCCGCTCACCGACGACGACCTCGCCGGTTCGGTACTCGTCCTGTAAGAACTCGTGACAGAGGATCGTCGCGTCGTAGCCGACGATCGCGTCCGCCTCGAGTGTGATCAGGTCCGGCCAGAAGACGTCGGGTGTGGCCTCGAGACCCCACGAGACGCCCGATCCAACTGTGGCACCGAGACGCCGTAGCAGCCAGCGTTTGAGCTGGAGACTCGGCGAGATCCTGACGAGCCAGACGATGATGTAGTTGATCGCAACCCGAAGCGGGGAGCGGGCAGTGGTCCAGTGGGCCAGCGAGTTGCGCGGCCCGGGCGTCGCGTGGTGTGTGACGCGCTCGTGTCGTGGCGTCGTGTCGTCGGAAGCCGTCACTGCCACACGCTTTGATGGATCGCTACATGAAACCGATCGATCGTCGGGCGGGATGACGCCGACACGAGTCGGCAGATGATACCCAACTAGTATGGGAGTAGCCATGTCCCGTCCCGTACCGGTAACCCACCTGTGTCTCGATCACAGTCAACCACCCTCGACAGCGAGACGGTTCATACCCTCCTCTCGAGCGGAACGGTCAGGGCCGTGATAACGGTCCTTCGCACGGTCGATCGAACGACACCCGACGAACTGAGCCGTCGGCTCACCTCGTCGGAGCACAACTCTGGGACGGGCGATGCCGGCCCTACGACTCGACGATCGACTACCATCGCGTTAGTCCACAACCACCTCCCGCGGCTCGACGCACACGATGTCGTCGACTATCGGCAGCAGGATGGCGTGATCACACCCGGTGAGAATTTCGATGACCTCGAGTCGGTTCTCGATCAGTTCGACCAACGAACGTGACCATCGACTACGCGACTGGCCGCTCGCCCGGAATCCCGACCAGTTCCCGAAACGCGGCCCCCGAGCGGTCACAGCGGTAGGCCGGCTTGAACATCATGTTCGACCCACCAGCTTGCACGTTCCACGCCGATTCGATCTCCTCGCGCAGGTAGTACTGTGGTCGCTCGTTGCCCTCGGCGACGTAGTAGTCGCTGATGCGGATCGGATCGCGCTCGAAGAGGCCGCCCGGTTCGCGTCCATCGACGATGACGACCGGTTTCTCGAGGAAGAGGTCCCCGTCCTGTGCACGTTTTGCGTGAGCATTGTCAGGATGTGCTGCGAGGATCGCTTCGCGCTCGGCTCGAGGCATGTCGGGACTGGCGACGACCACGTCGTCGACAGTAAAATAGCCGATCAGGTAACGGTGGGCGCGATCACCGTCCGGTCGGCGCAGCCCGGCATAAAAGCCGACGACGTCGCCGGGCTCGAGCGCGCGCAGCCGTGAGACGTAGCCGCTGGTCCGATGTTCGCCGTAGGTCAGCGCCTCGAAGTTAGGGTCGCGATGAAGCGGCCACGACGCGAGGGCATCGCCGGTAACGGTCTCGGCCCCGTCGCCGACCGGCTGGGGCGTGATCCGGGTCGTGAGATCGGCGGCGACGCCGTCGTCGGCTCGCAGTTCCCACGACCCGAGCGTCTCCGATTCCGTCGTCTCGCGGGTTTTCTCTGGGATCGGGACGTACTCGAACCGGTCGTCATCGTACAGCGGTGCCAGCGCGCCGACGTTCGTGCTGTCGGCACCGACGCCGGCGAGAACGACTGTCATATTCGGACGTACACGCCAATCGGGACGGCGCAGCGATAAATCCGCCGAAAGTACGGACAAGGCTACTCCCGAGGCCGATCTGGTATACTGCCGGACAGCGCGGCTCAGACAGTGATCGCACTCGAGACGCTGTCACCAGCGGAGACAGACGTTGTCACGCGCCCGAGTGTCTACTGACGTTTGTCCGGCAGTATCGTGTTAGCACTCGGTCGTTCGAGCCCGGTAGTACAGCGGGATCAAAAGAACGAGAAAGAGCAGTCCGACCGCGGCGACGCCGAACCAGACCGTCGACAGCACGCGACCGGGAAGCATGCCGGCGACCTCGAGCACCCACAGGAGACTGTAGATGCCGATGAGTCCCAGACTGACGACGTACACCCGGAGGAGCAAGCCGGCGACCCGGTACAGCGTCGTTTTCGTGATCCGCGGCGGCAACGCCGTCTCGAGTCGACCGATCATCGCCGCATCTCCCCTCCGGCGTGGCGCTGGCTACTGCATGCCTCGACCGGGCGGTCACTCCGCGAGTGCTGATGGTGGCTGCCAATCGAATACGAACCCATCGGACCGATACCACACGATGGGCTGCCGACTCGCTTGAATCTTTGTGCCGGTCGTCGCAGCCGCGTGGCCTCTCGGCGTGACTGATACTGCCGGACAGAACGACGTGAAGCCGGTCGCGAATTCGCGGCCGTCCCCACAGGTGACGGCCGCACGTATGCGACCGGCTTCGTATTGACTGCTGTCCAGTAGTATGAAGACGTCCTCGAGAGGTACCCTTATCGGGCCAGGGGTTCCACACCCGCCTATGCGTATCACCTTTCTCGGAACGGGCAGTGCCATGCCCACAGGCGAACGGTTTCAGACGGGAATTCTCGTCCAGGAGGACGGTCGCACGCTGTTGATCGACTGCGGTGCCGGCGTTCTCCAGCGGCTCCAGCAGTCCGGCATCGGCTACGAGAACGTCTCGACGGTCCTCTTGACACACCACCACTTAGACCACGTCGCCGACCTGCTGCCGCTGATGAAAGCCCGCTGGCTCGCCGGCGAAGACCACCTCGAGATCGTCGGCCCGCAGGGCACCAAGGCGCTCGTCGACGACTTGCTCTCTGTCTACGAGTACATGCAGGACAAACTCGAGGTCCAGGTACGAGAGGTCGTCCCCGGCGAGTTCACCGTCGCGGGCTTCGACGTCTCGGCCTACGAGACGCGCCACTCGGTGCCGTGTCTGGCCTACCGCTTTGGCGATCTCTTCACGTTCAGTGCCGACAGCGAGGCCTTCGCCGGATTGGCGAACTTCGCCGAAGGATCGGCGATCTTCGCCCACGACTGTTCGTTCCCCGACGATGTCGACGTCTCGAACCATCCGACACCGGACGCACTCGGTCGAGAACTCGCCGGCCGGGAGCTCGGCCGCGTTTACCTGACCCACCTCTATCCACACACCGACGGCCACCACGACGAGATGCTCGAGTCGATCGCCGCTCATTACGACGGCGACGTCCGGTTCGCCGAGGATCTCCAGACGGTTTCGGTCGAGTAGTCGGACGATCGACGCTCACGCCGCCACATCGATTCTCTACAGCCGTTCGACATTACCTGGTGAATTCGCCTCAACAGCGGTTAATACGCCCGTTTATTGAGTGGCGACGGGCTGCACTCGTAGACCGAACAGGTATATACCGTCGAGTTTGTAGGATCATAACAACAGATGTACCCGACCGACTGCACGCAGCCGACTCGCGAGGTGTTCGAATGAGCCTCCCCGATCGGCTCGCGGACGGCATCGCGACGCACACACGGATCGTGCTCGTGGTCCTTTTGCTCTCGACAGCGCTCATCGGCGCGGGAATGCCACGAGTCGACGACGACTCGTCGCTCTCGCAGTTCGAGAGCGACTCGCCGGAAGCAAAAGCCCTCGAGCGCATCGATGGCAACTTCACGAGCGAGCAACGGGAGAACACGACACAGGTACAGGTAATCGCACGCGGTGACAACGTTCTCACGAAAGAATCGTTGCTCTCGTCGCTCGAGTTCCAGCAGGAACTACGAGCGAACGAGTCGATCAATTCGACGCTCGTCGAGAATCAGTCGATCACCGGCGTCGAGAACATCGTTGCGACGAGCGCGATCAGAAACGAGCAGGCTGCCGAACTGAACGACACGCGATCGCAGCTTCAGGACGGCCTCAATCAGACCGTCGGACTCCAGCGCCAGTACGAGCAGTTAAACGCGTCCTATGAGCGTGGCGCGATCAACGAATCCACGTATCAGGCACGGTCGGCCGAACTCGAGACGCAGTTCGACGACGTCATCGACGACGCAACGGACGAGCTGAACGAAAGCCAGACCGACGAGTACGTGTCGGTCGTCCAGCAGGCTCGAGAGATCGAATCACAGCGCGCTGCGATCCGCGCCGAGACGGAGAACCCCGAGGCTGATCCCGACTACCAGCAACTGTCCGAACAGCTCCAGGGCGTCTATCAGGCCGGAACCTACGGCGTGCTCGAGGACGAGTACGCTGCACTCCAGCGCGAAGAACTGCCGCCGCTCGACGAACAGATCGCGGCGCTCGAGGATCTCGACAATGACGAGTACGAGCGGGTCCTCGAGCAGACGTTATCGAGTGATAGCTCCGACGACAACTTCGCGATCGCGCTGATGCCGACCTCGTACGAACCGGGCAGTACGCAGGCCGACGCGCGGATGACATCGATCACGCAGGCGACCGCCACAGACAGCAGTGGTGGGATGGAAGGTTCCATCAGCGACCGCATCGTCGAGAGTCAACTGCAGATCCGAGAACTCGCGAACGAACAGACGGGTGACTACCTCATCTTCGGTGGTGGCGTCATGACCGACGAAATCGAGCGGTCGATGGGCGATAGCCTCGCCATCGTCGGCCCGCTCGCCTTGCTGTTCGTCGTCGTCGCACTGATTGTCGCCTACCGCGACATCCTCGACATCGTCCTCGGGGTCGCCGGCATCGTCGCCGTCCTCGTCTGGACGTTCGGCTTCATGGGCTGGGCCGGGATCGCGTTCAACCAGATGTTCGTCGCGGTTCCCGTCCTGTTGATCGGACTCTCGATCGACTACGCGATTCACGTCTTTATGCGCCACCGCGAACAGCGCGAAGAAGACGGCACCACCGGCAGCGTCCGCGGCTCGATGTCGATCGCACTCGGCGGCGTCGGCGTCGCCCTCGTCTGGGTGACAGCCACGACCGTCATCGGCTTCCTCTCGAATCTCGTTAGCCCGATCGGACCCATTCGGGAATTCGGGATCGTCAGCTCCGTCGGTATCGTCGCCGCCCTGATCGTCTTCGGCGCGCTGATTCCGGCTGCCAAGATCGAACTCGACGAATTGCTCGAGTCCGTCGGTCTCGACCGGCGCAAGCGCGCGTTCGGGACCGGGCAGGGCCGATTCAGCGACGCGCTCGCGGTCGGCGCGGTCGCCGCTCGCAAAGCGCCCGCGGTCGTCCTCATCGGTGCCCTCCTGGTAAGTGCAGGGGGTGCCTACGGCGCGACGCAGGTCGACACCAGCTTCCAGCAGGAGGACTTCATCGCGGACAGCCCACCCGAGTGGACCGAGAGCCTGCCCGGCCCGCTCCAGCCCGGCGAGTATCAGGCCAAAAACGACCTCGAGTACGTCAACCAGCACTTCCAGCGGGCGGACAGTCAGGCACAGATCCTCGTCGAAGGGAATGTGACCGATCCAGACGTCCTCGATCGAATCGAAACCGCTCGAACGGATGCCACCAACAGTGACGTTGCCTACACGCTTGCGACCGGCGAGGCGGACGTCCAGGACCCACTGTCGACGATGCGATCGGTCGCTGCACAGAACGAATCGTTCAACAAGTCGTTCACCGCAGCTGACACCGACGACGATGGCGTCCCCGATGAGAACGTCTCGGGGCTGTACAACCAACTCTTCGAGATCGACCACGAGGCCGCAAACCAGGTTCTCCACCAGACTGACGACGGAGACTACCAGGCAGCACGACTGGTTATCGCCGTTGAGGGTGATGCCTCGAGTGCCGAGACGACCGACGAAATGCGTGATATCGCCACCACCATCGAGGAGGGCAGCGACGACCGCTGGAGCGCCGTCGCAACCGGCGATCCGATTGTCAGCCACATCGTCGAACAGGACCTGCTCCAGACCGTCCTCGAGAGTCTGTTGATCACGCTCGTGTCCGTCTTCGTCTTCCTGACCGTCGCCTACCGGCTGACAGGCAGCAGCGCGACGCTTGGGGTCGTAACCTTGCTCCCGGTCGCGTTCTCCGTGAGCTGGATCTTGGGGACGATGTATCTCATCGAGATGCCGTTTAACGTGCTCACAGGGATGATCACGAGCCTCACGATCGGACTCGGTGTCGCCTACAGCATCCACGTCAGCGACCGCTACGCTCTCGAGTTAGAGCGCCAGGGCAACGTCTGGACGGCACTCCGGACCACGGTAACAGGTACCGGCGGGGCGTTGCTGGGCAGCGCGGCGACGACCGTCGGCGGGTTCGGGACGCTCGCCGTCGCGATCCTCCCGGCACTCCAGCAGTTCGGTATCATCACCGCGCTGACGATCACGTACGCGTTCCTCGCGAGCGTTATCGTCCTGCCGGCGCTGCTGGTGCTGTGGACGCGGTACTTCGGCCCCGACGTCTCCTTCGATCCGTCTGGTGCCGGCCAGCCCACGCCGACCGCAAGCGACGGCGGCACGTCGAACGCGACAGACGACACGCGCTCGGCGAGAGGTGATGACAAGTGAGCGGCGGCGAAACTGAAGCCGTCGACGCGTTCGAGGACCTCGGCCTGACCAGCTACGAGGCCAAGGTGTTCATCGCGTTGCACCGGCTCGGTGCCGGGACCGCACGGGACGTCGCCGATATCACCGACGTTCCGCGGTCGCAGGTCTACAGCGTCGCCGAGAGCTTGGAATCGCAGGGTCTGCTCGAAGTCCAGCAGTCGAACCCGATCCGGTACCGACCGGTCAGCGTCGACGAGGCGCGCGAGACGCTCCGAGCACGGTTCGAACGAGAACAGGACCGGGCGTTCGAGTACGTCGAAACGGTCAAACGCGAACCTGCGGGCGAGGAGACCCAGGAAGACATCTGGACGGTCCGTGGCCGCGACCGCGTCGACGATCGAACCGTCGACATCCTCTCTCAGGCGGACGAGCGGATCGTCTTCGGGACTCGGCTGCCGGAACTCGTCACAGACACGATCGAACGAACTCTCGTAGAGCGCGCCGAAGCCGGCGTGACGGTCGTCGTCGTCAGTCGAACGACGGCAGTCCGAGACCGGTTCGCCGATCACGATGTCATTACCGTCGAGAACCCGCCAGCCCACGGGACGGAAGACCAGCGATCGGGCCGGATCGCCATCGCTGACGACGATAGCATCCTCCTGAGTGTCGTCGGCGACGAAGGCAGTGAAACCGCGATCTGGAGTTCGGGGTCGCTGTTTGCCTCCGTCTTGATCCAACTCATCGAGGCAAGCGACGAGCTGGCAGTCGAGAGCAGCTGACCGACGGCGACCGTCACTCCAGCCGATAGCGCAACAGCGCCGCGACCCCGCCGAGGTTGGCGAGTTGCTGACCCGGTGGGAACTCGCTCGAGAAGACCGTCACCTCGCCGCCTTTCTGCTCGGTCGTCCGAACGATCTGGTCGATGTCGATGTCCCACTCGCCGTCGGGGCCGCGTTCTTTCCGGAGGCGGTCGTCGAGGACGAGCAGGCGATCGATCGCGCCGAACTCGGCGGCTTTCGCGACCTGTTCGGGGCCGTAGGCTGCCTTCGCGCCCTCTGCCATCCGTCGGGTGAGTTCGTCGATGTATTCGGCCTCGCTCTCGATGCGAGTCTCCTCCTGGACGTCGGCGACGGCCCCGCGTTTCAGGACTTCGTGGACACCGCGGTCGCCGACCGCCGCCGTATCGACCATCGTAATCAGCTCGGCGACCTCGGGTTCGTTGTCCTCGAGATACTTGTAGGCGTCCTGTTTCGTAAAGCCGGGGCCGGCGAGGATGATCGCGTCGACCTCGAGGCGTTTGAGGACCGTGCCGAGTTCCGCGAACAGCTCCGAGCGCTCGCGGGCGTACTCGCCTTTCCCGGTCGGGCCGGTGAACGCTGCTCGCTCTTCGGTGCCGTACTGGGCGACCGTGTGGACGTGGGCCTGTCCCTCCTCGACGGTCGCGATCGCCACGTCGGGGTTTTCGGTCGCTTCCTCGGCCTCCTCGAGGCGGGCCTTTTGATCCGGTTTGAATCGTTTCTCGATCGAGAGCTCCTCGCGGGTTTCGACGTTCAACGTGTGGTGAAAGCCCAGTTGATCCTCGCGCGAGCAGGCGACGATCTCGCCGCCCACTCGCAGCCGGTTGGCGAATTTGTGGAACTCGATGTCCTCGACGGCGATCGCGACCCACATGTGTTCGCGCTCGCCGCCGGTATCGCGCATCTGGTCGTCGTTGCGCTGGATTCGCCGGGTCGTATCGCCTGCGACGCGGTCGCCGGGCTCTAGGACGTACTGCAGGTGCCAGAGATCGTCGACGCTCTCCGGGACGACGGTGAGCCGCTCGCGGCCACCCTCGACCTGCTCCCGGTCTTTGATCTGCATGGCCGTGGCTTTGCGGGGCCGCGGTAAGTGGACTGCGATCGGTCGTCCAGTGCGGTCTCGAACTGCTCGCTGCTCCTGTGTCATCAGGCGAACCGAGCACTCGATCACCGATTCACGACAGTCACTTTATTTGCAAACTGTTGACATAGGTAGGGCATGACACTATTGACGTCGCACGCATCCGTGTGAGTATGAACGCTGGATACACAGCGCGACTCGAAGACTTCGGTACGCGCTCGCTCGTGACACATGCCCTCATGGCATTGACGTTTCTCGGGGCCATGGTTGCGGGGCTGTTCGTCGACGGACAGATCGGACTCGTCTCGTTCGTCGCATTTCTCAACTTCACCGCCGGTGTGTGGATCGCACAGTCGATACATTCCCTCGGAAACGCACAGACCGACGATTCGTACACCGGCATCCTGGGCGTCCTGGCAGTGCTGACCGATACAAGCGGTGAGAAGCACTACCACGGGCTCGATACTGGTCGGCTCGCCCGCCTGCTCACGCTGATCGCGCTCGTGACGTCGGTTTCGCTGTTCGTCGCCGGGGAGGTCCTCTCCGGCGTCCTGGCTCCAGTCGGGACCGTCGCGATCGCCGCCGTCGCCCTCGTGACCGCGATGGTCGGGTTCCTGATCGCCATGAGTTCGGCCTACGACGCGTCCGAACGCGAGCGGACCCGGACAGTCGGTCGCGAGCGCGACCGCATCGAGACCGGCGAGCCCGGGCAGCCGACCATCGAACTCGAGGACGGAACCGACATCGAAATTTCGGTTCGTGAATCACACGTCGACGAACCGGCGACCGAGTCCCGGTAGCCGACAGGTGGGACACTCCACGCCGTCGCTCGAGCGAGCCGGTTCGGAACGCGGTCCGAACCGAGGTGTCCGTTCGAGCGACACTCGAGTGCGTTGGTGACCCCAGTCGATACCGCGGCCCCGTTATGAGATTCGATCGTCGAGACGTCGGCGTAGAGCATCGATGTGGCGCAGAGCCAGAGAGTCGATTCTGACCGGAGGTTGCTAGCTTTATGATGGTGACCGATGCCTCAGATACGTGAGGCCCGAACCGAGGCCGAAACACACAATGACAGACTCGAGCACGGAGTTCACAGCGCCAATCCGGATCGAGGTGTTCGTCCACGCCCACACGTCCGCGGCTGTCGTGGAGCCGCTCAAAGAGCTCGTCGCGCGCGCACGTCGGCTCGAGGACGCGATCGGCGCTGCCGTCCACATCGAGACCTGGACAGCGGTGCGACCCGCACTCGAAGAGGTCAGCGATTCCGGGCCGTCGATAACGGGAACCGTCGAGGCGTTCCAGTCGTGGGCCGACCAGGAAGGCTACGACCTCGAGCCGGCGTTCGACTGGCGTGAAACGCCCTCAGTGATCGGTCATCGGGCTGCCGAAGTTCGCGTCCCAACCGCGTGCGTCGCCGTCTACGCCGACGGCGACCTCCAGTGTGTCGCCCCCTGTACCGACGGCGACCGCAGCTACACCGTCATGGACTGCCTCGCCAGACTCGAGGAGGGCGTCATCGAGCCCGAGCCGTTCGACACGCGAGAGCGAAACGACGTCTCACATGACGCATCCGACAGCGACGAGTCCACCGAGAACGCCGAGCGATACGCTCGATCTGAGGAACTCGAGTAGCAGCCGCGTTCGAACGCCGTCTCGAGCCGTCAGTGGGAGCCGGACTCGGTCGGCGCGTCTGATCGTTCCTCTGTGCCGGCGTCGCGACCGTCGCCGTCGGTCGGCGTCGGTTCGGCGTGCTTCGCCCGCTGCGGTTGCATGCTGGGGCCAAGTGCCAGAAACACGACGAAGCCAATTATGACCGCCATCGCGGCGACGGCGATCCAGCCGACGATGGTAACGGCATCGAGTCCGCCGAGTACGGCGGGGGCGAGCACCTCGAGCAGTGGCATCAACTATCCTACTCGATGATGGCCAATCAGCGTTGACCCGTCTATGTCGGGGTCACTGTCGATCCCCCCGGAGTCTTCACGATCCCGGGAGAGCACCGCGTCTTAGTCGCCCTTGATCCGGCTCCCGCCCGGCGGCATGAAGTGTTGAATTCGGTCGGGACTGGCGATCTTTCGGACGAACGACTCGTCTTCGAATCGCTCGCGGAACCGGCGATAGAGCCGTTTCGCCGTATCGGCCTGTGCGTACCGACCGGGCTCGAGTTCGATCGTCGTCTCCACCCGATCCTCGATGGCCGACGGCGGGCCGCCGATGACGCGGGTGTACGGCTCACACTGGATGCCGACCGCTGCGCCGACCGGCGTATCCCGGTAGTAGGTCCGGTCGCCACGGATCGCGAACCCACCTTTCTCCAGGTATTCACCGCTCTCTGGGGTCTTCGTGACCTGATCGGCGTCGACGGCGTAGACGTCGCCCGCGTAGCGACCGTCTTTCCAGACCGACGAGTAGGAGACGGCGAACTGGGCGGCTTCCTCGATGCTCGAGTCGGGCAGTTCGATGTCGCTCGAGGAGGCCTCGCTGGGATCGGTCGCCTTCAGGACGGTGACGGGGCCGCCGTGGGCCTGGGTGTGGAGGACTTTGTCGCCGGGCTCGAGATACTTCTTGACGAGTTCCTCGTTCTGGTCGGCGTTGCGCCCGCCGATTACGAGGTAGCCGTCGCTCGTGTGGAACCAGCGGAAGCGATCGAACCAGGGTTCGTTCTCGCGAATGGGAATCGACGGCTCGGCGAGCCAGTCGCGCTGTTCGTCCGCGCCGTCGTCGCCGTCCTCGGCTGCGCTTTCGCTGTCGGCGGCTTCCCACTCGTCACGGCGCCGTTTGGCGTCCTCTAAGTCCTCGCGGGTGTCCTCGATGGCCGCGAGCGCGCCCTCCTTTTTTTCCTCGACGCGCTTGGCCTCGGTGTAGAGTCGATCGGCGTTCTGCTCGACGCCCTCATCGACGACGAGGTCGATCCGGTCGCCGTCGAGGTCGATCGTGACCGTCCCGTCGCTGCCGTCGACGTCGACGACCGCCTCGGCGGCTTCGATGCCCTGCTCGGCACCGGCCTCGAATCGCTCGCGGATCTCGTCCCACGGTCGGTCCTGTGCGCGGGCGTCCTGGATCGTCGAGAGGATCTCGTCGACCAGTCCGTACTCGGCATAGAGCAGTTCGGCCTGCTCGCGCAACGCGTCGGCCTCCTGTTCGAACCCCTCGATCGCGCCCTGCTGTTGCTCGATGATGCGCTCGTACTTGGCGACCTCCGAGTCGAAATCCGGTCGCTGTTCGGTCGGTTCCGGCTCTTCGTCCTCGCCGAGCTCGAGCTGGAAGAAGTAGTCATCCAGCGCCTCGAGGAACGTGTCGTAGGACTCGCCCACGAGGTCGTCGTGTTCCTCGAGCGGGAACGGGGTGACGTCGACGACGGGACCCTCGCTTGCGTCGCCGTCTCCGTCGTCCGCGTCGTCGCGCTCGCGGTAGAGTCGCGGCTCGAAGTTCCCGTTTCGAATGTCGAGCGCGAGCCGTTCGATGGCCTCGTAGACGCGGTCGTACACTGCCTCGTCGGCATCGGCGATGTCCAGTCCCTTCTCGACGCCGGCGCGGGTACAGACCTCCTCGGCGTAGAGTCCGCCGAAGTTGAGCTGGGTCGCGAGCGTCCGGACGACGTCCGTGTCGGAGTCGTCCATCTCGTGGTCGAACGCCTCTCGAGAGACAGTCAGCGGATTGATCCGGGACTCGGGGAACTCGTAGCGCGAGCCCGGCACGACGGTTCGGGATTTCAGTCGGACCGTCTCGAGGCAGTCGATCACCTCGTACTCGCCGTCGGTGACCGCGACGTTACCCTGGCCGAACAGTTCGACGATGATCCGGGTCGTGCCGTCCTCGCGCTCGAAGGTGAACTCGAGGATGCGGTCGAACTCGTACTGTTCGACGCCGGCGAAGTCAGCGCCCGACAGGCGGTTGCGCAGCATCATCGCGAACTGCGGCGGTCGGCCGGGGGCGTCGGGCACCCGCTCGGGAGCGACCGTGTGCGCGCGTTTGATCTCGCCGACCTCGAGGATGAGTTCGATGCGACCCCGGTCGAAATCGCGCATCTTGAGCCGGACGAGATCGTCGCCGTAGAGATAGGCCTTGTCGACTTTCGCGCCCTCGTAGGCACCGCATTCCCCGACGAGAGCGGCGAGGTCGACGCTGGTGAGTTCCCGCTTTGGATCCATACTGCACACTGCCCGGCCCGGTCAAAAAGACGTGTCGCTCCGGCTCCCATCGGGCGAGGTCGGAACGCCTAATCCGCGCCGGCACGCAGTCCGTGATATGACCCACGCCGTCGGTGGACAGCCACACGAGCTCGCTGCTACGGTATCGCGTGCCGGGGACTGGGACCGATCGCGCTCCGCTCGAGGGGGTGCCCTCGTATGAGCGGGGCCGACGGCCAGCCCTGGACGGACGTCTCGCGCTTTCCCGACTTCCTCGACCATCTCAACGCCCAGGGCGGGGCGACCGTCCACGGGATCGTCGACCGGATCGAGGCCGACATCGACATGGACGGGATCGCATACCACGATCGCGGCATCCGCGTGCCAGGCTACGACGCGACGTTCATCCCGGAACCGGAGGGATCGCAGGTCGTCCCCGCGTTCAGCGTCGAGGTGCAGACGATCGGCCCCCGCAGCGTCTGGGCGGTGTTCGACGCGACGCTCTCCTGGGACTTCTATCTCCTCCAGACCGACGACATCGCGGCGATCGCCTGGGTGAGCGACGAGGAGTTCAACGCCGAAGAGGCCGGGATGTTCATGTCGAAACACGACGCGCTCGCCGCGGGTCGGTTTTCCTTTGGCACGTTCATCTACGGCGGCGAGGAGTGGGACGAACAGCGCGAACTGATCGAGGACACCGACACACCGGCGTTCCTCCAGCGCGACGACGGCAGCGTTCTGGTGCCAACCGATCAGGCCGACTTCTACAACGTCGTCAACTCCACACCACAGGAGTTCCGCCAAAACGGCGGTGGTGCCCCCTCGCATCTCGGCTTGCTCGAGCTCGAGATCACGATCGACTGAGACGGCCCCGTCCCCCGTTTAGCGGGTCCGGGCGGAAATCTAGACACTCACGGTCTCGCGGACCCAGCCGCTCGAGCCGCTGGGGAACGGACTCGATTTTTCTTCTGGTTGGATGTCGCCGGTGCCGTCGATCGCGCGGACGACCACCTCGCTGTCGCCCGCCGGTGGCTCCCAGGTGTACTGCCACTGCCGCCAGGCGTCGCGGTCGCCGAGTACGTCCGCCGGATCGAACGCCTCGCTCAACTCGGCAGGTTCCCAACTGTCGCCGCCGTCAGTCGACACCTCGACGGTCTCGATCCCACGGGTGCCCGCGTAGGCGTGCCCGCCGACCTGCACTCGTCCATTGTCGAGTTCGTTGGTCGTCCAGAGCTTCGCGATCGTGTTCACCGGACCGGTGCCGTGCCAGCCGCGCTCCTCCCAGTAGCCGTCGACTTCCTCCTCGAGCACCTCGAATTCCGTGACCCACTTGACGTTGATCTCGCCCCAGTGGCCGGGAATCAGCAGCCGAACGGGGTGGCCGTGGGCACGCGGCAGCGCCTTCCCGTTCATCCCGAATGCGAGATAGCCACGCTCCATCGCGGCGAGGGGAAACTGCTGAAAGTATCCGTCTGCTGCCTGGACCCGCACGCACTCACAGCCCCCGCCGGGGCCGGCGCGCTTGAGCATCGGCGCGACGGGGACGGTCGTCCAGATCGCGTTATCGAGTAAGTCCGCGTTCAGTTGTTCGCCGACACAGCGCAGCGTGTTGTAGCCCGTTCGCACGTCGCCATCGATGAGTTCGTCGTACGTGAGCGTGTAGTCGGTGTCGACTTCCCCAGTGACCGTGAGCGTCCAGTCGTCGGCGTTGACGACGGGATCGATGTTGTTGATGTCGACGGTGAAAAACGCCGACGACTCGCTGACAAGGCCCGGAATCCCGTCAATCTCGAGTTCCATGTCGGCTGCCTGCTGGCTGAGCGCTGTCGCGTCCGCTTCGAGATTCCCCTCGAGGTCTCGCTCGAGACCAGGCGATTGGCGCGAACCGATCGCATACGATATAATTCCGAATCCGAACGCCCCTCCCGTCAGGGCGAGCAGCTGCCGACGGCTCGCGTCGACGCCCGCTTCCGGGACCGGTCCACCGGGCCGTCCACTCACGAGCGCAATCAAAATCGCCGCAGGAACCGCTGTCCCGACGGCAGACGCGATGTCGCCCACGAGTAGCCACGCGAGAAGCGCCATCGCGGCTCCGACGACTGCCGGCTGGCTCACCCACGCCGGGACCGGTAGGCGCGGCGACAGCATCTTGCCACCGACCAGTGCGAACTGGGCGACGACGGCGAAGAGCCCGATCGTCAGCGCGACTGCGACGAGCGACGCTAGCGTCTCACCCAACCGGCCCAGTTGTTCGATCGCAACCGTGAGCACGACCGCTGGCGTCGTCGTGACGACGAACGCATCGACCGGCGCGACGACGAACGACGGCGTCCTCCCCGAGACGGTAAACGAGCCCGCGACCGCGACGATCGCCGCAAGCAAGGCGACGATCGCTCTCGAGCCGGCCCACCGCACATGAGCGATCACAGTACCCAGCGAGTTCGAAAGCATGTGTGTGGTATGTGTTGGCACGCAATAGGTGTCTCCCTCTCGCGGACTCGAGCCACCTCGTGCCGATCATGACGGTCCACACTGGTTAGTTGTCATTGATGTGCTAACTTTTCTTATGCGAGACGGAAAACAGCCGCTATGGCTAGCACCGGTGACGACGATGACGCATCGACGGCTTCGGACTCCGGAACCGGGCCGTCGGACGAGCGAGCGGGTCCCAGCGGCACCGACCTCACACGCGCGGATGGGTCGGGCACGAGCGACGGCGTCGTCCCGGCGACCGTCGAGGACGCCAGCGGTTACGGGCTCTCACTGACGCTGGTCGGCGGTGTCTTGCTCGCCCTGGCGTACTACGGCTACATCGCAGTGACCGGCCCGCAGACGCTCGGGCAGGCGATTCCCGGCCCGTTCTATCTCCTCGTGTTCGCGCTGTTGTTCGTCCTCGAGTTGTTCCAGAGCCGCGAGCGTGGGGCGATCGCAGTGGTTCGAGCGACCGTGCTGGCGCTGTTCTACGGCGGGCTCACTGCGTTCGCAATCGAGGGAAGCGTCTACCTCTGGCGCAATCCCGCTGTGGCACTCAACGGGTACGTCGGAGTGACCGTGCTGGCGGTGTCGCTGGTCGTCGCGGCGCTGGCGTACTTCCTCTATCTTGCCGCACTCGAGTCGAACGCGGCAGGAAAATAGCTCGAACGAGACCGGCTCAGAGCCGTTTGCTCACGTACGGCCCGTCCTGATGGTAGCCGAGTTTGTTCCGGTAGTACTCTCGAGCGCCAATACCCGAAATCACGCTGACCTTGTCGTAGCCGGCGTCGGCGGCGAGGGCCTCGGCGCGCTCCATCAGTCGGCGGCCGTAGCCCTGATGCTGGTGCTGGTCGGTCTCGCTTTCGTTTCCGACGGCGACCTCCGAGCCGTAGACGTGGAGTTCGCGGACCAGTGCCGTGTTCTCGAGTTCCGGACGGACCGGATCGTTCGGGAACCGAAGCCGACAGAAGCCCACGAGGAGGTCCTTCTCGAAGTCCTCGAACGAAATGAAGTGTTCGGTGCCACCACAGGCGTCGTAGGTCATCACGTCGAGCTCGACGTTGTCGGGGTCCTCGTCGTTCATCCCGGCCTCGCGACAGCGGATACACTCACACTCCCAGCCGTGCTCGTCCATGCGCTGGCGGGCGAGCTGTCGGAGGTTCGACTTCCAGACGCCGGCGTCGATGAAGTCCGCCGGAATGTCGCGCTGGACCCGCTGGAGGCGCGTGTAGCGCGGGATCATGTCCTTGATCTCCGCGACCAGCTCCGCGGCTTTGTCGTTGTCGAGCGGGTCGTACTCGCCTTTGTGCCACCAGTCGTAGGTCGCCGTCCCGCGGACGATCAGCGTCGGATAGATCTTCAGGTAATCAGGCTTCCACTGCTCCTGTTCGAAGAGCCGCCGGAAGTCCTCGAGACACATCTCTTTGCTCATTCCCGGCTGGCCCGGCATCATGTGGAAGCCGACCTTGAACGCTGAATCCCGCAGTCGCTGGTTGGCGTCGATCGACTCTTGGACGCCGTGGCCCCGATGCATCTCCCGGTTGATCCTCTCATAGGTGGTCTGGACGCCGACTTCGACTTTCGTCCCGCCGAGTTCGAGCATCCGATCGATCTGTTCGGGATCGCACCAGTCGGGTTTGGTCTCAAAGGTCGTCCCGATATTGCGGATGTCGGCGGTCTCGTTTTCCGTGATGACGTCCTCGACGTACTTCCAGTCGTACTCGTCGGGGTCCTGTGCGAAACTGACGCCTTCGGCCGGTTCGGGCTCCTTGTCGACGTCGTAATCGTTCATCGCCTCGAGCGCGCGCTTGACGAACCACTCCTGGTAGTCGTGGCTCCGGGCAGTCATCGTTCCGCCCATCAGGATGAGTTCGACCTTGTCGACGGGGTGGCCGATCTGGCGCAGTTGCTCGAGGCGCAGCGTCACCTGCCCGTAGGGGTCGTAGTCGTTTTGTACCCCGCGGGCGGCAGCGGGTTCTTCGCCCGTGTAGCTCTGCGAGGACGAGAACTCGGAGTCGGGGCCGCCGGGACAGTAGAGACACTTCCCGTGGGGACACCGCTCGGGCGAGGTCATGATCGCGACCGGCGAGACGCCCGACGCCGTGCGAACCGGTTTGCGCTGGAGCACGGTCTCGAGCGTCTCGCGGTGCTCCTCGGGCGCGTAGTCGAGCAGTTCGGAGTTTTTCGGTACTTTCGGCGCGGAGTGTTCCGAACAGGCCTCGAGTTTGGCTTTCTCGACCTCGTCGCGCTCGATCTCGCCGTTTAAGATCCGCTCGACGAGTGTCTCACAGACTCGCTCGAACGCTTCGGTTTCGGTCGGTTCGGGCGTCTCGGTACTCACTAGACGTGATTCGTCGCCGTTTGCGAATAAGCGTGTCGGACTCTGCGACTGCCCAGCCTCGCTGGTCGAGCGGGCTCTCGTTGTCTGGCGATCGTCCGCGACCTGCGGTCTGTCGTCAAGTGTCCAAAAGGTAATTCTTTAAGGATGGTCTCATCCTATTCCCGATAACTGAATGTCTCCCGACCTTGCGGTGGTCGTCGCCGCGGTCGCCGTGCCGTTTGTCGCCGCAGCACTCACGCCACTGTTCTTTCGTCTCCTCGGCGAAGAAGCCGGGTTCGCAGGGACCGTCGTCGCCGTGCTTTCGTTCGGCCTGCTTGCAACCCAATACGGGAGCGAGGGGACCGTCGCGCTCGAGTGGATTCCCTCACTCAACGTCGCACTCCGATTTTACGTGGACGGGTGGGCACTACTGTTTGCGCTGCTGGCAAGCGGTATCGGCGCGCTCATCTTTACCTACTCGCCGGCGTACATGCACGGCCAGTCGGGGCTCGTGCGATACTACGCTGCCTTGTTCGCGTTCATGGGCTCGATCATCGGCGTCGCGCTCGCGGCCGATCTAATCGCGATCTTTCTGTTCTGGGAACTCACGAGCCTCGCCTCGTTCGTGCTGATCGGGTTCTACACTGCCGACGACTCCTCGCAGTACGCCGCCCGGATGGCTATGTTCATCACCGTCGGCGGCGGGCTCTTCTTGCTCGTTGGCTTCCTGTTGCTGTCGATCGTCGCGGCTGATATCCTCGGTCCCGGCGCTGCGTTCGATCTCGCCGCGATGCTCGAGGAACCCGACGCGATGACCGCAGCCCTCCGAGGACGGGGGCTGTTTCTCCCCGTATTGGGGCTGCTCGCGATTGGCGCGGGGACGAAGTCCGCACAGGTCCCGCTACATTTCTGGCTGCCCAACGCGATGGCCGCACCTACGCCGGTCTCGGCGTTTCTCCACTCCGCGACGATGGTCAAAGTCGGCGTCTACTTCGTCGGCCGCGTCCGGCCCATGCTCGTCGGCCCCGAGTGGCTGTTCCTCTTTGCGACGCTTGGCCTGACGACGATGACCGTCTGTGCAATGATGGCCGTTGCGGCGACGGATATCAAGGAACTGCTGGCCTACTCCACGGCGAGTCACCTCGGGTTGATGGTCGCCGGTTTCGGCTTTACATCCGTCTACGGCGCCGAGACTGGCGTTTTCCACCTGCTCAACCACGCCCTGTTCAAGGCCGCGCTGTTTCTGGTCGCTGGGATTATCGCTCACGAGGCCGGCACTCGAGAGATCGACGACCTCGGCGGGCTCCGCCACGAGTTGCCGGTAACGGCGGCGATCACCACCGTCGTCGCGCTCAGCATGGCCGGAATACCGCCATTTAATGGCTTCTACTCGAAGGAGCTACTCTTCGAAGCCGCCGTCGAGGCGAGTCACTACCACGACATCGGCCTACTCGGCTGGCTCTACCCTGCCGTCGCCGTCTTCGGGAGTATCTTCACCGTCCTCTACTCGTTGCGGTTCCTCTCGCTGTTTTTCGGCGAGCGTCCCGACGCGCTCGGTCACGTTCACAGCCCACCCGTGACGATGCTCGTCTCCCCGGCCGTGCTGGCGCTGCTCGCGGCGGTCGTCAGCGTCGATCCGCAACTCGCGGTCGACGTCATCGTCCAGTCCGGCCTCGAGGCGACGGCGGTCGATCCCCACGAGATGCACGTCGGCCTCCCGACATCGTACTCGACGCCGGTTGGAATGAGCGCAGTGACGATCGCCGTCGGCGTCGCCGCGTTCCCGTTCTACGATCGACTCCACGACAGCATCCGGCGGTTCGTGGGGTCGACGCCGCCGGTCCGTTCGAACTGGTGGTACGACGTCATCATTGAGGGGCTCACCGACGAGGGACGCTGGTTCGCGGAAACGATTCACAACAGCCTCCTGCGGACGTACGCGACGTGGGTCCTGAGCGGGATCTGCGCGCTCGCACTCGCTGGCTTCGTCGCGGCGGATGCCATCGGATCGGTCGCGGTTGGCTTCGAGGTCACGCTGGCCATGGGCCTGGTCTTGCTCGTGGCAGTTGTCGGCGCGCTCGCTGTCGTCCTCTCCGACACCCACGTTGCGGGCGTCCTCACGCTCTCGATTCTCGGCTTCATGGTCGCCATCTTCTACATCCTCGCGAGCGCGCCCGACCTCGCGCTGACCCAGCTCGTCGTCGAGACGCTGGTTCTCGTGCTCTTCTTGCTCGTGATCGAGGAGATCCCGGCGACCGAACGGATCGCGGTCGGGACGACCGTCCGCGACATCGTCGTCTCGCTCGTCGTCGGGGTGACCGCGTTCGTCACGGTGCTCGTCTCGAGCGGCGTCCGCCCCGAGGGCAGCACCGACATCGCCCGCTACTTCGCAGCACAGGCCGTGCCGGAGGGCGGCGGCACCAACATCGTCAACGTGACGCTGGTCGACTTTCGTGGGTTCGACACGCTGGGCGAACTTGCCGTGATCGCACTCGCTGCGATCTCGATCCTGACGCTGATCGTCATGCGCGGTCGCGGCGACGACGAACGACCCACCGCTCGCACTGGCGACGCGATCGAGGCTCGAGACGACGCCGACACCACCGGAGGTGGCGACGAATGACGACGGTCATCATGCGCACAACCGCGCGAGCGATCGTCCCGATCGTACTGGTCGTCGCGATCTCGCTGTTCATCGAGGGTCACAACCTCCCCGGCGGTGGGTTCATCGGCGGCGTGCTGACGACGACGGCGTTCGCGATCATTTACATGGCCTTCGGTCTGGATTTCTTAGAGCGGGGAATCCTCGGGCGCGACGTCGACCCCGGCAAGGAACCCTCGCGCGACCGGGTCGTCGTGGCCTATCGGCGGCTGTTCGCTGCCGGCTTCGCGATCGCGGTCGTCAGCGGGCTCGCGCCGCTTGCCTTCGGGAAGCCGTTTCTCACGCAGACGTTCGTCATGCTCGAGGGGGTGCCGATCTACGATCACCTCGAGGTCGCGAGCGCGATCGCGTTCGACTTCGGCGTCTACTGTGTCGTTGTCGGTGGGTTACTGACGATCCTCTCGGTGGTGGGTGCAGAATGACGGCGATCGCCCTCGCAGCCGCGGTCGGGGCGCTGTTCGCGCTCGGGACCTTCCTGCTCTTGCAGCGGGACCTGATCCGGGTCGTCTGGGGGTTGGCGATTATCAGCCAGGCGGCGAACGTCTACCTGCTGGCGATGGGTGGGATCGCACCGGCGGTCGCCGAGTCGGTGCCGATCCTCGCCGGCCACGGCGAGGGTGCGCCCCAGACGGCTGACCCGGTGGTGCAGGCGCTCGTGTTGACCGCCATCGTCATCGGCTTCGGCATGACCGCGTTCGCGCTCGTGCTGTCGTATCGGGTCTACGAAGAACACGGGACGTTAGACGTGACGAAGCTGGGTGATCGCAAATGACGACGCTGCAACCTTCGACGACGCACGTAGCATGTGGTGATCGACGATGACGGCACTAACTGCCACCCCGGTCGGCACAGAATCACCGCTCGTGATCGCGCCGATGCTGATCGTCCTCGCCGCAGCCGCGGGAACGCTGTTGCTCGGCCGCTATCCGCGGGCTCGAGCCGCGGTGAGCTTGGCCAGCGGCATAGCCTACGCGACCGTAGTGGCGGCGATCGACTGGTATATTGTCCTCGCGCCGGACGCGCCAGGGATCGCGACCTACCAGGTCGGCGGCTGGCCGGCCCCCTTCGGGATCACGCTCGTCGCCGACGGCCTGTCGGCGTTCATGCTAACCATGGTCGCGATCCTGGGGGTCGCGTCGCTGGTCTTTTCGACCCGCCACCTCCCCG
The DNA here is from genome assembly GCF_041821085.1 of Natrinema sp. HArc-T2. Lineage (NCBI taxonomy): Archaea > Methanobacteriati > Methanobacteriota > Halobacteria > Halobacteriales > Natrialbaceae > Natrinema > Natrinema sp. HArc-T2. The sequence goes on along the minus strand of NZ_JBGUAZ010000003.1, from coordinate 530,645 downwards.
GCGGTGAGGGACGGAGTTACTACTTCCCGCTCTTTCACTTCCTCGCGCTGGGCGTGACCGGTGCGTTTCTCACCGGCGACCTGTTCAACCTCTTCGTCTGGTTCGAGGTGATGCTGATGGCCAGCTACGTCTTCGTCGCCTACAGCGGCGGCCCCCAGCACACCCGCGCCGCGTTCTGGTACGTCACGCTCAACCTCGTCGGCAGCGCCGTCTTCCTGCTGGGTGTCGGCGGGATCTACGCGACCACGGGGACGCTCAACATGGCCGATCTCGCACGGCGGCTCGCCGAACCGGCGGCCTATGGCCTCGAGCCGGCCCCAGTCGTCGGCCTGTTCGGCTTGCTCCTGTCAGTGTTCGCGCTCAAGGCGGGGCTCGTTCCCTTCCAGTTCTGGATCCCGACGGCCTACCGGGCCGCGCCGCCACAGGTCACCGCCTTGCTCGCCGGCGCGACGAAAAAGGTCGGCATCTACGCCATCATCCGACTCTCCTTTACCGTCTTCGCCGGAGCCGAGGTCGGCGTCGAGCTCGCGCTGCCAGGGGTGACGATCGCTGGCGACTCCCCACTGCCGTTCGTCGGCGCAGCGCTGTTCGTGATGGCCACCGCCAGCATCCTCGTCGGCGGGATCGGGGCCATCGGGCGAGACTCGCTCGAGGGCGTGTTCGCCTACTCGAGCATCGGCCAGGTCGGCTTCATCGCAATGCCGGTCGCGATCGCGACGACGGTGACGGCGCCAGGCCTGCGCAAGCTGGCGATCGTCGCCGCGCTAGTGTATGCCCTCAATCACACGCTGGCCAAGGGGCTGCTCTTCCTGTCGGTCGGCACGGTCCGGGCGGCGACGGGGACGAGCCAATTTGCCGATCTCGGCGGGCTGGCGAAGCGATCGCCGCCGCTCGCGATCGCGGTGTTCGTCGCCTCGCTCGCGCTCGTCGGCATTCCACCGCTGTCGGGCTTTTTCGGCAAGTTCCTCGTCTTCGACGCCGCGGCTCGAGCCCGCGCTGGCCCCGTGCTCGTCGTCTTGCTCGTCGGCTCGCTGCTAACGATCGCCTACACGACTCGAGCGTGGAATCGGAGCTTCTGGGGAGCACAGACGGACGCCGTGGAGGCGGCGACGGTCGATTCCGTACAGGTAGCTGTCCTCGCGGTCCTCGCGGTGACGATCGTCGCGGTCGGCGTCGGCTTCGAGCCCGTCTACGAGTTCGCGGAGCTCGCCGCCGACGCAGCCATCGACACCGACAGCTACGTGGACGCCGTCGCTCCGCAGGATGCGAGTGACCTGATCGACTCGAGCGCCAACGGAGGTGGGCACTGATGCGGGTTCGAACCTGGCCCGTCGTCGGCGTCGTTTTCGCCGTCCTGTGGGTATTCGTCCGCGGGCTGCCGCTGACACCCGTCTCGGTCGTCCGCGGGCTGCTCGCAGGATTGCTCGTCGGACTGCCGGTCGCGTTCGTCTTCCGGCGGCTCTACAGCAAGGACCTCGATCTCAGCCGTGTAATAGGTGCCTTGCCCTACGCCGGACTCTATCTGGGCGCGTTCACCTGGGAACTCCTGCGGGCGAACGTCGACGTCGCCTACCGAGTGCTCTCGCCGGGGATGCCGATCGAGCCCGAAGTGATCCTCGTCCCGCTGCGGGTCGAATCCGACCTCGCGATCACCATTATCGCCAACAGCATCACGATCACACCAGGGACGGTGACGCTCGATTACGACGACGAGACCAACGCGCTGTACGTCCACGGCGTCAACGGTCGCGATCCAGAAGCGATCGCCGAGCCGATTCACACATGGGAAAACTACGCACTCGAGTTGTTCAACGAAGCCGCGTCGCCATCCGACCCGCCGCCGGAGATCGTCGTTTCCGGTGGGGAAAGAGACAGTACCACGGACCGCCAAAACGGAGGTGTCGACGATGACTGAGGCCGACCCGGTCGTGCTCGAGACGGCGATCCACGGCGCGCTAATCCTCGTCAGTGGCCTCTGTGTCCTCTGTGGGTACCGCGTCATTCGGGGGCCGACGAACCCGGATCGGGTGGTCGCACTGGACGCCATCGGGACGAACGTCGTCGCGATTGCGGTGCTGTTCGCACTGCTGACTGGCCGGGGCCTCTTTATCACGGTGAGCCTCGTGCTCGCGATCATCGGCTTCATCGCAACCGTCGCTGTCGCTAAGTTCGTCACCGACGGCGAGGTGATCGAATGATTCACACTGCCATCGTCATCGCGCTGGTCGTCGTCGGGGCCTTTTTCCTCACCGTCGGCACCATCGGTCTGCTGCGCCTGCCGAACGTCTACAATCGGATGCACGCCACCAGTAAGCCGACGACGCTCGGCACCGCGGCGATCTTCCTGGCCGGCTTCGTCGAGTTCGGCCCCGGCAGCGAGGGGTTGACTGCTCTCATCGGGATCGCCTTCCTCTTTCTGACGATCCCGACTGGCTCGCACATGATCGCCCGCGCCGCCGAGCGCATCGGGGTCCCCTTCCTTGGGAGCGTCACCTGGCCCGACCCGAACGCGGTCGAACGACCCGGCGGTACCGAGCGAGCCGACGATGCCGAGCCAAGCGACGATTGAGGGCCATCATCGGTCGTACTCGAGATCCCGCTCTCGATCGTCCGTTCGCTCCCGATCCCGCTTTTGGCCCCACTCCTGAGCCTCCTCGAGCGTCTCCGTGTCCAGCAGTCGCTCGAGTTTCCGCTCGAACTGCTCGTCAGTGAGGTCGCCGGCGGCGTAGCGCTCGCGCAACGTCTCGAGGGCGTCGGTCTTGGAATCCGTCGGCTCAGATTTCCCGTCCGTCTCGGCGGTGTCCGTACTGAGATATTCGTCGGCCCACTCGCGGCGATCGTCTTCGTCACCGAAGAGGATCGCGACCAGCGGGACGACGGCGATGTAGCCGACGAGCAACGCCGCGAGCCACCAGTCCTGTCCGGTAAACATCGCACCGAGCCAGAAGGCCGTCACGAGTAGTGAGGTGATCCCGGTCGCGTTCTCACGCAACCGAGTCCACGGCCCGTCAGCCCCGCCGCGATCGACTCGCTCGCTCCCGTTCATACGTGTCAATTCTATTGGGGTCGGGAAGAGGTTGGTGGCTCGAGAGATCGTCCGCCGGTCCGGTACTCGAGAGGCGGAGACGAGTATAGATGACAATTTGACTGAAGGATTATAAAATACCGAACACAAGCAGATACTATGCCGTCGTTGGAAGGACTAAAGACGTGGTTTGACTACGAACTCCTGCTTACAGCACTCGCCATCAGCGTTCTGGCTGCGGTCTGGGGACTGAAGCAGATCACTGGTTATCTATCGAGTCTGCCGCTTTCGGGTCTGCCGCTTACGAGCCCACGATTCGCCCTTGCGGTCACGGCTCTGGGTCTCGGGACGCTTCTGTTTCTGATCTGGCTGGCCGGACGATATACTGAGCAGTAACGATCCTGTGCGGACACCTGACCGGTACGCGGCCACGACTACTCACCGACGATCAGTCATCAACCGCAAACAGCGCTGCCGCTCAATACGAGAGTGGACGATGGAGAAGACGAGCCTTACGCGAGCGTCTCGCCGAGCGCCTCGAGTGCGGCGTCACGAACCGAATCGCGTTCGCCGGGCAGGAACTCGACGTGGCCGTCGGCACCGCCGACGACGCTGACGCCGCCGTTTGGCACGGCCTCGGCGATCGCGTCGCCGAGGTCGCGGACGTTCACGTCTTCGGTCGCGCGGACGTGGAGTTCGTCGTCGCCGACGCCGAGCGTGACGTAGGTGTCTGCCTGCTCGCGCTCGCTGCGGTGGAGCGCGTCCAGCAGCAGGATCGTCGTCGGGAAGTTGTACCGGTGGGTGAACGCGTCCGTATCGAGGACGGAGACGGTGACACCGTCGACGCCTTCGACGGTGAGGTTCTCGCGAGCCGTCTCGAGTTCGGTCTCGAGCTTGTCGCGGAACTGCTCGGAGACGTGGGCGGCGAGGTCGCCGTTCCGGGGTCGCTCCGAGTTCTCGCCATCGCCGAACAGCAGGTCGATGATGAGTTCGCGCTTGTCCTTGTAGGACTGGTAGTAGGCTTCGAGGGCGACGGCTTCGCGGCGTTCGGAGACGCCAGTCTCGTCGTAGCCGGCCTCGCTGGCGAGGTCGAGGTATGCCTCGGGCGTGTCCTCCCAGTAGCTGACTGCGGGAAGGTGCTCGAGATCGTCGCGGACGTCGTCGTTGACGTGGGCAGCGACGTTGGTCGCCAGCGCGGTCGAGGTGACGTCGGCAACGTCAGCGCCGGCCAGCGACGGGGCGACGGCGACGGAGACGGCGTCGGTAATCTCGTCGTCGGCGCGGCTGTCGTCGATCACGAGCGCCTCGGCGTCGTACAGCGAGAGCAGGTCGTAGCCGTCGACGGATTCGACAGTCGAGCCGGCGTCGACCAGGACGACCAGCGGGAGCTGTTCACCGTGGCGGTCGCGGGCTTCGAGCATCGAGGTAACGTCGTTGGTCGCGGCGTCCATGTCGTAGACGCGACCGTCGAGCGGGCGGCGCTCGAAGTAGTGATACTCAGCGTCCTCACGGGTGTGTTTCTCGCGGATCAGCGGGAGGACGGCGCGTTCGATGGCAGCGCCGGCAACGTAGCCGTCTGCGGTCGCGCCGTGGCGGACGACGACCGGGCGGGCCTCCATGACCGCACGGCGGATCGCGGTCGCCGCGTCGGCGATACCGTCTTCGACGGCTGCGACTGCGTCGTGGTCGGCCAGTAGCGCGACGTCTTCGGGTCGTGCCTCCTGTTCGAGCGCGCTCTCGAGACGGTCGACGACCGTTTCGCGGGCCTCGGCCTCGAGGATATCGAGGGACTCGGTCTCGATCTGCAGGTCGCCGTTGTGGCGTTCGACCTCGCCTTCGAGGGCGACGATGTCATCGAGTTCGACGGCGGGGTAGGCGCGAACGCCGGCTTCCTTGAACGCCGCACACTCGACGGTCGCGGTTTCGTCGCGCAGTTCGAAGACCGTCGGACCGCTGGTCTGGCGGACGCCGGTGATCTCACCCTCGAGGCGGACGACGCTGCCGACCTGATTCTCGATAGCATCGACGGTGGTCCGCTTGAGTGCGGGCTCCTGTTCGGTCTCGGAGTCGGACTCGGCGGCGTCGTCGGTCGTCGGCGTCGACGCGGCAGCAGTCTCGGTCGCGACGGAGCCGCTGCTTGCGACGGTACCGCCCGTCTCCGCGGCTGCGGGTTCGGGCTCTTCAGTGGCACCAGCTTGCAACTCGCCGGCTGCCGGTGTTTCGGCGTCGCTCTCGTCGGACGGCTCCGCATCAGTGTCGTCCTCAAGGTCTTCCGGTCGGTACTCGCCGTCGGCGGTCTCGATCAAGTGGCCACGGAACTCACGTTCGCGCTGGCGGATCGACCAGCCGAGGTCGACGTTGCCGTTGTCGCGGACGTCGAGTACCTGGACGAACACGTCGTCGCCCGGTTCCCAGTCGAGACTTTCGAGTCGGCGGTCGAGTTCGCTTCTGTGCAACAGGCCAGTGACGTGGTCTCCGATGTCGATGAAGACACCGAAGTCGGCGTAGCCGTCGACGGTCCCCCGGTAGTAGCGACCGGGCGTGAGCTGCGAGGGAGACGTGCCGCGAAATTCGAAAACAGCATCCTCCTCGTGACTCTCGCAGATCTCGCCGTCAACGGGTGTGCCGCAGATGATACAGTTACCCATCTATTCGAACCAAGCGGTTTCGCCCTAAAACGGTTGTCGAAATGCGTTCGTGACACGACTCACGAAAACAGCCGCGACACAGCGCCGCCGTCAGTCGAAAATCGCCGACTCGTCCTCGAGCGCGTCGATATCGTCCACGATTTTCTGAACGTCCTCCGGGAACAGCGAGATCTGGATCTCGTTGTCGTCCTCGTCCTCGAAGACGAGCTTGACGCGCTTGTCGCCGAACTCCCTGGCTTCGGCTGACTCGACGTCGAACATCTTGGCCGTCACTGCCTTGTTGTTCGGACCGACGTTCTTGATCGCGCCGTCGTTCAACTCCACCATGAATTCCTCGAGCGTGAGTGCGAGCATAGTCGCCGTACGAACCGGGGATACAAAACCACACGGCATCGCCACCGGGCGAGACGAGTACGTCGGCCCCGCCCACTTTTATGGTGGATTCGCACGAACGCGTCACCTGCTATGGAAGTTACCTGGCATGGCCACTCGACGTGGCACGTCACCGTTGGAGAGACGGAACTGTTGATCGATCCGTTCTTCGACAACCCGAAGACCGACCTCGAGCCGGCCGACGTCGACACGCCCGATTACGTGCTGTTGACACACGGCCACGCCGACCACATCGCCGACGCCGGGGCGTTTTCGGAGGCGACGCTGGTCGCGACGCCGGAACTCGTCTCCTACTGCCAGGACGAGTTCGGTTTCGAGGACGCCGTTGGCGGGATGGGGATGAACCTCGGCGGTACCGTCGAGTGTGGCGACGCCTACGTCACCATGGTCCGGGCCGACCACACTAACGGGATCATGACCGAAAACGACGCGAGCGGCGGGATGCCCGCCGGCTTCGTCGTCTCCGATACGAAGCCAACGCAGGTCGCAGACGAGGACGCGACGACGTTCTACCACGCCGGCGACACCAGCCTCATGACCGAGATGCGTGAAGTCGTCGGCCCGTATCTCGAGCCCGACGCCGCCGCGGTGCCGATCGGCGATCACTTTACTATGGGGCCGTGGCAGGCTGCCGTTGCCGTCGACTGGCTCGACGTCGATCACGCCTTCCCACAGCACTACGATACGTTCCCACCGATCGAACAGGACCCCGAGGACTTCGCCAGGGAAGTGCGCGCGACCGGCAGCACCGCCGAGGTCCACACGCTCGAAGCCGACGAGCCGGTCGAACTCGAGCCCTGACGCGCCGTCGCGTTCTCTCGATTTCCTGTTTTTGTTCGGCAGATCGGATCGTCATCCCCACGAGAACAACGTTTACAGCACCGGCTGTGGACGTCTCGAGTGCCATGGCGAAAACAGTCACCACCGTCTCCGAGGAGGGGTACAGCGCCACCAACGACATCCGCGAGTTCGAGACCACGATCGACGCCAACGGCGAGGACGCACCCGACACGCTCGAGGCGCTGCTGGCGGCGTATGGCTCTTGTTACGTGCCGGCGCTGCGCGTCGGCGGCCAGCAACGCGGGGCCGACGACCTCGGCAAGATCGAGATCGATATCACTGGCGAACTGAACGACGACGACAAACTCGAGTCGATTCACTTCGATATCAGCGTCGCGGGCGACGTCGACAACGATACTGGCGAGGAAGTCATCGAGCGCGCCTTCGAACTCTGTAAGGTTCACGACGCGCTGAAAGACAGTCTCCACGCCGACACGACCTTCGAAGGCGACGCGTTCTGACGCCGGCCTCGACCCGCTGACACAGTCATTCGTCCATATTCGTGACAGCCAGGTGTCTGAACCGGTCCGAACACACATCCCTGCCGAGTGCGTCGGTTCGACACACGGATGCGCCGAGAACTGCTGGTCGTTGCCGTCGCGGGACTGCTCGTTGTCGCTGGCTGTAGCAGCGCAATCGATGGCAGCGACGGCATCGAGCGTGAGGGGGCAGCCGACGTCAGTGGCACCCTCGAGCTCCACCACATCGACGTCGGACAGGCCGATTCGACTCTCATCGTGACGCCGTCGAACGAGACGATCCTGATCGATACGGGCGACTACCGCGACGACGGACAGGCAGTTATCGACTATCTCGAGGCCCACGACATCGACCGAATCGATCACCTGATCGCGACCCACGGCCACGCCGACCACATCGGCGGCCACCCCGAACTCATCGAACACTTCGAAGAAACAGGTGACGGGATCGGCGCGATCTACGACTCCGGCGTCCCTCATCCAACCGCGACCTACGAGCACTACCTCGATGCCGTCGAGGCATACAACGTCTCGTTCTACGAGGTCGTCGCGGGTGATCGGCTGCCGGTGGCTGGCGACGGCCTCGAGGCCACCGTCCTGAACCCACCTGACGGCGACGCGAGCGGTGACATCGACACTAACGGTGTCGTCCTCTCGCTTGCCTTCGGCGACTTCTCGTATCTGACGACCGGCGACCTCGACGCCAGTGGGGAACAGCGACTGGTCGAGACGTACGGCGACGATCTCGCGTCAGATGCCTACCAGGCGGGCCACCACGGTTCGTCGACCTCCTCGAACGCGCCGTTTCTCGACCGGGTCGATCCCGATATCGCGGTCGTCTCGAGTCCAGTCGACTCTCGCTACGGCCACCCACACGATGAAGTGCTCGCGGCCTTCGCCGACCGCGGGATCGAGACCTACTGGACCGGCGTCCACGGCGATATTGTCGTGACGACCAACGGGACGGCTGCCTCGGTCGCCACGGAACGGAACGCATCGACCGACCCGGCGACGCTGCTCGAGCGCAAACACGCGATCGAGTCGGCACTCGTGGCTCCGCTGGCACACAGCGGGCTATCCGCCGCGCGTGGACTGCCGACACCCGACAGCGGTCGGTCGTCGGTTGCCGGCGCTGTCGTTCGTGCTTCGGGGGAGGGGGTAGCGAGATGAGCGAGACCTACACTGCCGTCCTCGATCGAATCGTCGACGGGGAGACGGCAGTGCTCTTGCTCGAGGCCGACGGCAACGTCGTCGACGACCTCCCGGTTGCAGTCGAACGGCTGCCGGCGGCTGGCCGCCACGAGGGTGCCGTCCTCTCCGTGACCGTCGACCGCGACGAGGGGCGCCTGCTCGAGGCGACGTATCGCGCCGACACCGAACGGGACCGCCGGGAGTCCCTACAGGACCGATTCGACCGTCTCTCCGAGCGACTGTCGGACCGAGGGGACGAGAACTAGCGGCAGAGAAACGAACGAGTGAAGCCCGAACCGGCTGGTTCGGCGATGCTGGCGTGGCGGCAGGGTGCTGTTGTCTGGACCATCGCGTGCCGCCATCCGGTAGTTTTGCGGCGACTGCCGTAACTGTACTACCAAAATATGCTGGTTTTATAATAGCACCCCTTATAACAAAGATCCAACACACGGATCAATCTTCCCATAGAGACACCGGCACCGACACGCCACCCGTCCGTGATGGGCAGGTTCAAGACAGTTCTCGAGACAGGATCTCACATGCTCCGTTCGTTCAATGGGACCGAACCGCAGGTGGCCGACTCCGCGTACGTCGACGAGGCCGCAGTCGTCATCGGCGACGTCGTCATCGAAGACGATGCGAGCGTCTGGCCGAACACTACGCTTCGCGGCGATCACGGTCGGATCGTCGTTGGCGAGGGTGCAAACGTTCAGGACAACGCCGTTCTCCACGAGGACGCAGAATTAAAACCCTACTCGACGGTCGGCCACAGCGCCATCGTCCACGACGCGACCGTTGCCGAGCGCGCGCTCGTGGGCATGAACGCCGTCGTCCTCGACGGGGCCCACGTCGCCGCCGGCAGCGTCGTCACCGAGGGCACCGAGATCCCGCCGTCGACGCTCGTCGCCGGGTCACCCGCCGAGCCGAAGACGGAGATCGACGACCCACATCTCGAGGCGACCGCCGACCGGTACGTCGAACTCGCGAACGAACACGCCGAGACAGCAGAACGGCTCGACTGAGACTATCTGTAGACGACTTCCCGAACGTCGTCGACGCCAGCGCGCCGGACGACGGCCCGGACGGGATCGCGCGCGCCGGCGAGGTTGTCCGAGTCGCCGTCGAGCACCAATAGCCGGGCCTCCCGGCCGGGCTCTACGAGGCCGTACTCGAGATCGGCGATTTCGGCTCCGTTGATGGTTGCCATCCGAAGGATTTCGTCGGCCGGCAAGTCGGACAGTTTCGCGAGGAACTCCATCTCGCGGAACATCGACGGCGAGTTGAGCATCACGTTATCCGTCCCGAGTGCGAGCGTCGTGCGCTCGTTTAGTTCTTCGTAAGGAGACAGCCCGACGCCAGTCACGAGATTCGAGCGGGGGCAGACGACGACCGGAATCTCGCTGTCTGCGAGCCGATCGAGGTGCAGCGGTTCGGGATGGACCATGTGTACCAGAAAGTCGGGCTCGAGATCCAGCGCTGGGTTGATATCGCTTTCGTCAACCTCGCCGGCGTGGATGCCGAAGGGCTTGCCCGCCTCGCGGGTCGCCCGCCGCTCCTGGTCGAAATTCGCATCGTTCGTCCCGCTGGCACCGAAGCCATCGCCGGCATGCATCGCATCGATAGAGCCGCGGGCAAAGGACAGTGCATCGATCTCGAGACCCTCGGCGGCGTCTGCGAGCATCCGAACACCCTCGACGTCGCCCTCGCGAAAGTCCAGGCAGGCCGCCGTCCCGGCCCGCTGCATGAACGACAGCGAGCGCGCCATCGCGCTCACGAGTTCGTCGCGGGAGGCCTGCCGGAGCAACCGATGTTTCAGCCCGTCCGGCGGCGCGACCAGTTCCTCGAGCGAGAGGCCGCCACCGGCTTCCTTGGCGATCGAGTCGCCGATGTGTGTGTGGGCGTTGACGAAGGCCGGGAGGATGATGTCGTCACTCTCGACCGACGTTTCCTCGATGGCCTCGATGCGACCCTCGTCGTCGATGACGACCCGTCCCCCGATAGGCTCGAACTCGCGGCCGCGGAGAATCGTTCCCGTTCGTTCCATACGCGTCAGTTCGCCGTCAGCGCCTTCAACGGTTCGACCCCCGAAACGGACAGGTGTACACTGTCGAACAACAGTCCGTGATCACCCGATCGCGGTTCGCGTGCGATCGATGTGTGATCCTGTTGTCCAACAGTATCAGTCGACGAACTGATCGAGCGTCGCGTCCAGCCCGTTTCGGACCTCGCTGACGAGCGCACCATCGATGTCCAGTCTGAGCACATCGACGGCGGCCCGACCGACCCGATCCCGCAACTCGGGCGGCGAGTAGACGCCGAGTCGCCACTGAGAGTGCTGGGCCGCCCGCAGCGCCGCGACCAGCGGCGACTGCTGGCCCAGCTGTCGGATCTCGCCGTTGACCATCACGCGCGTCGTCGACTCCGTCATCGAGGGCCGACTCGGCACGTCGAGGATGACGTCGGTAGGGTCGACATCCGCCCGATCGCCGATCTCGTGCTCGAGGTCGCAGATCGTTTCGTGATCGGCGTCGATGATCTCGTCGGGCACGTCGTCGAGTTCGGCCCAGACCGCCCGCTTGTACAGGTCGCGGTGATCCAGTCGCCTCGAGAACGCCGCCGTTCGATCACACGAGCGCAGGGCGACGATCAGGTCGTGGTCGTCCATCCGCTGGAGGGTCGCGGCGTCGACATCGGTCTCAGGAGCGTCCAACAGTCGTTCGGCAGCCCGTCGGAGCATCGCCTTGCTGATCCGGGCGACGCTATGACTGTAGACCGTCGGGTTCATCAGCGCCCGCGCGACCAGCAGGCTTTCGGCAGTCTGGACGTTCCCCTCGTCGAGGACGAGTTCGCCGTCGACGAACGTCAGCTCGCGGACGAGCCGGCCATGATCGATCGTGCCGTAGGGAACGCCCGTGTGGTGGGCATCCCGCACCAGGTAATCCATCCGGTCGACGTCGAGTTCCCCCGAGACCACCTGCCCGAAGCGTCCCTCGCCGGCGACCAACTCGGCGACCCGGTCGGGCTCGAGGTCGTGGTCGCGCAACACCTCGCCGACCGCCCCGTCCGCGAGCAACTCGTGGACGTCGTCGTGATATCGACCGGTGCGACGGTGGGTCAGCGACTCGAGGTTGTGACTGAAAGGGCCGTGGCCCACGTCGTGAAGCAGGGCGGCGGCGTGGACCCGTTCGGCCTGTCGTCCCTCGATAGCGAGGTGCTCGAGGGCCTCGCAGGCGAGGTGATAGACGCCGAGGCTGTGTTCAAAGCGAGTGTGGTTGGCAGAAGGATACACGAGAGAGACGGTTCCGAGCTGGCCGACGTGCCGAAGCCGCTGTACTTCGGGCGTGTCGAGCAGGTCACGCGCGACGCCGTCGACCTGGATGTGGTCGTGGACGCTGTCCTTGATGACTTTCATTACTCCTCGTTCGACCGGTTCGTACAAAAACGGTCGTCCGGACGACACCGCTCGCGTTGCGAATACCGGGTCAACGACTACGGGTGTCGCCCCGCTTCGGTCCGACAGCCGATGACTACTTTGACTGTCCCTCCCGACGCCGATACGAAACGAACCAAATTGCTCGTCCAGAACCACGTCGACATCGGCGACACGGTCGAGGTTCGAAGCGCAGAGCGGACGATGGATCAAATAACGGTCGTCACCGGAGACGTGACTGGTTTCGAGCCCGTGTATCTCGAACTCGACGGCCAGCCACTTGACGACAGGAGCGTCCGGTACGACGAAATCCACACGGTCTCGACCATCGAGGATGAAGCGAACGAAGCCTGAAGGGAGAATATCGCATCCCGAAATGGATGAAATTTGTTAGATTTCTGAGTGACAGCAAGAATCATGGACGCAGCAGTCCGAAGACGAGCAGCGGAAGTCAGCGCTATTCTCGCGCTGGGAACCTGTCTGATTATCCTCACCGATATTCTTCCCGTTCCATTTCCGCTCATCGGATTCTTTCTCGGTGTTGGAATCCTGCTGACGGCGGCAGGGTTCGTGGGCTATGTCACACAGCGCTGGGCACTCAGTGTAAGTGGCTTCCTCCTCCTGTTTCTGAGTACCGTCCCGCTTCAGTTTGTTGGCGGCTGTTTGGGGTGCGTCTGTCACATCCCAGAGGATTTCGTCTACTGGCAGCATATTCGAGCAGAGTTTACGTTCTCATCGCCAATCGGACCAGTCGTTGGCGTGACTGCTGAGCCCGTCGGATGTATTTGTGGGTGCCCATACTACTACCGTCCATTGCTCCCCCTGCTCGGAGGATACGGAGCGCTTCTCCTCGCAGTTCTCGATGTTGATCTGCGTTCCCTCACGCAATATATGTCTGCCGGCTAACCACTATAGTAACAACTGAAACGATTGACACACCGATCGCACAGTCCTCGTGCGATCGGGTGTGCATTACCTTTCAGTGGCTACTATAGCAAACGACTGCTCTTGTCGTCGATCGTCGTTACTTGTGCGACGAGTTTTCCCGTTTACTGCTGGAGAAGCCGTGTGATCAGCTACTGCTAGCGAACCTGCTCGAGGCCAAAGTGGCGGTCGACAGCCGCGCGAACGCGTTCGAGCACCACGGGGTTATCGCTGGGCCGACCGACGCTGACCGCGTCGGCCCCGTAGTCGGCGTACTCGCGGACGGTCGCGTCGTCGCGGACGCCGTTATTGGCGATCACGAACAGGTCGGTCGCATCGACCACGTCCGCGATGATCGACTCGGAGTCCATCGCGTCGATGTGGGCGAAATCAGCCCCCGCGCGCTCGAGGTCGCGGGCCAGTGCCGACAGATCGACGCCGGGAACTTCGGCGCGGACCTTCACGCCGACGGTCGCGCCGGTCTCGGCTGCGCGGCTGACGTAGCTTGCGAGACGGTCGCCATCCTGTAAGAGCGTCTCGCCACAGCCGACGGCACAGAGTTCGTCCTGCCGGCAGTGGGCGTTTATCTCGAGATAGGCGTCCCGATCCCGACAGACGCGGGCCGCGTCGGCCATCGGATCGACAGTCGCGCTCCGGACGTTGAACGCTGGCTGGAGAGGGACGTCTTCGAGCGCTGCGAGCTGGCGGTCGATAAAGGCGAGCGGATCGTCGGGCAGGAACTCGGACCGGTCGCGGGCGACGAGGTCGCGTGCAGCCGCTCTCGCGTCGGCATCGAGGGCGATCCCGCCGAGGAACGCCGCGCCAGCGTAGTCAGCGCCGGCTCGCGCCCAGTCAGCGTCGGCCTCGCCGCTGAGGCTGGCGAGTGCGAGCGGCGGCGTAAACGAGACGCGTCCGGACATGTTAGCGCACGCGATCGATCGCGTCGTCGACGGCTCGAGTGACGCGCGCGGCATCTTCGGAGTCGTCGATCCGGATGTCCGTCCGAACCGTCGGTCGGTCGAAGTCGGCGTCGTCGTCCTCGTCGATCACGAAGGCGTCGACGAACGGATAGGCGGTCGCCAGCCCCTCGGTGCTGGGCTCTGCATGGACCGCAGCCATGAGGTCGCCCGCGGGCCCGGAGAAAGCGTCGTCGCCGAGAAACGGCGAGACGGCAACGACCGTCGTCTCGGCGAGCGCGTCGGCGACGCCCGGCAGTGCGAGCATCGGCCCGATGCTGGTGACCGGGTTCGAGGGGCCGATGACGACGGTGTCGTCGAGTGCCTCGAGAACGCCCGGCGCGGGCTCGGCATCCGACGAGCCCCGAAATTCGACGGTTTCGACAGTCGGCTCGCCGCGGTGGGCGACCCAGTACTCCTGAAAGTGCATCATGCCCTCGTCGGTGTGGACGAGACTGGCGACGGGATCGTCGCTCATCGGGAGCAGGTCGATCGTGACGCCGAACGCGTCGGCCAGCCGCTGGGTCGCCTCGCTCAACGTCTTGCCCTCATCGAGGAGACTGGTGCGCGTGATGTGGACGGCCCGGTCGCGGTCGCCGATCGTCATGAACTCCGCGACCCCCGAAAAGCGCCGCCAGTTCGCGAGTCGCCGGCCCGTGGTCTGTTTTTCCTCGGGGAGGTATTGCGGCCCGTCGGGAAGTCCAGCGGTCGACGCGATCTCAGACAGCGCTGCGTTGGTTCGGTGCGTGTCGTCATCGATTCCCCACCACGTCTCGCGGTCGAGGATGCCACCGCCCTGAAACAGTAGGGTATCGACATCCGGCGAGACGAACAGTCCACCGAGTTCGATGTCATCACCCGTATTGGCGATGACCGTGGTCTCCTCTGGCGAGAACGCGACACCGGCGCCGTCTAAGAGTTTCGGCGTTCCGGTGCCTCCAGAGAGGAAAGTTACCATACGCACACCTCTCGAGCGAAGTTACTTAATCGCTTCCGGCGGCGAAAAACGATCGATCCCATCGGACGCCGTTCGTGATGTCGCTATCCGGGTCGTATGTTGGCGACCGGTATCCGCGCGCCCAGTCAGGCACCGGTCGGGCGCGGCGGGACGTTCGTGTTCGACCGGAATAGGTTATCGGGGTCGTATTTCGTCTTGACGTCGACCAGCCGGTCGTAGTTCTCGCCGTAGAGCAGTTTCGCGGGGTCTTCGTTCAGCCCCGGGAAGTTACCGTAGCGGCCCGAAGCGATCGAAAGGGTCTGTGCCTCGGCAAAACCCTCGCGAACCCACCCCACGTTTGCGTCATCGTCGTCGGCGTCCTCCCAGTTCGCCTCGAAGTTGAGCATGTACGGCTTGTCGCGGTGCCAGAAC
This sequence comes from Natrinema sp. HArc-T2, assembly GCF_041821085.1. Taxonomy (NCBI): domain Archaea; kingdom Methanobacteriati; phylum Methanobacteriota; class Halobacteria; order Halobacteriales; family Natrialbaceae; genus Natrinema; species Natrinema sp. HArc-T2. Next base: position 515,390 of record NZ_JBGUAZ010000003.1, on the reverse strand, counting down.
GCGGTCGCATCCTGGGGAACGTCAGCAACCGCGTCGCCGAGATGCCAGACGTCAATCGTCGAGAGCGCCGACGGCGCCGATTCGTTGTATCGAGTCATGAGGTCGATCACGTCGTCAGTGAGTTCCTCGAGGAAGATCGACTTCCAGTAGTAGCGCAGCCCGTCCGGGTAGTCCTCGTCGAGCATCGACTGCAGGTCGGCGTAGGCCATCACTCCGCTCAGGTCGGTGATCGGCGTCGCACGCTCCCGGAACGAATCGAAGACGTCCTCGGCGTCGTCGGGGTCTCCCAGGTACGAGCCGAGGAACGCGATCGCCGGCTCGCCCCACGATTCCTCGGGGAACTCCGCTATGTCGGGAACGTGGGCAGTAAACGCGAGGGCGCTCGCGTCCCGCGGTGCGGTCTCGGTCCACTCGCGGAAGGCATCCATAGCGACGGCGGTGTCGTCGCCGTGGAACCAGACGAAGAGTGCGTACACGTCGGGGCCGACCTCGTGGAGCGCGTACTCGAGAGCGGTGACGACGCCGAAGTTACCACCGCCGCCGCGGATCGCCCAGAACAGGTCCTCGTTCTCGTCAGCGCTGGCGTGGCGCAGTTTGCCATCGGCCGTCACGACGTCGACGCTGATCAGATTGTCAAGTGCCAGTCCGTACTTGCGACTCAGGTGTCCGTAGCCGCCGTTGAGCGTCAACCCGGCGACGCCGGTCTCTGACACCACACCGAGAGCCGTCGCGAGGCCGAAGCGTTGTGTCTCGAGGTCGACGTCGCCCAGCGTCGCCCCGCCGTCGACACGGACAGTCTTCGCCTCGGGGTCGACACGGACACCGTTCATTTCCGTCAGATCGACGACGAGCCCGCCATCGCAGACAGCCGTCCCGGCCGCGTTGTGCCCACCACCCCGGACCGCGAGGGGCAGGTCGTGGTTTCGGGCGAAGTCGACGGCTGTGGCGACGTCGTCGACGTCCACACAGCGCGCGACGAGCGCCGGGTATTTGTCGATCATCCCGTTCCAGACCTCGCGAGCGTCGTCGTACTCGTCGTCTGACGGACGCAGGAGGTCCCCGTGGAACCGGTCGATGAAGGACCGGACGGCCTCGTCCGGGAGTGCTGCGATCGCCTCATCGCCTGCTGATTTGTTCACTGTTCCCATATCTCACGATATGCGTTCAGCAGGAATAAAACAGTAGTATATCTAACACGATCATCAATCGGATAGATATGTCCGATAAGCTGGAATTAAATTTCTGCGTGCGGATACAAATCGGGCGGCTAACTGTGCGGAGAAATAGCATTCGATCCCCGATCGCCCGTCGATACGCCAGCTCTCGGGTCACTCCTGTCGGCGAACCTATCTTAACTATTAATTATGTGTGACTATATCCCCGTGCGAAGCGTACGGATACTGAGTGATAATGGCAGTTACTACCACACCCGTAGACGACGGTGCAATAGACGGATTCGGCGAGGGGCTTCACGGCGAATTGCTCCGCCCCGAGGATCCGAACTACGACGAGACGCGAGCGATCTGGAACGGCATGATCGACCGGCGACCGGCACTTATCGCTCGAGCGATGGGTGTCTCGGACGTGATCGCGGCGGTGAACTTCGCCCGCGAGCAGGACATGGTACTCGCGATCCGCGGTGCCGGACACAACATCGCGGGGAACGCGGTCTGTGACGACGGTCTGATGCTCGACCTCTCGGCGATGCGATCGGTTCGCGTAGACCCGGAGGAACAAACGGCTCGAGTCGAACCGGGTGCGACCCTCGCCGACTTCGACCACGAAGCACAGGCGTTCGGGCTGGCGACGCCACTGGGAATCAACTCGACGACCGGCGTCGCGGGACTGACGCTCGGCGGCGGGTTCGGGTGGCTGACTCGCAGGTACGGAATGACAGTGGATAACCTGCGATCGGTCGATATCGTCACCGCGGACGGCGAACTGCGGCACGCGAGCGAAGACAAAAATCCGGATCTCTTCTGGGGGGTCCGCGGCGGCGGTGGCAACTTCGGCGTCGTCACGTCGTTCGAGTTCGACCTCCACGAGGTCGGACCGGAGGTACTCACCGGGATGGTCGTCTACCACGGTGCGGACGCACCAGATGTCCTCCGACATGTGCGGGACTTCAACGAAACGGCACCGGACGAGTCGACCGTCTGGATGGTCCTGCGCAAGGCACCACCGCTCCCGTTCCTCCCGGAGGACGTTCACGGCGAGGACGTTCTCGTCGTCGTTCCGTTCTACGCCGGTGACATGGCAGCGGGTGAGGACGTGCTCGCTCCGATTCGTGAGTACGGCGATCCGATCGCCGATGTCGTCGGTCCACACCAGTACGCCGAGTTCCAGCAAGCGTTCGATCCACTGCTCGAGGAGGGTGCCCGGAACTACTGGAAGTCACACAACTTCAGTACGGTCTCGGACGACGCCATCGATACAGTGGTCGAATACGCACGAGACCTCCCCACCCCGCTGTCCGAAATCTTCTTCGGACAGCTCGGCGGCGCGATGGGACGGGTCCCAGCGGACGCGACGGCGTTTCCCCACCGGGACGCCGAATACGGGATGAACGTCCACACGCGCTGGGAGGACCCTGCGATGGATGACAAGTGCATCGCCTGGTCCCGGGAGTTCTTCGACGCGATGGCCTCGTATGCGACTGGCGGCGTCTACATGAACTTCATCAGCGAGGACGAGGGCGAGGAGGACCTCGCCTACGGGACGAACCAGCAACGGCTGGCCGAGGTCAAGGCCACGTACGATCCGGACAACCTGTTCCGGATGAACCAGAACGTCGAACCGGCCCAATAACGTCTTTTTGCCGATCGCACCGGTCACGAACCGCTAGTCGCCGATCCAGTCCGCGAAGCTTCCCTCGAGCAACGTCTCCGACTGCCGGGTCACGTAGCGCTGTTGCATCCGCTCCATCGCGTCGGCGAGGTCGGCACCGTCCTCGAGGGCTGCCCGCACCTGCTCGCGCTTCCAGCTGGCTGGTGTCACTTTCTGGCGGACCCGCCGCCGGAGCGGGTAGAGATATTTGGCGGCGTCTTCCTCGCTCAGCCCGCGGTTGACCAGCCCGTCTTCGGCGTGGGCGAGCAGATCCTCGTAGAGCTCGAGCCCGTCTGTGATTTCCCGACCGTCGTTGGTGATCCACGTCAGCTCGGCCTCGAGGCCATCGGTCATCGCCCCGTAGAAGTTTTCGCGAGCGAGCTGCCAGTCGAGTTCGTGGACGGGATGCTCGAGCCGAGTGAGACTCTCCATCAGGCCGGCAAAGGCGGCGAGGAAGGCCACCGAATCGCGGACCGTCGGCTGGGCGGGGATCGGCCGAAACTCGATGCGGGCGTTGGCCGCCGAGCGCGTCGGGCCGCCGAAGACGGGACGAACCCACCGCCAGTAGGTGCCGTGTTTGCGCCTGAAGTGGGGAAACTGATCGTCGAAACGCTCGCCGGGTTCGACCGGCATCGGCACGATCGTGTCGTCGTCGACGATTCGGTCGATCGCCTCGTCGACGCTCTCGAGATCGTGGGGGAACCGGACTTTCCCCTCGCCCGTCGTGGGGTCGTTGAGCACGGTCTCGAAGACGCTGATGCGATGTTCCATCCAGCCGTCTCGGAGAATCTCGTCGGCGGTCGCGTCCTCGTCGTACAGATCGGCGGGGAAAAACGGGGAGTTGACGCCGAGTGCGAGCAACGGACCCGCGACCCGGAGCGCGTAGTTGAAATATTCGGGAAGGTCCGGTGCGTGGGCCACCTGATAGTGGGGCTGGATCGACGTGATCAGACTCTCGGGCATGACGGTATTGGCCTGCAACGAGACGTGTGGGGCTTCGATACGCATCCCCGCCGAGTCGGCCTGGTCGGTGTTGGCCATCGCGTGATACCGAGCGGAGCCACTCATGTTCGTCGCGATGCGGATCGAGCGCTCGGCCCCGTCCGGTGTCGTCGCCGGTCGCTCGATGCTGTCGGCGAGGTACGTGCCCGCCGTTTCGCCCTCCGGCGGAATCGTCCACAGCCCGTCGCTGACCAGCCGCATCCGCTCGGACTGGGTCACGTCGAGTGCCGTCTGCAGGCGCGCTTTGACTTCCGACTCCTGAGCCGCCAGCCCGGGTGCGTTCAGCGGCTGTGGGCTGGTCGTCATCTCCGCGTTGTGCAAGCCAAGTTCCTTCTCGAAGCCGATCAGCTCGAGCAGTCGGCGTGGAACCCGCCGCAGCGTGCAGTCGTCGGCCTTGATCGCGTAGAACTCGTACTCGAGGCCGATGATCGCCTGCGGGTTGTCGAAGACTCCTTCCTCGACGGCGTCTTTGATCACCTCGGCATCCCCCTCGGCCCGCTGGCGGAAGTCAGCAGCGTCGACCGCCAGCACGTCCGCGACCCGTGCGGCGAGTTCCTCCTCTGGCATAGCTCCGAGTGCGCGCGCGAGTGACTTGAAAGCACGTCTCTCGAGGCGACGAACGTTCGGTGACTGACCAGGGGCTCGAGTTCCTCATATCGTCCGCGAGAACACGATAAACAGCGCCAACCCGACGCCGGCCATGAGGGTGACAGTCGAGTGTTTCTGCTCGTGTGCGCTCGCTTCGGGGAGCAGGTGAGATGCGGAGACATAGAGCAGCACACCCGAGACGAACCCGAGCAGCAGTCCCAGGTGGCGCTGGCCCAGTCTGGTGACCAGCGGATACGCGACGAACGCGCCGATCGGTGTCGTCAGCGTGGCGATGAAAAACGCGTACATCGCCGCCGTTCGTTCCGTCACGTTCCCCTTCAGCAAGACGAGATACGTGATGACCCCTTCGGCGAACTCGTGGACGACTAACCCGGTGCCCGCCAGAATCCCGGTCAGGAGGGACACGCTGAACGTGACGGTGTACACGACGCCGTCGACCAGCGAGTGGATCCCGATACCTTCCGCCGCCGTCACCCCGAACGCGAGGCTCTCTTGCTTGGTGCGATACGTGATCAGTTTGTTGGAGAAAAACATGAACAGGAACCCGGCCAGGGCACTGAACCCCGCGTTCGGGTTGTTCGCGATCGCGTTCGGCAGCGCGAGCAACAGCGGCGTCGAAAGGAGGACCCCTGCGGCAAAACACATGAAATAGGTGAGATATCGTTCCGCCCACTCCCGATAGCGGAAGATGGCGACGATCCCCGCGCTGTTGACGAGCGCTGCGACGATGGCGAACCCCGCGATCCAGTAAAAATCCGCCGAGACCGCTACCATGACCGGCCTCCCATACCCTGATCGTTCATCGTGGGTAGGAATGTCGACACCGGGCAGATACATAGGGATAGCGGGGTGTCGAGGGCAAGCCGGCAAAGAACCCTCGTTCGAGCAGGTTGCGCCATTATATCCGCCGACACCGTACCGTCAGCCATGACCGCGATCGGCGACCTCAACGTCACCCCCGTTCGGGAGGGCAGTCTGTCCGAAGAGGTCGCGAAGGCAATCGACGCGCTCGAGTCGTTCGATGTCGCCTACGAGACCAATCCGATGGGGACGATCATCGAAGCCGACGACGCGAGCGAGTTGTTCGACGCCGCAGCGGCAGCACACGCGGCCGTCGACGAAGCCCGAGTGATCACGACGTTGAAAGTCGACGACAAACGAACGGTCGAGCAACGCGCCAGCGACAAGGTCGACGCCGTCGAACGACAGCTGGGACGGGACGCCAAGCGACGCGACTGAGACGATCTGCTGTCACTGTTTACCGGCGACCTGCAACCGTCAGCGGGTGCGCCGGACATGACTGACAGTGGTCCGTCTGGGTGCCCTTACAAGAGATCGGCGACCGCCTCGTAGTCGGTCGTCTCGACGCCGGCGTTCGTGATCTCGGCGACGTGCACCTCGACGCCGGTCTGTGTGTCACGCTCGGCACTGCTCGCGAGGGCACGACCGGCGAGCCGTCGCCCCGCGGCCATCGTGAGCGCTGCCGTCGCGTCGGCTTCGAGGACGCCAGCGGCGATTTCCCGCCCGCTTCCGACGACGACGGACTCGTCCTCGAAGAGGCCGCCATCTCGAGACAGTTCAAAGAGGTGTGAGCCGTCGTCGTCGACACCACCGAGGACGAACGTCCCCGTTGCGGACTCCGACCGGAGTTCCTCGGCCGCAGTCGCGGCAAGCGCCGACAGCGTCATCGGCTCGCCACGTTCGGTCTCGTAGCGGTCGGCCTCGAGCCGAACCGTTCGGACGAACGACTGTACGGCGCCGAGGTCGTCAGACGATCCCATCGCGGCGGTCGGGTGGACCTGCGCGAGTTTTCGGACGCGCTCGCTGCGGACGACGGTGTCCTGGCTCGTGCGCGTGTCGGCTGCCAGAAGGACGCCGTCTCGCGTCGCGAGCCCAACGAGCGTCCCGGCCCCCTCGAAGCCGCCGTCAGTCAGGGGGTCGTCCCGTGATCGACTGGTTCGCAGTCGGCGTTCCGTCACTGTGACACCTCACGGAGCCAACGTCGACCAGCGCTAAAACAGTTGCACGTCGCCGGCTACGATGTCACGAGACAGTGTGTCGACACCCTCGAGTTCAGCAGCGACGAGCCGTCGGATCGCCTCGTCGTCATGGACTGTCGTCTCGACGTCGATGGCCTGGGGGTCCGTCACCGGTGTGCCGATCTGAGAGAGGAGTTTTACCCCGGTGTACTCGGCGTCGAGTTCTCGATGGATCCGTTCTGCGGCGTTCGTCGCGACGATGTTGTAGAGCTTACCGACGTGGCTGACCGGGTTCTTGCCGGCTGTTGCCTCGAGGCTCATCGACCGGTGGGGCGTAATGAGCCCGTTGACACGGTTGCCACGCCCGACGTTTCCGTCGTCTCCCATCTCGGCGGAGAGGCCGGTTTCGGTGAGATAGACGGTCCCCGCGTCGATGTCGTCGGCGGCGTTGACATCGACGTGGACATCGCGCTCGGTGCGGTCGCTTGCGTAGCGGGTGGCCAGATCCTCGACCTGTGCGACGACGTCGACGTACTCCTCGACGGTTGCGACGTACCGGGAGATGACGGCAGCAGCGACGGTGAGCCGCAGGTCGGCGTCCGTGCGCCAGCCCAGCACCTTGATGTCCTCGCCGACCGCCGGAACGCCCTCGCGGATCGCCGCCTCGAGCTCGCGGACGATACGCTCCGTTTCGGACAGCGGCGCGTAGCCGACGCCGATACTGGTGTCGTTTGCTCGAGGCACACTCTGCTCGTCGAACAGCGCCTTCAAATCGGCGGACGTCTCGCCGAGACGCGACTCGAATTCGATCGCGTCAGTCGGCAGCTCCTCGATGGTTGCGTCGACGTACTCCCGTGCGGCGTCGACTGCGAGGTCGTCGACCGGCACCCGTTGTCCATCGACGGTTTTGGTCGCCTGTCCGCCGAGAATGACGGTGATCGGGTCGACGATTTCACCGCCGCCAAAATCGGGGTCGGTCGTTCCGGCGACGAGCTGTACGCTGTCGGTGTTGTGATGGAGAATCCGACCGAACTCGTCGAGGTAGTGCCGTGAGAGTTGCCGTGAAATCGCTTCGGCGATCCCGTCACAGAGCGTGTCAGGATGGCCCAGTCCTTTCCGTTCGACGAACTCCGTCGGTCGTGACGAGATGGGGGGCCGCTCGAGGTGCTGAACGGTAACCGAGGAGTCGGCCATAGAGAGGGCCACGACGGCTGTGAGCATAAATCATCGTTGGGACCAGACTTAGCTGAGAGACTGCTCTTCACTCCACACGACCCCACCGGAGACGAAGATGGAGACGCCAACGGTACGTGGCACGACCCCCTCGAGATCTTACGATCTCCGCGATCTCCGGTCGCGTTTCCGGCCCCAATGTTGGTAGTACCACGCGCCGTACGGACAGGTATGCCGAAAACGGCCCCGTTCGAGGCACACACCGACCGGTACGAAGACTGGTTCGAGGCTCACGATGACGCCTACCGATCCGAACTGAACGCACTGCGACAACTCATCCCGGAATTCGGGCGCGGGATCGAAATCGGCGTCGGCAGCGCACGCTTTGCCGCCCCTCTCGAGTTAGACGTCGGCATCGATCCGGCCGGGGCGATGCTCGAGCACGCCCAAGCACGGGGCATCGATGTGGTCAGAGGGGTCGCTGAATCGCTCCCCTTCCGAGACGAGAGCTTCGACACCGCGTTGATCGTGACGACGATCTGTTTCGTCGACGACATCCCGCAAACGCTCGCGGAAGCCGACCGCATCCTCACACCGTCGGGCAGTCTCGTGATTGGCTACATCGACAAGGACAGTCCCGTCGGTCGCAAATACCAGGAGAAAAAAGCACAGAATCCGTTCTATCGTGACGCGACGTTCGTCTCGACGGATGAACTCGTCGGCGCACTCGAGACGGCTGGCTTTACCGACTTCGAGTTCGTCCAGACGATCTATCACTGGCTCGAGGAGATCGACGGTCCCGAGCCGATCGAGGACGGGTACGGCGACGGCTCGTTCGTCGGGATCAAGGCGACGCGGTAGATGTCGACACAGCAACAAAAATTATGTTTTCTCTGCGATCCTCCATCCGAACTGGATGCGAGTTCGAACTCACACCGGCGAGTCGAGACTGACAGTGGCCGATGACCCGCCCCCGTGGTCATCTGACGGCGCCGAACGAACTGCCAGAACTCCCGACGGGCGATTCGTATGAGCTTCATTGCCGAGTATACGCTCTCGAATCCGATCCTGCTGGAGACCCGGCAAGCGGCTCCCGGGGTCACCGTCGAAGTCGAAGACGAGCAGCCGGCGCTGAAAAGCGACTCGCGGCTGACTCTCTGGGCACGTGGCCAGGAGAGCGAGCTCGATCGGTTCTTCCGAGTCCTTCCACACGACCCGACCATTACCGATTTCGAGATGCTCGCGACGCTGACCGATCGACGGCTCTTTCGGATCTCGCTCTCGTCGACGGGCGAGCGTGGCCTGACGTATACCGATGCGATCGAGCTCGGGATCACGTTTCTCGAGATCAAAGCGGCGGGGACGACGATGGAATACCGCGCACAGATCCCAAACCGCGAGGCGCTCTCGAGCTATCGTGAGCACTGTGACGAGGCCGACCTCTCGTTTACGCTGCATCGCCTCTATCGAACCGATGCGGAAGCGTCGGCCAAATACGATCTCACCGCTCGCCAGCGTGATGTGTTATCTCGCGCGCTGGAACGTGGCTACTTCGAGGTGCCGCGTGAGACGTCGGCAGAAGAGTTGGCCGAGGAGTTCGAAATCTCGAGCCAAGCGCTCTCGGCGCTCATTCGGCGCGGGCAGAAGGCGCTCGTCCGGAGCACGATCGCGAACGACATCGGTACTTAAACCATTGATTACTCAACCCCGGGAGTCACCAATCAATAGCAATTCATACTGGGATACTGATGGCGACGAGACAAAATCGATCGATGCACGCAGATGCCGATGTTCGTCAGGACCCTCTCATCTACACCGCAGCTGACGACGAGTCTCTGAGCGACGCTGTCATTGCGGCGTTGCGGGAGGCAGAGGGTGTGGCATCCGCATCCGATTCGGACGCGAGTGCTGCCATGGAGACCGTCGGCGTCCTCACGCCGCTTTTCGAGACGATCGATCCCGACGCGCTCAATGCCCTGTTCAGTTCGACCCACAGCGGCGACACACGAACCGGGTCCGTAACGTTCACCCACGACGGCTACGACGTGACCGTAACCGCCGACGGCGAGATCACCGTCTCGAGCCAGTAGCCCATCCTCGGACGCGGCTGTATCCAGCCGATCGTTTCGGCCCGCTTCTCTGCGACGCCGGTCGCTTCGGCGTTGGCCCACGTTTCGAGCGCCTGTTCACGGGACGGTCCCGTCTCAGAACCGTTTTACTCCTCCCGGAGAGAGACACCGCCGATGGAGTTCGCCACGTTCGCCGACCGCGCCGGGACGATCGACGCCGAAGCCGCCGACCTCGAGATCGTCGCCTACGTTCGGGACCTGCTCGCCGACGCCGGCGACGACGCTGACGAGGGGGCCGATCCGGAGACCCTCGAACTCGTCGCCCGTTTCGCTCAGGGGCGGGTGTTTCCGGCCTGGGACTCGACGACGCTCGATATCGGGCCGAGTACGTGTTACGAGGCGATCGCCCGCGCGGCGGGAACGAACGTGGGCGCAGACGATGTCGAAGACCGACTCGCCGAGGTCGGCGAGATCGGCGACGTGGCGGCGAGTTACGACTTCGGCGGCCAGCAGGGCCTCGATGCATTCACCGGCGGTGGCGCTGGCGGTGGCGACGGGCTCACCGTCCTCGAGGTCTACGAGACGCTCGCGGATCTGGCCCACGCCGAGGGATCGGGCAGCCAGGACCGCAAGGTCGACCTGCTCTTTGGCCTCTTCAATCGCTGCTCGAGCGAGGAAGCGCGCTATCTCGCCCGCATCGTCCTCTCAGAGATGCGCATCGGCGTCGGCGAGGGGACCGTCCGCGACGCCATCGCTGCGGCGTTCGACGTGCCCGAAGACCGCGTCGAACGCGCCCTACAAGTGTCGAACGACTACGGGCGGGTTGCTCGAATCGCCCGCGAGAAGGGGCGCGAGGGACTTGATGCGATGGATCTCGAGGTCGGTCGGCCCGTCCAAGCGATGCTCGCACAGGCTGGAACGGTCACTGACGCGCTCGAGGAGTGGGAGAAAGCCGCTGTCGAGTGGAAGTACGATGGGGCACGGATTCAGTTACACTACGATCCTGGCGACGCCGAGACGACTGCGGAGACCCGCGTCTTCTCGCGAAACATGGAAGAGATCACCGACGCCCTGCCGGAAGTCGTCGAGTTCGCCGACGACACGCTCGAGGAACCCGTGATCCTCGACGGTGAGGTCGTCGCGATCGACGAGGGCGGCGCACCGCTGCCGTTTCAGGAGGTCCTCAAGCGGTTCCGCCGTAAACACGACGTCGCGAAAGCCCGCGAGAACGTCACGGTTCGACCGGTCTTTTTCGACTGTCTGCACGCCGACGGCGAGGACTTGCTCGCAGAGCCGCTGACAACCCGCCACGACCGGCTCCGGTCGGTGTTGGGAGGCCCCGACGCCGAGGGCCACGCCGACGGCGACGGCACCGCCGCCGACGCGGACGTCGAGGGACTCTCCCTGCTCTGGCTGACCGACGATCCCGACGAGATCGAGTCGATCGACGCCGACGCGCTCGAGGCGGGCCACGAGGGCATCATGCTCAAAGACCCCGACTCGACGTACTCGCCGGGCCGCCGCGGGAAACACTGGCGCAAGCGCAAGCCGGACGTGGAGACGCTCGATTGCGTCGTCACTGGTGCAGAGTGGGGCGAGGGTCGGCGTGCGACCTTCCTCGGGACCTTCGAACTGTCCGTGCAGGCTGGCGACGACCTCGAGACGGTCGGCAAGGTCGCGACTGGCATCACTGACGACAAACTCGCGGAGCTAACGGAGCTGCTCGAGCCCCACATCGCTGCCGAAAACGGGCAGGACGTCGACATCGAGCCCGCAGTCGTCTTCGAGGTCGGCTACGAGGAGATTCAGTCGTCGCCGACGTACTCCTCGGGCTATGCACTGCGGTTCCCGCGATTCCAGGGGGTACGCCACGACAAGGATCCGGCTGATGCCGATAGCCTCGAGCGCGTAGAGCGGCTACGAGCGGAGTGACACCTTGAGAGACAGAGTCGACGGACAGAGCTGACTGCTTGAGTGAGTGTACCTAGCTAGATTATGCTCTTGCTCGTTGTAGAGTGCAATGGTGATTCAGTAATGGCAACGACTGAAAAGACCGAAATCAACGGTGTTGACGTGTCCGCCCTCGAGGAGGCAGTCGAAGCGGTTAGCGACGACACTGATGTCGGCAGGTTCCAATTCCGGGCTGAAACCGAGTGGGAGGACGCCCTCAAGGCGACAACGACGATCGACGCGTTCGAGCAGGCGGGCGAGACGATCCACACCCGTGAGTTCACGCTTCAGGGCGACGAACCCGAGCAGATTCTGGGAGAGCGAACGGCGCCGAATGCCGTCGAACTCCTGCTCGGCGCACTCGGATCGTGTCTCAGTGTCGGCTACGCAGCGAACGCCGCAGCCATGGATATCGAACTCGACGACCTCCGCTTCGAGATGGAGGGAGACGTCGATCTCCGTGGCTTCCTCGGAATTTCCGATGACGTTCGCCCCGGCTACGAAACGATCCGGTGTACGACGTACGTCTCCACCGATGCTCCCGAGGAACAACTCGAGGAACTGCGCGAACGCGTCGAGGCGACGTCACCCCTGATGGATGTCATCACCACTGACGTGCCCCTCGAAACCCAACTCATCAGTGAGTGAACGACCGACCGCGCCACCATATTTTTCACCGTAACGGAATCAACTGCTGTCTCCGTTGAGCGGTCAGTACACAGCTGTCGTTCGTCACGACCAGCACACACCACAGCAGCGCGGACAGGCGACGATGGCCACGTTGACCATATGTGAGCACTCTTAAGACCCGTCACAAACTGGATTCCCGTATGCAACCGCGCGACCTGTCCGATCACGTCGCATACGAGGCGGGTCGAGGCATCGAGGAGGTCGCCCGCGAACTCGGGCGCGACCCCTCGGAGTTCATCAAACTCGCCTCGAACGAGAACCCACACGGGCCCTCGCCGGCCGCCGCCGTGGCCATCCGGGAGACGGCCTCGAACGTGAGTTCCTACCCCAAAGCCGCCCACGCCGATCTGACGACCGCCATCGCCGCCCGCCGGAACGTCGCCGACGAGCAAGTCTGGCTGGCAAACGGCGGCGACGGCGCGATCGATTACCTCCACCGGGCGACACTCGAACCCGGCGACGATATCCTCGTCCCCAGACCCGGCTTCGCTTATTACGGGATGAGTTCCCGGTTCCACCACGGCGACGTCCGCGAGTACGAACTCTCGCGGGCCAACGACTTCAGACAGGACGCCGATGTCGTCCTCGAGGCCTACGACGGCGAGCGCGTGATCTGGCTGACGAGCCCGCACAACCCCTCCGGCTCGACGATGCCGCTTGCGGAAGTCGAGCGACTCGCCGACGAAACCGACGAGGAAACGTTGATCGCCGTCGACGAAGCCTACGGCGAGTTCGCCGACCGGGAGAGCGCAATCGCGCTGATCGAAGGCTGGGATGACTTCGAAGCCCGCGACGACGTGGCGGTTCTGCGGACGTTCTCGAAAGCGTACGGGCTGGCCGGCGTCCGACTCGGATACGCCGTCGTGCCCAGTGAGTGGGCCGACGCCTATACCCGCGTGAACACGCCCTTCGCGGCGAGCGAACTCGCCTGCCGTGCCGGCCTCGCCGCCATCGACGACGAGGAACACGTCGTCCGCACCGTCGAGACGACCCGCGAGTCTCGCGCGTACATGCAGGACAATATCAACGCTCACGTTTGGGAGAGCGAGGGCAATTTCGTCCTCGTCGACGCCGGCGACGCCTCAGCTGTGGCCACAGAGATGCAAGAGCGCGGGGTCATCGTTCGCGACTGCTCGAGTTTCGGTCTCCCGGGCTGTATCCGTATCACCTGTGGCACCGAAGCCGAGACCGAGCGCGCGGTCGCGACGCTCAACGACGTGCTCGAAGACCTCGACGTGGACGTGGCCGACGACCCGGATGCGGAGGTGGCCGATCCGTGAGGGTCGCCGTCACTGGCACTCCCGGCACCGGCAAGACGACCGCGACGGAACTGCTCGAGTCCCAACTGGCAGACTTGAACGGCGACGGCGAGGACGAGCCGACGCCCGACCTCGACGTGATCCATCTCAATCAGGTCCTCGAAGACGAGGCACTCTACACCGAGGTCGACGCGGATCGTGAAAGCAAGATCGCCGATCTCGAAGCACTCGCGGCGTGGCTCGACGGCCGCGATGACGTCGTGATCGAATCCCATCTCGCACATCACTTCGACGCCGATCGGGTCGTCGTGCTCCGGTGTCACCCCGAAACGCTCGAGGAGCGGTTGCGCGAACGTGGCGAGACAGACGCGAAGGCGCGCGAAAACGCCGAGAGCGAGGCGCTGGACGTGATCCTCTCGGAGGCAGTCGAGGAACACGGCCTCGAATCAGTCTACGAGATCGACACGACGGACCGCGACCCCGAGGCCGTCGCGGACGAACTCGCCGCAGTCGTAGCGGGCGAGCGTGAGCCAAGCGCCGGCGAGGTCGACTTCATGGAGTATCTCACATGACGCTCGATAAGTTCCGACCGTACATCTCTGGTGCCCTCAATCCGTTCGTGAAGGGATTCGACCGCGTCGGGATGACTCCCAACGGTGTGAGCGTGCTCGCGTTCGGGATGGCGATTCTCGCCGCTGGAGCGTTCGCACTCGGCGGCCTCGAGGATCCGGTCTGGTACGCCGTCGCTGCGGCGCTCGTCTTTCTCAATGGGTGGCTCGACATCGTCGACGGCGCGCTCGCACGCGAACAGGAGGTCGCCTCGGCCGCCGGTGACCTGCTGGATCACGTCCTCGATCGCTATGCGGACATCGTCGTCATCGCCGGGCTGGCGGCGGGCCTCGAGAACTACTTGCTCGGCTTTGCCGCCGTGACCGGCGTGGTGATGACCTCCTATCTCGGAACGCAGGCACAGGCCGTCGGCCTCGACCGGGTTTATGGCGGTCTCGTCGGTCGTGCAGACCGGCTGGCGATCATCGGACTGGTCGGCTTGCTGGCCTATCCGGTCTCGGGACCGGTCGTCGGTGACGTTACCCTCGTCGGCCTGCTGTTGGGCTTCCTGGCGGTCGTCGGCCACCTGACCGCACTCCAGCGCTTTTACTACGCCTGGGTCGCTCTCGAGTGAGAGCGCGTCTTGAGCCGTTTCCTGGGCCGTTCTTCGGTCTGAAACGACGCCGCATGCTTTATCCCTCGGCACGATATAGAACTGGGTATGGTTCAGTGCGAGATGTGTGGGGCCGAGACGTCGTCCCCGAAGACGATCAAAGTCGAGGGTGCGAAGCTAGACGTGTGTTCGAACTGCACGGACTTCGGCACTGAAGTCAAACAGACCTCGAGTTCGAGCACGTCGACGAAATATTCGACCGGCTCGAGTTCGTCTTCGTCGAGCAGTGGGAGTCAGTCGACATCGACGTCGACGAGCTCGAGTTCCGGTGGCTCGAGCCAGCGGCGCTCGGACATGTTCGACGACATGGACGAGCTTGCGACCG
Source organism: Natrinema sp. HArc-T2 (assembly GCF_041821085.1). NCBI lineage: Archaea > Methanobacteriati > Methanobacteriota > Halobacteria > Halobacteriales > Natrialbaceae > Natrinema > Natrinema sp. HArc-T2. The sequence goes on along the minus strand of NZ_JBGUAZ010000003.1, from coordinate 500,286 downwards.
ATTACGACGATCGCGTCCGCAACGCCCGCGAGAGCAAGGGGCTGAGCCAGTCCGAGCTGGCAAACGAACTCAACGAGAAAGCCAGCCTCATCCGCAAGATCGAGCGCGGTGATACGCTGCCGAGCGACCGCGTCCAGTCCAAACTCGAGAACTTCCTCGAGATCAACCTGAGCGCACAGGGGAGTTCTGGCGAGGATTCGGAGTGGTCCGGCGGCTCCGCGACAGGCAGTTACACGCTTGGCGACGTCGTCAAGCGCAAAGACTGACCCCGGGAGCGGTCTCGAAGCCCGCGTCGCCGACTCGCAAGCTATTTCTTCCGTGCGGGTGCGGTTGCCGATATGTTCGTCCTAGTCAACCTGAAGACCTATCCGTGTGATCCGGTCGCCGTCGCGGAGGCCGTCCGTGATGTCAACGAAACCACCGACGCTCGGCTGGCCGTCGCGCCGCCGACCGCCCACATCGAGCGCGTCGCCGAGACGGGCGCCGAGACGTGGGCCCAGCACGTCGATCCGATCGAGCACGGCAGCAACACCGGCCACACCCTTGCCGAGCACGTCGCCGACGCGGGAGCGGTCGGCACCCTGATCAACCACTCCGAGCAGCGGCTGAAACTGGCCGACATCGACGGTGCCGTCCAGGCAGCCAAGCGAGCAGAGCTCGAGACGGTCGTCTGTGCGAACAACCCGGCCCAGATTGGCGCGGCCGCGGCGCTCGGACCGGACGCCGTCGCCGTCGAACCCCCCGAACTCATCGGGACTGGCACGCCGGTCAGCCAGGCCGATCCCGACGTCGTCGAGGACGCCGTCGACGCTGCGGCGAGCGTCGATGCCGACGTCTCGGTTCTCTGTGGTGCGGGCATCAGTACGGGCGACGATGTCGTCGCCGCGGGCGACCTCGGCTCGGAAGGTGTCCTGCTCGCAAGCGGCGTCGCGAAAGCCGACGATCCAACGGCGGCGCTCAAGGATCTCGTCGCCCCGTTGTAATTCGGGTCGCAAGCGGCAGCGAACAGCGAACGCGCGTCGCCGACCGACTTTTCTCGCTGCCCGTCGAACAGCATGTATGACCGACGACCGGGCTACCGCCGAGCACGATTCGGTAACCGGAGAGCGTCCCGTCGCCGTAACGCTCGAGAATCGCCTGATGAGCCACGGCATCTACTTGACCTCGTTCGCGTGGAAAGACGAGGACGAGGGCGACCCGCCCGCCGAGGACGGTGCCGGGATCGAACTCGAGTACGAAGTCGTCGCCGAGACGTCCAGAATTACGCGCAACGAGGTCGGCGCGGTATTGCGGACGTTGCTGACGATCGGTGACGAACGCTCGTGGACGCCGGGTCGGCTGGAGGTGACGTCACTGACGACCGACGACGACATCCGCGGCTGGTGGTACGTCGAACGCGAGTGGTTCGAGCAGCTGGGGTCGGAGCTCTCCCAACTCGAGTTTTCGAAACGCGTCCTCTCGACGATCAAAAATTACCGCCCTGAACACGACAGCAGTTAAATGCGAGTCTGACGTAGTTTAATAACGGTTCGGGCGACTGCTTATCCTAGGCATCATGACCGGGGAACAGGTGTACGTCTCTCACGCACCGAGCGATCTCACACTCGTCCAGGACCTGTTCTCGACGGTCAAGAACTTCCCGTTTGGCGTCCACATCGCGCTCGAGGAACTCGAATCCGTCCGCTCCCGGACGCGACTCGAGGGACGCGTTGCCAACAGCGATGTCGTCGTTGCAGTCCTCACTGAGGACTCAGCCGAGACCACGTGGATCGATCAGGAGATCGGCTATGCGGTCGCGAAAGGGATTCCAGTGTTGCCGCTGCGTGAAGAGGGAGTGAGCCGTCGCGGCTACGTCAGTGACGTCGACGGCGTGACGATCGATCGGTCGGACCTCACAGTGACGATCTTCAATCTACTCTCCCGGCTACGAAGCGAGCTCGCACCGCTTGGGGCGCTGTCGGTCCCGAACTGGTACATTCGGTTCCCGTGTACGGTCCCGGACTGTGGCCATCCGGTCACGCTCGAACTCGAACAGGGACAGACCAAGCTCTGGAAACTGTATACACATGGCAAACACCTGACGGCGTCGTGTGCAGCCTGCGACTCGACGTACTGTTTTAATCCAGCGACGGTCGGGTTCAGAGGTCGCAAAGAATAGTCAGTCGTCGTCTTGAAGTCGCTCGTACGCATCCGTGACGAGCTGAAACGCGGATTTGCTACCGCTTTTGCGATCGGGATGGGCACGTTTGACCTGTTCGTGATACACAGCTCGGAGTTCGTCGTCGGTCACGTCCGGCTCCACGCCGAGTATCTCACGCGCTTTGGTCTTTCGCATCTCGACGGTCGCAACGATGCCACGATCTTCGGCGTTGGCCTTGCACTCGGCACACAGCCGCTCGGTGCGGTCGTCGATCGTCGTCACACAGAACGGCTCCTCGGAGACCTGTTCGTGACACTGCGTACAGCGATACTGAGCGTCGTCGGCTGACTCGGGCCCGGTCGCCGTCCCGGCATCGGCGGGCCCGTCAGTGTCGGTCGACGCCGTGTCGTCATCGTCTCCCGTCGGTGCCTCGGATGCACACGACGGACAACAGGTCAAGACGGTGCCATCATCGAGCACCACGTCCTCGAGTTCGGCCACGAGGAAGGTACCGGTACAGCCATCACAGGTATCCCGACGCTGATCGAGCGACCCGCCCTTCTGTGCGGCCGCTCTGGCGTGGGGCTCACAGTCCGGACAGCAGACGACCTGCTGGCCGTCGGGCATCGTCACTGTCGTCAGTTCCTCGAGCGCAACTGTTCGGCCACAGCCGTCACAGCCGACTCGTTTGTCGCCGACCACAGCCATCACGAGACCGATTCGGCGTCGACCTATATTAGTTCTTTTGCAGATAGTCACGAATCGATTAACGTGGGGCGAGATCGATCGTGAGCAGGCCGTATCCTCGGCTGTCGTAATACGGTATTACCGTGTAACCGCGATAGACGGTACGATGGCCATGTCTGAACGCCACCGCTAACAAAGTACCCGTCCGTTGACGCTCCGATCGTGCGGGGGAGACCTCGCACGATGATGCGCTGTCCGGTGGGCGGCACTCGGCGATCGGCTCTCGCCGAGCGCCACCATCCTGTCATACGGTTTACTGCCCCGAATTCCCGGCCCGACCGCAGGGCGGTCGCGGGTTCCCCGGCACTGACTGATAGGAGTCCGTATCAGATCGGTTTCTGCCGAGGCGAACCGGGAGACCAATAGGTGCGCGGTGCGCACACGGTCGTATGGATACGGCAGTTCAGACCGGGTCCCGGGAGAACACACCCGACCGGAAGCGGGTCATCACTGGCATCGTGGACCTCGCTGTGGTCGTCGGGCTGGTCCTCCTCGGCAACGTCGAACACGGCGGGAACCCGATCGCCGAACCGCTTGCATCGCTCGCGACGGCCATCCCGTTCGTGATCGGCTGGCTCACCGTTGCAGTGCTCGCAGGCGTCTACACGCGTGACCATTCCAGCGGGATCGGCGACCTCCGACTGACGACCGTTGCGTGGATCGCAGCGGCGAACGTCGGGCTGATGATCCGCGGCTCGCCGCTGTTCGAGGGCGGGACGACCTGGCCGTTTCCCATCGTCATTACCGGCACCGTCCTCGTTGCCTTGCTCGGCTGGCGGCTTGGCTACGCCCTGTTCATATCACGAACGCGGTAAGTCCTACGAGCCTCGAGCGAACTCGATTTTACGGGCGCTCACTGAACCATCAGATCGCAAATATACTGCGATAAATAGCCTGCTTTTCAAGCGTTAGGAAGCTGTTGAGCGCGCTTTTTATACAAAAGGAATTATACATAAATTCGAGTGGGAGTATTGTATCAGCTAATCAATCATGTGGAACCACTTCATAAGTTATGAAGATACAATCCAATGATTATGGGTTGGAAACACGTCTATCATGGGCTAATTATGGGAAATACTTATATGGCTATTCCTCCTATTATAGGATAGATTATGACTGGATACTACGACATTGTTCTTGGCCTCATCCCAGTCGCACTGCTCGGCATCACCGCAGCCCTGACCGTCGTCGGCGTCTCGCTGACGGCGGCAATTCCGGTCGGCGCGCTCGTCTCGATGTCGATCATCGGACACGCGATGTTCATTAACACGCCAGCAGACGTTTCCGACGAGGCCAACTCCGCACGTCCGCCGCTCAACGCGGACTAACTCCAGTCACGTTTCCGCTCTTTGCTCTCTGCGGTCGATTGCTTTTCCTCGATTCGTCTCCTCTGGTTGCGTATGACCGACGCTCTGTTCTTGACCAGCGCCGACGTTGCCGACCTTGCGACGCCGACCGAGTACATCGATGCCGTCCGCGAGGGCTATCGCCAGCGCGGTGCAGGCGCACCGGCACAGCCGCGGTCGAAACTCCTCCGGAGCGATCCCGAGGGGATGTTCACCAGCTATGCCGCCGTGCTCCCCGAGACAGGCGTGATGGGGGGCTACATGTACAGCGCCGGCTTCGGTGCCGGCGACGCCTGGTTTATGGCGCCGCTGTTCGACGCCGACAGCGGCGCGCCACTCGCCTTGCTTGACGGTGCGAGCATGAACCCGTTCAAGACCGGCGCGGCTGGGGCTGTCGCGGTCGACGAACTCGCGCGCACCGACGCCGAAACCCTCGCCGTTATCGGCACCGGCGCGCAGGCCCGGGGCCAACTGCGTGCGACCACGACAGTCCGACCGTTCGACGAGGTCCGCGTCTACTCGCCGACCCCCGAGAACCGCGAGGCGTTCGCCGCCGAGTTCGACGAGGCGCTCGAGGCGTCGGTCCACGCAGTCGACTCGAGTGCAGCCGCCGTCGCCGGGGCGGACGTCGTGATCACGGCGACGACGGCCAGCGAGCCGGTCTTTGACGGTGACGACCTCGAGCCCGGCACGCACGTCACTGCGATGGGCCAGTACTCGCCGGACAAGCGCGAACTCGATACGACGACCATCGAGCGAGCGACGTACGTCCCCGACCTCCGGGAGCGAGCGACGCTCGATGCCGGCTCGTTCATCCACGCGCTCGAGGAGGGAGCAATCACGGAGGAGCACGTCCACGCAGAACTGGGAGGTGTCGTCGCGGGGACCGCCCCCGGGCGGGCAAGCGACGACGAGATTACGGTCTTCGACAGCGGCGGCACCGGCATCGAGACGGTTGCTGCGGCGTCGCTGCTCTACGATCGCGCACTCGAGGAGGGACGCGGCACCGAAATCGAGTTTGCGCCGGCGAGCGAGGCACTGACGGGGAACTAGAGTAACAACTGAAAGCCACTGCACACCTGATCGCAGGGTCATCGTGCGATCAGTGTGTGAATCGTTTTTATTACTATAGCGAGGCGGGGACTCACGGTCGCCCACGACCGACGCGGGTTTCAAGCGTCTCGTCGGCGTATTACGGATATGTCTCGTGCGGCCGAACTCGTGTCCGTGCTCGAGGCGACCGACTCGCTGGCAATCGCCTGTCATGACAACCCTGATCCGGACTGTCTCGCCAGCGCGCTCGCACTCGAGACGATCGCCCACCATCACGACGTCACGGACGTGACGATCACCTACGGCGGGGAGATCTCCCACCAGCAAAACCGTGCGTTCGTCAACCTGCTGGATATCAGCCTCCAGACGCTCGCGAAGACCAGCCTCGAGGAGTACGACTGTTTGAGCTTCGTCGATCACAGCACACCGGGTGCAAACACTGAGGTCCCGACGAGTGTCGTCCCGGACATCATCGTCGATCATCATCCCAGCGAGCCGGCTGACGCGACGTTCGTCGACGTACGAACCGAGTACGGCGCGACGGCGACGATCTTCGTCGAGTACCTCCGTGAGCTCGAGGTCGAAATTACCGAACGGCTCGCGTCGGCGCTCCTCTTTGCGCTCCACCGCGAGCGCCTCGACTTCGTCCGGGAGCCGACGCGACGCGAGTACGAGGCCGCACTGACACTCTACCCCGATGCGGACCTCGAGATCCTCGAACAACTGTACGGCAGCACGTTTTCGCCGGGGACCCTCGACGCGATCGGTCAGGCGATCGCTAGTCGCGAACGACGAGGCTCGGCGCTCGTCGCGAGCGTCGGCACGACCGGCGAAACCGACGCGCTGCCGCAGGCGGCCGACTACCTGCTCAATCTCGAGGGCGTGGACACGGTGCTCGTCTACGGCATCGTCGAGGATGCGATCCGTCTGAGCGGTCGGTCGGTCGATCCGCGGGTCAACCTCGGGAAGACGCTTCAAGACGGCTTCGACGAACTGGGTTCGGTCGGCGGTCATCACGACATGGCCGGCGGTCGGATCGAACTCGGACTGTTCGCCGACGATGGTGACGACACCGACGAACTCCTCGCATTTATCGGCGATCGACTCACCCGGCGGTTTTTCGATGCATTACATCTCGACGAGTGAGACGGACACTACTGTCTCGAGTGCCCGGCGCGCCCGCAGCGGAGTTGTGACTGTGCCAGCACTGACTGCCAGCGGTCCGTATGCGACGACCGGCAAACCCGAGACGCCCATCAGCGTGAACGTGGCCCGCTACTCGATGTCGATCGAGTGTGCCTCCTCGCTCGGCTCGCGCTTCGGGAGCCGAACCGTCAGGATGCCGTTGTTGACGCTGGCCTCAATCGCGTCTTCGTCGACCGATTCGGGCAGACGAACCTGGCGGCTGAACGATTGCGTCTCCCGCTCGCGACGGAGGTATGTCTCGTCCTCGCCGCCGACCTCCTCGGTTCGCTCTCGAGTGCCCGAGATCGCCAGCGTCTCCCCGGTGAGTCGTAACTCGAGATTGTCGCTCTCGTAGCCGGGGACATCGACGGTGACGACGAACGCGTCGCCCTCGTCTGCGAGGTCAAGCTGCATCTCCGAACCGCTCGTCGAGAGGTCGAGTCGACTCCGGTTGTCTAGTTGGCTCTCCCACGACTGGGCAGCGGTCTCGAGTTGGCGATTCAACCGGTTGAGTAGTTCCTCGATGCCATCGAACGGACGGGGACGATCTGCCATGGTTTCACCTACCGCAAGTAGGTGTCCGAGAGCGAAAAAAGCCACCCTCACCAGCGAAGACGATCGTCCAGTTCGATATGTTATCCCTCCGACTTGCGGCAGAACCGACGGGTGGGCTGGCAGTTTTCACGCTCCGCGGTGTAGCACTGGCTATGACGGATGCACTGTTCGTTGTCAGCGAGGAAGGCTACTGGGGCGAAGAATGCGTCGAGCCACTCGAGACGCTCTCGGATGCGGGCGTCGAGATTACGGTCGCGACGCCCTCTGGCAGTCCACCGGTGATCGACGAGCGCTCGATCGACCCCGACGAGGTCGGCGAAGAGACCGCCGAGCACGTCCGGGAGGTCCACGAGACCGACGAGCGACTGAACGATCCGATCTCGGTCGCACAGGCCGACGCCGAAGGGTACGACGCCGTCGTCTTCCCCGGCGGCCACGGCACCGAGTGGGACATCAACCAGGACACACACGCACGGGAACTCCTCCGGGACATCGTCGAGGGCGATGGCAAGGCGCTGGTCGTCTGCCACGCCGTCGGCCTGCTCGCGTTCGCCCGCGACAGCCACGGCGCGTTCATCGTCAACGGCCGCGACGTGACTGGCTTCCCCAACGAGTGGGAGGAGGGCATCATCGACGAAGCCGACCGCATGCCCGACGGTCGCAAACTGCCCTACTGGGTCGAAGACGAAGTGAAAACAGCCGGCGGGTACTGGGATGCCGAACTCGACCAGGAGACCAGCGTCACCGTCGACGGCGATCTCATCACCGGTCGCGGCCCCGGCTCCTCGCAGGCAGCCGCCGAAACCTTGCTCGAGGAACTTGGCGTCGAACTCGAGGCCTGAGACGGGCTGCTGTCAGTGGGTCGCGGGCGCACCCACATGACCGGCTTCGGGTGTTCCGACACTGACTGACAGGAGTCCGGATGAAACCGGCGAGTCTCGCTGTTTCATCTCCTCCGCCGTTTCAGCATCGAATCCGTATGGACGGGATTACCGATCTCGATCGAAGTTGATGTCTTCCTCATACAGCGTGACGCCAGCCTCGGAACGGATCTCGAAGTATACGAACCGTCCAGTGAAGTCGCTGCTCGTGGTCGGCTTTTCGTTAACGCCGAGCGACACGTCTCCATTGGTGGTTGCTACGACGAGCCGGTCGCCGACACTGATCTCCGTCGGAACCGAGAGATGCTGACTTCCGCTCAGCGGGCTGAGTAAGAGATGGGTTCCGGCGGCGACCGGGTCGCCGCTCTCCAGTGTGAAACTGAGAAATCCGTCATCAGTGACCGTCGCCTCGAACGCTCGGCCCTCGTTCCGGGCAGTTTCCGCCCATTCCGGCTCGGACACGTCCGTCGTTCCGATGTTGGCGAAAGTCACTTCCACATTGCGAGCTTCATCGTTACCGCGAGACTGATACTCGATTTCGTACGTCGCCCGTTTTACGACGCCGCGTTCGGTGATAAAAATCGAGGCGGTTCCGTTCGTGAATTCGTCAGCACCGAACGGCTTGTATCCGTCGAGCTGTGTCTCCGCAATGGAGTCAGCCTCGTACCGTGCGACGAGCGTTCCGTCGATATCAGTAGCCGATGTGGCTTCACCGAAGTCGAACATTCCTGTGACCAGGTCCAGGTTCCGTTTGGAAAGGACTGCTCGCTGATTTTGACTGTTGTCGGTAATCTGGTAGACCGTCTGAAAGCCGATATCGCGCCGAATAAGGCCTCGAGAGTTCCCGATCTCCGTCCACTCTTTCGTCGTCGTTTCCTCATCCTCCTCGATAAAGATGATGCCGTCAGAACTGATTCGAGATTGGGTCTCTGTTTCGAAACTATTCCCCCGAAAGACGTTCTCCTCCGTCTGTCTGACCGTCACTGATCCCTCGTTCTCGATGTAATCGAAGTGTGCCGAAACGAACTCTGACTCCTCGAGTTCATCCCGCGTCGCGTGCTCCGGAAACGAGAAGTCCTCAAGCGACGGTTCGTCGGACCCATCTTCGCCATCGCTATTTTCGCCGTTCGATTCGTCCGTCGAGCTATCGCCTGTGCAGCCAGCAATACCAACGGTAGCCGTGGTGCCGACGGTAGTAAGGAATTTTCGGCGGTGCATACGCCAATTTCCAATTAAGAATACATATATTTACTGGTATGTTGTTACGCCCCGAAGTCTACAAGAAATTTACTGAAGTGTTTATTCGGTATAATCAGAACGGGTGGAAGTATCTGTCTCGATCCGTTTGGGAGAGGTACGTCACGGCGATGTCCACGTTTGACTCGGAGAGGGTTGATCACATCTGTGTCTTACTTCAAATCAGTCCCTTTTTACACGCAGACGGGGAAGCATCGGGTATGAGCTTCGAGGAAGACGACCGCGTGGTTCTCAACGACGAGCACAGCGAGTTCGACGGCGAAACCGGCACCGTGATCCAGACGATGGAGTCGATGTTCGGCGACGTCACCTACACCGTCAGCTTCGAGGACGGCGAGGAAGCCGGCGTCCCTGAGGACGACCTCGAGGCAGCCGACGACGCCGACGAAGACGAAGACGACGAGTAAGACCGACCGCGAGCCAGCCGCGCTCGCTCAGCCCGTTACACTGCCGATATCGAAATTCGACCCGCAGATGCCACAGATACCGCTTCACTACGTCGATTTACGGACGTTCTGCTACGCCACCGAGGACGAAAAACGCGTCGAGGAAGCCCTGCGAACCTTCCTGCCTGACGGTGACGACGAGCCCTTCGAGCTCGAGCGCGTCGAAAGCGAGGGCCACTACGGCGACCGCATCCTCGTGCTCTCGGCCCGCGTCGAGAACGCCGACGACGTCCGTCACGTCCTCTCGCGGCTGGCCGACCTCGAGTCCTTCGACGACCTGATCGACGAACTCGACGAGCGGGTCACCGAGAACACCGAACTGTTCCTCCGTCTCGATAAGCAGGCCGCCTTCCAGGGCGAGGTCCGGCTCGGCGACGGGATCACTTTCCGCGGGAAAGTCGAGGCCTACCCCGCGAAGAAAGAGAAGGCGGTCGAGAACGCCGAAGACGTCCTCGAGCGATTGCGCGACGAGCACTGACCGGTTGGAACTGGCTGGCGATGTCAACTGCTTCTGAGGAGCCTCGTCGATAGCCGGTCGGTGTTCGTTTTCCCGAATGGATCAGCGTTCGGCACCGGTGATGACGCATAGATCGGTTGCGTGTGGCTCTCAGCCACCGGCGACGATGGACGAAGCCCTTTTGACTGGCCAGTCAGTAAGTTTGGATAGATCCGTTCTGAATGTCCGACGAAACGATCGACGACCTCATGGAGGCGACATATTGTGCCCTCTGTAAACACGGGTACGCGGAGCTGACGATGCAAGACATCGCCGCGGAATCGACAAAGAGCAAAGGCACCCTCCACTACCACTTCGACAGTAAACAGGACCTCCTCGAGTCGTTTCTCGAGTATCTGCTCGACAACTTCGAGGAGCGGACCGCAACGGTGCCCGGAGAGACGCCGGTCGAACGGCTCCACGAGTTCGTCGACGAACTGTTGACGCCATCTGCCGACGACTCCGCCGAGGAGTTTCGGACGGCGGTCCTCGAGATCAAAGCCCAGTCGCCGTACAACGAGGCCTACCGGGAGCGACTGCGCGAGTTCGACCGCGTACTCCGGGATCGCATCGCGACGCTCGTCGCCGACGGGCTCGAGGCGGGTGAGTTCAGTGATGACGTCGATCCGGACGAGATTGCTGATTTCCTCGTTACGGTCTTCAACGGTGCTGAAATGCGGGCAGCAGCGGTCGATCGGTCGCCCGAACAGACGAAACGCCACGTCCGCAAGTACATCGACGACGTTCTGCGACCGGAGGAGGCAGTGAAGCGTGACGGAGCGACGACGAGTGTCGAAGACGAGGGGGACGGCAAATGAGCCTGCTCGATCGATTGTCGGGGCTGTTCAAGGGCCGCGACGAGTTCGATCTGACCTCCGGCGACATCGCAGGACCGCTGTTCTATCTGTCCCTGCCGATCATCGTGACGAACCTGTTGCAGACCGCCTACAACCTCATCGACACGTTCTGGCTCGGCCAGTACAGCACCGAGGCGCTGGCGGCGATCAGCTTCGCGTTCCCGATGGTCTTTCTGCTGATTTCCGTCGGCATGGGATTGTCAGTCGCCGGGAGCGTCCTCGTCGCCCAGCATATCGGGGCTGACGAGGAGCGGAAAGCGGAGTACGCTGCCTCACAGACCGTGGCGCTGTCGTTGCTCGGTGCGATGATCCTCGGACTCGTCGGATTCGGCTTCGTCAACGAATTGCTCGGGCTGCTGGGCGCATCGGCTGACGTATTGCCGCTTGCGACCGACTATATGCAGGTCATCTCGCTCGGGATGCCGTTTATGTTCGGTTTCTTCGTCTTCATCGCGCTGATGCGGGGCTACGGCGACACGATCACGCCGATGCTGGTGATGTTCGGTTCGGTACTGCTGAACGTCGTCCTCGACCCCTTCCTGATCTTCGGCTGGGGGCCGTTCCCCCGACTCGGAATCGAGGGGGCAGCGATCGCGACGGTCTTCTCGCGGGCGCTCGCGCTCGTCGTCGGCCTCGCGATCATGTTTCAGGGTGCGAGAGGTGTTCGGATTCGGCTCCGACAGATGCGGCCCGATCTCACCTTTGCGAAGAAACTCGTCAGCATCGGGTTCCCGGCGTCGATCGAGGGGATGGGCCGTGCGCTCTCGATCAACCTCCTGTTGGTGATCGTCGGTCTGTTTCCCACCTACGTCGTCGCCGCCTACGGGATCGGGACGCGCGTGTTCTCGGTGATCTTCCTTCCGGCGATCGCAGTCGCCCGCGGCGTCGAGACGATGACCGGCCAGAACGTCGGGGCGGACAAACCGGAGCGTGCGGAAGCCGCCGCGAACTTCGCCGCTCGCACCATGTTCGTCGTCCTCGGCGCGCTCGGCGTCGTGGCATGGCTCGCCGCAGAACCGATCACGACCGCCTTTACCGACGACCAACAGGTCATCGACGTCGGCGTGACGTTCCTCCGGTATGTCGCTCCATCGTTCGGGTTCATCGGCGTCATGCGGGCCTACAACGGCAGCTTCCGCGGCACCGGCAAGACGCTCACCGCGGCGGCGATCGTCCTCGTGACCTACGCGCTGGTCCGACTCCCGATCGCCTACGGCCTCTCCCAGGCGATCGACTACCGCGGGATCTGGATCGCCTTCGCCGTCTCGAACGTCTTCGGTGCCGCCCTCGTCTACGCCTGGTACCGCAGAGGCACCTGGCGAGACGCCGACGTGACCGACGGGCCGGCAGGACCGGCGCTTGGCGACGACCTCGAGACCGGCGCCGAACTCGAGACCAGTACTGACGACTGATAGGGATCAGCAGACTAGTTCATCGTTTCTTTCGTCGTGCGGTTTCCCAAGTAGGCGTTTTCCCCGTGAGAAACGCCGAATATCCACGCAGAGCCCTATGAGACGGCTGCCGTCTCGAGTTTCAGGAGTCAAATTGCTGCCCGGTCGAGTAAAGTACCTGTGTGTCGTTTGGCTCGACCGAGTCGAGCGTCGATGAAACACCCACCAGCCACAGCCACCACGGAGGTGTAGCGGATGGTCGAGACGGTCAGCATCGACCTGCTGAGCCTGCTGCTCGTTCTCACCGTCGCGTGGGTGTTCGGCGCGCTCGCCGAGCGTGTCGGCTATCCGACGATGATGGGCGAGCTGTTCGCCGGCATCGCGTTCGGTCCGGCACTGCTCGGCGTGTTACACCCCTCGGAATTGCTCTCGGTCCTGTCCGAGCTCGGCGTGTTCCTCCTGATGGTCTACGTTGGGATGGAGGTCGACCTCCGCGAACTGTTCGAACTCGGTCCTGCGTCGTTGTTGATCGCCTTCGGGGCCTTCGTCATCCCGTTCGGCCTGGGCTACATCGCCGGCGTCTGGCTCGGCGTCTCCGCCGGCGCGGCGCTGTTTCTCGGCCTCGCGATGGCCGCCACGTCGCTGGCCACGAAATCACGCATTCTCGCGGACCTCGACTTGCTCGAGACGCGGATCGCGAACGTGTTACTCGGCGGTGCGCTCGCCTCGGACGTGGGGGTGCTCATCGTGTTCGCCGGTATCGACAGCTACGTGACCGCGGGTGCGCTCGACCCGACCGAACTCGGCACGATCGTCCTGCAGGCGATCGGCTTCTTCGCGGTGACGCTCCTGCTGGGCTATCGTTTCCTGCCGCTCGCCTGGAAATACATCGAGCGCGAGCGCGAGCGCTATGGCTTCGTCGATCGGACGACCGCCTTTACGTTCGCATTGCTCGTCTCCCTGCTGTTCGCCCAGCTCGCGACGCTCGCGGAGTTGCACATGATCATCGGCGGGTTCATGGCTGGGATGTTCCTCCGCCAGTCCGATGTCGAGCCCGGGCTCTACGAACACATCCACGTAGTCATCTACGACCTCGCGATGGGGTTTTTCGCACCTGTCTTCTTCGTCACGGTCGGGTTCCAGATCACCTTCGACGTCTTTTCCGACAGTATCGGCGTGCTTGCTGGGCTCGTCGCGATCGCCTTCCTCGGCAAGATCATCGGTTCCTGGCTGTTCGCGCTGCCGACGTCGCTGACCTCACGCGAGGGACTGGTCGTCGGCTTCGGGATGAACGGCCGCGGCACCGTCGAGATCATCATCGCCGAGGTCGCCTTTGGGGCCGGCGTCATCGACCAGTCGCTGTTCTCGATCCTCGTTTTCATCGCCGTCTTTACGACCGCGCTCGTCCCCGTCACCGTCACCTGGGGCGTGCGGTTGCTCGAGAACGCGGACGAACTTGTCTACGTCGACTCGATGGCACCATCCGAGGACTGAGTCCATGGTGACCCCGACGACGTTCGAGCGGGGCGTTTTTGCCGCCCGGCCCAGCAGATAGGGGTATGCAAGTCTCAGTCGTGGGTGACGACCCGGTCCGCGAAGCAGTCGTCACCGCACTCGATGACGTCGATGTCGGCGTCCGCGAGGCACGTCCCGGCGAGCTCGCCGACGCTCGCTTTGCAGTCGTCAGCGACGTCGCCGGCTCGGCGACGTTCGACCGGGCGAACGAAGCCGCACTCGAGGGCGGCACGCCCTGGATCGCCGTCGAGATCGGCGGGGTCGGCAACCACCCACTCCCGGGGGTGGACGCGGCCATCTCTGGCTTTGCACCCGCCACCGCCTGTTTCGACTGTCTGCGCGCACGCGTCGCATCGAACGTCGAGGATCGCGCCGCAAATCCACAGGCCGATCGCGCCGCAGCACGACTCGCCGGCGCGGTCGCTGGCCGGGAGTGTGTGCGCGTCCTCTCCGGCGACGAGGAGTCGATCATTGGGCAGGTACGCGAGGTCCCACACGCCCGCCGACAGATACTGCCCGTCCCAGGCTGTACGTGTGCCGACGACGAACGGGATCGCACGCTCGAGCGCGACGCCGAAACGCTCGCCCTCGAGGCAGCGGTCGAACATGCCGAGGGAGCGATCGACGATCGGGTCGGTCCCATCTCGAGCATCGCCGAAGTCGAGTCCTTCCCGGCACCCTACTACCTGTCGACGGTCGCGGACACGACCGCCTACAGCGATGCGAGCGCACCCCGGCAGGCCGCCGGCGTCGCCGACGACTGGAACGCCGCACTGATGAAAGCCGTCGGCGAGGGCCTCGAGCGCTACTGTGCCGGCGTCTATCTCGAGGCGGACTTCGTCCACGCGAGCGAAGACGACCTCGAGCGTGCGATCGCACCGACGGCACTCGTCCGACCCGAGGACGCGCCGACCTACGATTCAAGCGACAAACACCGCTGGATTCCGGGAGAGAACCTCGAGACGGGTGAGGAGACACACCTGCCCGCCGCGGCGGTCCAGTTCCCCCAGCCCGGCGAGGCGCTGGTCCCGGCGATCACGACCGGGCTGGGACTGGGCTCCTCGACTGTCGACGCGCTCGTCTCCGGGCTGACGGAAGTGATCGAGCGCGACGCGACGATGCTCGCGTGGTACTCGACGTTCGAGCCGCTTGGTCTGTCGGTCGAAACCGAGGCGTTCGACACGCTCGAGCGTCGCGCTCGGAGCGAGGGACTTGCAGTAACGCCGCTGCTCGTCACCCAGGATATCGACGTGCCAGTGGTCGTGGTGGCCGTCCATCGCGAGCCCGACGCGCTCGACGGTGACGGATCGATCTCGCCGGGTGACGACGCGTGGCCGGCGTTCGCCCTCGGCTCGGCGGCCGGCCTCGACGCCGAAGCAGCCGCGACGTCGGCGCTCGAGGAAGCCATGCAAAACTGGATGGAGCTACGTAGTCTCGGCCCCGACGAGGCAGACGATGCCGGCGGCGCGATCGGCGAGTACGCCGCGTTCCCCGAGCGCGCACAGGAGTTCGTCGATGTCGACCGGGCCGTGCCCGCGGCAAGTGTCGGGCCAGATCCGGTCCCGACCGGTGCCGATCGGTTCGAGGAGCTCTGCTCACGGGTGCGTGACGCTAACTTGACACCCTACGCCGCACGCCTGACGACTCGAGACGTCGAGGCACTCGGTTTCGAGGCCGTCCGAGTCGTCGTGCCGGGCGCGCAACCGCTGTTTACCGACGCGCCGTTTTTCGGCGAGCGCGCGCGGACGGTGCCCGACGAACTGGGCTTCGAACCGCGTCTCGAGCGGGCGTTTCACCCGTACCCCTGATCGGTCACTGCGGCTGTCGGATGGCGATCGATACAATAGCGGCGAGGAACCCGTTATCGGTCGGCGACGGACTCGTTGGTGCTCGTTCCAGTGTCACTCGAATTCGAGTCGACTGAGTCGGACTCAGCAGCCGATCCAGTCCCCCCGTCGTCACGGTCGAGTTCCAGTATCAGATCGTCGTCGGTAATCCGAACGGTCACGCTGCTCGTCTGCGGCGTGATCGACTCCTCTTTGGTGAGTTGTCGAGTGCGATCATCTCGATCGATCTTGGTTACACGAAAGCGCTGCTCGGTCGCGTCGAGATGCGGTGCCGTCGCCCGCTGGCCGGCCGTGAGCGTGAAGCTCTCGTCGTAGGTCTGGCGGTTCGTCTCCCGCTCGAAGGCCTCGAGTGTGATGTCGTAGGGTCGTTCGGCCTCGCTATAGATTTCGATCGGAACCACCCCCCGGAAGCTCCCCTCGTAGTGTTCCTGTAGCGCCTCGACACAGCCCGAGAGCCCGATAGTTGCGGTCACGCCTGCAGTTCGAAGTACCGTCCGACGGTTCACGTCCGGCGTTCGGGGGCGGACGACTGTAGGCGTTACTCTTCGAACCGAACCGGACTGGCTCTCGTGGTCGGTTGAGGCAGAACCTTTTCACGGGGGATGGAGTTGATCAACGTATGGCCACAGCAGACAGTTCGACCGACCGAATCGACACGACACTCTTCATCACCGTCTCCGGCCCACCGGGGTGTGGAGCGACCACGCTGTGTGAACGCCTCGCCGACGCGATGGGCTGTCCCTACGTCTCCGGCGGCGACATCTTCCGCGAACTCGCCGAGGATCGTGACATGAGCTTAAACCAACTCACAGCGAAAGCCGACGAATCCGACGAGATCGACCGCGCGTTAGACCAGCGCCTCCAGCAGATCGCCGAGAAATGGGGCACGGCTAACAAACCCTTCATCCTCGAGTCCCGGCTAGCGGGCTGGCTGGCCGGCGAGCGCGCTGATCTGCGGATCTGGCTCGACGCACCCAAGGAAGTCCGCCTCGAACGCATCGAGGATCGCACCGAGACCGAGGCGGAGATGCGCGTTCGCGAGGTCAGCGAAGCCGGCCGCTACCAGTCGTACTACGACCTCGACATCGCCGACCGGTCGTTTTACGATCTCGAGATCAACACCGCCCGCTGGAGCAAACAGGGTGTGTTCTCGATCGTCCGAACCGCGATGGAAGAGTACGACGCCGAACTGGACGAAGGCGCGTTTTCGACGCCCGAGATAGATATCTAGGGTCTCGAGCACTGCCGCGGCGTCGCTGTTCCGCCGTCGTTCTACCGAGTCGTCCAGCCGCTCACGGGGGTCGACGATCGAAAGAATCTGCCGAACGGAATTCGTGTCGCTCTGTGTCAGAACGACCAGGTCGTTACTCGCCGTCGGGCGAGTAGTTCGGTGCTTCGTCGGTGATGACGACGTCGTGGGCGTGGCTCTCCGCCTGTCCGGCCGAGGAGATCCGGACGAACTCCGAGCGCTCCTTGAATTCGGGGATGGTTTCAGCACCGACGTAGCCCATTCCCGACTGCATGCCGCCGGCGAGCTGGTGGAGTTCCGACTTGAGGGTGCCCTTGTACGGCGTCGCGGCCTCGACGCCCTCGGGGACGTACTCGTCGTCCTCGTCGGGTTCGTCTTTCAGGTAGCGGTCGCTGTCGCCGGATTTCATCGCGCCGACCGAGCCCATGCCGCGGTACTGCTTGTACTTCTTGCCGTTCATCGTGACGACGCGACCGGGTGCCTCGTCGGTGCCGGCGAAATAGGAGCCAAGCATGACCGCGTCAGCCCCGGCGGCGATCGCCTTGATGGCGTCGCCGGAGTACCGAATGCCGCCGTCTGCGATAACCGGAACGTCGTGTTCGGCAGCCACGTCGGCGACCTGTGCGACGGCGGTGATCTGGGGCATCCCGGCTCCCGAGACGACGCGCGTGGTACAGATCGAACCCGGCCCGATGCCGACTTTGATCCCGTCTGCGAAGTCGACGAGATCCGCAGCCGCTTCGCGGGTGCCGACGTTGCCGACGACGACGTCCGCGTCGACGGACTCCTTGATCTCGCGAGCGCCCTCGATGACGTTCAGGTTGTGCGCGTGTGCGGTGTCGATAAAGAGAACGTCCGCGCCGGCCTCGTCGGCAGCCTCCGCGCGGTCTTGCTCGAAGGGGCTGACGGCGACGCCAAGCCGGAGTCGGCCCTCCTCGTCGCGAACTGCCTCCTGATACTCACGACGCTGGAGAATGCCCTGCATCGTGACCAGGCCGACCAGCAGGTTCTCGTCGTCGACGACCGGCACGCGCTCGATCTTGTGCTCGTACATCAGGTCGAACGCGTCGCGAGCGTCGACGTCAGCGGGCGCGGTGATGACTTCGTCGGTCATCGCTTCCGTCACCGGGTCGTCCTCGTTGACCTCGAGGTGGGGCCGGATGTCCGTACTCGAGATGATCCCCAGGACCTCACCGTTGGTGTTGACGACGGGTGCGCCGCCGACGCCCTGGCGGGCCATCAGGTTGTCGACCTCGCGGACGCTCATCTCGGGATCGGCAGTGACGACGTCGTCGAGGGGGATGATGAGTTCGTCGGCGCTTTTGACGCGCTCGATTTCCTCGACCATCTCGTCAACGTTCATGTTGCGGTGGAGGACGCCGAGCCCGCCGTGGCGGGCCATCGCGATCGCCATGCCGCTCTCGGTGACAGTGTCCATCGCCGCCGAGAGGATCGGAACGGAGACCTCGACGGTTTTCGAGACGTGCGAGGTGAGATCGGCGTCGTCGGGTTCGACGCGGCTCTCCTTCGGCCGAAGAAGGACATCGTCGAACGTTAGCGCTTCCGGTACCTGTAGTTTCGAAGAATAGGGCTCGTGCTCAGGAACGTCGTTCGCCATGTAAACTGTCCGGTGTCCCGGGGGAAAAGCGTTGCGAGATAAAAGTCGGGTGAGAACGGTTATCGAGGCCGTCAGTGGGCGATTCGTCCGCTCACGTAGTATGTCATCGTGCCCCGTTGTGGATCCTCGCCGATGCTCGAGTCCGACGGAGATACTCACGACGATCACCACGACAGGTGCACACATCCACGCCATCGCTGTTCGTTTCTGTACGGATCCGTCCGATCCCGCCCGAACACTACCAAGTCGTGAAACCGTCTCTCACACAACGTTTATTGACGATCCCATCCTCAATTGTGGTATGTACGCTGTGAGTGCATCCACCGCCCGAACTGCTGGCCGGACGAGTTTCGACTCCGTCGCCACCGTTGCGTTCGGGAATTTTACATCGAAACTCACAGCGAATGGCCAGAAACCCAACTCGATCGAGCGGTGTGCGGACCGATCGGTATGGGATCGGCACTCCTATCGCCCACTGGCCTCGGGTCACGGCCATCGGCCCTGACCGATGAGTACGTCACAGCACCCGGTCGCGCTCCGCATGGAGCGCATCGTCGGCGGTGACGCGAGACTGCTCGCGCTAGTGATGATGCTCCCGTTAGTCGACGGTGTCTTCCCCGCGTTGATCTTAGCCGGCGCACTCGACGATCCGCTGGGCGCGATTCAGGTCGGCCTGTTGATCTTCGGCGGGAGCGCGACCGTCGCCGTCATCCTCGCTGAGATGGACGGCACCCCCCGCGAGCAGGCGGCGGTCGTCATGCTCGTCGGCGTCCCGCTGATCCTGCTGGCAGCCGTCCAGGCCGCGCTCGCGCCGACTTTCGAGAGTCTCGTCGACATCGTCATCTTCGAACGGTTTGCAGCGCTGGTGATTGCCGCCATCGCGGCCAAAACCGCCAGCGCGACCATCGGTGACTACCTCCCCAACCCCGTCGTCGTCATCGGGTTGGGGCTGGTCGCCAGCGTCGATCCGTCCGGACTGACGGTGCAGGTGATGACCGACCCCGTCCTCGTCGCCAACGCGACGCTGGCCGCGGCCATCGGCGTCGCCTTCGCGCTGACGATCGCGCTCACCGGGCCCTACCTCCGGACCTACATGGACATCGACCGGTTCCGCTTCGGCAGCGCCGTCGCGCTGGGCCTGCTCCCGCTGTCCCTGCTCGGGATGGCCTTCGGACAGGCCCCGCTGGCCGCGTTGCTCGTCGCTGCTGTCTTCGCCGTCGACCTGCCGCTCGGCGGGAGCGACTCGGACTCGAGTCCGGAGGCGGAACTGAACGCCGCCGCCAAGCTCAGTGCGGTGCCCGACGGTGGGGACGGCGAGGGCTCGAGCGAGCTCGAGGCCCCGGTCGCGGAGGCCGACGACGAGTCGGAGACGTATCCGGGCGACGAGACGACGGACACCGCGGGTCGGGCCCCGTGGCTGTAGTGCGGTTTCGGTCCGAATCGAAACCACTTTAGGTAAGATCCCCCAACTGAGAGTCGAGGGGTCGTGGCCAAGCCAGGCATGGCGGCTGACTCCAGAGGCAACGCGCCCGGGACGAAACTCCAGACTGATATACTGATCGGACACCTGATCAGTGTCCGTGTGATGACCCTCTGGAGTTCCGAGGCGCACCGGAGATATCAGTAGATCGGGGGTTCAAATCCCTCCGACCCCACTTCCTCATCGACTTCTTTCAAACCCGCATACTGAAGGGTGTTACTTATAAAGAACACTCCCGGTCGGGTCTAATATTTCAGTCGTGCAGGTTACGATGTGCAACTCTGTTTGGCGATTCTATTGCAGGTAGGTGAATGAAACTGATAGACCCCGGTCTCGATGAATTGACCCGTGTAATTTAACTGAATATAATTCTCTTGAAAAAGAGAACGTTCGTTGATCTCTGCTGAATACACGGTGCGAATGCAACAGGCGATCTAACTCGATCTCCGAAAGTAGTGGACGCTCACTACAGGCTACTCATCTATCGCTAATTGCAGGTATCAGCGTTAACACCGACCGAATTATGATAAACTCTATACAACATCAGAAAAGTTCACATAGGATAACTGAGTTATACCACTCTATGCTTGGTCACTCTCGTAATGAAGGAACTGATGAAGTACTGGATGCATTAAGTAACCCTATTCGGCGTCGGCTACTTTTCAGTCTCTATGAACGGGGCCGAGATGACGGTGAACTCCCGCTTCAACAGGTCTCAGGTCTTGCGTTTGAGGAGAAAAACATACAGGCCGAACTGCATCACGTGCACCTTCCGAAGCTTCAAGAGAAGGGGTACGTACGCTGGGATGGTGATGAGCACACCATAACCCAAGGCCCAGAGTGGAACCAAATCGAACCTCTTCTTAGATTAGTTTATAACCATCTGAATGAGCTTCCGCCCCGATTAGGGGGGTCTGCGTCGATAACGTAGCTGCTGCAGGGAGGTATCTTGCCGAGACACACCTCGTTAGTGACGAACAATTCATTTTGTATTCTATCGGTGACTGTTCAGGTTTGGTTGTGGCCCGCAGCACAAGGACGGGGTCGTCAAGGCGACAGTGCCAAAAAATTACAGCGCCCCATCCCCGCCTCCATTGAGTTCCAGTTGATCCAGATAAACGGGGGTTATTCCAGAAATGAGTTGCCACCATTTTTTATCAGATAGCCTTTGATCGAGTATTATGGACTCTGAAACTCTAACGTATATCGTGTCTATCGTGTTGATATTCCTCTTGATTTGTGCAGCTATGGTCTTGGCGGTAGCCTACGGGGCGATAGATATTTTCACCGACTACTACGGTTGGGTGTTGTCTGGTTTCTAATCCTTAGATCGGGGACTACCAGTCTTGGGTTGACCGAGTAGGGTTGCGCACGTCGACAGAATCCGGTTCCCGAATCTGCACACGAGCCATGACTCGTCGTGTGCAACTCTCGAGTCGACCCATCGTCTGAACACCCGGTCGTGGCTGGCTGATCGACACGTGTCATCGGTGAGATGGGCCGTTCAGTGCGGCGAACCAACGCGGGGTTCGAGGGCCGTGTGTCCGAGCATGCAAATGAGGACCGACGGCGAGTACGCGTGCCGACGGGACGCGACCGACGGGCAGCTCGCCGACTGCAACACGACGACCGCAGTGGTGAGTGCTTGCGACGCTGGGCCGACGGTCGTCTAGGCCGTCGCCAGGTCCTCGAGCGCGACGAGCGCTCCCGCAGTGGCGACGATAGCTGCAGGCTCCAGTAAGCGGCTGATGTCACCGTAGAAACGCCGGCTAAGGGCCGACGCAAGCACACTCATTGCCCAAATGGTGGTTGCTTGTATATGATCCGAGATCGTCGCCGGATGGGTGGCAGTGGAACGATCCCAGGTGCAGCGAGGATATCTGGTTAGATCGACCGCCCCTCGCATCCCTTTCTTGGAGGGCCGTTATATTAGGCTATTACCTGCCCGAGAATATGGTGCACATCAGCGGCCCACGACTGGATAAGGGCGCAAGATTGTCGTCCTTCCGGGTCCGCGTGCGACACGCCCGCCGGTCGCTCGGTGACGGGTGATCGCTGCGGGAGATCCCGGTTAGTAAGATACAATTATGTATTAAATACATGATGGTCTAGATACACCTTAAATACGGCGCACATGGCAGAACCACGTATGAGCCGAACACAATCCGCGGACGATTCGTCAGTATTGGTCCAGCGAACCGCCGGGCTGACGGCGGTGCTCGGCGCGTTCGTCATGATGTCGACGGTCTTCTTCACGATTACCGATTTCATGGGGATTCAGAACGTCCTCGTTGGCGCGGTGGTGGCGTTTCTCGCGGCGTTTCAGGCCTACCGAACCAACGAGCACCGATCACCGAGTATCGTCATCGCGGCCGTCGTCGCCGTACTGGGAATCTGGATCGTCGCGGCACCGTTCGTTCTCGGCGCTGACCGCGCGCTGGTGGTCGGGGTCAACGGTGTCGCCGGTGTACTCATCGTGATCCTGTCTCTCGCCGGGGCGTACGGCAGCCGTCAGTTGTCGACCACTGCATCGGCGAGCGCATAGGATCGATTTTTTCGGCCCTCGAGATACAGAACAGCAGCACAGCACGTCACCCGACCATCCCAGTCATACGGTCTGCTGTACCAATGTACCAGTGTAACCGCCGTGCAGTCGCGGTTGCACTGGAACTGACTGACAGAGGTCCGTATCAGGCGACGAAGAACACGCCGATCGCGACGAGGATGAACACAGCCTTGAGACAGACGTTGACGACGATCACTTTCGTCCCGAACGACGCCCCCCAGATGCCGAACTGAAACGGGATCGAGCGCTTGACTGTCCCGATCGTCAGCGAGACGAGGCTGCCGACCAGCAGCGTGATCACCGCCTGCTCGGGCGTCAACACGTCACCGATCATGGGTGCAACGGTGATCGCGCCGGTCGTCGGATCGACCAGTGAGACGAGGATCACCGGCACTGCGGCTCCCGGCAGCCCCAACAGGCCGGCAACTGACTCGAGCACCACCCCCGGATCGTCGAGGCCGACGGACGCGAACACGGCGAGGACCGGGGCCACGGACTCGAGAATCTGATCCGAGTACTCGAGCGCGACGAAGACCAGCGAGTAGACGATCGCGAGTCGGGGAACGATCAAGCGCAGGCGCTCGTAGGTACGCTGCCCGGCAGCGGAGAGTTTCTCTCGGGTCGTCTGCGAGCCTTCGTCCTCGTCGGGCATATCGGGCTCGATGGCGTCGCCGTCGTAGTCGGTTCCCCGCAAGAGGACAGCCCCGGCGAGCAAGCCGATGAGCGTAATAGCAAGCGAGATGCCAGCTCGGGCACCGACGTACATCAGGCCGACCTGCAACCCGAGGATCGGGACGAGAACGGGGCCGTAGTAGGTGAAAATATGCTGGATGAAGCCGAAGAAGGTGTTGATGACGATGGCGATCAGCGTGGCCTGATCGTCGAGCAGCCCCTCCTCGCGAAACTCCGCGAGCATCCCATAGCCGGCGGTCACCGAGACCGCGTTCGTGAGGACGGCAGTGCCGACCTCCGGAGGCAGGTTCGCTGGCTCCGTAAGATAGCGGCCCACGCGGGCGACGAGTTCGACCACGCCGTACTCCACTGCGAGGTTGGCCAGGCCGACGCCCACCCCGATCAGAAGCGTGATCGTCAGCACGCGCGGCAGTGCGTCCTCGAGTAAGACGGTAAGCAGCGACACCACGACAATCGGTTCGAATTTCGAGGGGAAAGGGCCATCGAATCGCGCAATCCCGGCAGATACCTTTTCGTGCGAACCAGTCGTCAAGGAAGGTATGAGCGACAGCGATGTCCACGTGGCTGCACTCTGTGGCAGTCTTCGTGAGGGAAGCTACACGCGAATCGCACTCGAGCAGGCACTCTTGGCTGCCGAACAGGCAGGTGGGACTACCGAACTGCTCGATCTCCGCGAGTACGAGTTGCCGATCTTCGATGCGGACCGCGATCGTGTGGATGCGGGCGACGCAGACGCACTCGCAGCCCGCGTCCGCGCAGCCGACACGATCCTGCTCGGGTCGCCGATGTACCACGGATCGTTTTCCTCACCGCTGAAGACCGCGCTCGACTACTGTGGCTTCGACGAGTTCGAGGACAAGACCGTCGGTTTGCTCGCCGTCTCCGGCGGGGCCTTCCCTGTGACGGCACTCGAGCATATGCGGTCGGTCTGTCGAGCGCTGAACGCGTGGGTCATTCCCCACGAAGCGGCGATCCCGAACGCCAGCGCCGCCATCGATGACGGCGAGTTCGTCGATCCGAAACTCGAGACGCGGGTGACGACGCTGGGCAGGCGGGCGGTCCAGTACGCGACAATCGAGCCGGATCCGGATTCTTTCGAGAGCGACCAGAACGTGGGTGCACAGGGAAAGTGAGGTCACCGACCCACCGACGGTTGCTACTGTCGGACAACCCGGCTCAGCCAGCGGTCGGACTCGAGACGCTGTCACTACACCAGCGGTGACAGCCGTTGGGGCGCGCTCGAGTCGGCTGCTGACGGTCGGCCGGTCGTATGAGGACGTTGCGATCGCACGTCAGGGACCGAGAAGGCGCTGGAATCGGCGCTGATGGGCGAGAAACGCGAAGAGACCGAAGACGAACACGCCGAGATGGAGGGCACCGATCCGAACCACGATCGTCGTCGGGCCAAGCGAGTGCGGCGACGAGGCGATCGCCCAGTCAGTAAACCAGACGGCAGCGAGCAGTATCGATGCGCCAGCAGCGAGCAACAGTCCCGGAACGGCCAGTGTGAACGCCCAGCCATCGGTTGGCTGTTCGAAGATGCGTCGCTCGAGGACGAACTGGCCGGTGAGTATGCCGGCGAACACGATCGCTGCGATGGCGACACCGAGAGAATCGCCGATCAGTTCGGCAACGAGCAGCCAGACGATCCAGCTGGCCGTGAGCGCGACCGTCACGCCGAGTTGTTGTGGCTGCAGGAGGTCACCGAGATCGTCGACCGCCACACCGACGATCCCCATTCTGAGCAGCGAGCCACAAAAGAGCACGCCAAGTCCTGCGAGTGCAGTCGCTGTCGTCCGTGAGCCGACGACGAGGCTGAACCAGCACCCGACTGCGACCGTTTCGACAGCCGCCGCAGAGAGTGCAGCGGTGACGCCGACGACGCGCTGTCGGGCCGTTCGGCCGAGCACCTCGGGCTGGCGGAGGACGCTCATGTGTGATTCCTCTCAGGGTCCCCTTTCGTTATGCAAGCCATTCCCAGCCATTGCCACAGAGACGGCGTGCCGAGGGAGTCTTATAGGGTGCGAAGAGCCAGATTTACCGATCACTGACACGGTCAGACGAGCGATTGCGGCGCATCGTTGGCTCAGTAATTGTTCGTACCCGCACGCGCGCACGTATGCTCGTCTTTGGAATCGGCCACGAGCAGAAACGTGGATCGCTGACCGGCTCTCGATCCGGTTTCTGAACGGCGATCGCGTCGCTGCTTGGCGCTGGCCAGTCTCACTCGCTCACGCACGATCGATCGTCACCGGTAAACAGACTGTTATATCGTCCGGTTTCTCGAGTAGTTCATGCATACGATACGACGGGGTTGGTCGTTCGATGGAAACGGGGGATAGAATTATGTATAGTGATGTGGTCGAAGCGGATTATGCCCGAGACGGAACAACAGGACGCCACACTATCCGAGCTCATCGTAAAAGAAGCGGTCAATCGAGGGATGGAGTCTCCGATGCGCGAGACGATCCTCGAGGCCGTCGAGGAATCCGAGGGGGCACGCTCAGGCGGGCGATTCCCGCTTGCAGGAGCGTTGTTTGGCCTCGGTGCGGCCATCGGCTTTCTCCTCGGTCGGCAGTCGCCGACGCTCGAGGAGACGCCACTCGAGGACGTCGAACAACCGGAGATCATCGAGAGCGTCAGGGAAACGGCTGAGGAACCCGAGGAGGTGACGGAAACGGTGACGGACGACACCGAATCAGACGCACCCTCGCGGCTGTCGCGACTCCTGCTCGCAGTGGGCGTCCTCGCGGGGGCTGCGTTCCTTCGCCAGCGGCTCAAATCGGACGAGGAAGCGGAGTGGGAACCGATCGAGGAGTTCGAGCCCGCGACCGACATCGAGGACGAACCCGAGACGGCCGACGAGTCCGAATTCGAGGCCGAGGAAGCGGACGAGGACGTCGAGGAGTAACGGACGATCCGCTCGAGCGGGGGCGATCGACCAGCTGATTTTCTGGCCTGTACCGTCGGCTGACGAAGAAGCTAAGGGAGAGACGCCGACAGTGTCAAGCCAATGGAGACGACTCACCGTGTTGTCGTCGGTGACTCCCGCACACTCTCGGACGTGGCCGACGAGTCGGTCGAACTCGTCGTGACATCGCCACCGTATCCGATGATCGAGATGTGGGACGACCTGTTTACGGAGCTCGATCCTGCGATCGGCGACGCACTGGACGCCGGCGACGGTCAGGCCGCCTTCGAGGCGATGCACACACAACTCGAGGCCGTCTGGGACGAACTCGAGCGAGTGCTGGTCGACGGCGGGATCGCCTGTATCAACGTCGGCGACGCGACCCGGTCGGTCGACGACAGCTTTCGAGTCTACCCGAACCACGCGCGCGTCCTCGCGGCGTTCGAAGACCGGGGGTTCGACCCGCTGCCGGACGTGCTCTGGCGTAAACCGGCAAACAGCGCGGCCAAGTTTATGGGTAGCGGGATGATCCCGCCGAACGCGTACGTCACCCTCGAGCACGAGTACGTCCTGATCTTCCGGAAGGGGGGCCGGCGTCGGGAGTTCAAGCCGGGTGCCGACCGGCGCTACGAGGCTGCCTACTTCTGGGAGGAACGCAACCGCTGGTTCTCGGACGTCTGGACTGACGTGACCGGCGAGTTACAGACGCTTCACGAAACCGACGACGAGCTCCGGGAGCGGTCGGCGGCCTATCCCCTCGAGATTCCCTACCGGCTGATCTGTATGTACTCGGCCTACGGTGACACCGTCCTCGATCCCTTCTGGGGGACCGGGACGACGACGCTCGCGGCGATGTGTGCCGGTCGAAATTCGATCGGAATCGAACTCGAGGACGCGTTTCTCGAGGTGTTCGACGAGGGAGTCGACGAGGTGCCGGCACTGTCACGGTCGGTCGGTCGTGCCCGCCTCGAGCGCCACCGGGAGTTCGTCGAACGTCGCCGTCAAGAGGGCAAGGGGTTCGAGTACGAAGCCGACTACTACGACACACCGGTCGTGACCAAGATGGAACAGGGGATCAGACTCCGAGACGTACGTGCGATCGAGTCGTGCGACGACGGCTATCGGGCAGAACACGGCACGCTCACACTCGAGTAAGGACACGGGAATCGACACGACCTTTTTATAACCGCCGCCCCCACCATGGGTATGGCTCGCAGTCTCGAGGATGCCGAGACGACGCCCGGGTGCGTCCTCGTCGGCACGTCCGAGTGGATTCGGACGGCAACGGCAGCACTTGCAGACGAGGCGGTGACAGTCACGGGAGCCGTCTCGGCTGCGTCCGACATTACGGACGACCGACTCGAGACAGCAACGTGTCTCCTGACGGACGAACGTGCCGCCCTCGCAGCCGTCGACGGGGCATGTCCGATCATCTACGCGATCGATTCGACTGCAGACGAGTCGGTCGACGATATCAGAGCCGAGGGCGCGACCGACATCGTCGCCAAGCGGTCGGTCCAGAAGCCACAGCTCCTTGCCCATCGGCTCCAGCGAACGCTCACATGTGCCGACAGCAAGCGCGAGCGAGCACTGACCGACCGGGTCAGGGAGAGGGAGCTACTCGAGGCACTCTCCAAGGCGACCAGTCACTTGCTCGCTGTCGACTCGAAAACGACCGCCTGCGAACACCTCGTCGACATCGTGGCCGACGTGCTCGAGCTCGACGGCGTCGTCTATCGGTTCGACGATCGGGCCAACGAACTCCATCCGGTAGCACAGTCGTCGGCCTTCGTATCGACGTTCGGGTCGCCGTCAGCGGTCGAACCAAACGGCAGCAGCATCTGGGAGACGTTCGTCACCGGTGCCCCATCAGTTTCCGATGACGTCCGACCGTCGCCAGCAACTCCCGACGCAACCGCCGCCCACAGCGGACTCACGGTCCCGCTTGGCGAACACGGCGTGTTCGTTGCGGTCTCGAGCACGCCCTACGCCGATGTCAGCGGGGCCGTCGAACTCGTCGAACCGTTCGCGGTGGCGACGGAAGCCGCGCTCGATCGGATCGGACAGCGCCAGCAGTTTCACGACTGCGAACGCGAGCTTGAACGGCACGATCGCCGGCTCGAGCGGCTCGATGCCGCACTCGAGATGCGCCGAGACGTCGAACAGCTCCTCCTGATGGCCGATTCCCGGGCGGAGATCGAACGTGGCGTGCCCGCTCGTCTCGCCGACCGCGAAGCGTGTTCGCTGGCCTGGTTCGGCGAGCCCGACGCGAACGGGAACTGCCTCGAGCCGCGATCACATGCCGGACGCGACCGCGGGTATCTCGACGCAGTGACGGTAACGACGGTCGACGAATCGGCTGCCGAACCGGCGGGACGGGCGGCGCGAACGAAAGCGCCGGTCTACGTCGAGAATGTCGCGGCATCGGTTCACGACGGCGCGTGGCGCGGTGAAGCACTCTCGCGCAACGTACAGTGTGTGTACGCGGTGCCGCTCGTCTACGACGGGTTTCTCTACGGCGTGCTGTCGGTCTACGGCGACCAGCGTGACGCGTTCGATGAGCCGTTTCGGTCGATGCTCGCTGACCTCGGCAAGACGATCGCGTACGCGATCGACGCCGTCAATCGGAAGCACGCGCTGGTCGACGACGGTCGCACCGAAGTAGAACTCGAGGTTGTGGCGGATGCGACGCTGTGTCGGCTGGCTGCGTTTCTCGACGAACGCGTGAGCTATGCGGGCGCGACGGCTCGGGACGGCGAGGCGCAGGTCGTGTTCGCAGCCGTCGATGGGCCGGTCGACGAGTCGATCGACGCCGAAGATCACGTCTCAGTCGAGGGAGTCAGGCAGCTCGTCACGGTCGCCGAACACGAAGACGAAACGTTGCTGCAACTCCGGTTAACCAATCCCTCTCTGGGAGCGATTACCGACTCTCACGGGGCGCAGTTACGCGAGTTCGTAGCCGACGCGTCGGGTGGGCGCGCACGCATCGGTGTCCCGGACGCGGTCGAAGTTCGCGACCTTGTCACCGGGATCAGCCGGAACGGTCCCGACGTGTCCATGATCGCCCGCCGTGCTGTGGCGACGGATGGCTGTTCGACGGTGGCCAACCGCGCCCGCAGTGCGTTGCTCGATACCTTCACCGATCGCCAGCGAGAGGTCGTCCAGACGGCGTACCACGGCGGATTCTTCGAGTGGCCCCGGCAAGCAAACGGCGAAGAGATCGCAGACTCCCTCGAGATTTCCTCGCCTGCCTTCCACAAGCACGTTCGAGCCGTCGAGCGCAAACTCTTCGCCGTGCTGTTCGAGGGCACAGCCACGACCGGGGTTAACTGATTAACCACCTGCTGTGGCGACCCTTACACAGTTAACGAGTAGGTTCTTTACAACAACTCTTGAACCAGGAAACGACTTCCAACCACCGTACTGGGGGTACGAATACGCTATGAGCAAGATGAGTACACCATCATCGGCGACCGAGATTGGGGACCACTATTCCGCACACTACGATCGACTCGGCGACGAACCGCTCAGCGTCGCCGTCGCGGACGCCGTCGCAACATTCCTGAACGAAGACGTCACGGCGCTCGAGCCGCTTCATTACTCGATCAACGCCGACGCGCTCGAGCGACTGTTCGAGCCGCGCGCGAATGGTCTCCGGCCCAACGGCTCAGTGACCTTCGAGTACACCGAGTGTCAGGTGACCGTCACAGCAGACGGCGAGATTCGCGTCGAAGCCGTCTAACGACGCCAACGACGCCGTCTGCGGACTCGGTATCGTCTCCGTTTTCGTTCGATAGATCGCGAACCGACGTGCCGTTAGTCACCACTGAATACCTACTCGTGGCCGATGGCTCATACGGACTCCTGTCAGTGGGTGCCAGTGGGCCCGAAGGACGGTCGCGGGCCCACCGAGAACTTGTGACAGCAGGCCGTCTCACAGGAGCCCGTATCAGACGATCCTGCAATCGGCTGGCCACGGCCCGTTGTCCACCAGTATATATGCGGGACCGGCACGAACGCGTTGGTATGTCACCTCACGTTCTCGTCCCGGTCGATGGGAGTGACCCCGCGACCGCAGCCCTCGAGCACACGCTCGATATCGCCCGCGAACGGGACGCAACCGTCCATCTACTCCACGTCGCGGACACGAACCAGCCGAGTCTCACCCGACTCGGCACCGAGGTCGTCGACGTCCTCGAGGAGGAAGGCGAGGGGATCGTCTCGGAAGCTGCCACCCTCGCCGAGGAACGCGGCGTTTCCGTGGTCACGGATGTCGTCCAGGGAGATCCCCGACCGACGATCGTCGACTACGCCAGCGACGGCACGTTCGAGTTCGTCGCGATGGGTGCCCACGGTCGGCGCGGGTTGGGAGAGTACGTCCTCGGAAGTGTCACAGATCATGTCGTAAACCACAGCCCAGTGCCGGTGATGACAGTTCGAGCAGCCGACGGCGCGACGCCGACGTATCCTTACACCGACGTGCTCGTCCCGACCGACGGGAGCAGCCACGCAACGGCGGCGCTCGACCTGGCATCGATGGTCGCCGAGCGAACCGGTGCGACACTCCACTTGCTGTCTATCGTCGACGAACTCCCGGAGGTCGGCGACGCGGAATCGACACAGCTCTCCGAGCAACTCGAGGAGAACGTCCAGACGGTTCTCGACGAGGCAGCGGCGACCGCCACGCAGGCGGGCGTCGACGACGTCACGACGACTATTGCGACGGGTTCGATGCCGCAAGAAGTCACGAACTACGCCGACGGGGAGGGGATCGACCTCGTCGTAATGGGGACACACGGCCACACCGGTCTCGACCGACACCTGCTCGGGAGTTTCACCGAACGGGTAATCCGCACGTCGCCGGTGCCCGTCCTGACGACACGGGCGGACGAGCAGGAGTAATACACGTTACTCGTCGAAATTAGCGCTCGAGCGCCGATCCAGTCGCTGTTGGGCCAGGCGCGATGTACTGCCCGTCCGGCGGAGAGAAGAAAACGTTCAACAACGTACTAATATCTTGATCAGGAAACAAAAGGCAATGAGTCCCCAAACGGCATACCGAAACGGGATGGTGAGAATACCGTGACCGAACAATCGCTTCCGTCGCTCGAGCGCGTCCGGTCTGAAATCACGAGAAACCGGGTCCGAGCTGCGCTCGTCGTTCTGATCCTGCTGTCTGCCGCCGTCGTCGCCAGCGCGTCTGGCGGGGGCGTCTCGACGGCCTCGAAAGAAAACGTGCCTGACGCACCGGCGACGGAGAACCACACGGTCGTCACCGAGTCGGGCCGTGCCGGCACGATCACCGCCTATCAGCCCAACGGTGAGGTCCTCTACTACAACAACTCGCGGACGAAGTACTTCGACGCCGATCCCGTCGAGGGTGATCCGTTAACCGTCGAGTACGCCGCGACGGATACGATTCACACCGAAGGAGCCAACTGTGGCGCTCCACCGTGTACCCGCAACGTCATCGAGCGTGCCGACCTCGAGACGGGTGAGGTCGAGGTGCTCTACGAGCGCTACGACTACAAGGAGTACGCCGGCGAGTGGCACGACATCGACCGCATCAACGAGACCCACTTCGTCGTCGCCGACATGGTCGCCGATCAGGTCTTCATCGTCAACACCGAGACAGAGGTCGTCGAGTGGCTCTGGGACGCCCAAAGCGACTTCCCACTCGAGGGAGGCCACTCTTGGCCCCGTGACTGGGCACACATCAACGACGTCGAGTACATCGAGGAGGGCCAGATGGAGGGCCGAATCATGGCCAGTCTGCGCAACCAAGACCAGGTCGTCTTCCTCGATCGGGAAGAGGGACTGCTCGAGGACTGGACGCTCGGCTCGGAAAACGAGTACGACGTCCTCCACGAACAGCACAACCCCGATTACATTCCCGAGAGTCAGGGCGGGCCGGCGATTCTCGTTGCTGACTCCGAGAACGCCCAGATCAAGGAGTTCCAGCGCGAAGACGGCGAGTGGAACCAGACCTGGCTGTGGGAAGACGATCAGATCCAGTGGCCACGGGACGCCGATCGGCTTCCAAACGGCAACACGCTGATCGCAGACACCCACGGCAATCGCGTCATCGAGGTCAACGAGTCCGGCGACATCGTCTGGGAGGTCGGCTCGTCGCTACCCTACGAAGCCGAACGCCTCGAGACCGGTGACGAAAGCGAGGGCGGCCAGAGCGCCCAGGCGCTCGACCTCGAGAATCGAACGGCAGCCGAGACCAGCAGCGGCGGTAGCAGTGGCGGGGGCGGCTTCGACGTCAGCCCGCTTGCGTTCCTCGGCGACCTCATCGAATCGATCCTTCCACACCGGATCTACAACGCCCTGCTGTTCGTGAGTCCGGTCTGGATGGGGTCCTCGGAGTTCGCCGCGATCGGCGTCGCACTGCTTTCGGGGCTTTCGTGGGCCGGCCTCGAGGTCAGATGGCAACTCCGCGACGCCGGCGTCAGGTTCCGGCTGCCGGTCTACCGAAAGGGAAGTAACTAACCGGATTGACACGCCTCAGTAGGCTCCCGTATTTTCACTCTCTGATCTCGGAGGAACTCGACGATCCCTGCAGTCGTTGCCGACGCAACCGCAGGCCGGTTCGGTTGCGCCGGTAACTCGATCCAGTACCCGTAGAAACGTGTGCGAAGTCACTGATCATGAGTCTGCGGTGGCAGCCCAACAGCGGTCCGGATACCTCGGTTCGAAGACGGGCGCTACAACGCCAGCAGGTGCCCGCCGAGAAGGTACAGCGCCGCGAGAATCGACTGAAAGGAGAGCGAGCCGATCGCCGACAGCGCGACGAACGCGCGACCGTCCATCTCCGAGAGTCCCGCCGGAACGGTCAACAGTCCGCGGACGAACAACATCGTATTGCTTACCGCGACGGCCACCGCACCCCAGCGATCAAACCAGCCATCGAACCGCTCGAGTCGTGACTCGGTGACCGGAAACCAGCGCTTTTGGAGGACGTACTCCCGGCCAGCCCGGCGGACGAGACAGAACAGGCCGAACTGACCGATCGTCGTGCCGGCGACCGCAATGGCGACGATCGCCACCACGTTCGGCATCGACGATCCGATCAGCGCCAGTGCAGCCGGGACGACGAGTTCGCTCGGCATAAATCGCAGTAGCATCGCACCCTCGAGGACGCAGATACCAAAGAACACTGCAAGCGCGAGCTCCGACGTTAGCATCGACTCGAGCCAGGGCGGCGTCCCCTCGAGTTGCAACGGATACATAACCTGTGCGTAGTTCATCCCGAATGTAAGCATTGTTGATTCGTTTCCGGTGATCGGCAGGCCGTCATACGGTCTGCTGCCACGATGTCTCGGTGGGCCCGCAGTGCGGGTCGCGAGTGCACTGGCACTGACTGACAGGAGTCCGTTTCAGTCGCGAATCGATGTCGTGGCGTGCCGACTCGAGCGCATCACAGGCCGGTATGGTCGTTTGTCTATCCGTCGCTCCCGCCTTCGAAGAACATAAGCTATGTGGTACCAATAGCCGAAATGATTACTGATGGAGATCGGGCGTGCAGTGTTTCTGATCGGTGCGTTCGCGACCCATGCATTCGTCGGCTACGTCCTCGTCGCCGGACTCACCGACGCCGATCCGTGGATCGGGCTCGTCTTCGGACTGCTTCCGGACGCCGACTTTCTCTTTCCAACGGACTGGGCCTGGCCGTTCGTTCACCGCGGGATCACCCACACGCCCCTGTTCGCCCTGGCAGTCGTCGCTGGCGGGTACGCCGTTGGGCGGCAGCAGACTTCCACGATCGGTCGACGCGTCGTGCTCGCCGTCGGACTGGCACTCGGTTCACATCTCGCGATCGATTCACTCTCGCCGAAGGGAATCGACTTCCTGTTCCCGCTTCGGACGAGTTGGAGCCCCGGACTGCCGGTCCATAGCCCGACCGCGACAGTCTTACTCTGGACTGCGTCGCTCGCGCTCCTCGTCTGGGACGCAAACGAGCAGCGTTCGGTCTAAGCCTCGAGGAGCCAGAGCCGAGTGACTCCGGATCGACGGGGCCGATACCGATCAACTCGCCGGAACGACCGCCGACAGCCCAATCGTCACAAGCAGCGACGCGAACAGCGCCGCCGAACCGACGAGCAACAACGCCCGATTGATACGGCTGTTCTTGGATTTGAACCACTCGAGTGTAACGTGATACCGCCAGATCGGGGCGAACGGGCTGATTCCCATCGGCGTCACGACGTCGCCGGCGAGGTGGGCAAGGATGCCGCCGGTGCCGACGAGGAATCCAAACTGGAACGCTACCGGCGACTCTGGGACGAGAAGCGCGGTCCCAATGCCGGCAGCCAGCCCGACGAGGATCGCAAACCAAACGGTATGGGTCGGTCCACGATGGCGTATGTGTGGCAGTGGCTGATCGAGGTCAGGGATGTTGGCGACCCCGACAGACACGAGCGCGCCGACCAGTGCCAACCTGAGCGACCAGACGTGGCTCACGATGGGAAGAACCGGCGCATAGAGCAAGGCGTTGAAGCCGGAGTGTCCCTCCCGGTACATGGTCAGTTGGCCACCCATCAGTGCCGGGCGAAAATGACGCTGTCGGCCAGCAGACGATTATCGTACCGCTCGGACGCCGAACGCCGACACGGACATGCCACCGATCAGGACCGGCATCCAGTAGATCGCACCACGGAAGATGAGGACGGCTGCGGTGATTGCCGACGCCGGGATACCAGTCGTCGGCACGAGCAACGTGACGAACGCGGCCTCGATACTGCCGAGCCCACCCGGCAGCGGCGCAGCACCAGCGAGGTTCGCAAGCGGGATGACAAAGAGCAGAACGTACGCCGAGACATCGTACCCGATCGCGGCGAACGCAACCGTAAGCGCAGCCGTCTGAAAGAGCCACCCACACAGTGATAGGCCGATGACGGCGGCCAGTCGCCACCGATCCGTCGCGACGCGTTCGATGTTCTCGAAAAACCGTCCCAGGCGGTCGGCGATGTCTTCCTCGAGCGTCTCGGAATCGAACCGGTCGAATCCGAGCCGTGCGATTCGGGGGGCGACGATGGCGGGAAGTCGATCGACGAGCGTCCGGTGATAGCGCCACACGAGCGCCATCACAATGACGATTCCCCCGATCAATACGACTGCCGAGCCGACGGCGGTCTCGAGGCGCTGGCCGATCGCCGCGGTGGTCGCGTAGTAGCCGACGCCCACGAGGATCAGCGAGATCGAGGGGACGACGTTGATGACGTCGACGGTCGCGATCCCGACGAGGCTGGTCTCGTAGCGAGCGTCGGAGGTCTTCGAGATTAGCAACGCGGCGATCGGTTCGCCGCCGGCCTGCCCGAACGGAGTGACGTTGTTCGCGAAGACGGCCCCCGCATAGACGAGAAACGACTTGCCGATCGGGATTTCGATGTCGAGCGCGACTAACACAGTCCGCAACATGAGACTCCAGGCGGCCAGCCAGCCAAGCGCGAGTGCAAACGTCGCAACGACTAAGGAGGGCGTCGCCGACAGCAACGAGTCGAGAACGTCACGGGCACCGACGAGGAAAAACAAGATCGCGAAGGCCGCGATCGCGCCGGCGATGCCGATGAGAAATGCCCGCCGATTTCGCTCGTCCATGGCGGATATGAATCGTCAGTAAACTTGAAACATCTGATCGGCACCGACTCGATAGAACACGTTGCGTCGGACCCTTCAATCGATTTATTTGCGTGGAGCGAAGTGTGGCCAGTAATGGACAGGACTCGCCAGTCGAACGTCCTTTTCGTCGTTCTGGATACGGTCCGGAAGGATCGACTCGAGCCATATGGATACGAGCGGGCGACGACGCCGGCACTCTCGCGGTTCGCCGAGGAGGCGACCGTCTTCGAGTCGGCGGTCGCACCCGCGCCGTGGACGCTGCCGGTTCACGCCTCACTGTTTACCGGCCAGTATCCGAGCCAGCACGGTGCGGATCAGGGAAGTCCGTACCTTGACGGCGATACGACGCTCGCGTCGGTTCTGTCGGCGGCCGGCTACGACACGGCGTGTTACTCCTCGAACGCCTGGATCACCCCCTATACGGGCCTCACAGATGGGTTCGATGCCCAGGACTCGTTTTTCGAGGTGCTGCCCGGTGACGTCCTCTCGGGGCCGCTGGCGAGTGCGTGGCAGGCGGTCAACGACAACGACTACCTCCGAGAACTCGCGTCGAAGCTCGTCCACCTCGGCGCGATGGCCCACGCCAAACTCGCCAGCGGCGAGGGTGCCGACTCGAAGACGCCGTCGGTAATCGACCGCACGAAGTCCTTCATCGACGACAGCGACAGCGACGACGGCTGGTTCGCGTTCGTCAACCTGATGGACGCCCACCTGCCCTACTACCCGCCCGAGGAGTACCGCGAGGAGTTCGCACCCGGCGTCGACCCCTCTGAGGTCTGCCAGAACTCCAAGGAGTTCAACTCCGGCGCACGTGACATCGACGACGACGAGTGGGAGGCCATCCGCAGCCTCTACGACGCCGAAATCGCCCACATGGACGCCGAACTCGGTCGGCTGTTCGGCTGGCTGCGTGAAACTGGTCAGTGGGAAGAAACCACCGTCGTCGTCTGTGCCGACCACGGCGAACTCCACGGCGAACACGACCTCTACGGCCACGAGTTCGCCCTCTACGACCAACTCATCAACGTCCCGCTGCTGGTCAAACACCCCGACCTCGAGGCCGACCGTCGTGACGACCTCGTCGAGTTGCTCGACTGCTATCACACCGTGTTGGACACACTGGACGTCGATCCCGAGACGGTCGGTCTGGCAGGCGACGGTGCCGGTGCTGTCGCTCGTGATCCGACACGCTCGCTGCTCGCCGACGAGTACCGCGCCTTCGACGGGGCTGCCGATCCCGATGCCGGTCAGCAGGCTGTTCTCGAGGGCGACGACGCGGGCGACTACGCGTTCGTCGAGTACGCTCAGCCGGTCATCGAACTCCACCACTTAGAGGAGAAAGCCAGCGATGCCGGCATCGACCTGCCCGACGACCACCGCGCGTACTCGCGGCTGCGAGCCGCTCGGAGCACGAATTCGAAATACGTCCGCGCGGACCGGATTCCCGACGAAGGCTATCGGCTCGACGAGGACCCCGACGAGGAGTCGCCGGTCGATCCGGCAGACGACGACGTCGTCGCCGCGACCGAGCGAGCGCTCGCCCGCTTCGAAGCGAACGTCGGCGGCGCGTGGGACGATCCGTCCGACGTCGACGCCGACGAGGCCGATGCTCTCGAGGAGGCCGACGAAGAAACTCGCGACCGACTTCGGGAACTCGGCTACCTCGAGTAGCGCGTCGACGGCGATTCTGCAAGAGGGCCATCCGACGGTATAGGGTGCGACCGGCGCGAAAATCGTGTTTTGAGTGACTTTCCGGGAACCAATAAGAATACATAGGTCGACTCGAAAGATAGCCGCAACTAATGGACGACCAGCACTTCCTCGAGTCGGAGTGGGACTACTGTCTCGTGCTGGATGCGTGTCGGTACGACGTGTTCAGCGAGGTCTACGACGAGTATCTCGACGGGACGCTGGAAAAGCGCCGGAGCGTCGGCTCGTCGACGCCGGAGTGGGCCTATCGAACCTTCACCGAGGAACACGATCTCGCGTACTTCTCGGGGAACCCGTTTATCAACGACCTCGGCATTCCGTTGAACGAACTCAAGTGGGGGGCCAGCTGTGACTACGAGTGGTCGGCTTCGAATCACATCAGCAACGTCTTCGACGTGTGGAAATCGGGCTGGGACGACGATCTCGGCACGGTGCCGCCGGACGGCATCGCGGAGGCGTTCTACAACAATCAGGGCGCTGTCGAGGAAGCCGACCGGACGGTGCTCCACTATATGCAGCCCCACGCACCTTATCTCGCACGCGGCAAGGGCCAGAAGCTCAAACAGATCCAGAAAGGAATTCGAAAACAGGAGGAAGCCGAGCAAAGCGAGGACGGTGGCGGCGGTGCACTCGCATCACTCGGCGATACGATCCGCCCGAAAGTCGAGGACAAACTCGAGGGCAGCGAACTCGCACAGAAGGCGGGGCTGTGGCTCGAGCTCGATCCCACCGAGGTCGTCACGAACGGCACCCGGGAGGCGGCGATGGCCCTCTACGAGGAGAACCTGCGGATCGCCCTTGAGTCTGTCGCCGACCTCGTCGACGACCTCGACGGCACCGTCATCGTGACTGCAGACCACGGCGAGGCCTTCGGCGAGGAGGGTGTCTGGGAACACCACATCGAGACGTACATCCCGGCGCTCATGGAAGTGCCGTGGCTCGAAGTCGAGTGAGACTGTTGCACTCGACCCGCAGCGACCGCGCCGATCGCCACTGTCTCGTTGCGAACACACGGCGACAGCAGTAACATGTCCGACTGAGGAAGGGGGTCCGGTATGAAAATCAGTCACTACTTCGAACTCGAATCCCACGTCACTGGCGGCATCCACGAGTCGGTCGTCCACCAGCGGAAGATGCTCGATCGGCTCGACCTGACCTACACGACAGAGCCGACGCTCGAGGCCGACGTCTTCCACTGTAACCTCATGGGGCCGCGCTCGGTCTGGTACGCACGGCAGGCGCGATCGAAGGGAGTGCCCGTCGTCGCGAACACACACGTAACCGCCGAGGACTTCGGCGACAGCTTTCGGTTCACGAACGCCCTCGCGAAGCCGCTCAAGCCGTATCTCGAGTGGGCCTACGGGTTGGCCGACGCGCTCGTCTGCCCCTCGGAGTACAATCTGGACCTGATCGAGACGTACACCGATGTGCCGACGACGGTCGTCTCGAACGGCGTCGACCGGTCGAAACTCGCGGGGTTCGAATCGCTCGAAGACGAGTATCGTGATCGGTACGACCTCGAGTCACCGACCGTCTTCCTCGTCGGTCACGTCATCAAGCGCAAGGGACTCAAAACGTTCGTCGAACTGGCCCGCCGGCTGCCGGACCTAGATTTCGCCTGGTTCGGGCCGCTGGATCTCTCCCTGAAGGGGCGAGAGACGACGGCGCTGATCGAGAACGCCCCGGAGAACTGTACGTTCACCGGCTACGTCGACGACATCCGCGGTGCGTACGCCGCGGGCGACATCTTCTGTTTTCCGACCCACGAGGAAAACGAGGGGATCGCATTGCTCGAGGCGATGGCCGCCGGCAAACCGCTTCTCGTCCGCGACATCGAGACGTTCTCGTGGCTCGAGGACGGCGAGGACTGCCTGAAAGTCGCGGAAAACGGCGTCGACGGCTTCGAGGCAGCCCTCGAGCGACTCCGCGATCCGGCGCTTCGAGAGCAACTCGGATCGAACGCGGTCGCCCGCAGCGAGGAATTTTCGCTCGAAGCGGTCGCGAACCAGTATCAGTCGTTGTACGAGGAGGTGGTCTGAATGAAGATTGGATTCTTTACGGACAGCTACTTTCCCGAGATCGATGGCGTAACGTATACGATCAAACTCTGGCGCGAGGAATTGGAGCGGAAAGGGCACGAGGTGTACGTCATCTACCCCGATGGCGACTACGAACCCGGCGACCGCGAGGTTCCGGTGACCTCGATGCCGAACCCCTTCTATGCCGGCTATCGGATTCCGCTGACCCGGCGGCCATCGACGCTGCCCGACCTCGATGTCGTCCACTGTCACGGACCCGCCCCCATCGGAATCCTCGGCCGGTACTACGCCTGGAAACACGACTTGCCGGCGATCTACACCCACCACACGCCACTCGAGGAGTACTTCCACCAGAGCATCAAACTCGAGTCGGTCGCGGGGCTACTCTCGAATCTCTACGTGCCGGTCGAGAACAGCTTCCTCGGGAGTTTCGATATCGTCACCGCCTCGACCGAGCGGATCGACCGCGACGTCGAACACGTCCAGTTGCCGGTGGGTATCGATATGGACTTTTTCCAGCCAACTGCAGAAGACTGGTACCCCGATCGGACGGTCGTCGGCTACAGCGGTCGGCTCAGCATGGAGAAAAACGTCAGCGAGATCCTGCGGGCCGCCGAGGCGCTGCCGCAGTACGACTTCGTCATCGTCGGTGACGGCCCCTATCGCGAGTGTCTCGAGAAGAACGCTCCGGACAACGTCGACATCCGGGGCTTTCTCCCCCGCGAAGAGCTCCCCGTCTTCTACTCCTCGATCGATACGTTCGTCACCGCTTCGACTGCCGACACCCTCGGCCTCTCGACGCTCGAGGCTAACGCCTGTGGGACACCCGTCGCCGCCGCCGATGTCGCGCCGTTCGACCGGACCATCAGACCCGACAACGGCGAACGGTTCACCTACGGCGACCGCGAGTCGATGGTCGAGGCCATCGAGACGTGTCTGGCAACCGACCGCGACACCAGAGCCGGCGTCGAACGGTATGCGGTCGACTACACCATGGACCATCTCGAGCAGTTGTACGAGACCGTCCCCCTCGCGACCGACGAGAGCCCGACTGACGTCGAGAGTCGGTGGCGCATCTCTGAAGAAGAGCGAAGCTGACTGTTCGATTCGTTCTCACATCCGGTTGGCGAACCGTCAACGCGTGCTTGGAGTCAGTGTTGAGTCTCAAATGCCGTCTTCGCCGGAAATCGCACCCGGCGGTTCGACAACCACGGACAGACAGGTCACACAGCAGGTAGCGGGATTTGGGAGCAGTGACGGGGTCGTCACTGCCCTCGAGTTGTAACGTTGTGGAAAATGCCCGGGGAGGGCTCCGAACCCTCGATCTCCGCATGTCCCAGGTTCGAGGCTCGGCAGTCCTCGAGGGACACGGAGGCTTCCAAGGCGAAACCGCACCGAATCTCTGAACCCTATGAGTGCGGCGCTATGTCCAGCTAAGCCACCCGGGCTCAATTAGGAGTAGTGGCGTCTATTTCTTTAAGCTTCTCATTCGAATCCGCCGTGCAACGCGGACCCACGGATTTATCATACGGTGTTACTAACTCCGGGGCATGAGCGTTCCTGGTATCGTCACCGCCACTCTCGACGGCGAGGAGATCGCAGCGCGCGTCTCACTCGGCGGCGACGACGAGCTTTTCATCACGCCGACGCGGACCATCGTCTACCGTTCCGACGGCCTCCTGAGCGACGAATCGGCTGACGACTACCCCCACGATGCCGACCGACTGACGCTTTCGGACGGTCGGCGCAAGACGAAGTTCGTCCTCGAGTACGCCCTCGAGGGCGAGCAAGCGTTTACCGTTCCCTCGAGCGTGACCGACGACGTGCTTCATCCTGTGCTCGCCGGCGTGTTGAGCGGCAACGGGATCACCACGCCCGGCGAGACGGTCGTCAAGACCTATCGCTTTAGCGAGCTGACCCTGATCATCACGAGTGACCGCCTCGTCAAACACATCGGGGGTGCAGTCTGGGACGGCGATTACGAGGAGTACCACTTCGACGACGTAACGAAGCTGGCCTTCGAGGACGGCAGCGTCGCAACCCAGATCGTTCTCACCGTCGGCGGGCGACCCGAGCGGATCAAAGCCCCCAACGAAGAAGCGAACGACCTCCGAGAGCGGCTCAAACGCGCGCTATTCGAATATCACGACGTCAGTTCGCTCGAGGAACTCAACGAGACGGTCGGCGAAGACGACGACGAACCCAGTCGCGATTCCGCGGTCGATTTCGGCAGTGGCGTCGATCCACTCGATGCTGATCCACCCGCGCCGGACGATCACGATGACACCACTGACACGACAGACGACACAGCCGGTGCCCAGTCAGACCCGCTCGCAGACAGTGACTCAGACGGCGTCACAACTGCCGATCCGGGCCACCAATCGACTACGAACGATGGACGGCAGGGTCGGAAATCACACGCGGTGTCGGAATCGGCAGACAACGGTCACAGTGGTGCAGTCGCGACGACTCGCTCCGACACCGAATCGCAGTTCGAGACAGCCACCGACGCGGACACAACGACCGAGGTCGACAATGCCACGGACCAGCCGACCGAGCATGTGACTCCGACAGTCGAACCCAACTCCGAACTCATCGAGCGCCTCGAAGCACTCGAGACAGCAGTCGAGCGACAAAACGAGATCATCGAGCAACAGGGTGAGACGATCGAACAGTTGATCGCAGAGCTTCGACAGGGTCGGTAGCACGCGGCGGCAGCGACCGGCGACGGCCTCGACTTATACTGCCGGACAAAACGATTCATACATCGATCGCACTCGAGTTGCTGTCGCCGACAGCGACAGCCATCGGGACGCGATCGAGTATTCACTGACTGTTGTCCAGTCGTATTACTCCCGGCCAGTCACTTTTCGGATACACGAGGAGCCAAAGGGACCGAGTTCGCCGGCCTCGAGATCGATGAAGTAGCCGGTTGAGAGCCCGGAGCCACAGCGTTTGCAGGTAAAGTCGCCCTCTTTGGTGATGACGTCCTGCTCGAAGCTGACGTACTGGCGGCTTTTCGGACGGACGATCCCATCGTCGCGTTCGATCAGCCCGCGGAGTTCAGCCTGATCGAGGATCGTTCGCGTGACCGTCGGGTCGCTGGTGATCGTCTCGATTCGATCGATGACTGCAGCGAGCGAGAGCGATTCGTGCTCGAGTCGTGCGAGCAATGCCAGACCGAGTTCGACGCGGTCGTCAGTTATCGTAGCGTCTCTGGTCCGTCCGTCCGCGGTGTGGTCCTCGTCGCGATCCATCTATCAGTGGTCTCATCTCGGCGCGAATAAACGTGTTTCCTCGAGAAGCTAGCCACGGAGTCACACGGCAAGAACGCCGTTGACGGTTCCCACGGTGTGAGAATCCGCCAGCCGTTGATACTGTCGCTGCCCCCTCTTTCGAGCGAGAGCAGGATCCGACCGGAGCGAGACTCCGGCGACCGCATCCCAATGACTCGGACGATGATCGACGCTACACCACGAGCGAGAACCGACCAACGTACTCCGGCGAGTCTGCGTGACGGGACCGATGGCTGCACAGTCACGGTTCGAAACGACCCCCGAACGCGACTGGAGCCGGACGAGACACCCCGTGACCGATAGATGTTTGGACGACAGCTCGAGCAAGCGATCCTCGCGGCCCTCGTCGACGAGGGACCGCTGTCTGTCGTCGATCTCGCTGCGATGCTTGACGAGCATCCGTTGACAGTCGAGCAAGCGTGCGATCGCCTCT
Organism: Natrinema sp. HArc-T2; assembly: GCF_041821085.1. Taxonomy (NCBI): domain Archaea; kingdom Methanobacteriati; phylum Methanobacteriota; class Halobacteria; order Halobacteriales; family Natrialbaceae; genus Natrinema; species Natrinema sp. HArc-T2. The sequence goes on along the minus strand of NZ_JBGUAZ010000003.1, from coordinate 456,951 downwards.
GCGATCAGGGCGACATCCGGTCGGTCGGCAGCCGTCGGTATGAACTCGTCGCATCAGGACGTCAACAACTCACCGACGCGGAACCGACGCCGAGCGGTTCGGGCAGGTCCGATATGAGCGGGCTGGCGGACTGATACCCGATTCGATCGACAGTCGGTTTCGTGGCTGGCCCCTCGCTTACTCGACCCAGACGGTCTTGCGATTGACGAACTCGAGCATTCCTTCTCGTGCGAGTTCGCGACCGTAGCCCGACGCCTTGACGCCACCGAACGGCACTCGTGGGTCGGATTTGACGAGTTGATTCACGTAGACACAGCCGGCGTCGATCTCGCGTGCGAGCCGCTGGCCGCGCTCGCGGTCGGTCGTCCAGATACTCGCACCGAGCCCGAATTCCGTGTCGTTCGCCTTCTCGACGATCGCTGCCTCGTCGTCGAGCTCGTAGACAGCGGCGACGGGACCGAACGTCTCCTCGCTGTCGGCTGGACAGCCTTCGGGGATGTCGGTCAGCACGGTCGGCGGGTAGTACGCACCCTCGCGGTCCATCGGCTCGCCGCCCGTGAGCACGTCGGCCCCGGCTTCGACGCTCGCCTCGACCTGCTCGTGGAGGTCGTCCATGAGATCCGCTCTGGCCTGCGGGCCAACGTCGGTCGCCTCGTCGGTCGGATCACCGACGACGAGTGACTCGATCTCGTTGACGAACCGCTCGAGGAACTCGTCGTAGACGTCCGTGTGGACGAGGAAGCGCTTGCCGGCGATGCAGGACTGACCGCCGTTTTGGTTGCGCGCCCACGCGCCCGTTTCGGCCGCATCGTCGATGTCGGCGTCGTCGAGGACTATAAAAGGGTCGCTGCCCCCGAGTTCGAGGACTGACTTCTTGAGCTGGTCGCCCGCCGTCGAGGCGACCGCGCGGCCTGCGGGACCGCTTCCGGTGACGGTCGCGGCTTTGACGCGCTCGTCCTCGATGATGTCGTCGACCAGATCAGAGGAGATCAGCAGCGACTGGAAGACACCATCGGGATAGCCGGCCTGTCGGAACACGTCCTCGATGGTCTGTGCACAACCGGGGACGTTCGAGGCGTGCTTGAGCAGTCCAACGTTGCCAGACGTGAGATGCGGTGCTGCGAAGCGAAACACCTGCCAGAACGGGAAGTTCCACGGCATCACCGCCAGAATCGGGCCGAGCGGATCGTAAACCGTCTTGACCTCCGATCCCGGCGGACTCGGGTGGGAATCGGCCTCGAGATAGGCGCTTCCGTGTTCCGCGTAGTGGTCGCAGACCCACGCACACTTCTCGACCTCGGCGATCGCCTGCGAGATCGGCTTCCCCATCTCGCGGGTCATCGTCTCTGCGTATTCGCGTTTGTTCTCGCGAAGGATGTCGCCGGCTGCGGCGAGCAGTTCCTCTCGCTTGCGGATCGGCTCGTCTTGCCACGTCTCGAACGCCGCCGACGCCCGCTCGATGGCCTCCTCGACGTCGGATTCGGTCTGTTCTTCTATCGTGTCCGCTCGCTCGCCAGTGGCAGGGTTGATAACGTCCATCACGGATAGTGTGTCTATCGAAGCCGATTAGTGTTTCCCGCGTTCTCGCCGGCAGCCTCGAGTCGCTCGTTCGACACTCGCTGGGAAGCCACTTCATCGGCCGGCACGGCCTGTGTGGACGGTCTATTCGCGACGACAGGTCGAGGCAGACGACCGTGGATATCAGTTACTTCGAACGTGTTCGACCGGACATACAAGTAGTCGAGTCGCCACAGTGCACCCATGCCAGAGATCACGTCAGTAGACGCACTCGAGTCGACGCCACATGCCGAGGTATTCGACACCGACGCACCACGGACGGTTCGCCTCCAGCTCGAGGCGGACCAACGCATGCCGAAACACCGCCATCCGGAGTCGAACGTCGTCCTCTACGTTCTGGAGGGGACACTCGCGCTCACACTCGGGGACGACAGCTACGAGCTCGAGGCGGGTGACGTCGTCCGCTTCGACGGGGATCAGGATATCTCGCCGCACGCGCGCACCGAATGCGCGTCGTTGCTCGTTTTCGCGCCGAAGACGGATTCTTAGCCGACGGTCGTCGCGACGCCTTTCGTCTGTCGGTAATCGCTGTCGAGAATCGCCTCGAGTTGCGAAATAATTGCCTCACGGTCATCGTCGTACCACTCGACTGGGTCTTTGATCGGGACGACCAGAAAGCCGCGGCCGCGAATATCGGTAGCGTGGAGATCGTCCATCTCGAGGTCGAACCGCCGTCGCTGGGTCGTATACTCTCGAAGGACGTGGTCGGTCGCGCGAGCACCGACGGGCAGAAGGATGTGTGCGTTGATCGCGCGCAGCTCGGCGTCGAAAAAGCGCTCGAGGGTCGCGTAGTCCTCGTCGGTCGGCGCCTCCCCGTCGGGCAGGCTGCACATGTGAATGTAGCTCAGAAAACAGTTCTCGAGGACGGGTTCGTCGCGTGGGCCGCTGGCGAACCCGACTACCCGCAGGACGTCCTGAATCGCACGTCCGCTCTCGGTTTCGGTAAACGGAACGCCGGTGGACTCGCCGCCGTGGACGCCGGGATAGTCACCGATCACGTGAAAATCGGCGTTGGCGTCACCGTAGCCGAAGACCGCCGGTCGATCGTTGGGATCGGAGCGGTCAAAGGGTGGCTCGAGTCCGAACGGGTTGCTCGTCCTGTCGGTCACGTTTTGCACACCGGGAAAAGGAGACGAGCAGGCAAAACGACAGCGGTCGGATCGGACCGGTTTGGGCGACACTCGACAGAGAGCGACCAACGAGCGAGGCAGGCAACGCAGACGAGAGACCGAACGGCGGTGGGTTTATGTTTTGTTCGTCCGTTTTCTGTCGCAGATGTATCAGACGGGCCATTACGGTGGTGCACTCACGGCGTACGCGCCTCTTGGCACCTTCGTCGCCCTGATGGGATACGGCGAGATTGCCGCTGTCGGCGGTCTCGTCTGTGTGGCGCTGTCGACGCTGCCCGACTTCGATCATCGGCTCCCGCTGATCGACCACCGCGGGCCGACCCATACGATCCTGTTCGCGCTGGCTGTCGGAGCCGGACTCGCCACACTGGCTGCCGTTTTCGTCGACGCATCCTCTCCGTTCGTCGATGTCGGCATCAATGCGTTCGCGTTTCTCGTCGGCGTGGCTTCGATCAGTTCCCATCTCCTCGCGGACGCGCTCACGCCAATGGGGATTCGACCGTTCTGGCCGTTCTCACGCCGCCGATACTCCTTCGCGGTGACGACAGCCGCAAACCCAGTCGCTAACTACGGATTGCTCGGACTGGGACTAGCAGCCACCCTCGCTGGCCTGTCGATTACCCTTCTCGTCGGGTGAGGGCCATCCCAACGACGAACGTCACGAGGAGTGCGGCTGCGGTGACGAGATAGGGCATCTCGAGTGCGGGGTTGAGCGCCTGCCGGCCGAAAAAGAGGACCAAGACCACGAGCGGCGGCGCCGTGAGGAGTGGCACGACGGACCGACCGGAGAACCGTCGTCGGCCGACCATCGCGGCAACGATCGCTGCGCCAAGCAGCGTCAGCGTCACGGCGTACTGGACCAGTTGCATCGTCGGGGAGTATACCTCGATACCGGCATCAACGGCGGGACTGAGGGCCACGTGGGCTGGCAGCGCGACGATTCCAAGCGCGAGCGCACCGGTGACGTGGGTCGCCGTCAGCCGCGATGCCCAGACGAGGACTGTCGCGACGAGGAACAGCGTGAAGATGGTGACTGCCGTCCAGAAGTGCAGCGACAGGATGTCCATCGTGTACTGTGTGACGGTTTCACGGCCGAGTGCGACCTGCACCGGTGTCAGGACCATCCCGAGGACGACCAGCCCGGTGACGCGCCGGTCGACATCGGGGAGTCGCCAGGCAGCCAGTGCTGAGCCGATGATGGCGAAGCCGGCGAACATCGCGACGAAACGGTGGAACCACTCGTAGAAACTCGGCAAGTTCGCCGGCAACAGGTTGTACGGGCCGGCGTCACACTGGGGCCAGTTGGCCTGACAGGCCAATCCGGACCCCGTCGCCTTCGCCGCAACACCCAGCAGGATCGTCGCTGCAACCAGCGTGAGCGTCGCAGTCAACAGGTGCGGGTAGCTGAACCGATCGATCAGCGACCGAAATCTCGAGTCGGGCGTGTGATTGTCGTACGACACGGGCGTTCACGCAGGAGTTAGGACGGGCCATACTTAGGTTGCCCGAGTCGTGCGGTTCGGTGGGAAGCAGTCCGGATCGACAGTCTGTGCCGCTCAGATGGCTGGCGTCCGTCGGACAAAGTCAAATAGCGTTGTACGCCCCTCAGGAATCTATTTCTGATCAGTACAGTGTAGGGCTGTCGAGATATCAATTAGAATTCGTCACAGCTACCATTAGTCGAGGGCTACCTGTTCGTTCGGAGGTGCTCTGAGGGGCTAACGAGTATTGCTCCGAGAACAACCACGGCAACTCCAGCTAGTCCGACCAGCGGTATTGTTCTCTCCCCCACAGAATCCATTATATATTACAAAATGTGCGATAAATGAAAGTAAGAGAGACGTTCACCAGTTAACAGTTATTTAGGACAGGCCTATTATTTCACTATCTAATTAATAGGAATCTTACTATATTTCTTCTCGCTTAGATCCGGGTACAGTCTGGTGAGAAGTATGATAATAAAATGGATTAAAGGTAGGAAGCGTGCGGCGGCACTGATGGGGGTTCTCCTCATCGTAGTGGCAGGGGTCGGCATGGTCACGCTCGGGGGCATGGCGATTGATAACCCGTTCAGAGTGAGTGACAATAGCACGGACACCTCCACGACCTCTAGAAGCGAAGGTACCGCGGACGAGGAGGCCACCCCGGCGGACGAAGAGAACTCGGCGACACCGCCACCCACGACAGCTGAGTCCGACCCTGAACCCTCGGACGACCAAGTTGAGGATAGGTCAGGTGTCAACTTCGTTCCAGGTGTCAGGGATTTCAGCGTTTCAACAGAAGTGTTTGATGAGTCCAGTGCTGACGTTGAAGATGGCTTTGTAACCCCAGGCGAACATAGGCTACTTCGATTTGATATGATCATCTACAATGTGGGAGACACGGATGCCGAATTAGGCCGTCCTGAGAACCGCCCGGATCTGTTCGAATATTCGGAGTCCCATGGTCACTCGCACTTAAAAGGTTTCAATAACTATATCCTGCTTGACGAATCGGGCGAGAGGACGGGCGCGGTAAGAAAGCAGACATTCTGTCTTCGGGATCTGTACCAAACCCGTTCGACCGCCAGTAGTAGTTCCCAGTTCGATTGTGAGTATCAAGGGATCAGTGCCGGGTGGGCTGACGAGTATGACGCATCTCTGCCCGGTCAATATATTGTTATTGACGATCTCTCTGATGGAGAGTACACACTGCAAGCCACGACGAACGCAGCAGGCACGATTGACGAGACGTGCGACGGCGATAACACCGTTCGGGTTGATCTTAGTATAAATAATGATACAGTTACGGTCCATACTTCACAAAGCCACTACGTGAAACCATCTGCTTGCTAAGAGGTTTGTGCTTTCTCTAGAATTTTAACAGCCCTATTTCAACATGTTGTTTTAAATATAGAATGTTAGTCAGACATTCAGTCATTTTCAATTCCCGTTTTCGAGTATTCAACTAGAAATGCTATGTGTGGTGTCTTCACAGTTCAACTCGAAATGAGATCGACCAAACTCACTCGGCGCGGGTTCGTTGGCGGAATCGGTGTCCTCGCTGGGACCGCAGCAACCGGAACAGCCGCCGCACGACGACAGCGGACGGGCCAAAACGGTGATTCGTCGGGTTCCCTCGAGCCGTTGTCGGATGCGGAGCGAGCAGGGATTCGCTATATGCGTGAGGAAGAAAAGCTGGCTCGCGACATCTATCTCACGTTCTACGAGGAGTGGGGGCTGACGATCTTCGATCGGATCGCGAGTTCGGAACAGCGACACACGGACGCGATCAAGAACCTGATCGACAAGTACGGCCTTGACGATCCATACCGCGATGCGATCGGGTCGTTCACGAACGACGAACTCCAGTCGCTCTACGATTCACTGGTGGCACGCGGTCTCGAATCGCCCACGGAGGCGCTCATGGTTGGCGGACTCATCGAAGAAACCGATATTGTCGACATCCAGGAGTTCATCGACCAGGCCGACAACGACGACATCATCACCGTCTATTCAAACCTGATGGAAAGTTCGGAAAACCACCTGTCTGCGTTCGTCGACGTGCTTGCAACGCGTGGCATCGACTACGAACCGCAGGTCCTCTCTCAGGAGACCTACGACCGAATTATTGCCTAAGATAGCGAGGTCGAACGTTACGACTCGAGTGTGACCCACTCACCGCGCTCGTCGCTCTCCTCGATCGCGGCGAGGACCCGCTGGGCGGCGAGGCCGTCGGCGAAGTTCGGCTCGTACACCCTGCCATCGGCGACGGCGCTCAAGAACTCGTAGTTCTCGTGGACGAAGAGATGTTCCCACCCAATGACATGACCCGGCGGCCACCAGTGATCGATGTAGGGGTCGTCTTCGTCAGTGACTAGAATCGTCTCGTAGCCGCGATCGCCGTCGCGGAGCACCTCGAGTTCGTTCAGCCGCTCTAATGAAAACCGCAGACTCCCTTCGGAGCCATGGATTTCGATCGTATGGTCGTTCTTGTGACCCGTCGCGAAGCGCGAGGCCTCGAGCGTGCCCATCGCGCCGTTTGCGAACGCGAGCTGTGCGGAGTAGGCGTCGTCGACGGTGACGGGCCGGGTTTCAGGATCGGCTTCGTCCACCGTGTCTTCCGTCGGGCGCTCATCGACGAACGTCTGCAAGTGGCCGCTGACGCGTTCGATCTCTCCCGCGAGGTCGTCGCTCCCGACGAGAAACCGCAGGAGGTCGACTGTGTGCGCGCCGAGATCTCCAAGTGCGCCCGACCCGGCCAGTTCCGCGTCGTTGCGCCACGACCACGGGGCCTCGGGATCGACCAGCCAGTCCTGCAGATAGCGCCCGCGGACGTGGTGGATCTCGCCGAAGTCGCCCGCCTCGAGCAGTTCCTTGGCGTACTGGATCGCGGGGACGAACCGGTAATTGAACGCACACCCCGCCGGAACGTCGTCACCAGCCTCGCGCGCTGCCTCGGCCATTGCTTCGGCGTCTTCGAGCGTCGGTGCGAGCGGCTTCTCGCAGAAAACTGGTGTGCCGGCCTCGAGGGCGGCGACCGACGGCTCGCGGTGGACGTGATTCGGACCGAGATTGTAGAAGACGTCGACATCGTCGACAACGTCACGCCAGTCAGTCGCGGTCGAATCGAAGCCAAGCCGGTCGGCAGCGTCGGCCAGCGCCGATTCGTGGCGACCGATCAGGACGCTGCGGTCGATCGCGGGCGCGTCCGGAAAGAACATCGACAGCCGCGCCATCGCGTTCGCGTGTGCCTTTCCCATGAACCCGTAGCCGAGCACGCCGACCTCGAGGGTCATGGGCGGGCGTTCACCGGCCCGATAGTTAGCGCTTTGTGGTGCGACAGCCGGGGTGGTTACGCTGTGTCGGTCTCGAAGCCGCCGCGGTGGACGATCTCCTCGAGTGGCTTGCGGTCGCTGGGCTGTTCGCGCTCTTGTAACTCATCGGGGAGCGTCTCAGGCGGTGCGCGCTCGCCAATGGCGACCATCGCTTCGACGTCGAAGTCGTCAGGAACCTCGAGTTCCGCGGCTGCGCGTTCGTAATCGAAGCCGGCCATCCCGTGGACGGCCAGCTCGCGGCGTGCGCCCTCGAGGGCGAGGTTTTCCCAGGCGGCACCGGTGTCGAAGGAGTGGACGGGAGCCGGTTCGCCGTTGTGGTCGAACGTCGTCTTCGAGACGATAACGGCGAGTACGGCGGCGTCGCGCGCCCACGCTCGATTCCCTTCGGAGAGGAGGTCGACGAAGGTGTCCCACTCCTCGTCCTCGCGGCTCGCGTAGATGAACCGCCAGTGCTGGTTGTTGAACGCGGAGGGTGCCCAGCGGGCGGCTTCGAACAGCGGAAGATACTCAGCTTCGTCGAGCGGGTCGCCGGTCATCGCACGCGGGGACCACCGGTTTACGAACAGGGGGTCGATATCGTGGTCTGTGTCGCGATGCTCGGCGACGTCGTCGCGTAGTTCGCGTCGGATCGTGGAGGACTGTGCCATCGAACACTGCTAGGGACTTGCGCTATGTATACGTTATCGGACAAGAGGGATACCTGGTAACACTCGTGTCGTAGTCATGTCTACTGGACCCATACTCTCGTCCGACATAATTTGTTTGATAGTTACCCGTCGTAGCAGTGAGTACCAAGTGCGTAACCTGATGTGAAAAATGAACGAGAAACGGGAGCGTCGTGCGTCGAGCGACCGCGATCAGTCGTCGGCCGGCGTTGGCGTCTCGCGCTCGATGTCGATGTTACCCGCGTCGAGGTCCGCTTCGACGTTGCGGGCCGCCTGCACCATGTTCTCCATCTTGCCGTAGGCGACCTCACGGGGCAGCAGTTTCAGGCCACAGTCCGGCGAGACGACCAGCTGGTCCGGCGGGACGATCTCGAGGCCCTTCTTGATGTTCTCCTCGATCTGCTCGACCGATTCGACCTCGGCGACGTGAACGTCAGTGACGCCGAGCGCGAGGTCTGCGGTGAACTCGGGGTCTTTGAAGACGTCGAGTTGCTCGTAGTCGCCGTTGGCGAGTTCGAGGTCAAACTCGTCGACGGGGAACTCGAGGATTTCGGGGTAGATCCGGGAGTAGTCGCCGTAACAGACGTGCAGTCCAATGCGGACCTCCTCGGGGATGTCGGCGACGATCCGTTCTAAGGCTTCGCCGACGATGGCGTGGTCGTCGGGCGTGGTCGCGAGTGCGGGCTCGTCGATCTGGATGTAGCGGGCACCGGCGTCGACGAGTTTCTCGATCTCCTCGTTGACGAGGTCCGCGAGGGCGTAGGCGAGGTCCGCGTCGTCCTCGTAGGCCTCGTTGAACGCCCAGCTCGCGAGCGTGTAGGGCCCGGTGATCGGGACCTTCACGGGACGGTTGGTGGCGCTTGCGGTGAACTTGTACTCGTCGACGAGCCAGCTCTCGTCGTACTCGACCTCGCTGACGACGCTTGGCTTGTCGAAGTAGTTGTGTCCCCACACCTTGACGGGGCCGTTGAACTCGTAGCCGTCGATCCGGTGGGCGAAGAACTCGACCATCTCGGTGCGGCGCATCTCGCCGTCGACGACGGTATCGAGGCCGGCACGCTCGTGTTCGTTCGTGATGACGCGAGCGGCGTCGTCTTTCGCCTCCTGCCAGTTGTCCTCGTCGAAGTCGGCCTCGTCGTCCTCGTAGAGCTCTTTCGCACGGTTGAGCCACTTGGGCTTTGGATAGGAGCCGACGACGCTCGTCAGCAGGAAGTGGTCGTTCTCGTGATCCTCGGGTCGAAACTGATCTTTGTTATCGTTCATGCTGCTGTCACCTCTGCGAGGTCTGCGGCTTCGGCAAGGACCTCGAGTTTCTCGACGTACTTTGCATACGGCAGGTAGAACGTCTCCGTATTCGTCGTCAGATAGACCGTCTCGAAGTCGGCCGTCTGCAGTTGGCCTTCGACCCACTCGACGCGGTCACGGATCGCTTCGGGGTCTTCGACCAGCGTGTTCTGGCCGTCAGCGAGCCCAAGCGCGACGTCGTCGGTCGTGCCGTACTCCTGGATGTTGTAGAGGTTGTCGTCTTGATTCGCAACGAAGTCGAAGCCGACGGCGTCGATATCGGCATCGAGCAGGTGTGCGTAGACCTTCTCCTCGAGTGCGCCCCAGTAGGGCTGGACGACGACGTCGGCGTCGACGGCGTTGGCGACCTGATCGATCGCCTCGCTCGCGCGTTCGTCTTCGCCGTCGTCGGGTGCGTTCTCGACCAGCGAGGGCTCGAGCAGGAACAGCGTCTCGACGGCGGGGAAGGCGTCGGCCTCGTCGGCGAGGAAGTCGGCGATCGCCGCGAGGAAGTCGGCCTCGTCGCCGTAGTGTTCGTCGGTCGCGAGGTCGGCAAGCGAGTACGGGCCGGGGAGGACGGCCTGCAGATCGTCGCCGTCGGTCAGGTCGGCGGCGGCCTCGAGTTCCGAGGCGACGTCACCGGTGGCTGCGAGGTCGGCAGTGACGACGGGCTCTCGATAGAAGTTGTTGTTGTCGTAGTAGCGGACGATCCCGCGCGTTTCGACGGCGTCGGCGACTGCAAGCGGGTGGGCGAGCATGTCGTCCCACCGCAGTTGGCCTTCGACGATGCGGTCGAGGCCGGCGTCTTGCTGGACGCCGATCACTTCTTCGCGGGCCTGCTCGTAGACCGCGGTGATCTCCTCGCCCTCATCGCCGCTGATGAGGTCGTGTTTCTGATGGCCTTTGAGGTCCGAGAGATCGTCTTTCGCCCAGTCCGGAAGCGGATACAGCCCCGGCGTGGTCGAAACGTACTCAGTCATCGTACACCCGGCTAGGCTATACCGACGCTTAATATTTTCCATCCAATGTAATACACTGCAGTAATTCTTGCGGGTTTCGTGGTTTCGCGGTCGGTCACTCGGAGAGTTCGATCCCCATCGAGAAAACCCAAACGTGGCCGCATGACACACAAGTGCGGGCCGTCACTCGAGGGCCAGCAACGCGTACGTTTCATCGTCGACGTGCGCGACGACGTAGAGTGTGCCGTCGTCTAGAACCGGGCCAGGGCCAACCCGCCCCGCGAACTCCTGTTCGAACCGGACGGCAGGTCCGCGACCCAGGCTGTTGCTGGGGATTGGATCGAACGCCCAAAGGCGGTCACCACCGACGAAAACCGTGTCACGACCGGCTGCCGGGGCCGTTTGTTGCCAGTCGCCGACCGCGGACTCCCAGCGTCGATCGCCGGATTCCGAATCGATGGCATGAAGCCTGCCACCGTTCGCGACGAGGACGAGCCCATCCACCACACCGATCCCACGTTCGACCCCGCCGGTATCGGCGGTCCAGTTGATCCCCGGACTCGAGAGCCCGTCATCCATCAGGGCGTACGTCGTTCCGTCCCGGCACGTGACATAGACCGAATCCGAATCGGCGCTGGGCGGAGCCGTCGGTGCTGCGGGCAGTTGCCACCGCCGCCCACCGATCCCATCCCTATCGAGCAAGTAGACTTCCCCAGCCTCGGTCGCGATGACGTACCAATATCCCTTGAAGACGGCGACGTGATCGAGTACCTGACCGAAGACATCGCGTCGCCACTCGATGGATCCGTCGGCTGGATCGAGCGCGATCACCTGCTCTCCAATCCCGAAGACCAGTCGGCGACCGGCGTAGGTCCCCGGCGTCGTCACCGAACCAGGGGCCTCGAACTCGCGGTCCCACACCGGGTTCCCAGTGTCAGCCTCGAGTGCGTGGAGCGCCCCGACGGTAGCTACATAGGCGATCCCATCCCAGAGCAACGGCGGCGTACGAACGTCCTCGAGCGACCACAGTTCCGTCCCGTCGGTCGCGTCGAAGACCCGAAGGGTGCGGTGGTCAACGTAGTAGACGTGTCCATCAGCGACGACGGGTTCCTGATAGGAGAGTTGCGTCACCTCGACTCGCCAACGTTCGGTGACGCCGTCGACGGGTGCCTTTCCATCCGCGATCTCGCGGGTGTTGGCCGCGTTGCAGCCGAACGTCGACCAGTCACCGTTCGCGCCAGCGACGTGGCCGTCGGGATCAGGTAACTCGGCGACACCGGAGGGCGGCGGGTCGTCGGGCTCCGAGAACCGTGAGGGCATCGAACACCCCGCGAGGGCGACGCTCGCCGCACCGACGGTCGTCAACAGTGTCCGTCTCGTGGAGGGCATCATTCCAGTAGCGGTCAGACATCCAATAAGTATTTTCGGATGAAATGATGCGGATTACGGAAGCAACTCGAGCACGGTCAGCGTCTCGAAAGGAAACGACTCGTCGGCGACGGCAACCGCGCTAAAGCCTTCCTCACCGGCCCGTTCGACGACGTCGTCGACCCCCGTTAGGCTGCTCACGAGCAGATAGACGACGCCGTCGGGCGCGAGCACGCGACCGACAGACGATAGGAACGGGTCGATGACGGCCCGACCATCCTCACCGCCCGAGAGCGCGTGTTCCATCCAGTCGTCCCACTCGTTTTCGGGGTCGGTCGGCAGGTACGGCGGGTTGAACGCGACCGCGTCGAACACGCCATCCTGAAACGGGGCAACTAGATCCGCCCGCACCGTCTCGACGTTCGGGGCTCGAGCTTGGCGGACCGCGTGCGGGTTCAGATCCGACGCGATCACACGCGCCCCCGTCTCGTCGGCGATCTGTCCGGCGATGTAGCCCGAGCCGGTGCCGACCTCGAGGACGAGTTCGTCACCCGTGAGACGGTCAGTGGCTGTCTCGGCTAACAGCTGAGAGTCCTCGGCGGGTTGGTAGACGTCCGGTTCTTGCTCGCGTCGGTCCTCGAGTCCCATGTTATTGTTCCTCCGGTGTCGTCGTCATGCGGTGGTCACTGGATTCCTCGGCAGACACCGTTTCACGCTCGTCGGCAACCCGAAAGCCACCAGCTTCGGGTCGACCGGTGAGTTCACGCTGTGGGTACGGAATCTTGATGCCTTCGGCTTCGAACGTCTCCTTGATCGCACTGATCGCAGCGGTTCGGGCGTTCCAGTATCGTCTGGCACTCGGGTTATCGATCCAGAACCGAACACCGAACACGACGGCGGAATCGCCGAACGACTTGCCGACCACCCGTGGAGCCGGTGTCGCCAACGCTTCGTCGACGTCGTCGATCGCCGTTTTTGCGAGGTCGACAGCCCGGTCGATGTCGGTCTCGTAATCGACCCCGACCTCGACCTCGAGTCGCAGTCGTCCTCGCTTCGAGCGATTGGTCACCGTGCCCGAGGCGATGACGTCGTTTGGGATCATGACGTACTCGCCGTCGAACGACCGGACCTGTGTGTTGACGATCGAAATGTCGGTGACGACGCCCTCGTCGCCCTCGACTTCGATCCAGTCGCCGATCTCGAACGGGCGGGCGAACATCAGGACGAAGCCCGCGAGCACGGTTCCGAGGGTCTGGCGGGCGGCCATCCCGAGCACGATCCCGAGGAACCCGGCCCCGACGAGGAGGCTGCCGAGATCCTCGATCCAGATACCCAACACGACGACCAGCGACCCCGTCCAGATGAGTACCTGTGACAGCCGATGTGTTACCTTCCGTTGGTGGGCCGTCACGGCCGAAGAGGAGTTGAAGACCTCCTCGATCACCCGGCTGACGAATCGAGTGACGATGACCGTCACGACCAACAGGAGAAACGAGACGATAGCGCGCGCGACATCGTCACTGGCGAGTCCGAGATTCGTCGAGAGCTGTTGAACCTCGTCCGTGCGCCCCCAGACACCCGTTACAACGGTGAGACTCACTAGGCAGGCCGCGATGAGCAACGACATCGAGACGATGTCAGCGTACAGCGGTCGCGCCCGCTCGGCGATCCACGCGTGGAGCCGCCGGTAAGAGAACAGCACGGCGACCACGAGCGCGACCGCCACGAGAGAAGCTGCAAGTTTGAGCTCGGTCGTCGAAGCCGCTTCCGACAGCCACTCGAGCCCGGTCAGTAGTCCGACCATGCGTTCATCTCTCCGATCTGTCGTCCGCGCAGCTTTGAGTATCCGTTGGTTGGACCCGTCCGGCTCGAGCCGTCACTCGATCAGTCGTCGTCGGGCTCGCCGACCTCCCACGCGACCTGGGCCAGCGCGGCGAACTCGGTCGGGGCCATCGCGCCGGCGCGCTTTTGCAAGACGTCCTCATCAGCCGCGTCGACGACTGCGTCCGGTTCTGCGAGCCTCGAGATGTGCGCCGTGTTCCGGATCGCGTTCCGGATCGTCTTCCGGCGCTGGGTGAACAGCGCCTTGACGAACCGCAGGAAGAACTCCTCGTCGTCGACCTCGTAGTCGGGCTCGCGCGGAATCGCGCGAATCACCGCGCTCTGAACCGCCGGTGGCGGCGAAAACGCCTCCTTCGGAACCGACTCGACGAGTTCGATCTCCGCATAGTGCTGGCTCGAGACCGAGAGTCGGCCATATTCACTCGTCCCGGAGTCGGCGACCATCCGTTCGGCGAACTCCTGCTGGAACATCAAAACGAGCGGCTTCCCCTTGGGAAACAGCCGGAAGGCGATTTCGCTCGAGACGCCGTAGGGGAGGTTCGACACTGACGCCGTAAAGTCGGGCAGGTCGACCTCGAGAGCGTCGCCTTCGATGACGGTTAGGCCGCCGGCTGCGATCTCGTCGGCGAACTCCTCGCGCAGGAACGCGGCGAGATCGGGATCGCGTTCGACGACAGTTACCTCGTCGCCGACTGCGAGCAACCGATCGGTCAGTACGCCCGTTCCACCGCCGATCTCGAGGAGGTGGCCCGTGTCGGCGTCGATCTCCGTAAGGTAAGTCGGCAGTCGGTCGAGGACGCGATCGTCGACGAGGAAGTGCTGGTCGCGATCCGGATCGCCGCGGACCCCTGCCCGGGCGATCAGTGCGTCTGGATCTCTCATTGCCGTCGCTATGACGAGAAGCGGTGTAAACGCACTGTCTTGGCCGCGAGAAACCGACCGCCTACACCTGCCGGTTACTGGTTCTGTTCCTGTTCGCGCCGACCCACGAAGGTCTGGTACTTCAGATCGTCGTCGCGCAGTTCCTCGAGAATCCGCTCGACTAAGATCTCGTCGGGATCGTGGAGCCCGGAGACCCGTTCGGACAGTTCCTCGAAGCTCTCGAAGGGCTTGCGCTTTCGCTCATCGAGGATGCTGTTGCGAAGTTTCTTCCCGATCCCCGGCAGCAGGTTCAGCTGGTGGAGCCGCAGTGTGATCGGCTGGGCGTCGTTGTAGAAGTCGACGAAGCGCGCTTCGTACTCCTCGACGAGGTCGGCGACGACGTACTCGAGTTCCGACTGGGCACCCGAGGAGAGGTCGTCGTACTCGACGCGGTGGGCTTCGGTGACGACCTCGCGTTCGACGGGAGGTTTGACGACGACCTCGCTGCCGATCGTGAGCCGTTCGTCCTCGTCGAACGCGACCTGATAGAGTTGGAAGTCTTCGATGCCGACAGCGTACCCTGCCGGTGACTTCGCGTACTGCGGTCGACCGTCGTCAGACAGCCCGTGTGCGAGGTAATCCAACACGACCGCGCGCCGAACGTCCATCTCGTCGCCATCGGCTTCGCTCATTGTCGTTTGCTACGGCGAGGGCGTACTTAAATAGTCGGCTCGCTTTCAAGAGGCGGCACGGAGGCGACAACCGCCTGTCGGTAACCGAACTGCTTCGAGCAGTAGCCACTGATAGTCACTACACATTCGACCGCACGATGGCTGTACGATAAGCCGAGAACGCGGGACAGCGATCCGTATTAGACGTACTGTGCGACGACGTTGAGAATGTCGTCGAGTTCGTCCCCCGACAGCGAGTAGCGCTGCTGTGCGTACACCGACCGGAGTTCGTCCCGGTCCTGTGGCAGGAGGTTGGCGATCTTGTAGGCCGTCGGCTCGTCGACCTTCTCCAACTCTTGGAGGGCGTCGACGAGCGCCTGCGCCTCCTCGGGCTCGAGGACGGCGAATCGATTGGCGTGTTCGATCGCTCGCGCGAGTTCGTAGCGCAGCTCGCGATCCTCGTCCATCGCGCGTTCGGCTTCGATGTCGGCGAGCAGCTCCTTCGTCTCCGAGACCGTCAGGAACTCCTCGTCGACGATCTCTTTGAAGATCGTCATCCCTGTTCAGATCCGGCTCTTTTCCTGGTTCTGCGCGCGCATGTGAGCCGCGGCGACGAGCAGGGTCTTGTCCTTGCCGCCGTCGTTGATCTCGACTTTGAAGACGCTACCCTGTTTGCCGACGACTTCGCCGGTCAGACCGTCGAAGCGCGGGTGGAAGCGACCGTCCGCAACGCTTGGGTCGATCTTCAGGTGGACTTTCTCACCCTCTTCGTACTCCTGAATCGCACGCTGTGGCGGCGACGTGCCGCGGTCTCGAGGATCGTTTGCGAGCTTTCGCCGGGTTCCCTGACGAGGGCCATTAGATTTCGGCATAGTCGTACGACCGCTTTGTCCGGTGACGGTTATAAAACACACGTATTCGGGTTGCTCGAGTGTGCCCCTCGCGTCGTGAGCAGCGAGGGACCGCGGGACACCCACACCTATCGTGCTGGCCTCGAATGGTCGTCGTATGGCGGAAGACGCTGGCGTGCACACGCTGCCGATCACGGTCGAGTACGGCGAGCGAGAACTGACAATTAGTCCCACGGTCGTCGAGACCGACCGCGGCCTCGTGTTGTGCGACGTAGGTCCACAGAGTGCTATCGGCGGTCTCGAGACCCACCTACGGAGCCTAGGCTACGACCTCGAGGATATCTGGCTGGTGGTCCTCACCCACCACGACGGAGACCACGCCGGTGGGCTATCAGAACTGAACGAACGCGTCGATGCGGTCGTCGCGACTCACCACGCGGAAGCGCCGTACGTCGCCGGCGAGCGCGACCCGATCAAGAGCGACGGCGACCGCTACCCGCCCGTCGCTGTCGACATCGAACTGGTCGGCGGGGTTCGGATTCCGACGGTTGCCGGCCCCATGGAAGTCGTCGCGACGCCGGGCCACGCGCCGGGGCACGTTTCGCTGTACTTCCCCGATGGAAACCTGCTCGTCGCGGGTGACGCACTCGTCGCGGACGGAGCTGAGCCCCTTGACGGTCCGAAACCGCAGTTCACGCCGGATATGGACCGCGCGATCGAGTCCGTCGAGACGCTAGCTGACCTCGAGATCGACCATACGCTGTGTTATCACGGCGGCTACGTCCCACAGGGAAGTGACAGGATCCATGAGATTTGCGACCAATTACGCGAGTAAGGCCGTGAATCCGCACGGTCGCTGCCAGCGCGCTGACCGCGGGTGACCACGCGACTGAAGCGGAATTCTCATCGGTGTCGACGACGAAAACGGGATAATGCGACTCGAACTCCGCGTCTGTCAGCACTGTCTCGATGGCGATCACGGCAACGAGCGTCGCACGGCGCTTCTCAACGACATGGTCAACTGCGCCGAACAGATCAAGGAACACAAAGATGTCCTCGACCTCGATGCGGTCCACATCCGGAAAGTCAGAGATGACGAACAGGGGAAACCGGCGGCGCTGCCGGTCGTCTCGGCGACGATTCAGAACGATCAAATCGTGCTCAACGACACGCAACTCGTCGCGGAGGGCCAGGACGGAAATATGCTCGTCTACACGAATCCCGACGACGTGCTGACCGTCCTCGCGGGGAACTTAGACGAAATCAGCAAGGCCGTCACCGACGACGTGACCGTCGACCTCTCACCGATCGGCGCAGAGATCGTCTCGCAGGCTAACCTCGGTGCGAACCGCGACGATCAGGAGCCAAACCAGTAAGCGTTCGTCGACTCTATAGTAGCCACTGAAAGTCATTGTACACCCGATCGCACGAGAGCTGTGCGATCGGTGTGTGAATCGTTTTCAGCTGTTACTATAGACAATCCAGTAGCGACAGCGAACGCCCCGTGCGAGTAATACTGCCAGCTCTGCTGGCTTCGAGCGGTCCTGCGCCGAGCCGGCTGCTACTGTCCGACAGCAGATTCACATCTCGATCGAACTCGAGACGCCGTCGCGGGCGGCGACAGGCGTCGAGACACGATCGCACAGCTACTTACTGTTTGCTCACAGTATAAAAACGGACGACGCTCGCCGTTTAGATACGGCCGACGTTCTCGACGCCGACGCTTTCGACGCCGTCGACTTCGGTGAAGTTCTCCTCGACGGTCTCCGTGCCGCCCGCGCTGTCGGGGACGATCACGGTCGGGTAAAGCGCAACGAGGCCGAACGCGACTTCTTCACGTTCGACGCCGTTGATCTTCGCACCCTCGGGGAGGGTACTCTCGAGGCGCTCCTGGAGCGCGTCGAGGTCGATTTCGGGGCTGTCCGGCATGACCTTGATTTTGGCAGCGACTTTTCCCATGGTAGTTACGGGCCGGTGAAACTGCAGTCGGGACACTCATAGAGGTTGCTCTGCTTGCGACATTTGGCACAGCGGTAGATCTGCTGGCCGCAGTCGGGACATTTGAACGCGGCAGCGTTCGTGCCCGCGATGTTGAGCCCGCAAGAGACACAGGCACGTGCCTCTCGGTCGTCGGTCGTACTCATACACCTCCCTTCCCGCCCGCCGTTTTTAACGGTTGTCTTTCGACCGCTGCGCGAGCGAACCGAGCCGGGGACGATGATCACGCTTCCGAAACGGCGAGTGCCGGTCGCGTTTTCAGAGGGAGAAAAGACGGTGGCGGATACTTTATACCCCAGTCGAAACATCGATGTGAGATCCGGTTGCTCGACGCCCGACCGGATCTCTGCCTCTGACATCTCACTCGGTCACCAACGTTTTTCGACAGTATCAACATTCAAAGTCGTGCCCGTCCTACGGCGAGTGAATGCGCCTCGACGACTACATCGAGGAGTTAGAGCCCGACGAGGAGGCAGAACGTCGCCGCCTCGCCAAAGAGAAGTCCTACGCGATCACGGACCACCTAGAGGACTTCGAGCGGCGGTTCGACGACGCCGTCAGTGGCGACACCCTCGTCGGCTCGACCGCACCGTCGATTTTCGTCGGGCGGTCGAACTATCCCGACATTCCCGTCGGACTGCTCTCGCCGGTCGGCGATGAAAGTGCTGCTACGGAGTACGTCACCGACGGCGACTGGTACCGGCAGGGGTATGCCATCGACGACGTGCTTCAGCGCCGGACCGGCCTGTTGAACTCGAGCAAGCGCGCCAACGTCGACTCGCCGTCGATCGCGAGCCGGCTGACGCCCTCGGTCCACGACACGTGGGACGGCTTCGTCGGCGTCCAGCGGGAGGTCGCGATCGCCGACCGCCCGGTCGACTTGGAAATCGGGTTAGACGATACTCCTGATCTCGGGCTGGACGCGGGGACGGACGTGGCGACGCCGCGGGGCCCGCGTGCCAACGCGCGCAACGCGGAGCTGCGCGAGAACCCATACGTGCCCCGGCCAGTCAAAAAGACGCTCGAGGACGACGACTGGCAGGCCCAGGGAGCGATGACCTATCTCTATCGGCGCGGCTTCGATGTCTACGACATCAACTCGATTCTGTCGGCTGGCGCACTCGGCCAGACCAAACAGCGCCGACTCGTGCCAACGCGGTGGTCGATCACGGCTGTCGACGACACCGTCGGGAAGTACTTGCGTGGGCGCATCCGGAACGCACCCAGCGTCGACGAGGTGCAGGTCTGGGCCAACGAGTACATGGGAAACCGCTACTGGGTCGTCCTCGCACCCGGCACCTGGGAGTTCGAACTCGTCGAGATGAAAGCGCCGGGCAGCATCTGGAATCCGAACCCGAACGACGACATCTGGCTCCAGAGCGCCAGCGAGGGCTACGAGGGGCGCTCGAGTTACGTCGAGGAGACTGCGGGTGCCTACTACGCCGCCCGGTTGGGTGTCCTCGAGCAGCTCGAGTCGATCGGTCGACAGGCGAAATGTCTCGTCTTGCGCGAGGTGTCTGACGACTACTGGGCACCCGTCGGCGTTTGGCAAGTTCGCGAGAGCGTTCGCAACGCCTTCGACGGAGGATACGGCGAAGCCGAAACGTTCCACGAGGCAGTCGCGGAGGTCGCGACACGACTCCCGGTCTCCTACGGGCGACTGCAGCGCAAATCCGAACTCGCGGCTGGATTGCAGTCGAACCTGAACGCCTTCTCGAACCGAGACTGAATCAGCCGGTCGGTCCGAGACGCCATCGAGCTACTGGTCGAGCTCCGTGAACGTCGTCTCGCGTCCGCGATCGGGATCAGTATCGGAACCGTCGCTCGACGACGAGTGCTCGAGGCGATCGACGACGGTCACACTGGCTTTGAACGCTGCGAGGATGACCGGGCCGACGAACAGGCCGACGATGCCGAACAGCACGCCGCCGCCGACGACACCCACCAGCGCGACCGCTGGATGCAGCCCGGATCGCTGGTCGACGAACAGCGCCCGGAGATACGTGTCGACGACCGCGAGCACGGCGATTCCATAGCCTAGCAACGCCACGCTGCCGAGGAGGCTACTCGAAAGCGCGTGGGTAACGGTGACCGGTCCCCAGACGAGCCAGATCCCGACCGTCGGGAGCACCGACACGAGTGACAGCGCGACCGCCAATACGACCGCGTTCGGAACACCGAGCAGAACGAGTCCCAGTCCACCGAGTACCCCTTGCAGCACGGCGACAAGCAAATGACTACGGAGCACCGCCCAGATGACGATATGAACCTCCGCGAACAGCTCGTCGACGAGCCAGCGCTCGAGCGGGACGATCCGTCGGACCCAGTCGAGGGCTGTAGGACCGTCGACGAGTAAGTAGTACAGCACGAAAACGAACACGAGCGTCCCGATGACGACATCGACGGCAGCAGTCACGACGCCGAGGGTCTCGGACAGGGTTACGTCCGTCGCTGCCCCGATCGCACCCGTGAGTTCACTCGACAGTGCTGCCTCGAGTGTCGCGGCCGTCCGCTCGTCCATGCCGAGCGTCGTTCGTGCAAACGTCTGCCCGGCTGCGGCGATGTGATCCGCAGAGACTGCCTCGAGTACCGATGTGGCGGTCTCGAGGACGAGCAGCGAGACGACGACCAGCGGAACGACGGCTCCAGCGACGGCAAGACCAGTGAGCGTGACACCGGCGGTTCGCGCGCCGACGCGGTGAGCCAGTCGCTCGTAGGCCGGTCGGAGCGCGACCGCAAGCAGACAAGCAGCCAGCACGTACTCGACGAGCGGAAGGACAACCAGCGCAGCAAGCACGCCGAGGACGCAGATCAGGAGGGCGAACACCGAGGACCGAGCGTCCATATACTCATCTTTCACGAGAAGGGCATAAGTGTTGATAGTATTGACTGTAATTTCAGCCAACTAGAGGGCCGCAGGCGACGATCATCGATCGATCGCCTGTCACCAGAGAGACCGGGTGAAAGACGGGGACCGGGTCACTGCTGATTACAGCGGGATCGGCACCCACTCGAGAAAGCGGATCACGGGGAGGGGATCGAACACTGGTTCGTGTATGACGAGCCAGTCGAGCAAGACGAGGCCGCCGCCGTGGGCGACTACTGACGGGAGAATGGAGTCGGACGCGTAGTCGACGGCACCGAAGAGGACGTCCGTCGGGCCCGACAGGACGAACTCGATCGGCGGCTTCGAGGTGTGATGGAGCATGTAGACGACGGGGCTGATAAACACCGCAACGATGCCGATTTCCTTGACGCCGACACAGAGCAGCCCACGATAGTAGGTCTCGGCGGCGAGTGCGAGTACCATGAGCTTCATCGCGTGTGGGAGAAACGCCGCGGGTGCGGCGGACGTCGTCCAGATCGGATAGTATGCACGGATCGTCGGCAGCGTCGAGCCGACGACATAGAAGGGGAGGACGAACAGCGCGAGCAGGACGGTATTTCGAATCGCGACGCGATCGACGTGCCACCCGATGCGGTTCCCGTGTGAGAGGCCGAGCGCGAGCGGCCCACCGATCAGAAGCACCCCGTCGACGACGATTCGGCGATCTAACTCGCCGGGGACCAGCTGCATCCACAACAGCGAGAGCACGGCACCAAGGAGCAGCGTTTTCTGGACCCAGGATAGCCGCAGCCGGTCCCGAAGCCAGCCAGCGCCGTGTTGGTCCGGCTCGGACGACACTGTGTTACTCGTCAGCAGTCGGAATCGGGCCAGTCCCGATCACGTCACGGACGTGGGTCTCGAACTCCTGGTGGCGCTGGAAGTACGTCTCATCGATAGCGTCGAGCACGTCGGACAGCTCACGGGGGCCGTCAGGGGTCCGGAGTACAGTCTCGCCCTCGAGGCGGTCGATTTCGCTTTTCTCTTTCGGCCAGGTCAGCCGCGAACTTACGCGGGCGAGTGGCGCGCCCTCGACGGGCGTGTGTGTCCCGAGTGAGACAGTCGGCTCCGCGTCCTCGTCCTCGTCACTCATGCGCGACCGTTTGCGAGCCCAGCGATTCAAACTTTCGCTTCCACAGACCGTTCGGAGCCCCGCGACCATCGGAACCTCTCCGGCAATCGAGATGTGTCTGACGTATCGTTTTGTGGCGGGGCACCGAACGGCTGCGTATGACAAGCCTGACGGAGGTTTACGACGGGACCGGACCGGGGGTGACGAGCCGCCGGCTGTATGCGGGAACGGCGCTCGTGCTTCTCGGTGCGGTCCTGGCCGTCGTAGCCGTACTCGTGGCAACGACCGACCTCTTCGGCGGGTATGTGGTCGCTCTTTCCGGAGACATCGCCCCCCAGTTCGCGACCGTCCGTGTCGGGGGCGTCCTCGCCGGGTTGAGTGTCCCGACTGCGCTCGTCGGCGTCTTCGTCGTCTTACCGGCCAGCCGTCGCATCCAGGCCGCCGCCGTGATTAGTGGCAGTCTCTGTCTGCTCGGCGTCGCACTCTTCTGGCACGCCTACCCCACACACTGGCGTGGCTACGGCCAGCAGCTCACGCTCGAGGTGTCGGTCGTCTACCTGCTCGGGCTTCTGACGTCCGTGTGGAGTCTGTTCAGCGCCATCGCGACGTTCAAGCGGCGCAACGACCCTGGCGGGTCCCTCCAGATGAACGTCACCCGACACAACAAGACGGTTATCGAGTCGGACGACGAGGAGGTCTCGGAGGGCCTTGGCGGGATCGGATTCCTCGGCGGGACGCCCGACGGAGACGTCGAGACACAGACCAACGTGGATGACACGTCCGGAGCGGCGCTCTCGTACGACGAGCGCTCGAGTATGAGTACGTCACAGGAGTCACCACCGACTCGCAGTCGCAGTTCACAACGTGGCCGACACGTCGGTGCAGCCACCAGCGACGGCGGCTCCGCGGCCTCGGATATTTCCTCACCGCTCGACGTCGGCGACGGTCGTGACGCCGAAATCGTCGAGTCGACGACCGACCAGCAAGCCGAACCGACGGACCGCTACTGTGGGAACTGCGCACAGTTCGAATACGTCCGGTCCTCGGACGGGATGGTTCCCTACTGTGCCCGCCACGAGACGGCGATGGACGACATGGACGCCTGCGACGAGTGGACGCCGAACCGGCGGTAGTCGCCTCCTGGACGCGTTTTAGAACCGAGGGTCATCTCAGGTATCTTACTCGAGTTGGCCACCCGATCGAAGGCACCGCACCCTCGAGTCACGAACCCTGCTGTAGACGAACTCGGAACTGCAAGAGCGTTACAGGCCGACGAGCTGTCGTCCCAGTTCAAATGCAAACTGGGGGAGTTCAAACACGACCACGGCGGCCAGTGCTAGTTCGCCAACGGTGACGACCGCGGTCACGAAATCAGCGCGCTTGCTGCTGACTGTAACTCCTGTCGGGAGTCCATATTCTTGTTTCGAGATCGGATAGAACAGCGCGATTCCGCGCTTGCTCCCCGCCACGTCGAGCACGTAGTGTGTCAACACGCCGATCCAGACGTACTCGAGATTGCCGAAGACGTACGGAAAGGCGACGAAGCCGAGTAAGATTGGCAGATTGTGCAACGTTTTTCGGTGCTTACCGAAGGCAGTGTCGACGTCCGGAAAGAGCGCTCCCAGCGTGACCGGCACGCCGATCATTAGGATCGTCTTGAACGTCTCCAGATCCCCCACCGGCACGAGCAGATACCCCAGCCCGATGCTCAACAACACGGCGTTTAGCACGTGACCCTTCTTGTTCATCTACCCGCATCTGGGGATGCCTGTGGGGAATAGTTTTCTCTCGAGAGAGTCGCCGACGCCGACGGGTCTCGGGCGTTACTGGGCCTCGAGTTCGGCGAGCAGATCCTCAAGCGCCTGGTCGACGGTCTTCGCGCGAACGGTGGCTCGGTCGCCGTCGAAGACGTACCGGGAGATGGTCGCATACGATTCCTCGCTGCCCCACGGGCCCGCATAGGAGATGCCAATATAGACAGTCCCGACCGGATTGTCGTCGGTCCCGCCAGTCGGACCGGCGATCCCGGTCGTCGCGACCCCCCACGTGACGTCCGTAACGTCGCGGACCCCCCGTGCCATCTCGCGGGCGACTGGTTCGGAGACGGCACCGTGTTCGTCCAGTGACTCGCGGCTCACGCCGAGGTGGCGGCGCTTGGCGTCGTAGGCGTAGGTCGCTAATCCGGCGTCGAAGTAGTCGCTGGCACCCGGGACGGCGGTGATTGCGGCACCGATCAGCCCGCCGGTACAGGACTCGGCGACGGCAAGCGTCTCGTCACGGTCGCGAAGCGCATCGCCGACTGCCATCGGCAACTCGCGGTCGATGTCGTCGTTCATGCTCGAGTCGACGAGCGACACCGTTGTGAAAGCGAGGGTGGCGATCGCGATATCGACGGCACACTGTGTAACCTGAAAACGGAAAGAACACGGGGCGTGGCTCCCGAGTATCCGGTATGGACTACGAGACGCCGCTGTTCTTCCACGTGATGGAGTATGCGGACGCGGCGGACCGCGACGTCATCGATATGGTCAGCGGGAACCCCGACTGGGAACCCCCCGAGGCGCTCCGGGAGGGGCTGTGCGAGTACGCCGACCTCGAGCCAGACCGGTTCCAGTACGCACCCAGCGAGGGACTGCGCGAGTTGCGCGCGGAGATTGCCGCCCGCCGCGGCGTCGACGCCGAGCAGGTCGTCGTCACGAACGGTGCGGGCGAGGCGAACTACCTCGCGATGGCGCGAGCCCTCGAGCGCGAGTGCGGAAGCGAGATACTGCTGACTGACCCGGTCTATCCCTACTATCCGGGGAAGACGACGATGCTCGGTGGGACACAGCGGTTCGTCGCGACCGACGACGAGGGGTACCTGGACCCCGCCGCCGTCCGGACGGCTGCAAGCGACGAGACGGCCGCGATCGTCGTGAACACGCCGAACAACCCGACGGGCGCGGTCTATCCCGCCGAAACGATGCGCGAACTCGTCGCCATCGCCGAGGAGTACGACGCGATCCTGATCAGCGACGAGGTGTACGACCACTACGACCTTTCGGGGGCGTTCGCGAGCGCACTCGAGACCGACTCGGGCAACCGGATCGTCACCAACGCGTTCTCGAAGTCGATGGCGATCACCGGGTTCCGGGTGGGCTACGCGATCTTCCCGCCAGAACTCGTCGCGGACGCCAAGAGTCGTCACATGCTGGTCAACGTCGCGACGACTCGCCCGGCTCAGTACGCGGTCCTGCAGGCGCTTCGCGAGACAGGGCCCGAGTACTACGAGCGAAACCGCCAGCGGCTCCGCGAGCGAGTCGAGACGTTTACCGACGCACTCGAGGCGGCAGGCGCAGAGTACACCACGCCGAGTGGCTCGTTCTACGTGATGGCACGCTTCGAGGGGTATCCGGGCACGCTTGCAAACGTCGAGCGATTAATCGACGAGGCCGGCGTGGCCGGGATGCCCGGCGAGGCCTTCGGCGACGCGCGCAGCGAGTGGCTGCGGTTCGCGCTCGTGACACCACGCGTCGAGGAAGCGGCTGAGCGACTGGCAGCGTATTTCGACTGATGGCGACAGCGGTGGGCGCTCGAGACCGACGAATACTCGTGTCGGGGCAGGAAACCCCGGGGTATGAGCGGCATCGACGTCGAACCGGTCGAGGAGGACGACGAATCGACGATGGACAGCGACGAAGGTGGAAACACCATCGAGGTTACGCCGACGGACTCCGTCGACGCCGATGAGGAGCGCGACACCATCGACGTCGAGCCGTCCGACGAGCCGATCGACGGCCCCGACTACGTCCTCTACGGTGGGAAAGGCGGCGTCGGGAAGACGACGATGGCGGCTGCGACTGCCCTCGACAGCGCCCGCGCCGGGACGCCGACGCTGGTGGTTTCGACCGACCCCGCACACTCGCTTTCCGACACCTTCGATACCGACATTCCAGCCGAACCTGGTCGCATCCGGGACGACATCCCGCTCTATGCAGCCGAGATCGATCCCGAGGCTGCGATGGAACGCGGCGAGACTCCCTTCGGCGGTGCGGGTGCAGGTGCCGGAACGGAAGCGGACGACGATCCATTCGCCGGCGGAGCGGGCGCGGGCGGTGCCTCCCCCTTCCCCGGTGGTGAAGGAGCCGAGGGCGGCCCACTCGGGGGTCTCGGCGACATGCTCGGCGGCGAATCACCGATGGACGCCCTCTTCGGCGGCGCGATGCCCGGCGCTGACGAGGCCGCCGCGATGCAACTCTTACTCGAGTACATGGACGACGAGCGCTTCGAGCGCGTCGTCGTCGACACGGCCCCGACCGGCCACACCCTCCGCCTGCTGCAGTTGCCCGAGATCATGGACACGATGATGGGCCGGCTGATGAAGTTCCGCCAGCGCATCGGCGGCATGTTAGAGGGCGTCAAAGGAATGTTCGGCGGTCAGGAGGCGCCGGAAAACGAAAACGAGCTCGAGGACTTGGAAGTCCTTCGCGAGCGCATCGAGCGGCTGCGGGCCGCCCTGCAAGATCCCGCACGGACGGACTTCCGGATCGTCATGATCCCCGAGGAGATGAGCGTCTTCGAATCGAAGCGACTGCGCCAGCAACTCCAGGAGTTCGAGATTCCCGTCGGCACCGTCGTCGTCAACCGGGTGATGGAGCCGCTGTCGAACGTCACCGACGACGTCGAGGGCGAGTTCCTCCAGCCGAACCTCGATGACTGTGAGTTCTGTCAACGACGCTGGGATGTCCAGCAATCCGCTTTAGCCGAGGCACAGGACCTCTTCCGCGGGACCGACGTCCGGCGCGTGCCGCTGTTCGCCGACGAAGTCCGGGGCGAGGAGATGCTCGCGGTCGTCGCTGCCTGTCTTCGATAGCCGCCACAACTGGGGCTCGAGCTCTATTCGGACTCGGTGTCGTCTCCGGACCACTCACCGCCGACTCGGTCGACGCCCATCATCGCCTCGCCGGGATGCTCGGTGAAGACGACCTTCTGATTTTCGTCGGGGACATCGAACGTTTCACCGACGTATGCCATCGTTTTGAGGGCGAATGCCCGCTTTCGGTCGAACGTTCGGCCCTGTCGGATCTCCGCGTCGAGAAAGAGCAACGGTCCCTCGACGGCGCGTCCGAGATGGAGGTCGGCCCCATTGCGCTCGCGGATCGTCACGGCGACGTGTCCCGCGGTCGTCGCCATCTCGGTCGTATAGAGATCTGTCACCCGCTCGGCGAAGGCGGTTTTCTCTGCGTCCGACAGCGACAGCGTCGTCTCGAACTGCAAGAGTGGCATACCTCGAGTTGGCCGGTCAGCGTCTTGTGCGTTCCGCGGCCCGTCTATTCCAGCCGCGAGCAAGCAAAGCGAGCGAGCGGGACGACGACTGACCCAACGGGAAAGAGAAGTGATTTTGATCGAAACTGAGCGGGATCAAAGATCCCGCGAAATCCAAAAGAGCGCTTCACGCTCTTTTGAAGATTTTACGCTGCGGTCTATCGTGCTGGCGGCTTCGCCGCACAGCGCGATGGCCCTCGGTAAAATTTCGTGGTTCTAGTCGTCCGCAGGGAGCTCCGGCCCGCTAATATCGGGCCGACTCACGTCGCGGTCGGTTTCCTCGCCCTCGATGTCGTAGGGATACTCGCCCGTGACACAGCCCAGACAGAGGTCGATGCGGTCTTTCTCGAGCACCTCGGCGACGGCGTCGGTCGAGAGGTACGCGAGGCTGTCGGCGCGGATTTCGTCGCGGATGTCGGCGGTCGACTTGTCCGAGGCGATCAGTTCCTCGCGGGTGGCCATGTCGATGCCCATGTAACAGGGGGCAACGATCGCCGGTGCGCCGATACGGACGTGGACCTCTTCGGCCCCGCAGTCCTTGAGCAGTTGGACGAGTTGGGTCGAGGTCGTCCCGCGAACGATCGAGTCGTCGATGACGGTGACCGTCTTCCCCTCAATCGTGGACTTGATCGGGTTGAGTTTCAGCCGTACCGCGCGTTCGCGCTCGTCCTGGGTCGGCATGATGAAGGTGCGGCCGACGTAGCGGTTTTTCATCAGCCCCTCGGCGAACTCGACGCCGTCGTCGTTCTCGGCTCGCGGCTCGCCGTCGGCAGTCGTCTCGCTTGCAGCGTCGGCATAGCCTGAGGCGAACGCGCGCCCGGAGTCGGGCACTGGCATCACGACGTCGGTCTCGACGCCGCTTTCCTCCCAGAGCTTGCGCCCGAGTTCGCGCCGGGCCTCGTAGACGAGGGTGTCGTCGATGACGCTGTCCGGGCGCGCGAAGTAGACGTGTTCGAAGAAACAGTGGGCGGTGTGTTCCTGTTCGACGAGCTGGTAGGTATCGAAGCCTTGGCCGTCGTCCTGCAGGACGACCAGTTCACCTGGCCGCACGTCACGGACGAGTTCACCATCGAGCGTGTCGATCGCTGCCGATTCGGACGCGAGAATGTAGCCGTCCTCGAGTTTGCCGATACACAGCGGTCGGTTCCCCTGTGGGTCGCGCACGCCCAGTACCGTGTCGTCGTGGCTGATCGTCAGCGAGTACGAGCCGTGGATGCGTCCCATCGTGCGCTTGACGGCCCGAACAAGATCCTCCTCCAAGAGGTTGCGCGCGAGGTCGTGGGCGATGACTTCGGTGTCGCCGTCACTCGTAAAGGCATGTCCCGCGGCCGCGAGTTCCTCGCGGATCTCGTCGGCGTTGACGAGGTTGCCGTTGTGCGAGAGACCAAGCGACCCGCTCTTGAACGAGACGGAGAACGGCTGTGCACAGGAGGAATCGACCGAGCCCGCCGTCGGATACCGGACGTGGCCGATCCCGGCCGCCCCGTTGAGCGTCTCGAGATCATCCTCGCCGAAGGCGTCACCGACGAGGCCCATTTCGACGTGGCTGTGCTGCTGGAAGCCGTCGTGTGTGACGATTCCTGCGGACTCCTGGCCCCGGTGCTGGAGCGCATAGAGTGCGTAGTACAACGGTCGTGCCGCGTCCCGACCGTCGAGTGAGACGCCGACGACGCCGCACTTTTCGGTCATTCCTGTTCGCCGGGGAGTCTCGCCCCGCCCATCAGTCATGGGAGTCAGTAGGGCATCGAGCCGATAAAAACCCCCGTGTTTGTGCTTCTATAGGCAGTCCTAGAATCGAATTATATGCACAAACGTGGATACTGTCCGATAATCAGACGATGACGAAGCCTCACCACGGCCTGCTCTCGCTCCAACGAGCGATTACGAATCGCGAAGCCGATTGTGTGGGGATGAATCTGTGTCCGGCAGTATCAAGAGCGTTCCCTCGAGTCAACGTGTATGCGACTCGAGGAGTACTGGGGAGTTGGTCCAAAGACACGGGAGACGCTGGTCGACACGCTGGGCCGCGAGCGGGCGGTTCAGGCGATCGAGAGTGGGGACGTCCGGGCGCTTGCCGACGCCGGGTTAGCCCGCGGGCGGGCGACGCGAATTCTCCGGCGGGCAACCGACAGTGCCGGCATGGACGTGTTAGCGACCAGTGACGCACGCTCGGCCTACAAGGAACTGCTCGATCTGGCGGTCGACCACGCCGTCACGCAGCGCGCGGCAGATCGCATTCGGGTGCTGACGCCACTCGAGAGTCGGGCAGCGATGGAGGAGCGCCTCGACGATGTCCTCGCGGCCAGAGACGCCTGGGCCGACCTCGCCGAGGCTGATCGCGAGGCGGTGCTCGATGCCTACGAGCGCTACGACGACCGCGAGGGCAGCGAACGCGCCGCCGTCGAGGCCGCGCTCGCGTTGCTCGAGGCTGGCGTCGATTCCGGACCGTTCGCCGCGATTGCCGACCTCGAGCGCGCGAGACTGGCGGAGGCCGCTGAAGCCCTAACAGCATTGGACGGGAGCCACGTTCGCGCGGGTGCAGACGAGGAACTCGACCGGCTTCGGGACGCGCTGGGAACTGTCGAGGATTTGGACGCCGACGCCCTCTCGCTAATCGAAGACCTGCGTTCGGACGGTGTCCGCGATGTCGAGGGCTTTCGCCAGTCCTTCGAGGATCATCTGCTGAGCGAGGCCGACGTGACGATCGATCAGGTTCGAGACGCGATGCCGACAGACGCGACGGACGCGACCGATTTCGTCGGTGGGACGTTGCGCACCCTCCGGAGCGATCTCACCGCAGCGGTCGACGAACGCGAAACGACCGTCGCCAGTGAGCTCCAGGAAACGCTCGCGGACGCTCGCGAAGCCGTCGATCGGGCCGTCAAAGCAATCGACGACATCGCCTTACAGCTCTCGCTGGCCCGCTTTGCGCTCGCGTACGACTGTACCCGGCCAACGTTCGTCGAAGAAGCACAGGCAGCCGTCTCGGTCGTCAACGCACGCAACCTGACGCTCGCGGCGCGTGACGGCGACTCGGTCCAGCCAGTTACCTACGGGCTCGGCGAACACGGCGTCACGAAGGTTCCGGACGACATCAATGCGATTCCCGGCGAAGAACGGGTCGCCGTCCTGACCGGAGCCAACAGCGGCGGGAAAACGACACTACTCGAGACGCTCTGTCAGGTCGTCTTGCTGGCGACGATGGGGTTGCCGGTGCCCGCAGACCGCGCGGAGGTGACACCGGTCGACTCGCTGGTCTTTCACCGTCGCCACGCGAGTTTCAACGCCGGCGTCCTCGAGTCCACGTTGCGCTCGATCGTCCCGCCGCTGTCCGCTGGCGGTCGGACGCTGATGCTGGTCGACGAGTTCGAAGCGATCACGGAACCGGGCAGTGCGGCAGACCTGTTACACGGGCTGGTGACGCTGACCGTCGACCGCGAAGCGCTTGGTGTGTTCGTCACCCACCTCGCGGACGACTTAGAGCCGCTGCCCGCCGACGCACGGGTCGACGGCATTTTCGCGGAGGGACTGAACGCCGACCTCGAGTTACTCGTCGACTACCAGCCGCGTTTCGATACAGTGGGTCGGTCGACGCCGGAGTTCATCGTCTCGCGGCTGGTCGCCAACGCGGGCGACCGACGCGAACGGGCCGGCTTCGAGACGCTGGCGGCAGCCGTCGGCGACGAGGTCGTCCAGCGGACGCTCGCGGACGCCCACTGGAGCGCCGACGAGTAACTCGGGACGAGGCGTTCCGGTCTCCGTAAGCCGGGTCCGTCGATCCGCGAGGCGGCAGTCGGCTATGGGTACCGATCGGGCGGCGGCATGTACCCGCCATCGTGTCCGTCACCAACCGATTCGCCGTACGTGTAAACCGTGCCCTCGTACTCCTCGCAGACGCGAGCCTCGAGATAGGCCTGTGCGGCTCGCCGCGAGAGGCCGCCCATTTCGATGATGTCGGCGAGTGCGGTTTTGATCGCGCGAAACCAGTTCCTGAGCGGTCGATCGTCAGCAGGATCGACCGCGACGATCGCGCCGCGGCCTCTGTCGCGGTCGTTCCCCCACTCGAGCCAGCAGACGCGGTACGTGTCGACTGCGTAGTCTGCTGCTGGATCGACGAGATACAGCGCCTCGTAGACGCACGGATCGAGTTGGTCTGTCAGGAGTCGATCGCACGTGACTGACTCCGCGACCAGCGATGTCTCGACTGCACCGTTTGCCAGCGGAGTTACGGCACTGATCTCGTCGGCCAGCGACAGCCCCTCGCCACCCCAGTGACTGTATCGCACGTCGTATCGGTGATCCGGCCGTCGGTAGGCGACCAGCGCCCTATGTCCCATCGTTCACCGTGTCTGACGGCAGTCTGTCGGCCTGCTCGAGCGGTGAGCCACGTGCTGTCTGAGAGATCACGACGACTCTGGCCGCCCGTCCGTACTTGAACCTTCGGACGGACAGCGATCTCAGCCGACAGCCGCTTACACCGTCGCGCTTGCCTGTTGCTCAGCGCGGGCAGCAATCGCTTTGTTCATCGAAATAAACGCTCGTTCGACTTTCGTCTCGTCGAAGACCAGCGAGGTGAGTGCGCCACGGACCGTCTCGCGCTGGAGCAACTGTGTGCGGCTGCCGTCGTCGATGGGCTGGAGGTGAAACTCGTGGTAGCGATCGAGTGCGAACGGGAGGACGAACCGATCGAGCCAGGCAAGCCGTCGATACGGCTCGACGGTGACGATCATCGGGCTCTCGAGAAACCGACGAGCGTCAGCGGGGTCGTCCCCGTTCTGTTGTTCCGTCCCCGCAACTTCTATCCCCTCGACCCGCCGACTGAGCGGGTTCCACTCTGGATAGCGGTCGAACGAGAGCAGCACCTCCCAGACGATTTCGGGTGGCGCGTCGACCTCGACGAACACTTCGACCACGTTCATAGCTATCGTACGACGCAGACATCCATGGCTGTACCGGTCATCCAGGTCTCGGGACTCGTAAGATTTCTGACCGCTGGTCGTCCCAGCAGGCTATGCAGTACGCGGTTCGACACCGACGCGCGATCGTTGAGCAGCCGGATCGTCGAGAACGGCGCGTCGCTGGGTTCACCTCGAACTCGTCCCGTCCTATCACCACCAGCAGAAGCAACACCAGCGTCGTCGGGAGGACCGTAATCCCCTTGCCTGACGGGCACACAGAGTCGTCTATGGACCGATCGGACCGTGGGATCTCGCGTCGCGCGTTCGTCCGCAGCGCCGTCGCCATCGGCGGTGCGAGCGCACTCTCTGCCTGCCTCGAGCGCGAAGCGACCGAAGACGTGCCACAGGCGACGCTCTCCCCTGCAGAACTCCCCGATCGCCAGCACGCCTGGAACGAGTTTCTCGCAACCGACGATGCCGGCAACGTACTGCCACCCGAACACCACCTCCTGCTCGGTCTCGAGTACGTCGGCGACGGCCCCGCCGACGCCACCGACGAGCGCGAGCAACTCGAGGCCGCGTTCCGAACGCTCGAGAAGGCGTACAAACGTGGCAACGATGGACTGGCATTTACGATAGCCTACAGTCCGGCGTACTTCGACCGATTCGACGCAGCCCCCACGGGTGTCGAGCTTCCAGCGCCGACAGCGCTGACACCGTTCGAAGAACCCACACTCGACGAGTACGACGCGTTGCTCCATCTGGCCAGCGACTACGGCAAGGTCACCTTAAGCGTCGAAGAGGCCATGAAAGGCAACCTCGAGCAACTCAACGGGATCGACGTCGAGGAAACCTTCGACGGCGTCTTCGAGGTGGCCGACCGCCGGTCGGGATTCATCGGGCGCGGGCTGCCGGCGGACAACCAGTCCAGCGTCGCCGGCATTCCCGACGGCGATCCCGTTCCGGAGGACGCGCCGATGTTCATGGGATTCAAATCGGGGTTCAAGAAGACGCAGGCGAGCGAAGACCGCGTGACGATTCAAGACGGCCCGTTCGCCGGCGGCACGACGCTTCATCTCTCGAAGCTCAAGTTGACCCTCAGCCAATGGTACGGCGACGACAGCCGCGGCCAACGCGTCGCCAAGATGTTCTCACCAGCCCACAACGCCGACGATCTCGTCGAAGGGGCCGGGCATAACCTCGGTGACTCGAGTCGCGTGACCGAAGTCAGCGAGGACGCAGCCGAGGTCGCCCGGAAAGGCACAGTCGGCCACGCGCAAAAGGCCGCTCGAGCCCGCGAAGACGGCGAACCGATCATCCTGCGTCGGGATTTCGACTCGACCGACGGCGATTGGGCGACCACCCACTTTCTCTCGCTGCAGCGCTCGATCGACGACTTCGTCAAGACTCGCGAGGCGATGACCGGGACCGACCTCGCCAAGAGCAGCTCGGTCGGCACACGAACGAACAACGGTATTCTCCAGTATCTGACTGTTCAGAGTCGGGCAAACTACCTCGTGCCGCCGCGAGAGCGTCGGTCCTTGCCTGTGCCGACTTCAACGTAGCGAGTGACGCCCCTCTGGAACGTGCTAGGCCAATCTATTTCTGCCAGTTTGCTGTCGAACCCATATGACCGACATCGCTATTACCGGTGCGGCGGGGAACGTCGGTCGGGTGATCATCGACGCCTTCCCGACCGACGACCACGAGTTGACGCTGTTTTCCCACCACGAAACCGACGACCTCGAGACGACGATCCTCGAGATCACCGACCGCGAGCAGTTCGTCGACGCACTCGAGGGACAAGACGTACTGATCCATCTCGCGGCCAACCCATCGCCGTGGGCGGCGTGGGACGAGCTTCGCGGCCCGAACGTCGACGGGCTTTCCAACGCCTTCGAGGCCGCGATCGAAAACGACCTCGAACGGGTCGTCTTCGCGAGTTCGAATCACGCGGTGAACATGGGAAACACCGCCACGGCGACCCGACCGGAGTCGACGATCGACAGCCCCACTATCGTCCGCCCGGACGAGCCGGGAGACCCAGACACCTACTACGGCGTCACGAAGGTCTTCGGCGAGGCGATGGGGTCGTACTACGCGAACCGCCACGGACTCGAGGTCGTCAATCTCCGGATCGGCTGGCTGCTCACCCGCGAGGAACTCCGCGAGGAGTGTCGGGACCGGGACGAGGCCGGCGAGCGCTATGCTCGCGCGATGTGGCTCAGCCCTGGCGACTGCCGACGGTTGCTCACTGCAGCCGCGACAGCGACGCTCGAGGAGTCGCCGCTGGTCGCTCATGGCATCTCCAACAACTCCAAGCGATTCCTGTCGCTGGCAGAGACTATGCACGCACTCGAGTACCACCCACAGGACGACGCCGAAGCGGTTCTCAGCGACGAGTCGGACGAGCGAGACGGGCTCGAGTCACCCTGATACTGCCGGACAGAACGGCGTGAAGCTGGTCGTGAATTCGCGGCCGTCCCCACGGGTGACGGTCGTATACATGCGACCGGCTTCGTATTGACTGCTGTCCAATAGTCTGTGCCCGGTCGAATCGCCTGATTTTCGATGGTCGAGACGGCGAGCGTTCGTTTCGGTTTGGACTCGTCGAATCGTAACACCGAATACCGACACGTTCGTAGACGCACACATGTCAGTCAAGGTGTCCGAGTCGACGGGCTACGGGCCGAACAGACCGATGTCCCTGTTCGGCTATATCATGGCCGCAGTACTCGTTATCGTTCTTTTTCCGCTTCTCCCCGTGATAGCCGTCGTGTGGGTTCTCTGGAAGGTATTCGTCTCGGACGAGGAGATCGAGCACAGTTTCGAAACCTGGCGTCGTGAAGCCGACCGTTCCGGCACCGATCGGCTCGAGGCCGACGACGATGCCGAGGCCGAAGACGCCGAAACCGACGAGGACGCAGTCGACGCCTAGACCGAGTCCACTAAACGGCGGAGCGTAACAGCGCCGTCACATCGTTTTCGCTTCGCATCCACTGCTGTTATACGGACTACTGTCAGCCAGTTCCGGTGCAGCCGCGACCCGCACTGCGGTTACACCGGTACATCGTTACAGCAGACCGTATTAGTCGTCCGCACTGGCCGCCGCGCGGAGGTCCGACGGCGGCCCACCGGGAAGCGCGTTACGGTCGTGCGAGGCTCCGAACTCGAGGTCAGGTCCGCGGGCGACGATCCGGTGGGGATTCACGTCGGGGTGGGTCGTGTAGTAGTGTTCTTTGATGTGGTCCATGTTCACCGTCCCAGCGACGCCGGGTGTCTGGTACAGGTCGCGCAGATATGGCCAGAGGTTGTCGTACTCCCGAATAGACTGGACGTTACACATGAAGTGCGTGTGATACACGTTGTCGAACCGGACGAGGGTAGTGAACATCGCAATGTCCGCCTCAGTCAGCCGATCACCCGCGAGATAGCGCTGGTCTGCAAGCACCTCGTCCCAGTGATCGAGCGCCGCAAAGAGGTCGTCTATCGC
The DNA here is from genome assembly GCF_041821085.1 of Natrinema sp. HArc-T2. NCBI lineage: Archaea > Methanobacteriati > Methanobacteriota > Halobacteria > Halobacteriales > Natrialbaceae > Natrinema > Natrinema sp. HArc-T2. Next base: position 421,277 of record NZ_JBGUAZ010000003.1, on the reverse strand, counting down.
GTCATCGTAAGGTCCCTGCTTCGTGGCGAAACCGGCCCGATAGACGCCGTTGTTGATCGGCTCGTAGATCGCATCGATGATCCGGTCGACCTCGTCTTGATAGCCCTCGGGATACAGGTCGACATCTCGTTTTGCGTACTCACCGAACTCAGTGTCGAACATCCGCATGATCTCTTCGGACTCGTTGTTGACGATAGTATCCTCCTCGGTGTCCCACAGCACCGGTACCGTCACGCGGCAGGTCGCGTCCGGGTCCGCACGGACGTAGAGTTCTCGGAGGAAGTCCGCGTCGTGGACGTGATCGCGGGTACACCCCTCCTTCTCGGGCGTGAACTGCCAGCCGTCCTCGTCGCGATACGGGTCGACGACCGACACCGAAATCGCGTCCTCGAGTCCCAGAATCGACCGCATCAAAAGCGTCCGATGAGCCCATGGACAAGCATACGAGACGTAGAGGTGATAGCGGCCTGCCTCGGGTTGAAAGCGAGCGTCGGGATCATCACGGATTTCGTCGCGAAACGGCGTCTCCTGGCGCTCGAACGAACCGTCCTCGGTGGTGACCTCGAAGGCGTCGGTGCGCCACTGGCCGTCAACGAGCATGTTCATATGATCGTTTCGGGGCGCGAGCGGCAAGTATGCTCGCTAACACCCGTGTCACCGGGTTCGACGCTTGTCACGGTCGCTCAGCGGTCGAGATCTCAGAGTGCGACGCTCACGACCCAGTACCCCGCTCCGAGTGCGACGAGGCCAAGGCCCTCGAGACGGGTCAACCGCCGGCCGGTCGCGAGCACGACCGTCGCGAACGCGGTCAGCACACAGAGCCACGCGATGCCGAGGAAGACGGCGGGGTCGACCGCCGTCGGCTGGACGACGGCGACGAGCCCCAGAACGCCGAGGGCGTTGAAGACGTTCGAGCCGACGACGTTGCCCGCCGCGATGCCAACGTCGCCGCGGCGAACGGCGACGACGGAGGTGACGAGTTCCGGCAACGAGGTGCCGGTTGCGACGATCGTTGCGCCCACCGCCCACTCGGAGATGCCCACAGCCAAGGCCAGTCCGACCGCCGAGTCAATCAGCACGCGCCCGCCTCCGATCACCAACAGCAGGCCCACGAGGACGCGACCACCCTCGAGCGTCGGCTGAATTTCGCGTGGAACTCCTTCGTCAGGGGCGAGCGGCGGGACCGTCACCCCGTCGCCGGCTGCGTCGAGTCGGCCACCGTCCGCTCGGCTCGCCGTCCGAATCGCGATGCCGAGTGCGCCGAGGTAGCCGCCCAGCAGCGCGAGCAGGATCGCACCCTCGAGTCGCGAGACGGCCCCGTTCAGGAGGACGAGGGCGGCGACTGCCGTCGCAGTTGCCATCGCGAGCGCGTCTCGGCGGACCAGCGTTTCCGTGACCCGAAACGGCGAAAGGATGCCGACAAGACCGAGGATTACGCCGAGGTTAAACAGGTTCGAACCGACGACGTTGCCGATCGAGACGTCGCCCTGTCCCGCAAACGCCGCCTCGAGCGAGACGGCGAACTCCGGCGCGGAGGTGCCGAAGGCGACGACAGTGAGGCCGACGACGAGCGCGGAGACACCGGCTGCACCGGCGAGCCGCGAGGCGCCGGTCACGAGGAGGCGTGCGCCGATCCACAGAGCAAGGACGCCCACTGCGAGCAGGACGGCGTCGACGACGAGAACCATCGGTACCGGCGCTCTTCGACGGACGTTGTGAAAAACGTCGGGCACGCAGGACGGTCGACGCGAGGCACAAGCGTTTAAACGGTCCCCGTGAGCACTCGAGGGTATGGCAGACGATGGGGAACGACACCGCCAGAGTCGGCTGTTCACGGACGAGAACGGCGAGTTCGACGCCGACCGCGCACGCGAGGAATCCCTGCCGGTCGAGGACGGGGAGGTGGTCGACACCGACGAGTTGGCCGATCACCAGCGCTACGTCGAGGGGCGGGGGATCTACGACGAGCGCAATCGGGTCAACGACCTCACGGGCAAGGAGTGGAAGTACGCCACGAAATCCGTCATCGCGGAGGGCTACCCGCCCGACCTCCAGCACGAGCTGCGCAGCGAACACGGCGGGCAGAAACCCCCGCGGCTCTGTGCGGAGCTGATCGGTCGGTTCAGCAAGGCCGGCGACACCGTCCTCGACCCCTTCGCCGGCGTCGGCGGCACCTTGCTGGGTGCGAGCCTCTGTGAACACGAGGGCACCGGTCGCCGGGAGGCGATCGGGTTCGAGCGCACCGACCGCTGGGTCGAGATCTATCACGAGGTCCTCGAGCGCGAAAACGACGAGCGGCGTGCCTGCGGGGAACCGCCGCTCGCCACACAGGACATGCGCCACGGCGACTGCGCCGACCTGATCGCCGACGTCGACGACGGCTCGGTCGACCTCCTGTTGACCGACGTGCCCTACTGGCACATGGACGAACTCGAGCAGACACGCAACGAAAACCGGACTCGTGAGAGCAAGCTGGGGTCGTTCGACGGGACAGCCGAGGGCGACGAGGACGGCGATATGCCCGCCGATGGAGGCGGAACCTGGGAAACGAAAGCCGACTGGCTCGCGGACATGGCCGAGAAGTTTGACCGCTTTTCCGACGCCGTCACCTCGAACGGTCACGTCGTCGTCTTCATCGGCGACATGTATCGCGAGCAGTCTTACGAGTTCCTCTCGGCGGAGCTCGCACAGGCGATCGAGTCGACCGCGCCGCTGTCGCTGGCAGCGAATCTGATCTGGTACGACCCGACGAAAGACCTTCACGTCTACGGCTATCCGTTCTCCTTTGTCCCCTCGATGGTCCACCAGAACGTGCTCGTCTTCCGTCCCGAAAACGATGCTTCGTCGTCCGTCTGACCCCCGTCTGACGCGGTTTTATTATCCCACACCGTAACGAAACGAATAGGCGCGCTGGCGGCCTCCCCACCACACTCCCCCCATCCACTCGCCTGCGCGCCTGCTCCCGTTTCTCTTCCCCCATAACCATTCGGGACAAGTGTCAGAGGCACGTCTGGGACACCGCGGCTCGAGCCGCGGTGATATCCCTCGTATCAGACGGTCTGCTGTCAGTCAGTGCCGGTGGGGCCGCGACCGTCCTGCGGTCGGGCCGGTCACTCGTTACAGCAAACCGTATCAGGCACTGGCGGGTAACAGGGCGGACCGAACCGCATCAGCGCGGTCGGTCTCGGTGATGACCGCGACCTCGTCGCCGACCGCGAGTTCCGTTCCCGGGAGCGGAATCGTCAGCGGCTCGTGTGCGCGGCCATGGGCGTAGATCCGTGCGGATTCGGGCAACTCGAGTTCGCTCATCCGCTTGCCGACCGCCGGCGACTCCTCCGTGATCTCAAGGACGGTCAACTGAAGGTTTGCGGCGAGGTCGGTGACGACGTTGAAGTCTCCACCAAGCAGGGCGGTTTTCGCACCTGCAGCGCCGAGTCGTTCGGGGTAGATGATCTCGTCGACCTCTGCAGCGTACTTCTCGTAGATGTCCTCGCGGTAATCGGCGTCGATCCGCAAGACGGTTCGACAGCCGTGGTGGGTGCCGACCATACAGGCCGCGAAGTTGACGTTGAGATCGGGCGTAAAGGCCCCGATCGCCTCGGCCATCTCGATGCCCGCCTGTGCGAGGACATCCTCGTCGGACCCATCGCCGTGTACCGTCTCGATTTCGTCGTCGGAGACACGCTCGAGCCGGTCGATGTCGGTGTCGACGACGACGACATCGTGGCCCTCCTCGGCGAGGATCGTTGCCGTCCGTGAGCCGACTCGACCGTACCCAACGATGACAAACCTCATGGTACCACAGTACGCGCTCGGGGGTGAAATACGTTCGTCCACCGGTCGACAGCAACTGACCAGCCAGACTGACAGCCCGGGTAACAGCTTGTTACCTCGTCAGACGGTCTGCTGTCCGGCAGTCGTGGTAAGCCCACAGGACAGTCGCGGCCCCGCCGGAACCCACTGACCGGGACCCATATCAACCAATATGCATGAATGTTCTTTCATGATATAGCAGGCTGGACAAAAACGCTTAACTAACCGGTGTTGCTACGCTCGAGCATCCAAAATGGGGGCTATCGAGTTACTGTCGTCATATTTCGAATTTGACGAACATAATACCGATTTCACGACCGAACTGATCGCGGGGATTACGACGTTCTTGGCGATGTCGTATATCATCGTGGTGAACCCGACGGTGTTGCTGCCGGCGATCATGGGCTTCAACGAACAGGGCGACATCAACCAGCAGACGACCATCGACGGGGCCGTCTACGACTCGAACGAGGTGTTCCAGATGCTGGCGATCGCGACGATCATCGCCTCGGTCGTCGCGGTGCTGGTGATGGCGCTGTACGCCAATCGACCCTTCGGACTGGCTCCCGGGATGGGGCTCAACGCCTTCTTTACGTTTACCGTCGTTATCGGGATGGGGATTCCGTGGCAGACGGCCCTCGCTGCGGTTTTCGTCGAAGGAATCATTTTCATCGCTATCACGGCCGTTGGGGCCCGCAAATACGTCATCAACCTCTTCCCTGAACCAGTCAAATTCTCGGTCGGTGCGGGGATCGGTGTGTTCCTGCTGTTTATCGGGCTTCAAGAGATGCAGGTCGTGACGGGCGATCCAGCGACGCTGGTCACGCTCGGTAACGTCGCACAGAATCCAGCCGCGATCCTCGGGCTCGCCGGCCTCTTCTTGACGTTTATCCTGTGGGCACGCGGGATGAAGGGCGCGATCATCGCTGGCATCGTCACGACAGCCGTTGCCGGCTGGGGACTGTTACTCACTGGCGTTGCGAGTGCGTCGGCACTCGCACCCGAGACGTTGCTCGACGAGAGAACCGGCGAAGTCACCTTCGAAGCGGTGACATCCCCACACTACGACATCACGCCGCTTGCCGGTGCCTTCGTCGAGGGACTGCGCGACGTCGACCCGCTGACGTTCGTCCTCGTCGTGTTCACGTTCTTCTTCGTCGACTTCTTCGACACCGCCGGGACGCTCATCGGCGTCGCCCAGTTCGGTGAGTTCTTAGACGAAGACGGCGAGCTCCCCGAAATCGAGAAGCCACTGATGGCCGACGCTGTCGGGACGACCGTCGGGGCGATGGTCGGTACCTCGACGGTGACGACCTTCGTCGAGTCCTCGACCGGCGTCGAGGAGGGTGGCCGCACCGGGTTCACCGCCCTCGTGGTTGGGGTTCTGTTCGCGCTATCGCTGATCGCAGTGCCGATCATCGCCGCGATTCCCGCCTACGCGTCGTTCATCGCGCTCGTCGCCGTCGGAGTCATCATGCTCCAGGGCGTCCTCGACATCGACTGGGAAGACCCCGCGTGGTCGGTCTCTGCCGGGCTCACGATCACGATCATGCCGCTGACCTACTCGATTGCGACCGGACTGGCCGCCGGGATCATCGCGTATCCCCTGATCAAAACGGCGATGGGTGAACGCAGCGACGTCCGGCTCGGACAGTGGGCGATCGCCGTCGCACTGATCGGCTACTTCTACGTCGCTACGAGCGGCATGCTCGGCTAGACCGTCCCCACTCGCGCTCGATCCCGTACGCTATCGATCGAAGCCCGCCGCAACCACTGTGTTCTTACGGCTCGAGGCCCCTATTCTCGCCCACGATGGCAGATATCACGCTGTACGATCTTCCTGGCTGTCCGTTCTGTGCGATGGTTCGCACGAAACTCGACGATCTCGGCCTCGACTACGATACGATCGAAGTCCCCCGCTCGCATCGGAACCGAACCGAAGTTCAGGAAGTCAGCGGCCAGACCGGCGTGCCAGTTATCACCGACGAGACGACCGGCGTCGAAGGAATGCCAGAAAGTAGTGACATTATCGAGTATCTCGAGGAGACCTACGGCGACGACGCTGCCTAATACGGTCTATAGTAACAACTGAAACGATTCACACACCGATCGCATAGCAGTCGTGCGATCGGGTGCAGTGACGTTCAGTGGCTACTATCGTATCTCGAGTGACTGGCCCGACCGTGGGACGGTCGAGGTTACATGGAACTGACTGCCAGAAGTCCGGAGAACTCCGGCACGTCGGTTCAACGAGACAGATTAAACCGCTTCTTCGTACTCCGAGCGTTCCCGGATGACGTCTCGAAGTTCGTCGGCGTTCCGGAGGTTCGTGAGCTCCTCGCGTTCGACCAGCGCCGTGCCGTCGACGGAGTCCTGCTTTGCGCGGTCGACGACGTAGACCGATCGCGTGCGGGTGACTGCCCCGATCGAACTCATGATCCGGGCGCGTTTTTCCGCGGCTTTCGTGAACTTCGAGTGGCCCGTCAGGACGATGTCGCTGTCGGCTTCGTCCTCGCTGACTGCCGTAAACGGCGAGCGAACCGTCGGGTGGACGCTGTAGCCGGCCCGCGTGAAGACGGCGACGACCGGTTCGTCGTCCGGGTCCGCCTCCGGATCGTCCGGCGTCGCGTCGCTTTCGTGGACCTCGTCGGCGCCCTCGAGGACATCGACCGGGCTCGTCAGCGGCGCCTCGAACAGTTCCTCGAGCGCCATCGCGACCTCGACGGAGGCGTTCATGCCGTCTTCGTACTTCGAGACAGTCCGGCGTGAGACGCCAAGTTCGCTGGCCAGTTGGCCGAGACTCCAGTCTTTGCCCTGGCGTTCGTCGGCTAGCAGATCGCCGTCGATGTTGACGTAGAGGCCACCGGGCGCAGCGTAGATCAGTGGCGGCACGTTTTCGATGAACAGATTGTACGCCGTATCGGGACTGAACACAGGGACGCCGTGTCGGAAATAGACGACGTCCGGTTTCAGGTCCTCGTCACGGCTTCGGAGTCCGATGACCAGCGGCGTTGCCTCGAGGTAGGTTCCAAGCCGACGCATCTCGTGGCCGGTCGCCTCGTTGAACGCGTCGATGTTCGCGAGGATCTTGACGAGGATCAGATCGTCACCACGTCGCGCGGCAATGTCGAAACTCTTCGGTCGAATTGCACACCGATCGCTCACCGCGAATCCCGCGTCCTCTAACATCGCGGTCACGTTGCCGACCAGTGCGGAGCGGGACATACGGGGTTGTAAGCGATTCCTCCTATAAGACGTTTTCCCCGTAGTGCCTGCGTGCCGTGTCGCGATTCGAGCCTGTATCAGGAGTATACTTATATAGCGGTTTCACCGTCCCCGGTGACGAGGCGGTCCCGAAAGGCGTTACTCAGCCGGCGTGCAAACAGTGGCGATGACCGTTGTCGGGATCGACGATACAGACTCGCGCAAGTTGGGGATGTGTACGACGTATGTCGCCGCAGAGATCGCCGACCGGCTCCGTCAGGATGGCGCAGAGACAGTCTCGCGGCTCCTGCTCGTCCGGCTCAACCCCGCCGTCGAGTACAAGACACGGGGCAACGCCGCGCTGGCGATTCACACGGATTTCGAACCCGATCTCGCGTACGCGCTCGCGCGAGAGCGCCTCGAGTCGCTGGCCGAAACCACGGACGAGCGGACGAATCCCGGGTTGGTCGTGGCGGCACACGATCCCGACGACGACAGAGCACCCGACGATGTCACACGGTTCGCGCACGGGGCGATCCGCGACCACCTCGAGATCGCCGACGCCGAAACGCTGATCGACCGCCACGGCTATCGGTCGTGGCACGCGGGCGACGGTCGTGGCCGGATCGGTGCGCTGGCTGCGATCGGGGCCTGGGACGCGCTCGCGGAGTGGACCTACGAGTACATCTCCTACCGCGAACCCGACCGCTGGGGGACGCCCCGCGAAGTGGACCACGAGAGTGTCTTCGCTGCCGCCGACTGGGGGTATCCCGACGTGTGGGATACGGTCGACCGCGGCGAAGACGAGACCGTCTGTGTCCCTCACACGCCTGGCCCGATCTTGCATGGCATCCGCGGCGACGACCCGGACGCAGTGCGCGCGGTCGCCGACCGGATCGAGAGCGAGCCTGTCGCCGCGAGCCAGCTGTTCGTGACTAATCAGGGCACCGATGTCCACCTGCAAAAGGGGGCGATCTCGACGGTCGACGACGGTCGTGCCTACTGCCTCGAAGGACAGGTCGCCAGCGACCCCGACACGCGACGCGGCGGCCACGTCTTCGTCGATCTCGTCTCGCCGGCAGCCGACGACCCCGCAGATGACGACTCGAGCGACCGGCTCACGTGTGCCGCATTCGAACCGACCAAACGCTTCCGAGATCGCGTACGAGCGCTGCGTGTCGGCGACCGGCTCACGGCCTGTGGCGAGGTTTCCGACGGCACGCTCAAACTCGAGAAGTTCGCCGTCCGCGACCTCGTGCGAACCGAACGGGTCACGCCGACCTGTCCCGACTGCGGTCGGACGATGAAAAGCGCCGGTCGGAATCAGGGCTATCGCTGCCGAGCGTGTAAAACGGAGCGGGCAGAGAAAACGACGCGGGACCTCGAGCGCGACCTCGAGATCGGCTGGTACGAGGTGCCGCCGTGTGCGCGTCGGCATATTGCGAAGCCGCTCGTCCGGGGCGGATTCGACGCGCCGACGCATCCGGAGCGGTAGACGACGGGTCGTCGTTCGAAGGAGAACTGGTGATACGGTCCCCTGCATCGAGTGACCGGAGACCTGCAGGAGAGGTCGCGGGCCCACCGGCACCAGCTGACAGGAGGCGTATTGCAGTGGTTCGTATGACGTGGCTTGCAACGTCGATACGAGCCCATCACCGAACGATCGTGACCGAAACGGGAGAGCGACGGGTGACCGCCTCCGCGACGCTGCCGAGCAGGACTCTCGACATCCCGGACCGACCGGTACTGCCCATCACGACGTGATCGATGTCGTGCTCGTCGATATACCGGTGGATCGTTCGGGCGGAATGGCCCTCGATGAGCGCCGTTTTGATCTCTCGACCGTGTGTATCGGCGGTCGTCGCCGCGTCCTCGAGAAACGCTTGCCCGTTTTCTTTGGCGTATTCGTAGGGCGTCGTCTCCGGGTCCGACGGGACCCGTGTGACCTGAATGACGTGCAAGACGTGAATCTCGGCGTCGGGAAACAGGTCGAACGCTTCCTCGAGTGCGTCGGTAGATTTCGAGGAGCCGTCGATCGGAACCAAGACGCGAGTCATAGTCCACGTAGACGCCGGGCAGGCAAGGGTCTGCCGTGACTGTAAGCAGACGTGATAGCTCAGTATCGACCGTAGCGGGGTAGTGGTAGCCGAGCGACCCCATATACCGATGTATGCTCCGTCGCCACGTCGCGAAGCCGCTCGTCCGGGGTAGGTTCGACGCGCCGACACATCCGGAGTGATAACGCGGCACGGCTGTCTGAGCGCCACCGCGAGCGCGTTTTCGGCTCCGCGCTGACCTGTCCCGCCGATGGAGAGACGGGCGAGGATCAGCCGCGTTTCTCGTCAAGTTTCGATCGTAGTTGCCGTGCGATGACTTCGTCGTCGAGCAGCGAATCGGGGCCGGTGAAGTGAACGACCGGGCCGTTCTCGACGCGGAGCCACTCGTCACTGCCGGTTCCGGCGAGCGTCACGGTCCGTTGCGACGCGGGGAGTCCGTTCGCACGTCGCCGGTCAGTCTGTTCGCGAACGCTCGCGACCTCGAGTGCGGTTTCGTCGATCGGCGAGACGACGAGGTCGTACCGCGACAGCGACGGGTCCAGCGTCCGCATCGCATCACGGTAGCGGCGAGCAGCGTCACAGGCTCGCTGGGCATCGGCGTGGGTGTCGAATCGTGCGTCCGTGACCGGTGCGGGTCGAATCCCCGACTCGCGACAGGAGACGACGAAGCCACCGTCGGCGCTTCGTACGGAAGAGACGGTGTCGCGCGCCGCCCTGATCGTCTCGACCGGCGTCGTGTACTCGGGCGTTTCGGACGTCGTCTCGCGGGTCACGGGCGACACACCTTGTCGTTCGAACAGTCAACTTGGATCGGTCTCGCGATGAGTCTACTGTTGCCCCCGGACTGGTTCCGACACCCCGATTCTGTCTTCCCGGTCGGCTTCTCGGCCATGGTTTTAGGCAGGCCTAAATCAATATAGGCATTCTGGTTTCGACCGGTCGCGACCGATCACAGCGGCATTTCACACTCGAGACGCTCGTGGCGCTCGTCGTCTGCACCTCGCTTCTGACAGGACTGTCGGCGGTTCGAAATTCGATGACCACCCACAGAAGACGGATGCGGTGTCGTGATTGGTGTGTCGTAGTGCTGGCACTTTCCAGCACTCAGCGCACGTTGACTCCGTGTCGAGCCAGGAACTCACTGGCCCGTTTGATCTCGACCGGGCTCCCGATGATTCGGCAGTAGTCGTCGCCCTCGGCGAAGACGGAGACCGTACACACGTCATCGAGCTGCGCCTCGAGCCCATCGAGGGCCTCCCGTGGGAGGACGATCTGGGTGCTGTCGCGCAGCTGCGATGCGTCTGGCATAGTTGCTCAGTTGCTTGCCCGTCGCTTATGTGTGTCGAAACCCGTTAGCATTGGTAATTCAGGCGACGTGTCCAATCGAGTCCATCGATCCGCCACGGCGTGCGGGTCTCGAAAGGGTTTTTCGGCCCGACCGGTTGTGTACGGACAAATGGGGCTCGAGGATGAAATCGAGGCAATCGAGGAAGAAATCGCCAACACGCCCTACAACAAGTCGACGGAGGCCCACATCGGCCGGCTGAAGTCCAAGCTCGCGGAGAAAAAGGAGAAACTCGAGAAACAGCAGTCGGGCTCTGGCGGCGGTGGTGGCTACTCCGTCGAGAAACACGGCGATGCGACCGTCGCGCTGGTTGGCTTTCCGAGCGTCGGCAAATCGTCGATGTTGAACTCGCTGACCAACGCCGAGAGCGAGACCGGCTCCTACGAGTTCACGACGCTGGACGTCAATCCAGGGATGCTCAACCACCGCGGCGCGAACATCCAGTTGCTCGACGTGCCGGGGCTGATCGAGGGCGCGGCGACAGGGAAAGGCGACGGGCAGCAGGTGCTGGCGGTCGTCCGCAACGCCGACCTGATCATCTACGTCCTCTCGGTGTTCGAGATCGAGCAGTACGACCGCCTGCAGAAGGAACTGTACGACATCAACATTCGCGTCGACCAGGAGCCGCCACGGGTCACCGTCCGCCCGAAGATCAAAGACGGGATCAAGATCACCTCGAGCACCGACCAGGACCTAGACGAGAAGACGATTCAGGACGTGCTCCGTGATCAGGGCTACGTCAACGCCGACCTCAACCTGCAGGAAAACGTCACCATCGACCGGCTGGTCGACGGCCTGATGGACAACCGCGAGTACATCCCCTCGATCACCTGCGTCAACAAGGTCGACCTGATCCAGCCGGACTACAAAGAGACCGTCGACGAGCAGTTGCGCGAGCGCGACCTCGACCCCGAGGAAGTCACCTTCATCAGCGCCGAGAAGGAGAAGGGGCTCGAGGCACTCAAAGACCGCATCTGGGAGAACCTCGGTCTCATCAGAGTGTACATGGACAAACCCGGTCGTGGCGTCGACTGGGAGGAACCACTCGTAATCGAGGAAGGTGCCACCGTCGGCGAAGCGATCGAGAAACTCGGCGGCGAGATGGAAGAACGCTTCCGCTTTGCCCGCGTCAGCGGCCCCAGCGCGACCCACGACGAACAGCAGGTCGGGATGGACCACGTCCTCGAGGACGAAGACGTGCTGAAGCTGATTCTGCGACGATAGTCGCGGTCGGCCCGTCGTCGGAGCGCCGGCACTGATTCGTGTTCGATGCCTCGAGTCGAATTAAGACGCCCATTGTGACAATAGTATAATCCTTATTTTCGAGACGGGTTGTCTCGGGGCAGACCAGCACGATCATCACGGATGCTATCGTGCGTGATTATTGATGAGACAGGAGTTGGATCGGAACGGTGAAGCATATCCGGCGACCCGACGACTAGGTAGTTATGGCAGAGTTCGGCGCGCTCTCGCTCGTTCCCCCGCTGCTCGCGATCGGTCTCGCGATCGTGACTCGCCGGCCGATGCTGTCGCTGTTTCTTGGCATCTGGTCGGGGGCGGTCATCTACACCGAGAGCCTCGGCATCGGACAGACCTTCGACTGGATCGTCGCCGCGATCATCGTCGACGATGGGTTTCACGTCCAGATCCTCGTCTTCACGCTTCTGTTAGGATCGGGCGTTGCACTCATCTGGCGGCTCGGCGGCGCGCTCGCCGTCCGCGAGTGGGCGACGGATCACTTAGAGAGCCAGCGGACCGTCGGGATGACCACATGGATTTTGGGGATTGCCATGTTCTTCGACGACTACGCCAACACGGCGATCGTCGGGAGCACGATGCGCGAGATCTCCGACGAGTTGCGGATCTCCCGCGAGAAACTCGCCTACATCGTCGACTCGACGGCCGCCCCCGTTGCGACGCTCGGTATCTCGAGTTGGGTCGCGTTCCAGCTCTCGCTGATCAGCGACGCCTACGAGAGCATGGGCGTCGCGGAGGAAGCGCCGACCGCGTTCGCGACGTTCGTCCGGTCGATCCCCTACAACACGTACGCGCTGTTAGCGATCGTCATGGTCGGGATCATCGTCTTCACCGGTCGGGACTACGGCGAGATGCTCGACGCCGAACACCGGTCGTGGACGACCGGCAATGTCAACCGTGAGGACGCACAGCCCCTGCAGAAGGTCGAGGAGGAACTGGGCGCGCCGATCGATCAGCGGCCGATGCTTCGGATCTTCTTCGCGCCCGTCGTCGTCCTGATCGCGGTGACGCTCGCGAGTGCGTTCTGGACGGGCTACCAGTCGTGGATCTCGAGCCAGGCCGAAGCGGGAGCGCCGACGGCGATCGGCGCGGCTGCGAACGAGACGGGGCTCACGCAGGTGTTGATCGATATCGTCGGCGCGGGCGACTTCGCGACGGCGCTGACCTGGGGATCGTTCGCCATGGTCGTCTCGGCGATCCTCCTCGGGCTCGCCTACGGGCTGTTCGACATCGGAGAGGCCGTCGACACCGTTCTCGACGGCTTCGGCATCATGCTGACGGCGGTGACGATCCTCGTCCTCGCCTGGACGATCAGCAGCGTCGCGGACACGCTCGGCACGGGCGACTACGTCGCCGGGCTCGCGCAGGGCTACCTGTCGGCGGAACTGCTTCCCGTGCTCATCCTGTTCGTCGCCGCCTTCGTCGCGTTCACGATGGGGTCGTCGTGGGCGACGATGGGGCTGGTCACGCCCATCGCCGTGCAGGTCGCCTACGAGTTCGGAACGGGATTCGAGCTCGTCCCGGTCGCCGTCGGTGCCGTCTTCTCCGGTGCGATCTTCGGCGATCACGCCTCACCCATCTCCGATACGACGGTGCTCTCGGCGACGTTCAGCGGAGCCGACCTGATCGACCACGTGCGGACGCAACTGCCCTACGCCGCGACCGTCTTCGTCGTCGTCGTGGGCTGTTACCTGCTCAACGGTTATCTGGGCGTGCCCGCGGTCGTCTTCCTGCCGCTGGGCGTCGTCGCCCTCGTCGGCCTCGTCGTTGGCCTCTCGAGATTCGACGCCGACCGAAAGGACCTCGAGCCAGTTGCCACGCAGACGACGGCAGACATCGACCACCGCGGACCTGAGACGACCGCGGAGTCGCCCGACGGGGCCGAGTAGACAACCGCAGCCGCCAATTTTTTGGAGCGCGCAGGCTTCTACTGGGGTATGGACGGAACGCTCGACCACACGATGATCCGCGTCGCCGACCTCGAGGAATCGCTCGACTGGTATCAGACCCACCTCGAGTACGAGGAGAAAGACCGCTACGAGGGCGACGGCTTCACCATCGTCTATCTCGGGCCCGAGGACATGCACGAGGACGGCGCGATGCTCGAGCTCACTCACAACGAAGGCGAGCAGCCCGACGTGGGCGACGCCTGGGGGCACGTTGCGGTCCGCGTTCCCGAGGGCGAACTCGAGGACTACTACCAGCAGCTCATGGACGAAGGCGTCGACGACTACCGCGACCCCGAATCCTGTGGTGGTCGCTACGCGTTCGTCAAGGACCCCGACGGCCACGAGATCGAACTCGTCCAGCGCGACCCCGACGAGGGAGCGCTCTGGTCGCTCGATCACACCATGATCCGCGTCGAAGACGCCGACGAGGCGCTCGGCTTCTGGACCCGCAAGTTCGGCTACGACGAGGTCGGTCGCTGGGAAGCCGACACCTTCGCGAACTACTTCGTCGAGCCCACTGACGCTGCCCCCGAGGCGATGTCCGTCGAACTCACCTACAACTACGACGGTCGCAGCTACGAGCAGGGTGACGCCTGGGGCCACCTCTGTGTCCGCGTCGACGACCTCGAGGACGACTGGAACCAGCTCATGACACGCGAGGCACCCGACTACCGCGACCCCGAGAGCAACGACAACATGTATGCCTTCACGAAAGACCCGGACGGCCACGAGATCGAACTCATCGAGCGCGATCTCGCAGCCGATTCGCTGTTCCCCTTCTAACCCGCTCGTGCGTTAGAGTTCGGGGATCGGCACGACGACGACCGGTCGATCCGCGACCGCGAGGAGCCGACGGGTGCTCGAGCCAACCTCGGGCGTCGCATCGGGGTCGCCACTGTGTGTCCCGATGACGATCTCGTCGGCGTCACAGTCTGTCGCAGCCTCACAGAGCACGTCGGCGGGCGTTCCCGATCCCGACCGCCGGTCGATCTCGACATCGCCGACGGCAGCGAGTCGAACGGTGGCGACGTTCAGCGCCTCGTCAGCATCGCGGCGTGCCGTCGGATCGTCCGCTGGCGCAACCGAAATCACGGTCACGGTATCGTCACCTGTCGCGCGGTCGTCGAGATAGTCACAGATCGCCGCCGTCGTGTGGACGGAGTCAGTGCCCACGAGATAGTGCATACTGCCTCTCACGTGGCGATCTCGAAGAACCCTGTGGTACGCGATCACAGAACATACAACGGCGACACCGCGTTTTCCGACCCTGAAAACACACTCGTGTCACTAATACGATCGCACCGGATGGAACGAGTGGGGAGGAGAAACCCAGTCACCGAACGGCTTGATGGTCCCCCAGTCTCCCCGCATCCCGATCATCCCAGGGCCGCGACGCCTGCCCACACGGTCCCGCGTCCCCCCTCACGCGGGGTCGTGTCGCGTCGATCGGCCCTCGATGTGCCAGCGGGAGTCGATAGCCGCCAGTTGCTTCGGCCCGCCACACATCCCAGCGTCGGATAGATCGTTTTCGACTCGCCCGGACGTCCCGTTAGTGATGGCCGTACAACGAGTACGTGATCGCGACCAGTCCGAACAGCCGACTCACGTTCTCGAGTAGCGCGATCACGATCTGTTCCGGGGCGATCAGCGTCGTCACCGCGACGTTGAGCACGAACGGACACAGCGTCAGCAACAGTAATCCGACGGCGAGATACAGCATCGATCGGGCGTCGTTCCGGCGGTAGCCCCGGTAGGCCTGATAGGCGATGAGCGTGCCAAAGAGTGCAACGAGAAAGAGACTCGCGACGGTCAACAGCTCGAACAGCGTCGCTCCATCGAGGCGTACGACTGATCGCGTCATCGCATCCCCTCCCACATTCGGGTGAACTTGTCGGCGACGTCTTCCTCACGATACGTTAGCTCGAGTGAAAACGAGCCCTCGTCCAGCGAGAGTTCCAGCCGATCCAAGTTCGCACGGTAGACGCTGTAGTGGTTGCCGTCTTGGGCGAGTTCCGTCTCTTCGGTGACGAGGTGACACTCCTCGAGTCGGTCGAGTCGCCGATAGATCGTCGGGAGAGAAGCGTCACAGCGTTCGCTCAGGGTACTGGCAGACATGGGTTCGACGCTCGTGTGGGTGAGGATATCCCGTGCGTACTCATCGTCGAGGACTGCGAGCAGTGTCGACAGATCGGTGTCCTCACTCACTGGTATAGCAGTTCGTTTCGGGATCCCTATGAAAAGCAGTCCGATTTCTCTGAACGAGAAAACGCTGTCGTCGGCCGCCACGGCGTACGTCATCGACAGCGTCAGCGCCGCTTTCGGCAGCTGACTCGGCCCACGACAGTACCAGTAATCGATGCTTTCGCCGTCCAAGTCGGAATTTCGCGTGCGAACGCTCCACAGGGGTTATTTTGGCGACCGTGGGGCACCTTCGATATGGATTCTCGTGTCTCGCGAGAGATCGGTCACGACGAGTATGACCCTTGGGGCACGCTCGCGCTCATCGCGTTGTATTTCGTGGCCCTCACGCTCATGTGGCTGTTCACGTACTTCGTCGAGTTCGTCGGCAACGACTTGACTGTGTTTGGCACGGGCGTGTCAGTGGTCCTCCTATGAGGATCCATACGTACGAGAAACTCTGGATCGTAGGAGCGATGGTGCTGATCGTCGGCTTCATCGTGACGATCACGTTCGGTTCAGTCGGGCTCGGAATCTCGATGATCGACGACGAAGGGGGAACAGTCCCACCGGACGAACTCAACGACGACGAACGGTTCGGCGAACCGCGAGTCGAGCAAGTCGGTGAAAACGAGTATGCAGCCTACGTCGTCGCCCAGACGTTCAGCTTTCAGCCCGATCCGATCGAAATTCCGGCGAACAACGATATTACGTTCCACGTGACGAGCCGGGACGTCATCCACGGTTTCTACGTCCCCGGAACGAACCTCAACGCGATGGCCATCCCGGGACAGGTCGCAGAGATGACCGTCGAATTCGACGAACCCGGCGAATACGGCCTCATCTGTCATGAATACTGTGGCTCTTTCCATCACACTATGGAAGGGCTGATTATCGTCCAGCCCGAGGAGGAGTTCGACCTGACCGAACTGTCCGTCGAAGCACCGGACACCGTCGCGCCAGGCGAGACGGTCACGGTCAACGCGACGGTCGAAAACGGGCAACTCGAACCGCTCGAGACCACCGTCAATGCCGAAATCGGGGGGCAGACGTTCCAGCGCGACGTAACCGTCGACGGCGAGAGTTCCGAGAACATGACGTTTACCGTCGAGAGCGATCAACTCGGCGAGGGCGAGCACGACTGGTCCGTCTCCGTCGACGACTACGAAGAAACCGGGTCGGTGGAAGTGGTAAGCAACGAGACGGCTGAGACCGAGGGGGGTGAGGAGTCGTGACGGCCCTGTTCGTCGACGACTATCCCGCAGAGGCACGACTCGTTCGAGCCGCCTTCCTGAACTCGTTTATCGCGTTCGGGATCGGCGCGCTCTTCGGGCTCATTCAGGCATTTCATCGGACGGACATCTTTCGATTCCTCGAATCACCGAAGTACTACACTGTCCTGACCGGCCACGGCGTCTTCCTCGTCATCGCGTTCACGATCTTCTTCCTCGTCGGGCTATATCAGTGGGCGATAACGAGCAGTCTTGGGCGGAGCCCTGCCGACATCCGCTTTACCTGGCTCTGGTACGGCCTGATGTCGATCGGCTCACTCCTCGCGGGAATCTCGATCCTTGCCGGCTTCCTCAATGAACCACCGGTGGTGCTCGGCAGGCCGCTGACAGCGGACTCGCTCTTTACGTTCTACGCGCCGCTGCAGGCACATCCGCTCTTCTATGCGGGACTGGTTGTGTTCGTCATCGGGACGTGGCTCGCCGGGTTCGACTGGTTCCGCACATGGTGGGCCTGGAAAGGCAACCACCCCGACGAGCGGATCCCACTCCCGACGTTCATGGTGTTGACCACGATGATTATGTGGTATCTCGGCACGGTCGGCATCGCGACCTCCATTCTGGTGTTTCTCTTGCCGTGGTCGCTCGAGATTATCGACAGCATTAATCCCCTGCTGACCAGGACACTGTTCTGGTTCTTCGGCCACATGGTCGTCTACTTCTGGCTGCTGCCAGCGTACCTGCTGTGGTACAACGTGTTGCCGAAGCTGTCGGGCGGGCGGCTATTCAGCGATCCGCTCGCACGGGTCGTGTTCATCCTGTTCGTCCTGCTCTCGACACCGGTCGGCATTCACCACCAGTACATGGACCCTGGCATCGCGGAGGGGTTCAAGTTCATCGCGATGACCAACACGATGTTCCTGCTATTGCCAAGCTTCCTGACGGCGTTTACCGTCGTTGCCAGTATGGAACATGGGGCTCGCCAGCGCGGCGGTGAAGGGACGTTCGGCTGGCTCCGGGCGCTCCCGTGGCGCGATCCCGCGTTTACCGGCATGGCGCTGGCCGGGGTGGTCTTCGCATTCGGCGGCTTCACCGGCATCGTCAACGCGGGGATGAACATCAATTACCTCGTTCACAACGCACTGTGGATACCCGGGCATATCCACGCACAGGTGGGAACTGCGACCGCACTGACGCTTATGGCCGGATCGTACTGGCTCGTTCCACAGCTAACCGGAAACCGGCTCGTCGGCCGGCAGGTCGCCCTCGTTCAGGTCGTGCTCTGGTTCGTCGGAATCGTGTTCATGACCAACTCGATGTTCCGAGCCGGACTCGTCGGCGTCCCACGGCGGACGGCGGAGCCGCAGTACCAGGGCTTCGACTACAACGTCCCTGTCGGTTCGATGGGCGAACTCAACGCCCAGCTCGCACTCGGTGGCACGTTGCTGTTTATCTCCGCGATGCTCTTTCTCGTGGTCATGCTCCTGACGGTGTTCAACACCGACAGCGAGCCGGTCGTCGATGGGACGATTCCACCGGCGCTATCCGGGCCGGATGACTCGCCGACCGTTCTCGACAATCTGGCGCTGTGGTTCGGGATCGCGTTCGTCCTCGTCGTCCTCGCCTACGCCCTCCCACTGGTCAGCGTCGCGAGAGACGGCGGACTCTTTGGAGAGGGGATCAGGGCGCTTCCGGTCTCCAGCGAAGCCGTCATGTATCTCCAGTTCGGACTAGACTACGTTGGAGCGTTAGTCACCTGATGCACACGTCCCCCGCTAAATTACTGATCCTCATCGCACTGAGCCTCGTGATCCTCGTCGAAGGGCGCACGGTCCTCGCGTTTTTCGGAATCGAGATCCCGCCGCTCGAGACGGCACTGATTGGGGTCGTCATCATCGGAACCCTTCTCGTCTGGGCGTTCCGGCCGATCCGCAGTGGTTCCTCGAAGATGGAGTGACGAATCACAGTCACGGTGTCACTCTCGAGTGGCGCATCACCCACGTACGATGAACGAAACAGTGTGATAGGTTAAAGGCCCTCTCGCTGGACAGCCCAGACGATGCTCGAATCACTGTCACCGAGAGGCGCAGTCGCAGTCGGACTGCTCGCTCTCGTTCCAACCGTCATCTTCGGTCTCACTCGATCCGGACTGGGTGGGCTCATCGCGACGGTGAACGTCGTTCTGATCTCCGCGGCGCTCTACGTCACGATGACGCCGATCGAGGGACACCGGACGGCTACCGACGGAATGGGTGCGTGAGTGTGTCGCCAGTCGCGTCTCGAATCCACTCCTGAGCAGCTTCAGGAGCGACGCTCTACCCACTCGAGCCAGCCGAACAGTCGGTCGCGCAATCGCCGCTCGCCGGCCCGCGAGAACCGATGGCCCTCTTCCGCGAATCGCTCGAGACAGACGTCAGTCTCGAGTTGCTTCGCCGCATCGAAACTGTCCGCAGGATCGACGACCGCGTCGTCGCCACCGTGAAAGATCGCAACCGGGATCGACAGAGTCGAGACGACGTCATCGAACGGATACCGATCGAGGGCGTCGAAGAATCGACGGTCGATCCGTTCGCCAGTATCGAACGTCCACTCGCCCTCGCGATCGACGGTCGCGCGATACTCGTCGAACGTTCCGACGGTCGTCACAGGCGCACGCGTCGCGACCGCGGTAACCCGGTCGTCGGCGGCAGCAGCGTGGAAGGCGACTTTGCCGCCGAAACTCGAGCCGAACAGGGCGTACGAGTCGGGATCGAAGGAGTCGACGACGTGGCGGAGATCGGTGAGTCGCGTCTCGAGTGTCGACTCGACGAACGCACCGTCGGATTCGCCACAGCCGCGGCAGTCAAAACGGACTGCGTTGTAGCCTGCCTCGACGGCTCGTCGACACCGCTGCTCGTAGCTGCCCGATTTGTCGCTCCGGAGGCCGTGACAGAAGACGATCCAGTCGTCAGAGTCAGCTTCGTGGTGGACCGCAGCGACTGTCGGCACTCCCGTGTCCGTTCCCGCGTCGGTGATCGGAACGCGATGTGTCGTGGTCATCCCGTCAGGTGTCGACGGTCGCCGAGACCTTGATATCGACGTTCCCGCGGCCACCGAGGCCTCGAGAAGTCGGTCGACATCGCCACGAGGTAAGTGTACATCACCATTGGTCTCGTGCCGGCGAACCGTTTATCGCGTCCCGCGGAGTTGGATCGGGCATGACCCGCGCGACATACCAGTGTCCGTGTGGCGCACACATCGAGTTCAAACAGGACCTCGAGAAAGAGTCCGGGACGACGACGCGAAACTGGAAGTGTAAAGCCTGTGGAACGCCGGTTCCGGGACTCACGGCCGAAAAGATTAGTCATCAGCATCCACCCGGACAATAGTGTCAGAGGACTCATCACAGCCACCGTGTGATCGAACCGAACACACAGTGGCTCTCGAGGAGGATCCGATCGCGTAGATGGCACGTTTCCCGATTTATTTCAAGTTGCGTATATCGAAACACAGATTTACGGTCCCGGCTCAGTATCGTTCGCACAGATGCTCCGTCGTGTCGATCCCGCTGTCTGCGATCGCCACGCCACCAACAGGCACAGACTATCGAGAGACGCCCGAACCGTGGTGTCGGCGGCGATCGCGGGACTCGCGTCGGACGGACTCACGGAGGTGACCGACCAGTGACCGCTGTCGCGATCACGGACGCAATCGATGCCTATCTCCACCGAAAAGCCGTTGGTGACCCCGACAGTTCGGGTGCGGGCACCTACGCATCCAACGCCGAGTCGATCCTCCGGCGCTGGGCCGAGTGGCTCGAGGACGAACACGACATCACGTTGATCGCCACGCTCGAGGTCGAGCACATGCGCGCCTACGCTTCCGAACTCCGCCGCCGAACCGAGCAGGGAGAGTACACCGCGTCGTCTGCGGGTACCTACTATGCGGTCGTGCGCGCGTTTCTCTCGTGGTGTGTCCGTGGCGGGATCTGCGAGACGAACCCGGCGGCGACCGACCGCGCCGAGAGCGCGCTCCCAAGCGCCGAGACGCGACCGACGAGCGATAGTTGGACAGCCACACAGCGTCGCGAACTCGAGCGCTACGTCCGCGAGCAGGCGCTCGAAACCGCCCAGTCGACGCGCGAGCGACGAAGCCGACTGCGCGAGTACGCGATGGTCGCCGTCCTCGCACACTCGACGATCCGCGGTGCCGAACTGTTCAGCGTTCCCGACGACGACCGGCGGACGGGCGCGACCTGGGACGACGTGGACTTCTATACGGGGACGATCCGCGTCCTCGGGAAATCCCAGCGACTCGAGGACGTGCCCGTGCCTGCACGCGCCCGAACGCCGCTGCGGCGCTACCGGGTCGTGCTCGATCCGCCGTCGACCGACTGGCCGCTGTTCCCGACGGGCCACGCGCCGTCGATCGCCCGGCGGGTGCGATCAGTGCTGCGCGACCGCGGCTTCGACGACGAAACGATCGAGTCGCTGCTCGAGGAGGCGACGGCGGCGGAACTCGCCCGCGAGCGGGCGATCGCGCCGCCAGCGATCACGACCGAGGGGGCGCGGTCGGTGCTGCGGCGGCTCTGTGAGGAGGCCGGTATCGACGTCGACGGCAATTATCTGACGCCACGTGGCGTCCGCCGGGATCGATCGGCGGAGTCCTACAGACGAGAGGCGACGAGTTCGAAGCCGACGCTGCGGGCGTCGGTGCTCGAGCAGTCGATCGTCGTCTCCGACGAGAGCCCTCCCGTTGCTCGAGAGCGTGAGGAGTCGACAGAAAACGACTGATTCTCGTTCTATTCTCGGTTCGCTTCGAGCCAGTCAGACCACGAGCAGCCACAGGATGATCGTCAGGACGAGCGTCAACAGGAGAACGGTAGTGCCGATGCTTGCCCGGAGGTGGATCGTCGACGGGCGACCACCGTCGGTCGGCTGGCGGTCGTCGACGTCGACCAGCGGGAGTCGGCGCGCGGCCGCATCGGCGGCGAGGACGGGGTTATTCCCGGCCCAGTAGCAGCGTTTGACCGCGCCGACGACGGCGGCGTCGACGGCGGCGTACGTCTCCGTCACCGCGAGCATCGTCCACCGGCTGACGTGGTAGGTCGCGGGATAGACGATCATCGCCGGATCACCGAGGTCGAGTTTCGAGAGCGGCTTCCGGACGAGGACGAAGGTGACGGCCGCGACGCCGGTCAGGATGCCGGTGGTTTGCAGGTGACTCGGACTGTAGGGATGAAGTGTCCCCTCGCCACCGGGGTATGCGAACGTGAAGTGGCCGCCGTGGGCGTGCAGTGTCGGCGCGAGATCGGCCAGTCCCTCCCACCAGACGCCGAAGAGGAGACAGGCACCGCCCAGTCCAAGCATCGCGACGGTCTGGCCGGGCTTGGCGTCGGCGACCTCGTAGTCGCTCTCGCCGTGGAAGAAGACGTAGTAGCCGAGCTTGATAAAGGACAGCAGGGTCCCGATCGCGCCGAGCCAGAGCAGCCAGTACAGCGCCTGGAACTCCGGTTCGCCGTAGTAGTGGGGGTCAGGGTTCGCCGCGTCGAAGAGCATCCCCTTGCTCACGTAGCCGTTGAAGCCCGGAATCGCGGTGATCGAGAGCGCGCCGAGCCCGAAGCCGATCGCAGTCAGCGGCATTTCGCGCCAGAGCCCGCCGAGCTTGTAGAGGTCCTCCTCGCTGGTGCGGTAGATGACGACGCCGACGGCCATGAACAGCAGGCTCTTGAACAGGATGTTGTTGAACAGGTGCGATAGCGCGCCAGCGACGGCGATCTCGGAGGACATCGCCGCACCCATACCGATCCCGGCCACGATGTAGCCAAGTTGGGCCTGAATGTGGTAGGACAGCAGCGCGCGCATGTCGTGTTGGAGCAGGGCGAAGGTCGCGCCGTAGACGGCCATCAGCCCGCCCATGTACGCGACGTAGATCGCCAGATCGCTCTCGCTGCCGATCGGGAACGCTCGATAGAGGATGAACGCGCTCGTCTTGGTCGTATACACCGAGAGGAACACCGAGGCCGCGAAGTGCGGTCGCGGATAGGTGTCCGGCAGCCACGTGTGGACCCCGATGAAAGCGACGTTGACGCCCATCCCGAGCACTGCCAGCAGCGCCGGAATGCCGGTTGCGATCCCTGTTTCAGTATAAATGAACGTCCCGGTCTGGACGTAGTGAGCGGCGATCGCCAGCATCACGAGCACGCCGCCGGTACCGTGGAACAGGGCATACCGGAAGCCAGCCCGAACCGCCTCGCCGCCGTAGTGCCAGACCACGAGCGTGCTGGTGACGGCCATCAGTTCCCACATGAACAGGAGCACGAGCCAGTCGCCGGCGAAGGCTGCCCCGATCGACGAGGAGACATAGACGAGCGCCAACGCGACGAGCGTCTCGCTGGCCTCACTCGAGTACGCGTAAATGACGCTACAGATCCCCAGAAAGCCGAGTCCGAGCCCGACCATCCGGGAGAAGTCGTCGACGTAGTAAGGAACAACCTCGAAGCCGAGGAAGGTACCAGCTAAGTGCTGGCCTTCGGGTGCGACCAGCGAGATCGCCAGCACGGCAGCGAGACTCAGTGCACCGACGGTGAAGCCGGCAAGTCGGGGCAGGACGAGCACGAGCAGCGCCGCTGCAAACACCAACAGTGGCGGATACGCGAGCGACAGGATGTCGAATGCCATCAGTTAGTCACCTCCGTCATGAGCGCGTCGAACGGCACGGTCCCCAGTTGTTCGAAGGGCGTCTCGAAGACGCCTTCGACGATCCGTATCGCCAACTCGAGGAAGACCGCATAATCGGGGCCGACTCCGAGGACGACCGCGCCCGTGGCGATGACGGCGATCGGTGCGAGCATGAGCCACGTGCTCTCTGTCCACGGCGAGCGACGGGGCCAGCCGCCGACCGGTGGGCCGCCAGTGAGGTGGTCATCGTGGTCGCCATGGTGATCGACGGCAGCGACGGCTTCGTCGTGATCGTCGTGGTCATCGCGGGTGCTGGCGTCGGTGGATTGGTTCGGTGTGTCCGTGCCGTCGGCGGTCGTATGATCGCTCGGGTATTTGTCGACAGCGTAGTCGTAGTCATCCGTGTCGTCCGTGTGTGGTTCGTTCTCGATGCCGGACGTGTCAGCGGGTTCGCCGCCATCAGCGGCGACGTTCTCGTCGTCCGACGTGGCAGCGTACGACTCGATGAGACCGCCCGCCGGGAACTCGAGCAGCGGTTTGGCATCGTGGCGGTCTTCGCTTTCGAAGAAGGCGGTGTAGACGACCGGCCAGAAGTACGCGATGTTGAGTACGGCCGAGAGCAGGAGTGCACCGGCGAACAGCCAGTACTCATCGCCCATGGCACCGGCCCCGATCAGCATGTAGAACTTGCTGATGAAGCCGGCGATCGGCGGTAGGCCGGCCATCCCAGCCGCGCCGACCGTGAAGGCGGTCATCGTCAGCGGCATCCGCTTGCCGATGCCGGCCATCTCGCTGATGTAATCGGTGTGGGTCTCGACGTGGATCGCGCCGGCACAGAAGAACAGGGTGAGTTTCGCGAACGCGTGTGCGGGGATGTGAAACAGCGCCCCGACCATGGCGTAGGGGTGGAGCATCGAGAGTCCGAGTACGATGTAAGAGAGCTGTGCCGTCGTCGAGTAGGCCAGCCGACGCTTGAGGTGGTCTTTGCGCATCGCGATGATACTCGCCGCGGTCAGCGTGAACGCGGCGACGATGGCCACGGGGATGTTCAGCCCGACTTCGCCGATGCCAGGCACGTCAAGTGGGAGGTCGTAGATTAGGCCGGGACCGTAGACCTCGAGGATCACGCGAGCAACGCCGAACGCACCGGACTTGACGACCGCGACCGCGTGGAGCAGCCCGGAAACGGGCGTCGGCGCGACCATCGCGTCGGCGAGCCAGGAGTGCAGCGGCATCAGCGCGGCCTTGACGCCGAAGCCGGCGATCAGCAGGAAGAACGCGGCCTGTGCGTAGACCGGCTCGGCCTGCGCGGCGGCGGCGAGTGCGTCCATGCCACCTGCCTCGAAGGCGAGCGTCGGCCCGCCGACCAGGCTCGTTAGCCAGTAGATCATGACCGTCCCGGCGAGCAGGAACACCCCGCCGCCGAAGAACGTGTAAGTGAGGTACTTCCGACCGGCGATGCGGGCCTCGGCGTCCTCGTTGTGGGCGACCAGCGGATAGGTGACAAGCGACAGCAACTCGTAGAAGACGAAGATCGTCACGAGGTTCGCCGCAAAGGCGATCCCGACAGCAGCCGAGAGGCTGGCCGCGAACGAGGCGAAAAAGCGGGTCTGGCTGTGTTCGGACAGCCCGCGCATGTAGCCCGCGGCATAGAACGACGTGAAGATCCAGAGGAAACTCGCCAGCAGGGCAAAGAAGATCCCCAGCGGGTCGGCACGCAGGGCGAAGTCGATGCCCTCGAGGAACTGGATCCCCGTCGACTCTTTGAGACTCCACCGGAAGACGGTGCCGTCCATGACCGCGGGGAGCATGCTGACGACGAGCCCGAACTTCGTCAGGGCAGCCAGCACGGACCAGCCCTCGCGAAGGTTCGGGCGGCGATGCGAGGCAACGATCAGGGCGATCGCGACGGCCGAGACGAGCACAGCGGCGAGCGGTCGGATGTCTGCAACCATTTAGTTGAACACCTCCATGAGGAACGGCTCGAGCAGCCCGGCGATCGTTCCGCCGGCGAAGCCGAGTGCGACAGCACCGAGTGCGGCGACGACGACGACCGCGACCATGCCGACCGAGACGTCCGTGTCACCGCCGTCGGTCGCGACCGGCTCCGTCGTGCGGGGCCAGTCGAGTGCCGCCGGTGGCGTGAAGTACATCTTCTCGAGCAGTCGAGCAGCGTAGGCGAGGGTAAGCATGGTACTGAGGAAGATCACGGCGGCGACGGGCCACAGCTGCGACTGGACGGCCCCCAGCGCAATATACCACTTGCCGACGAAGCCGACGCCCGGTGGGACGCCGACGAGCGAGAGCAAGAGAACGGCAATCGCGCCGGCGACGACCGGCCGTGCTTTGGCGAGGCCGGCGTATTCGTCGACGGTGCGGGCTCCGTAACTCCGCGCGACGAGTGCGACCCCCAGAAAGAGCCCAGCTTTCAACAGCCCGTGACCGATGAGATGGATCGCGGCACCGATAAAGGCCGTCTCGGAGTTGCCGGCGATGACGACGCCGTAGGCCGCGATGACGAGGCCGAACTGCGAGACCGACGAGTACGCGAGCATTCGCTTGACCTCGGTCTGGATGACGGCCAGCACCGTTCCAGCGAGGACGCTCACACAGCCGATCGTGAGGACGACCGCGGCCGCGTTCGGCATCGCGGTGAGGTAGTCGACACCGAAGACGGTCACGATCAGCCGGCCGAAGGCGTAGGCAGAGGCCGTCGAGACGAGCGCGGCGATCAGCGGCGTCACGCCGTCGGGGGCCTGCTGATAGGCACTTGGCTGCCAGGTATGCAGCGGCCACTGGGCGACCTTGGTGGCGAAGCCGACGACGATGAACCCGAATCCGGTCCGGATCAGTGTGGGCCGTTCCGCCGCCGGAATCGCCGTCGCGAGTTCGACCATGTTGAGCGTCCCTGTCGCCATCAGCAGGAAGGCGACGCCGATCAGGTACATCGACGCAGCCATCGTCCCCAAGATCAGGTACTTCAGGGCGGCGACCGCCGACTCGGGGCCGTTGCCGCTTGCCACCAGCGCGTAGGTCGCGATGCTCGTGATCTCGAGGAAGACGAACAGGTTGAACACGTCGCCGGTCAGGGTGATCCCGAGCAGTCCACCCGTCAGCAGCAGGTAGGCGGTGTAAAACGTGTTTCCACGCGGCCCGCCCTGGCGCGTATAGACGAGGACGCCGGTGGCGACTGCCGTCACGAGCAGGGCGATCAGGACCGAGAACTGGTCGGCGACGAGTTGGATCCCATAGGTCCGCGGATAGCCGCCCAGTTCGTGAGTGACCGGAGCGTCGGTTCCGGTGTAAACGGCGCTCGCGAGAGCGACGGCAGCGCCGAAGAGGCCAGTGGTCGTGATCGCGGCAACCGACCACCCGGTCCGGTCGAACCACAGGCCGAGGGCGATCGGGAGCGTCGCAGCGAGCAGCGGCACGGCGATCAACAGCGGCAGAATCAACTCGACGCTACTCATCGGCACGCACCTCCCGAAGCGTGTCCTCGCGAAGTGTGCCGTACTCCGCGTAGATGCGGATGACCAACGCCAGTCCGACCGCCGTCAGCGCGATGCCGACGACGATGGCGGTCAGCACGATGACCTGTGGCAGCGGGCTCGCGACCATAAGTTCGCCGGGATTTGCCGCGTGAGGGACGATCGGTGCCGAGCCGCCCTCGATGTAGGCCATCGAGATGAAAAACAGGAAGATGGCCGTCTGGAAGAGACTCACACCGATCAGTTTCTTCACGAGGTTTTCGCTGGCGATCGTCATGTAGATCCCGATCCCGAGCAATACGAACACCAAGACGTACGTGTAGTAGCTCGTCAGGAACTCAATCATCGTCGCTCACCTCCCGGTCGGTCGACGCCTCGCGGCCACCGGTTCCACTCGGGCGCTCGGGTGTGAACCCGGCCGCCATCGAGAAAAACAGGGAGATCATCACACCCGAAACGATCAGCGAGATGCCGGCAATCTCGATTGCCTCGAGCCCCCACTTGGGTTTGATGTGGAAGACTTCTTTGAGCTGGTAGAACTCGAGGAAGTTTCCGCCGAGTGCGATCATCCCGAGACCGATCGCGCCGAAGATGACGACGCCGCCGGTGATGAGGCCGACGAGAAACGAGTTGCGGAGCCACTGGCGGGTGGGTTCGATGCCGAAGGCAAAGGCGAGCATGAGGACCGTAACGCCGACGATGGTCCCACCCTGGAAGCCGCCACCGGGGGCACCGCCCCCGTGGAAGGTCATGAACAGCCCGTATGTGAGCGTAAACGGTGCGATGATCTTCACGGCGGTCATGATCACCTGGCTCTCGGTGTAGGTATCGTCGTAGGGATCGGACATTCAGGCAAACACCTCGCGTTTCAAGACGAGCAGCGTCGAGACGCCAGCGGCGAAGACGACGACCGCCTCGCCGAAGGTGTCGAACCCACGGTAAGCGGCGAGCACGGAGGTGACAGCGTTCTCGACGCCCGTTTGGGCGTACGTCTCCTGGATGTAGTGTTGGGTCACGTCGGGATTCGACCAGACTGGCGTCTCCGTGATTCCGACGGGGTACATCTCGGGCACGACGGCGACACACAGTAAGAGGACGAGCGCGCCGACGACGGCGACCGCCGGCAGGTGAATCCGCTCGCGGAGCTTGTCGGTCGAGGGTCGTGTCGTCCGGGCGATCGTCAGTAACAACAGCAGCGTCGTCACGCCGGCACCGATCGCAGCCTCGGTCATCGCCACGTCGGGTGCCAGCAGGAACGTATAGAGGATCGCCATGCCGAGACTGTAGGCTCCGAAGACGATGATCACGGAGAGCACGTCCCGGAACAGCGCCGTCGCGACCGCCGTCAAGAGGATAAACACCGCGAGCGTGTACGCGAGGACACTCATTGCGTCTCACCCTCGCTTTCGACAGCGGTGTCGGCGTCGTCGGGTTCCTCCGTGAGGATGGGCTCGACACCCGTCTCGGCTGCAGAGCGTGCGATCGCATGAGCCGCCGTGGGGTTCGTGATGAACACGAAAAACAGCAACAGGACGGTGTAGACCGCCGCCTGCTGCCAGCCGAAGGCGACGGCGACGGCAGCGAGCGCAAAGCCCGCGCCGAGCGTGTCCGTCTGAGAGGCAGTGTGAGCTCGCGCGTAGATGTCCGGCAGGCGGAGCACGCCGACCGTCGAGACGAGCGTAAAGAACACACCGAGGCCGAGGAGGACGACGATCGTCCAGAACCGGAGCGTCTCGATCACAGCACACCACCCCGTTCGACGGTGAACTTCGAGATGGCGATCGACATCAGGAAGTTCAACAGGGCGTAGATCAGCGCCACGTCGAGAAACCACGCCTGATCGAGCCCCGCAGCCAGCAGGGCGAGGATGACGACCGTGTTCGTCCCGAGGACGTTGACCGCCAGCAGCCGGTCCTGCGTCGTCGGGCCAGCGACGGCGCGATAAAACATCGCGATCGCGAGGAGGACGAACGCGGTCGCACCGCCGAGGAACACCGTCTCGAGCGACCACGGCATCACAGTTCCTCACCCCCGACGATCTCGGCGTCGTCGCGTTCTCGTGGCGAGGGGATCGCCGCGGCGTCGCGACCGTAGAAGACAAAGCGGATTCCGCGCTCTAAGCCGCCATCGAACAGGTCCTCACGGGCGTCGGCGATCAGCGAGTGGACGAGCAGCTCCTGGTTGGTCGCCCGGACCGTCAGCGTCCCCGGCGTGAGCGTGATGCTGTTTGCCAGCGCGGTCAGCGGCAGTCCGCTCCGGACGCGTGAATTGACGCGACTCAGCGAGGGCTCGATCGGCATCGACGGTCTGAGGATCACCGCCGAGACGGCGATGTTGGCCTTGATGATCTCCCAGAGCAGGTACGGGACGTAGATGGCAAAGCGGACGGTGCGAAGCGGAGACTGGACGCGATCAAGCGGGACAGTAAAGGTTACCTGCGCGAGCGAGACGGCGACGATGCCGGCGACCGCCGCACCGGTGAGGAGATCGAACCAGTAGGTCGGATCGCCGAGCACGAGATAGAACCCATACGAGATCCAGAACGTCGCGAACAGACGGTCGAAATCCTCGGTCCCGCCGACGAGTCGGCCGCGGCGAGCTGGTCGCTCGACCGGTGCTTCGTCGTAGGCCAGTCCAACCCGCTCGAGTTCGCGCTCGAGTGGCTGGAGGAGTTGTGCGGTAACACCGGGTTGGTACTCCGGGTCGATGACGACCCGGTCGATCCCATGGTCGTCGGCGTAGGCGTCGAAGATCTGGGCGTAGTCCCGTGGCCCGAAGAGGTACTCGTCGAGGCCGAGCGTCGCTGTCTTGATCGTCACGTCGGCGTTGCCGGCGTCTTCCTCGACCCAGCTTTGGGCCCGCGAGAGCAAGTCTTCGGCGTCTTCTCGCTGGCGTTCGCTCTCGGGGACGTCGGCGTCGTACGGCATCGCGACGACGAGGTGACATTCGAGGGAATCGGCGACCTCGAGTCCGGACTGGACGGCGTATCCGACCGTCTGCCGGACGGTCACCGTGTCCGACAGCGGGACGAGCAGGCGCTCAACCGCCACGGTGGCTCCCTCCTGGTGACCGTCGGTGGACATTCATGACTGTCGTTGTTAGTCGATTCAAACGGTAGCCATGGGAAAACGATTTCGTTATCGGCCAGCAGTCGCGTGTTCCCGCGGATTCCGCTGGACATTCGTGACATTTCAGTCGCGGCTTCGTTAAAGAATCGACAAGAGCGACACCGGTGGCGTCGGTGAGAGATCGGCAGTTTTACAACCAGACTTTCAGTAGGAACGGTTAGTTTGTATGGCGGTCGAACCCGGTCACGACCAAGGTTCACGTGGTTGCAGGCGCAGGCCAGCGTCGAGTCGGCAACCAACCGCCGCAACGATCTGCTACCGAGCCCATGAAAGAGCAAACAGCCCACCAGCGCGATCGTCTCGACGCACACGTGTTCGTCTGTACCACTGACCGCGACGCCGAATACGCGAGTTGTGGCGCGGCGGGGGCCGACGCGACTCTCGAGGCGGTCAAAGCGTGGCTGCGGGAACGAGACGCGTTCTGGACTGCGGTATCGGTCACCGAGACCTCGTGTCTCGGGCTCTGTAGTGAAAACGGGACCGCGATTACGATTCAGCCTCACAACGTCTGGTACTCGGACGTCCAGCCGGCGGACGTGCCAGCGGTGCTCGAGTCAGCGTTCGGACCGGCTGCAGAACGGATTCGCGACGAGCGCTAAGACGGTCGAGAGACGAAAGAGACGGTCGAAACTGGAGTCCGGTTACAGTTGAATTTCGGCGACATCCGTCGAACCACACAGCGGACAGGCGGTGTCGCGTTTCGAGAGCGTCTTGCCACACCGACGACACTCGTAGTGGATGGGCGGTTGCTCGGTCGGCCCGCGACCGATCCCGATGACGCTGATCAGTTCATCAAGGGAAGACATTCGTGATTTCGAATGGATTTCGAAAGTCGCTCGGCAAATACTTTGTGGATATTTGTTTATTTTATCATTCTAGAACTAGACATTTGTTCCCTCAGTTTGGATATTACTATCGTCTGTCGAATATCGATGGGCGGTCACGGTCGGTCGTCGTGAGAGATCCCCTCGAGTGCTTCGAGACGTTTACGTGTGGGCCGTCCTCACGTGGGGGCAATGACGCTGTACTCTCGGGTTCGCCCCCTCGCGTTCAAGTTGCCGGCCGAGACGGCCCACGAACTCGGCAAGCGGACGCTCCGGGCAGCCCAATCGACCTGGCCGACACAGCGGGCGCTCTCGTCTGCCTATCAGTACGAGGATCCCGCCCTCGAGGTCGAACTGTTCGATACAACGTTCCCGAATCCGGTCGGCATCGCCGCCGGCTTCGACAAGAACGCCGAAGTGACCCACGCACTCGCCGCGCTTGGCTTTGGCTTCGTCGAGATCGGCACCGTCACGCCGTACGCACAGGACGGGAACGACCGCCCCCGGTTGTTCCGGCTGCGCGAAGACGAGGCGATGGTCAATCGAATGGGCTTCAACGGGCAGGGAATGGAAGCGGTCAAATCCCGGCTCGAAGCCGATGGTACCCCCGACATCCCGCTGGGTGTCAACGTCGGCAAGATGAACTCCTCGAGCGAACGCGAGGCGATCGAAGACTATCGGCGCGTCTTCGACCGACTCTCGCCGTTTGCCGACTACGTCGTCGTCAACGTCTCCTGTCCGAACACGCCAGAGGAGTTCGACGAGGGCTCGCCGGAGCATCTGCGAGCGATCTTCGAGACGCTCGAGGCCGAAAACGACGCGGACGTCCCGCTACTGGTGAAGATCGGGCCGGACTCCCCCGAGGACTCCGTCTTCGACCTCGTCGACATCGTCCAGGAGTTCGGCCTCGACGGCATCGTCGCGACGAACACCACGACGAGTCGCGACGGACTGGTCTCACCCTCGCAAGAGGAGTGGGGCGGCCTCAGTGGGAAGCCGCTAGAACGTCGCTCGACAGCCATGATCCGGTCGATCGCAGAATACACCGACGGAGAACTGCCGATTATCGGCGTCGGCGGCGTCGACTCGGCAGCCAGCGCCTACGCGAAGATCCGTGCTGGTGCCTCGCTCGTCCAGCTCTATACTGGGTTCGTCTACCAGGGGCCGTCGACGGCGAAGCAGATCAATCAGGGATTCGTCGAGTTGCTCGAGCGTGACGGCTTTTCGTCGGTCGAGCAAGCGGTCGGCGTCGATATCGCCAACTGATCACGACGAGTCGAGTTCGGGCCCGGATCGGCCCGCACCCGCCCCGTCCCGTGTTAGTAGCGAACTACCGCAGTCCGCTCGGCTCTAGCAGCGAACTACCCTCTTCTATTCAACTAATAACAATTCGACCGTGAGCGGACTGTCCGATCGATGGGGACTATCACGAACGGTAACTCGATCGGCTCGATTCACGGGGGGGACGGCCTGTTGTCACCGGATCTCGGCGAGGCACGCGACCTCGGCGGCGCTGGGAACCGATGACGTCGACAACATTCCGGCGGCTAGTCACCCGCTCGAGCAGCCACACCTCCGAGTTGTCACAGGACGTCGCGTTCGAGTTGTTGAGTTGCCCGCGCCGACGCTACGTCATGCACTATCTGAAACAACGACCGAGTCAGCCGGTCGCGGTCCGCGACCTCGTCGAGCAGGTCGCCGCCTGGGAAAACGGTGTTCCAACTGCGTCCGTCACGCGCGACCAGCGAATGCGGGTGTATACCGCGCTTCGACAGGCACACCTGCCGAAACTGGACGACGGTGGCGTCATCAGGTTCGATAGCGACCGCGGCATCGTCGAACTCACCGATGCGGCCTCGGAGCTCGAGGTGTACCTCGATGTCGTTCCACACGACGACATCCCGTGGAGCAAGTACTACGCCGGGCTCGGCGTGCTCTGTACGGGATTCCTGTTCAGTATGTGGGCCAACATCGTTCCGTTCGGAGCGATCGATCCACTCGCCGGAGCAGGGTTTATCACCGCGTTGTTTACCGTGTCTGCAACGGTTCACGTCCGCTACGATGATCGCATGCGGCTCGGAGCGGACGGTCCGCCACCGAGACAACGAGGTGACGACCAATGGGACTGAACGCGAAATCGGTCGTCTACACCGTTAGCGGTATGTTGCTTCTCGCGATGCTCGTCCTCGTCGCCGTCGTCACCGTCCCCGGGATCGTCGGCGGCGACGACGCCTATATCGTCACGTCAGGGAGTATGCAGCCGACGATCGGACCAGGCGACGTCGTCGTCACGAAAGACGTCTCGCCCGACGAGATCGGGAGCGGTGATGTCGTCACCTTCAACGCGGACAGCAACACCGACCGAGGCTACGTCACCCATCGCGTCATCGAGGTTCGCGAGGAAAACGGCGAACGGTACTTCAAGACGAAGGGTGACGCCAATGATAACCCAGACGAAGGACTCGTTCCGGCCGAGTACGCGCAGGGAGAGCTCCATTGGCATATCCCGTATCTCGGCCACTTGCTTTTGTTCGCCCGCTCGAGCCTCGGCCTCTTCGTCCTCGTGATTGGACCGGGACTCGCACTCGTTGTTTCAGGTGGCTATCAGTTACTTCGGGAGTTCGGTTACCTCACAAACGGCGAACCGCCCGAGCTCGAGGCAGCTGACGGTCCACCGGCACTGGAGCCAGCCGACAAGGAGGTGCTCAAAGGCGACAATACAGAGGGTGCAGAATCCGGGTCAGAAATAGATCAAGAACCAGGCGATGATGACACCAGCGACACGGAGAGTGGAACATGATACGAACACACGCCGTTCGACTGACCGTTGCGCTCGTCCTCTTCGGAACGGTTGTCGGAGCGACATCGATCGGGCCGACCGGCAGTCAGTTCTCGGATGCGAAGTCACTCGAGGACAATAATCTTGGTGCGGCAGACAACTGGGGTATAGAACTCGCTGTTGACGACGGAGGTGACCTCCAGCTGACCGAAAACAGTAGCAACAATCTCGAGATCACAGCGACGCTCAGTAACGAGTATCGATATACCGAGGCTGTGATGGTCGAGTTCGAGACCAAAAACAAATCCGAGAATCAAGAGGTGATACTCGAAGGTGGCGAAACCGATAGTGTTACATTCACAGTTGATGCTGACGAGCTCGGTACCGGCGAGCATCTATACGTCGTCACTGCTGCTGATAAAGAAGCTGAAGGGGTGGTAGCTGTTATTGGTAATGACGAGAACGGGAATGCGGACAGTTCGGATTATAACGAGCGCTAAATCGTCCTGCAGGAACAGCTGCAATGATTTTCGTTTTCGCTCTTGTGAAGCACGCTGTTGGTGAATTAGAGAACTGCTCGAATGATTTGTTGGAGCGTTCTCAACTCGGTTTACCAAGGGGTTGTCGTCGGAGTTGGAACGGCCTGAGATACATTGTCAGTCTGTCCTTTGAGACACCTCGATGCGGCGAGAGCCACCGGCGCGCCAGCGACGCGGCTCTCGCAGGTTTGACGTGTGCATCACCATCTCCGTATTCACCGTCTCCGTGAATCACTGCTTCCCGGTGAAGTTCTCATCGTCTTCTATCGGACATAGGCCCGAAATCCGTCCGTGTAGACGGTTAGCGACTCCTCCTCGACACTCACCAAGGGGAGTCGCACAATCGATTCGGTCGCGGATTTCGCCGGGGCGACGTATCGCTGATCGCTCCCGCGATCCACGAGCGTGAATACTAGCGGCTTGTCTTCGTCATACGTTCCTCGTCCGCGTTTCGAGATACCACGCGAGCGCGGCTCTTGGTCGCGCTCGCGGCCTTTCTTCCCGGCAGAAACGTAAAACCAATCAACCTCGACTGGGCCAACAAGAGAGATGATTGGCGCGTCGAGCGTTCTAGCGAACTGCTCAACGCGCCGGTGAAGCGTTCAGTGGGGAACGTCGGTTTCAGCACTAACTAGTGGATACTCGTGTTTAATCGAAGTAACGAGTTGTTTGGAAACCCGAGGATTCCCGTGATCACGGGAATCTCTCCATTCTCGAACGACTTGACCTCAACCCTAATGAGAAGCGTCCGTCCAGAGAACTGCGCCACCTTTCGAAACACCGCGCTGCGGTTGCGGTGAGTGGTGCCGAGCCTCGTAGACGGGCCGGCTGCATTCCTCGTCGTCCGTTCAGGGTTGTCAGACCGGTAGACAGCAGGAAGTGTTCATGTTAAATCTATGGGTGGCTCCAAGCTTGACCTCAGGGTAGTTCACCGCTCTGTGGGCCACTCCATAGGTGGATTGTCGTTATGGCGGCATTGTTCAGTGTAGAACTGCAGATCGAACGACAGTCGGTCTCCCTGTATCTCGTTGATAGCTTTCTGTCCGGGCACACCCGGAAGACACCACTCGAATCCAATGTAGTGGGTCGTCGAAGCAGGGATACACTCGGGTTCCGTGGGCTCCTCTTCGACGTCAGGACAGTAACTGACCTCAATCCAACTGATACCATATCGCTTGCTCCCGCTCCCTGCACCGAACTCGGAGAACGCGGTCCCTTCGAACGCACAGCTATATGGATTGGATTTCGTCGGCGTACCGCCCTTGACGTCGATTTGGCAGATTCCAGACTCGCTCTCCCAGTCAAAACCGACGACTTCTGAGTCAGGCGCATCAGGACCGTCCTGATAATGAAGTCCCGTTATCGTGAGTTTGACTTTGTTATCGTTGCTGTCTTCGAATACGAGTGGGTCCCCACTGTCAAAATGATCTCTGAGTTCATCTTGCGGGTGCTCATCGAGTCGATCATCGATGTGGACACACTGCTCAGAGGAGCCCCCATTATTGTCAACAGGCGTGATGAGCGGATCAGGATCGAGTAACACTCCTTCGTTAAGTTCGTTCAGTACCTCTCGTAACGTCCCCTGTGCGATGAGTGGCTCGACACCCTCGAGCCACTCGTTGTCTCCTGGGCTAGCCTCGACTCGCTCATAGCCGTCGATTTCGCCGTCTTCATCAAACGTGGGGATCTCGTAAGACCCGTCGGCCATATCGTACCAGACACGGGCCCAGGCCCAGTCAGCGAGGTGTCCACTGGGTTTGTTGTCGCGATCAGCGTCCTCGTACCGTTGGTTTTTGGTCCGGAACCAGACCCAGCCATCGTTGTCACAGAGGTGGTAACTCAGTGTCGTCTCCCAACAGTCGCCGGGCTTGACGTCGTTAAGATAGACGAGTGGTTCAGGATCTTGAGAGTCTGGACGTCTAAAATCCTGCTCACCGTAATTTCTGAGAGTTCGCCAATCCGAGGAAAGGGGTGCCTCATCGACAGCACCACACACACCACCTTTGATCGGATCGAAGTTTTGTTCACCCTCACCCATTGGGTCTGGGAAAACATCGATCAATTCGAATCCATCACCCATGTCGTACCATTCCTCCCAGTCGACGACAAGTGCGAGCTCCCCCGCAGTCAACTGGTTGTCTGGGAGGTTCGCTTTATCACTGAAGAACGCACTCGTGCCTGCTCCCGCGAGCGCGCCCCCGACACCGATCGTGCCCAGTCCTGCCAATACGTTCCGTCTCGAGATCGAATCATTATCTTCTGCCATTGTGTTCTCTTCCCCATCCAGGGGAACCCCAGCGACGGAGTCGAACCGCCGTGTGCCATCTGGGACGTAGTAGCTACATCCCGTCCATGGGAGGTATATATACACAGCCATGACAGTCACTAGGACAGTCCTTCGAATCGGAAGCGAGCGGATACGTTGCGATGACTGTCACGCGAGAGAACAGCCGATCGAGCTGAACGGATCGGAAATCACCACAAACAACAGACTGCAGGCAGTTGGCTCACACTGGGCTGTAAGCGAAAGTAGCCGCTAAAACGACGGGGCGAGCCGGTAGCTAGCTGTTATCGACGTCGACACGCGTCCCATACCCCGACTCGCCGACGACGTCGCCGTCTTCGTAGACGACCGCGCCGCGGACGATCGTCGTGACCGCCTTCCCGGTGAAGGACTCGCCCTCAAACGGCGTCACGCAGTTTTTCGAGTGCAGGGTTTCGCGATCCTCGAGCGTCCACTCAGCGTCGGGGTCGACGATCGTGAAGTCGGCGTCGGTGCCGACCTGCAGCGACCCCTTCTGGGGGTACATACCCCAGACTCGCGCCGGGCGCGTCGAGTGGTGGTGGACCCACTCCTCGAGCGTGAACCGCCCCTGATCGACGAACGAAAGCATGGCGGGGACCTCGGTCTCGAGGCCGACAAAGCCCGAAATCGCGTCCCAGGTGTTGCCGAAGGGGTCGTCGACTTTCTTTTCGTCGGGCGTGTGGGGTGCATGGTCGGTAGCGATGGTGTCGATCGCGCCGTCCTCGAGTGCGTTCCAGAGTCGGGCCTGCTCGTCGGCGTCCCGAATGGGTGGCTGGACGCGAGCGACGTTGCCCTTCTCGCGCATGACCTCCTCGGTGAACCAGAGGTAGTGCGGGCAGGTCTCGGCGGTGACATCGACGCCGCGGGCTTTCCCGCGCGCAACGGCTTCGGCCGCCGAGCCCGAGGAGACGTGGAACATGTGGATCTTCGCGTCCGTTTCCTCGGCGAAGGTGAGCATCCGCTCGACCGCTTCCTGTTCGGCGATCACGGGCCGGGAGTGAGAGTGGTCGATCGGCTCGTTTCTGCCCTCGGCCTGGAACCGTTCGGTGTAGTGGTCGATGATCTCGCCGTTTTCCTCGTGGAAGCCCAGCCGTTTGCCCGTCTCGCCGATGCGTTCCATCGCCTCGAGAATCTCGCCGTCGTTCGGCGGCGGCACGTCGCCGACCGTCGAGCCGAGGAAGATTTTGAAGCCGAGCGCGCCGGCCTCGTCGATCGCCGGAATCTGATCTATGTTTTCGGAAGTGACGACCGCGTAGCTCTGGAAGTCGACGTGGGCCGACGCCTCGCCGCGCTCGAACTTGAACTCGAGATGGTCGGGTCGGTCGATGACGGGGTCCGTGTTGGGCATGCCGACGACGGTCGTCACACCGCCGGCGGCGGCTGCTCGCGTCGCGGATTCCCAGTCTTCCTTGTACTCGAGGCCGGGTTCGCGGTTGTGGATGTGGCCATCGACGATGCCGGGAACCAGCACGTTCCCGTCGGCGTCGACGACGCGGTCGGCGTCGGGGAGCCGGTCGCTGCGGCCAACGGCGACGATCGTGCCGTCCTCGACTGCGACGCCCGCGTTGGGTGTCCGTCCCGCGGGTGTCACGACGGTACAGTTGCGCACGACGAGATCGACGGTCATTGCCCGGGAGTTGCCGAGGGCCGCGCATATAGCTTCCCCAAACGACTCGCGTTACTGGATCGGACGGCTCGGAGGGCGACACAGTTCGTCGGCTCGTTTTATTTGGGTTGTTCGCGTTCGCACGCGTAACAACATATGTAATAACAAACACGAATCGTGGGGCCGCTCGAGTCGCCAGGTGTCGTTGTACACTGGCGACAGACGGCCCTGTAGGCAGTGCCTTCCGCGCGAGACCGACAGCAGAGACAGGGGGTACGAGTCGGATACTAAACAGCGAGGTACTGGTAGCGAGGCGGGATGGACTCGCCAGCGATTCGCGACCGAACAGTGCTCGTGACCGGCGGTGCAGGCTTTATTGGCAGCCACCTCGTCGACGCCCTGTGCCCGCACAACGAGGTTCGGGTCCTCGACACCTTCACGACCGGTGATCGGGCCTACCTCCCAGAGGACGTAACGGTGATCGAGGGCGACGTTCGCGACCCGATCGCCCTCCAAGAGGCCGCCCGCGGCGTCGACATCATTTTCCATCACGCCGCGCTCGTCAGCGTCTCCCAGAGCGTCGACGCGCCCCGACGGAGCAACCAAACCAATCTCGAGGCGAGCCTGCTACTCCTAGAGCAGGCCCGTCAGGAGGACGCCCGGGTCGTCGTCGCCTCGAGTGCGGCGGTCTACGGACACCCCGACGAACTCCCAGTGTCGGAGACGGCACGCACGGATCCGACCTCGCCCTACGGCGTCCAGAAGCTCGCACTCGACCAGTACACCCGCCTCTACGAGGAGCTGTACGGACTGGAGACCGTCGCGTTGCGATATTTCAACGTGTACGGACCGCGCCAGCAGGGGCCCTACAGCGGCGTCATCTCGACGTTTCTCGAGCAGGCGCGGGCTGACGAGCCGATCACGATCGAGGGAGACGGCCAGCAGAGCCGTGATTTCGTTCACGTCAGCGACGTCGTCCGAGCGAACCTGCAGGCGGCGACGACCGACGCGGTCGGCGAAGCGTACAACGTCGGTACGGGTCAGCGAACGACGATCGAGGGGGTAGCCGAGACGATCCGCGACGCGATCGGATCGTCGTCGCCGATCGTCCACCGCGAACCCCGCGCTGGCGACATTAGACACAGCGGCGCGGACACGTCGAAAGCGACGCGCGAACTCGGCTTCGAGAGCCGAGTCGGCCTCGAGTCGGGGATTCGGTCACTGGTCGGTGAGGAGACGGCACTGACCGACGAGGAAGCCGGCCCAGCCAACGAACACCGCGGAAGCGAGTCGTATAGCTGAATTCGGTCCTTCGGTCCGACAGGATCGGTGCGCCGCCGGTTGACGCTCGTCGGTGTGTCGAACACGAAATCGATGAGGAACGGAGTCAGAACCGACCGAGACGCGCGACTCGTCGCGTCGTGTTTGCTTCGGAGAGAGTCTCACCAACGGTTCTTTACTCCGGAAATCCGAGGCAAATCCGCACTAACCGTCTCAAACGTCCGGTCTAGTTTATTCGGTTCGTTGAACAAAGGCGGTCTATCCCATGATTGGCGACTGTTTCGCCCGGACGATTGCGGGCCGAGTCGACGGCTTCCCAGTCGGAGTGGCTGGCCAGCGACAACAGCATCTCGGTATCGGTTGGTCGAGCGGAATTCACGTTCGGGAAGAGATACAGATAGAATACTAACAGCATATGTGCTATAAAAAAGGATTTGTAGAGTGGTCACGACCGTACAGGACATGAACGAGGCGACTACGGATTCCCCACAGCCATGAGCAGCTATCACTGGGTTGGAGCGTCCATCGCAGCGTTCATTCCGTCGACCAGCGACGCGATCGTCGCTGTCGCGGGCACGGGCTCTCGAGCAGGGTTCGCATCGTGGTCGATCCGACCGCTCCAACTCGATGGCAGTGCCCATCTCGCCGCGCTCGTTGGCATGCTCGCGCTTGCGCTTCTCGGAGCGGTACTCGTCGCACGAAACCGATACGGGGACGCAGCCTCGCTCACAACCGATCCGGAGACAGACCACGAGGAGTTTCTGACCGACCAGGAGCGTGTGTGTCAACTGCTCCAGCAAAACGGCGGCCGGATGAAACAGTCGAACATCGTTGACTCCGTCGACTGGTCGAAAGCGAAGGTCAGCCGACTGCTCGCCGACCTCGAGGAGGACGATCAGGTCACGAAACTGCGTCTCGGGCGGGAAAATCTGGTTTGTCTGCCGGGCCACGAACCGACGGCCTCGAAATCGTCCGAACAGACCTACGACGACTAGCGGGGATCGTTCCTATCAACAATCGTTGTTTTCCGTGAGCGAAGCTGCCACTGTGTACGCGCCCGCTGAGCCGTAGTATCCGATTTCTCAGCGTAATGGTTCTGCTGGTTTATCCGCTGTACGAACGACGGGGAAGATGCCTTTACGGCAACCATGAACGCACGCAATCAGGTGCTCGTCGTACTTACTGCGCTGATGCTCGTCTGCTCGAGCGGGGCGATGGTGACAGCCGCAACGAGCGGCAACGCCATTCAGAGCAGCGACACCGGCGCGGACGGGTACGACTCAGCAAACGAAACGGCAAACGAAACAACGAACGAGACGGGAGCTGTCGAACCGGCCGCCGACAACGAAACTGATGCCGCGGACAACGAGTCCGCCCAACAGCCCGCGTACGTGACGTTCAACAATCAGACGACCGACGGCGAGACGGTCGTCGTCGAGAACGTCACGCTGGCGAGCCCCGGGTTCGTGACGATCCACAACAGTAGCCTCCTCATTGGCGACGCTATCGGCAGCGTCATCGGTACCTCCGAGTACCTCGAAGCGGGCACGCACGAGAACGTCACCGTGACGCTCGACGACCCGCTCGAGGAGAGTGAGACCCTGATCGCGATGCCGCATCGCGATACGAACCAGAACGAGACGTACGACTTCGTCGAAACTGAGGGTGAGGAAGACGTTCCATTCCTCACGCCCGACGGCGAACCGGTGACCGACGAGGCAGTGGTCACCGTCGAGGGTGCAGCTGAGGATACCGTCACCCAAGAGCAAGTCGGTGAAGA
Organism: Natrinema sp. HArc-T2; assembly: GCF_041821085.1. Taxonomy (NCBI): domain Archaea; kingdom Methanobacteriati; phylum Methanobacteriota; class Halobacteria; order Halobacteriales; family Natrialbaceae; genus Natrinema; species Natrinema sp. HArc-T2. The sequence continues at coordinate 379,856 of NZ_JBGUAZ010000003.1, read as the reverse complement.
CGAGACGATGGATGAGGAAGACAACGTCTCCGACGAAGAGCCGACCGCCGAAGACGACATGATGGATGAGGAAGACACTCCCACTGAGGAGGACAACGTCTCCGACGAAGAGCCAGTCGCCGAAGACGAGACGATGGATGACGAAGACAACGTCTCCGAAGCTGAAGATAATGTCTCCGAGGAGGAACCAGCTGACGAGATGCCGGTGGCTGAACCCCCGGTCGACGGTGAGGGACAGCCGATCTTCATCACGGTCGAGAACCCCACCATCGAGGACGTAACCCTCGAGAACATCACCGTATACATGGCCGTCGTCGGTGAAGATGTTGACACTGATCGGATCATCGATCAGATAAACAACATCGTTGACGGCGACGTCTCAGCTGACAACGTCACTGTTGAGGAGACGCCAGCCGACGAAGAGACGGTCGAAGACGAGATGGAAGACGATGAAGACAACCTCACTGAGGAGGATAACGCCTCCGAAGAAGCGCCAGTCGCTGAAGACGACATGATGGAGGACGAAGACAACGCCTCCGAAGAAGCGCCAGTCGCTGAAGACGACATGATGGAGGACGAAGACAACGCCTCCGAAGAAGCGCCAGTCGCTGAAGACGACATGATGGAGGACGAAGACAACGCCTCCGAGGAAGAACCGGCTGACGACGACCTCGGCGACGACAACGTCACCGGTCAACAGCAAGTCGCCGATGAGAACGCCACTGACGAAGTAGAAGTCGAGGACGGTCTCGAGGCGACCGCGTTCAACATCAGTGATCTCGAGGCACCAGAGAACGCCACGATCGGTGAGAACATCACCGTGACGGCAAACGTCTCGAACCCCACCGATGCGGAACGCACTGAGACGATCGAGTTCCGTCTCGAGGGTGACCTCGTCGCCGAGCAGAACGTGACTCTCGAGAGCGGTGCCAGCGAAATCGTCGAGTTCGAGGTCGACACGACCGGTCTCGAGCCTGGCGAGTACATCCACATGGTGCTGGGTGACGAAGCTGGCGAAGTCGCGACGATCGAGTTGACCGAAGCTGACGGTGTTGGTGTCGAAGAAGGCGTCGACGAAAACGAGACGGACGAAGACGAGATCGGCATCAACGGAACCGACGACGGTTTCGATGACGGAGCCGATAGCAACATGACGGCCGACTAATCGGTTACAGTTCGGTTCGTCACCACTCTGCCGCACTACCGGACACGCGTCTTTTCTCGCAGTCGACGTGAGCGGGGACTGGACAGTCGGCTTCGACCGCCGTGCAGCCAGCGAGCCGTCAGCCAACCTGCGGTGACTGATTCCCGGTGGGACCGCACAGCGGGACACGGACCCGCCGACACCGACGGACAGGAGCCCGTCTCAGTGGTCACCGACTCGTCTACCCGAGCAGTTGATACAGGCTGCTTGCGGCAACGGCGAGAAACATCATGACGCTCGAGAGCACCGGATCGAGACTCGAGAACACAGGGGCCTCGAGACCGGCCAGCGCGATGATCGCAAGTCCAATGGTACTGAGTCCGAGATGGAGCTGCAAGACGCGGGAAGAGTCGTCCGCGTGGCCGTCGACGTACTGGAGAACGTCGTCGAAGTGGTCGCCAGGTCGAATCGTCTTCGCGTCGGAATCGTACTCGATCACGGCGTCTTCCTCGAGTTGCGGGAGATGTGTCTGTTGGAGAGAGACGTAGACGCTCTTATAGAGGTTGTTCGGAACGGACGAGGTATCCGACTCGGTCGCGGCGATCTCGGTCGCGACGTCTGAGACGTCGATCTGCCCACCCTCCGCTGCGAGCAACTGGACGATAGCCCGCCGCCTATCGTTGCCGAGGATGTGAAAGACCTCACTCTCCTCGAGCGGCTCAGTTCTGTTCGTTTGAACTGACATCGATGAGAGAGAAGACGCGAGGGTTCTCGAGGGACCGTCCACCACCAATGACCATGTATCCCCACTTCACTGACCACTAACTTTAACTTTTGCAGGTTACGGTGGATGCTGACGGAGCCCACGTGATCGAGACCCATGTGATCTGTGGTAGGAAGACGGTACAGACAGGCACTTAGACGGTCTGTTATTCCGATATATCGATCACCTTCAGGGCGGTCGCGGCCCCGCAGACATCCACTGACAGGCGTCCGTCTCAGTCTGCCGTGCCCATCACTGATCGAAGATGTGGGCTCGAAGAACGGGGCGTTGGTACGCTCGAGAAGCGAAGGCTGCTACAGTTGCCACTGACCATCAGTGCGCACCTGCTCGCACGATTGCTGTAGGTCCGTGTGTGAACGAGTTCAGTTGTTCCTATAGAAAACACGCGGACGGTCGTGCACTTATTCCCTGGGGAGATGGCCGCCGGATTGCATCTCCCGATACGTCGTACAGGACGGGCAGCCATGGACGATATCGCCGTTGTCACCGAAGACTCGAGCAAACTGCTGTGTGACGTGTGACCCACAGTTTCGGCATCGAGCGCCGGCTGTCGACGATTCCATAGGCTTCCAGTCGTGTTGGTTGGCGTTCATGGGTTTGGGGGGTGTGTACTCGGACGGGTATCGATGGTCTCGCCGCAAGCGGAACCAGTCACGCTCAGCTCCGATCCAGCGACGAGACCGTTCATCCAGCGTAATACCCGTCCGGGCATCGTCGTATCGAGGGAAGCAAACGCGAATAAAGGACGTTGACTGTTCATGGAAGGTGTTGGTTTCGGGAACCTGGAAACAACCCCTTGCTGGCCGATATCGGCCAGTAGCAGGGTTGTACCCTGACTGTCGTCGAGTACCAGCCGTTCGACCTCAATCCGAATTCAGCCGTATTGGCGTCTATTCAGTGATCAAACCATTCGTTGACGACGCGGGGACGGTGTTGAAAGCTGTAGTTTCCGACTCGAAATACGATCTTACGTCGTGTAACGAAGTGGCGGCGGTCTGTAAGGTACATCGTTATAAAATACCACTATCGCTTACCGATTCTCGTGTCGGAATGTAATCGTGGTATCCCCGGCAGTGGTGGTCCAGCGATACTGTGGGCTGTCCGTACGGTGGGTTCGCCGGACGGTCTCGGCGACTCTCACGTCCGGTGACGGTCGGCAGTATCTCGGCCCTCTCGAATCGACACCTCTCGCAGAGCGAACAGACGCGCCCCGTCTGAAACGGAGACGGGTGATCACAATAATGTCAACACAAGCGAGTAACACCCGATCGGAATCGACCGCCGATCCAGCGGCCCAACTCGACGTCCTCGGAGACGACTGTGCCCGGACGATCCTCATCGCAACGAGCGAAGGGCCAAAGACGGCAAAGGAACTGACCGAACGAACGGAGAGCTCGTCGGCGACGGTGTACCGACGGATCAACAATCTCCTCGAGAGCGATCTCATCGAAGAATGCGTGCGGTTCGAAGACGACGGCTCGCATACGACTGCCTACGAGTCGACCGTCGACGTCCTTCAGGTTCGAATCGATGCGGACGGCATCAACGTCGCGGTGGCAGAGAGAGACAGCTGACAGCCGACGAGCGTATCACCGACGTGATGGCTATTCGTTCACTGCCCTCTCCAGTAGCGTTGCCTAGCCGATATCTCTCTCGAGCTCCGTCACAACGGCCCCGCTGACGATCGAGTGACTGTCACGAGAAACCGCAGTTACGCTCGAGTAACACAGTGTAAACAGACGGAAGGGTCACTGTATGATACGGATAACAAATATCCACTCAGTGGAACGGTCAGTGTGATTGAGCAATGCACGATCTGACCGGCTTCCAGCGCGACCTGCTGTACGTGATCGCAGGGGCTGACCGTCCGTCGGGACAGACCGTCAAAGACGAGGTCGAGACGTACTACAGCTCGGAGATCAATCACGGGCGGTTGTACCCCAATCTCGATACGCTCGTCAATAAAGAGCTGGTCGAGAAAGGACAGCTCGACAGACGAACGAACTACTACGCGATCACCGATGCCGGTCGAGAACAGATCGAAGCTCGCCGGGAGTGGGAGGAACAGTACGTCGACTTCTAAACCAGGCGTTCGGTAAGACGATACCGAGAGCGAGTAACGCGGTAGCGACAGTGTTGGGACGACTGACCACACTGAGAGGGACGCTTGCCAGTGGGTGTCTGCGGGTCGCGGACCCGTCAGGCTGACCTACTGGGACACAGTGACAGCAGCCCGTACGAGCCGGTCGTGTCGGTAACACGGTCATAACAAAGCACGGAAGACTGCATCCTCCAACGAGTATGGCACTCGTCTTCTCCGTACAGGGACCGAACTCGGATGCCAAACAGCGACAGCCGGTGAACCGTCGATGAGTCATCGAGCGAGAACCTGGCTGCGGTTTGGAATCGTTCGCCGCTACCCATTCGATCTCGCAGCCGTCTCGGTCGGTGCGGTCGTCGCGTATCTGCTGGTGACGCGATTCGGAACCGAAAGCGAGCTCCGCTTGTTTGCGATGGTGCCGCTTGTCCTGTTTCTTCCGGGATATGCGTTCGTATCGACACTGTTTCCGACCGACAAGCGACGCGCGAACAGAACGGCGGCGACGGCAGCGGAGGCCCGCCCCCGCGGAATCGACGTCACCGAACGCATGGGGCTGGCCTTCGTCCTATCGCTTGCGATCGCGCCGGTGATCGTCCTCGTCTTGCCGGTCACCGACTGGGGGTTGACCGCAGCGTCGATCACCGCGGCGCTTGCACTCGTGACGGTCGTGTTTGCACAACTCGGCGTCGTGCGACGGGTTCGAACCCCGGACACCGAGCGCTTTACCGTCGCGCCGATCAGGAGTCTCGGGCGACTCCGCAGTGCGAATGTAACGTTGTCGTCAGTCGTCCTCGTGATCGCGATCGGGGCGGCAGTCAGCGCACTGTTCATAGGGGTGTTGCTGCCCGTCTCGGCGGGTGGATACACGGAACTCGCGTTGTATAGCGAAACCGAAGACGGCGAGTTGGTCGCCGGCGAATTCCCGAGCGAGGTCGCGCCAGGGACATCGATTCCCGTGACCGTCGCGATCGAAAATCACGAACGAGCTCAGCAGGACTACACGGTTGTCATCCAAGAACAGACCCTCGAGGACGATGCCGTCGTCGAGCGAGCCGAGTTACAACGGTTCAACACGACCGTCGCGGACGGTGCGACCGCACGCAACGAGCGATCGGTGACACCGACGGCAGGAGCCGGCGAAACGGTTCGGATCAGTGTCTTACTCTATCACGACGAACCGCCAGCCACCCCGACGAACGAAAACGCGGCAGAGGAAACTCACTTCTGGGTGAACGTGACCGAGGGGTGATATCCGCCGCGCTGAGTGCGGACTTTCCGCGAGTCGAGGCCCGCGAGGAGGTTCGATTTCGCGCCTCGAGTGACGGACACTCGAGGTCTTGCTACGATCTCAGACGGGCTACCGGCTCGTACGGCCAAGCGGAAGCTCGGCGAGGGGACGACGTGACACGTGCTGGGCCACCGAGAGGGCGAACACGACGATGCAGAGTGCCAGCGCCACGATCGGCGCGAGGCCCGTCGTCAACGGCCCGACCGCGAGCCACGAGAGCCCGAACGCGACGACGCCGAGAGCCGTGGCGACCGCATAGAAGCGGTGCCACGCGTGTTGGCTCTCGAGGTGCCGATCGAGGTAGGGTTCGAACCGTTCCGCGTTCGGGAGCAACTCGATCTCGTGCCCCTCCGGATCCCAGTCGACGATACCGTGATCCTCGAGCATCGGCAGATGGGTCTGGTACAGCGAGATGTAGACCCGCCGGCGCTGGGTTCGGGTCACGTCGTCGGGATCGGTGTCGTTTTCCCAGGCAGCGACCTGCTCGACGAGCGGCGCGAGATCGCAGGAACCGCCCTGTCGTTTGAGGAACTGAACTGTTCGTCGTCGCCGCGCGTTGCTAAAGACGTCGAACAGTTTGGCCTGGGTGAGTTCGGTCTCAGACATCGCTCCCCTCGTCCCGTCGTCTCCGGTACCGATTCCGGCGGACGAATGTACTCGGATACCTCACACCACCGAGTGCCAGACTGTGACACTTTACTATCACTCGACTACCCTCGCGAAAGGGATTTGTACCAGTTAGCGCCCGTGACAGACGCTCAATCCAATGTTTCTAGCTGGGAACGGGACCGATCCGTTCGTTCGTGGCCGCACGCGGCCTGCTCACGCCGCTTGCGCGAGGAACCACTCCGATAATACCGTAGTTCGTGGCTACACCCCCCGCAAGCCGGGGATAACAAAGCCTCGTTACCGGCTGTGTCTGCACGATCACCCACGCGGGTATCGATTAGACTATGCAACGAATACGCGACCACTCACGACGCCACGGAGCGGCTCAAACGTCCCCCTCGATTATCCGTCACGGTCGCTCGAGCGACCGTTGGGGAAGCCACGACAGGACTGGAGGTGGCATTCGATGAGCGAGACGGTACGAGATGTCGTCTCCGGTGATGGGTGTACGATCGACGACGACGCGACGGTCGGCTACGGCGAGTTCGACGAGCCGGCTCGGATCGGTGACGGTGCGACGATCAGAGCCGGTTCGATCGTCTACAGCGACGTGACGATCGGCGACGGGTTCGTGACGGGACACGACGTCTTAGTCCGCGAAGGGACGACGATCGGCGACGACGTGCTCGTCGGCACCAAGACGGTTATCGACGGCCAAACCGAGATCGGCTCACACGTCAGCCTGCAGACGAACGTCTACGTCCCAACGCAGACGACGATCGGCAACAACGTCTTCGTCGGCCCGGGTGCCGTGTTGACGAACGACGAGTATCCGATCCGGACCGACGCCGGACTCGAGGGCCCGACGATCGCCGACGGCGCGTCGATCGGTGCGAACGCGACGCTGTTGCCGGGTGTGACGATCGGCGAGAACGCGTTCGTCGCCGCCGGCGCGGTCGTCACCGACGACGTCCCGGCTAACACGTTAGCTGTCGGCACGCCGGCGACCGTCCAGCCACTTCCGGACCCGCTCGATAGGGCAAATCAGCTCGCATGACGGACACCGATACGAACCCCGAGGCCGAGTCCAGCATCGACGCCGGGACCGGGCCTGAATCTGATCCGACGGCCGACGGTGAGACTGGACGGGCGTCGACGCCCGTTCCGATCGCCGACCCGACGCTTAGCGACGAGGCCATCCAGCGGGTCGAGACTGTCCTCCAGGACGGTCGGCTCGCCGACGGACCGGAAGTCAGAGCCTTCGAGGAGGAATTCGCGGCCTACTGTGGGACCGACGCGGCGGTCGCGACGTCGAACGGGACGACCGCGTTACACGCCGCACTCGAGGCGGTCGGGCTCGAAGACGGCGCAGCGGTAATCACGTCGCCGTTTTCGTTCGTCGCGAGCGCGAACGCGATTCGACTTGCCGGCGGCACGCCCGTCTTCGCCGATATCGATCCCGAGACGTATACGCTCGATCCCGCCGACGTCCGACGAATTCTCGCAAACCGGGACGACGTCGTCGGGCTCTTGCCGGTCCACCTCTACGGACTGCCAGCCGACATGCCCGCCCTGTGTGCGATCGCCGACGAGCACGACTTGTTCGTCGTCGAGGACGCCTGCCAGGCCCACGGAGCCAAAGTCGACGGCGACCGCGTCGGCACCTGCGGTGATGCGGCCTGTTTCTCGTTTTACCCGACCAAGAACATGACCACCGGCGAGGGCGGGATGGTCGTCACCGACCGGGACGACATCGCTGACCGCGCAGCGAGCTTCGTCAATCACGGTCGGGATGTCAGCGGGACCGGCGGCTACGACCACGTCGCCCTCGGGCACAACTTCCGGATGACCAGTATCGCAGCGGCGATCGGTCGCGTCCAACTCGAGCAACTGTCCAGATGCAACCGCGCACGCCGCGAGAACGCCGCGTTCTACGACGAGGAGCTCGCCGACCTCCCGTTGGAGACGCCGACGGTGCCGACCGATCGACGACACGTCTATCACCAGTATACGGTGCGGACGGACGACCGGGACGCGCTCGCGGCGACGCTCGAGGAACGAGATGTCGGCACCGGAATCTACTACGAGACACCGATCCACCGCCAGCCGGCCTACGAGACGGTCAGCACCGCTGCGGCACAGCTCCCCGCGGCAGAACGGGCGGCCGACGAGGTGCTGTCACTGCCCGTCCATCAGGAGCTATCGACCGGCGACAGGCGAACCGTCGTCGAAGCAGTGCGAGATCACTTCACCACCCAATGAGTACGGATCGAGTAGCTGACGCGACGACCGACGAACAGACCCGGGCCGGCGTCATCGGCGTCGGCTCGATGGGCGAAAACCACGCGCGGGTGTACGCCGAACTGCCCCGTGTCGAACTGGTCGGCGTCACCGACCACGACGACGAGGTTGCCAGCCGCGTCGCCGACGAGTACGACACCGAAGCAGTCTCGCTCGAGTCGCTTCTCGAGCGCTGTGATGTCGTGACGGTGGCCGTCCCGACACATGCTCACTACGAGACGGTCTCGACCTGTCTCGAGGCTGGCGTTCACGTCTTGGTCGAGAAACCGATCGCCGAAACCGTCCAACAGGGTCGAAAGCTGGCCGAACAGGCACACGACGCGGGGCTGGTCTTGCAGGTCGGCCACATCGAGCGGTTCAACCCGGCAGTGCAGACTGTCGCGGAGCTGATCGACGACTTAGATGTGATCAGCGTTGCAGCCGAACGACTCGGGCCGCCGATCGATCGCGTGGCACCAGGTAACGTCATCTACGACCTGATGGTCCACGACGTCGACGTCGTCGGCGCGATCCTCGACGAGCGACCCCACTCCGTCGCCGCGATGGGCACTGACGACGGCCAGTATGCTACCGCGACGATCGAGTACGATGACGTCGTCGCGACGGTGACGGCGAGTCGCGTCACCCAGAAGAAAGTACGCCGGCTCACCGTGACCGCTCGGGAGTGTCTCGTCGAAGTCGACTATCTCGAGCAGTCAGTGCTGATCCACCGCGATTCCTATCCCGAATACCTCGCGGACGATGGTCAATCCCGGTATCGCCACGAGAGCGTCGTCGAACGGCCCCGCGTCGACACCGGCGAGCCGCTTCGCAACGAACTCGAGTCGTTCGTTGAGGCAGCCAGAACCGGCTCCGATCCCGAGGTAACGGTCGAAGACGGGATCGAGGCGCTCAAAACTGTCCAGCTGATCGACCGGCTCGCGATGGGGACAAGCGACGATGCGGACGGCGAGTCGTCACGGGAACCGGAGGTGGAAGTCTGATGGCGGAGCGTTCGACCGACACGAGCGCTGGCACCGGCACCCAGGCGACTGACCGGCTCTACGGCTCGAGGCTGTCGCCCGACCGACAGCGCGAGCGTCTGACAAGCGGCGAGGTTCCGGTCGCCGTCTACGGACTCGGCAAGATGGGGCTGCCGCTGGCGGCGGTCTACGCCGAGACGACGGGGAACGTGACCGGCGTCGACGTTGACCCTGCCGTCGTCGAGACGATCACCGACGGTGAGAGTCACGTCGTCGGCGAGCCCGGACTCGATGCCCTCGTCGCCGAGCAGGTCGATTCGGGGCGGCTCGTGGCCACGACCGACGGCCCGGCGGCAGCCACGGCGGCCCAGATTCACGTTATCATCGTCCCGACGCTGTTGGACGACGAGAACGAGCCCGATCTCACGACGGTCGAGTCGGTCGTCGACGACATCGCAGCCGGGCTCGCACCCGGCGATTTAGTGATCGCCGAGTCGACCCTGCCGCCGGGAACCTGCCGTGACGTGCTACAACCCCATCTCGCAAGCGAGAGCGGCCTCGAGCCCGACACGTTCGGGCTCGCCTTCTGTCCCGAACGGACGTCTTCGGGCACCGCCTTGCGCGACATCCGCGGCCAGTACCCCAAGGTCGTCGGCGGTCTCGACCCGGAGAGTACGCGCGCAGCGACGATCGTCTACGACGAACTCTCGGACAACGACGTCCACCCTGTCTCGGACGCGACGACCGCGGAGGCGGTCAAGGTGTTCGAGGGAGTCTACCGGGACGTCAACATCGGGCTGGCAAACGAACTGGGCCGGCTCGCAGACGAACTCGAGATCTCGGTCCGCGAAGCGATCGACACGGCTAACGACCTGCCGATGTGTCAGCTTCACGATCCCGGTCCCGGCGTCGGCGGCCACTGCATTCCGTACTACCCACACTTCCTGCTCGGTCGCACCGACGAGCCGATGGCCGTCACCGAGACGGCCCGCCAGGTCAACGACGAGATGCCCGCAGTCGTCGTCGACCGCCTCGAGCGAGAACTCGCAGCAATCGACACCGACCTCGCGGACGCGTCGGTCGTCGTCCTCGGCGTCACGTACCGCCCGGGCGTCGAGGAAACGCGCGCTTCCCCGGCACTGGGCGTCATCGACACGCTGTCCGAGCGCGGGGCCGAGGTCGCCGGCATCGACCCGCTGGTCGACCCAGCTGACTACGGCGCACGGTCGGTGGCGATCGACGAGCTCCCCGACGAGGCGTTCGACGCTGCCGTCCTCGTCACGCCCCACGCGGCGTTCGAGCGAATCGACTGGCCCGCCCTCGAGCCGATGGTCGTCGTCGACGGTCGGGACGCGGTTGACCTCTCGGAGACCGCCCATCGGGAGTACGATCTGGCGGGCTCGAGCGGCGGACGGCCGCCGCGTGGCTCGCGTGGCCGCGACAGCGCCACCCGGGATGGGGCCGGGCCGAGGAGCGCGACAACCGACGGAGGCAACGATGTATAAGGGAAAACGGATCGCTGTCGTCGTGACAGCCTACGACGAGGCGGCGTTCGTCGGTCGCGTCATCGAGACGATTCCCGACTTCGTCGATCGGGTCTACGCCGTCGACGATGCGTCGCCGGACGGCAGCTGGCAGGTGATCCAGCGGGTCGCAACGCGAGTCAACGCCGAGAGCGAGGTGGCCGATCAGGCGCTCACGGCGACCGACGGTGGCGACGAGCGACGCGTCGTGCCGATCCGCCACGCGGAAAACCGGGGCTACGGCGGGGCGGTCAAAACCGGCTACCGCCGCGCCGTCGCAGACGATATCGATGTCGTCGCAGTGATGAACGGCGACGGGCAGATGGACCCGACAATCCTCGATCGAATCATCGACCCGGTCGTGACCGGTGAAGCCGACTACGCCAAGGGGAATCGGCTGCTTCACGCTGACGACCGCGAGGACATGTCGACGTTCCGCTTTGTCGGGAACGCGATGCTCACCGGCCTCTCGAAGTTCGCGTCGGGCTACTGGTCGCTCGGCGATCCCCAGAACGGCTACACCGCCATCTCGAGCGAGACGATCGAACGACTCGAACTCGACGAGATTACTGACCAGTACGGCTTCCTCAATCACCTGCTGACACACTTAAACGTCGCAGGGTGTCGCGTCGCCGACGTTCCCATGTCGGCGATCTACGGCGACGAGGACAGCAGCATCAAATACGGCCCGTTCATCCGGTTCGTCTCCCTGCTGTTGCTGCGGAGCTTCTACTGGCGGTTGAAGACCCGATATGTGGTCCGCTCGTTCAACCCGGCCGTCGTCTACTACGCTGTCGGCTCGCTGGGACTGGCCGGCGGACTGGCTGGCCTCGTCGGCTCGGCTGTCCGAGCGGTCCGCGGCGACGATGCCTTTGCTGGCGGTCTTTCGTCGTTCGTCGCCACCCTGCTCGGACTCGTCTCGCTTGGCAGTGCCATCCGGCTCGATGCCGAGGCAAACGAGGACCTCGAGGTGTCGTGTGACGAGAACAGTCAGCCAAGCGACGGCGACGCTCGAGCGCCGGCTTACTCGATGGAGTAAGTGACGATCTCGTTGCTTTCGCAGGTCGGACACTGGGCGGTTCCGGTCGGGACGTTCGTTCCGCAGTGTCGACACTCACAGACCACCGTGACCGAATCGACGCCGTCACCGCTCTCGTCAGCTGCGTCGATCTTCGACCGCTCGGTCGCGGTCTCAGTCTCCGAAAACAGGCCAGTGAGTAGTGTAGAGAGACTCATAGAACGGAGCTACCCGGCTCTTTTCTGGAGATCGATATAAGTTTTTCGTGACAGATCGACCACTGTCTGGTTCGCAGATCAGTTCGACCGCCCCGGCGTCACACCTTGGTAGCGACGTTATATCGTCCGTGATCGGGGCTGTAACACTTGCTTCGTCGATCGGTCGAGTCGCTCGACGGTGCCGCGGGATTCTGCCACGTCGACGAGCAGGTCGGTCAGGTTCACGAGGTCGCCGACGTACTCCTGTCGGCGTTGCTCCCACCGCTCGGCGATCTCGTCGTCGGCGAGCACCTCGAGCGAACGATCCCGAACCGCCTCGTAGCTGTCGAACTGCTCGGCGAGGCCGGCGCGCTCGAGTGCCTGGAACTCACCGTACTCGTGGTCGTCGGTGCCGCGATACCGGAACGCCGGGGTGCCAAGCAGCGCGGCCTCGGTGGCCATGGTGCCAGTGTCGGCAACCAGCAACTCGGCGTCGGCCATCGCGTTGTGGATCAACGCGGGATGGAGGTCGTAGGGCCGTGCCGGCAACTCTCGAAGGTCCAACTCGTCGCCCTCGTCGGAGACGAAGACCGTCGCGACCTCGCTCAGTCGTTCGATCAGGTCCCGTCGCTGGTCGGGACGGAACCCCTCGAGATCAGCGTCGTGCAGTGCATCGAGGGCGTTGAATCGAACCAGCACGTACGGCTCGTCCGGATCGACGTCGAGGTATGTCCGGACGTCGGTAGTAGGCTCGAAAACGTCGGGGTGGAGATAGGCACATTCTTTGAAGCCGTCGAAGGTGTAGTGGGCGTCGCCGAGATCGCGGCGTGTCACGGCTGGCGAGAGGATACAGTCGGCAAAGGGCTGAGAGACGGTGTGGTTGAAGTCGCCGGGCTCGTCGTCGAGGACGAGGACGATCGGCGTCCGCGAGAGCGTGCCGGCGTAGGCCGCGTAAGGCCCCCGCCCGAAGACGACGTCGGGATCGAACCGGAGCGCTTCGAGACCGATCGTCAGGAATTGCCCACCCACCTCGCGAGCGAATCCGAGTTTCGAGTACCCCTCCGTCCGGTGGTCACCATACACCCGGTAGGGCAACTCGAAGTACTCGAGTAGGTCGATCGTACAGGCGTACTCCCTGGTGAGCACGAGTACGTCGTGGCCCGCTCGCTCGAGGCGGTCGACGGCGTGTCGATACAGATGGACGTGGGCTGGCGTATTCGCCAAGACGAGGATCCGCATCGCGCTCGAGTACCCGTCCGCAGCTCTTTGTAATCGGATCGCTACAGGCGGGCCCGCTAGAGCGCGCTCGTCTGCGACTCGAACAGGTCCGTGTACGTGAGAGAAACCATCGCCGTTGGCTGCGCCGCCGAGCGGACGAGATGCGTATTCACGCATTGACCAGCGCGTCAGCGCCTGCACCACGCCGGATAACAAAACGCGGGCGGGCCGTTTCGCCCGGCAGTCGACATGGACGTCCTCACCCTCACCACGTACGCGGACGCGCCGTTTATGACCCAGCAGATGGCTGCACTCGAGGAACGAGGCGTCTCGTTTTCGACGCTCTCGGTGGCCGGCGAGGTCGCCGCCGACGTCGACCGCAGCCCGACGGATTACCTCCGGACCGTCCCGCGGGTGATCCGGGAGGCGAGAACCGGCGACTACGATCTGATCCACGCCCACTACGGGCTGACGGGGCCGATGGCACTCGCCCAGCTTCGCAAACCGGTCGTCCTCTCGCTGTGGGGCTCGGACGTCCACGGTCCCGTCGCCCCCATCAGCCGGCTGTCGGCGCGGTTGTGCGACGAAGTCGTCGTTATGTCCGAAGAAATGCGTACGACACTCGGGATCGACTGTCGGGTGATTCCCGACGGTGTCGACCTCGAGCGATTCACGCCGAAGCCACAGGCACAGGCCAAACGCCGGGTCGGCTGGGACGACACCGACGCCGCCGACGTGCTCTTTCCCTACCCGCCGGCCCGCGAGGTGAAAAACCACCCGCGGGCCGAACGGATCGTGACAGTCGTCGGCAACCTCCTCGAGCGACCGGTGCGGCTCCGAACCGTCCACGGCGTCGCCCACGACGCCGTTGCGGACTACATGAACGCTGCCGACGCGCTGTTGTTGACCTCCGACAGCGAGGGCTCGCCCAACTCGGTGAAAGAAGCGCTCGCCTGCAACTGCCCCGTCGTCGCCACGGACGTCGGCGACGTCCAGGAACGACTCGCCGGCGTCGAACCCTCCCACGTAGCCTCGAGCGACGAGGAGTTGCTTCGGGGGCTCATCGACGTTCTCGAGCGCGACGAGCGATCGAACGGTCGTGAGGCTGCCCGCGAGGTGAGCATCGACCGGACAGCGGATCGAATGCTCGCGGTCTACGAGGCGGCCACGGGACAGGCAGTCGAGACTGGGACAGAAAGCGAGACACGGCACGTACAGGGAGGGGTCTGGCTCGAGTAGGGCCACTCGGAGCCCGACGAACGGAGACGCTGTCGTTCGACGCTACTGCACGTCCGCCCGATACCACTCCATCGCGTCAGGCACGTGAGCCTCGAGCGGTCGATACTCGTATCCCAGCTCCTCGTTTGCCTTTCTCGAGGTGTAAAACAGCCGCTGGGTCGCGAGGTCGGCCATCTCTCGATCGAAGGGGAACACGCGCCGATCGGCGACGGTGCCGACGAGTTCGGCGACGGGCCCGGCAGCGCGGATCGCGGTCGCAGGAACACGAATCCGTGCTGGCGACCCGTCGGTCGCGTCGGCGATCCGGGCGACCGCGCGATCGAAGGTGAGGTTCTCGCCGCCGAGGATGTAGTGGTCGCCGCTGGTGCCGTGTTCGGCGGCTGCCACCAGTCCGTCGACGACATCCGCGACGCCGACGATGCTCAGCCCGCCGGGGAGATGGGCCGGCATCGTCCGTTCGACACCCATCGCGAGCAGCTGGGCGGTGAACGCCTCGTCGCCAGGGCCGAAGATCGACGTCGGGTGGACGGTGACGGCGTCCCCATTTGCTCGTGCGTAGCGGTCGACCAGCTCTTCAGCCGCGGCCTTCGAGGACTGGTAGGCTCCGATCGGGTCGGCCACGTCCGTCTCGTCGGCGACGTCGTCGTCCCCCTGCGGTCGGCGCGTCCCGGCGGTGCTGGTAAAGACGACCCGTCCCACGCTGCCGTCGCGACAGGCTGCGAGCACCCGCTCGGTCCCGTCACGGTTGACTTCCCAGATGGTCTCGGGGCCAGCACTCCAGAGACCGATCCCCGCGAGATGAAAGACGACGTCGGCCCCGTCGACGAGCGAGCGCAACGTCTCGTCGTCGGCGAGGTCGCCGACGTGCCACTCGACCCCCTCAAGCCCGTCCCGATCCGAGGTCGGTCGACTGAGTCCGTGGACCTCCCAACCCTCGGCGAGCAAGCGCTCACAGAGTTGCGAGCCGAGAAAGCCGGTCGCGCCCGTGACCGCCGCAGTCGGTGTGTCGGCCATCGCGGTCACTGACCTCCCTCGATCTGTGGCGGGACGGCGTCGCCCGCGACCGCCGCGTAGACGCGGTAGGCGGTCGAGACGGCTGGATGTGGTGAATCCGAAGGCGGCAGATCGCCGTCCGGGATCGTGGCCCGAAGCCGATCGAAATCGACGGTCTCGCTTTCGACAGACACCGGCTCCTCGTCCTCGCGGACCGTCTTCAGCGCGTCGTCGGTCTCGAGTGAGCGCCCGAGTAATGAACTCGCGACGGCGTCGACCGCCGATGGCGAACCCGAAAACAGGACGTTTGCCGCGACCGGCTCGCCGCCGTAGGCGGTCGTCGCGTCGACGATGGCGACCGCGGGGTCGACGATGGGTCTCGTTGCGACGGGAACGCGAGCCGGCGTCGCGTCGCAGTCGATCGACGCCGCGAGCGTGCGCATCGCACCGGCGACCGGTCCCGCGGCAGTCGGTCGAAGCGACGGGACGACCACGACGGTACTCTCGACGAGCCGCTCGGGAACCGAGAGCGCGACCGGCGTCCCGTCGACCGAGCAGACCTCGTCGAGTCGAGGTTCGTCCGCTAGATCGACGAGCGTCGCGTCGAATCGCTCGAGCAGGCTCGTGTAGCCGAGATAGTCCGCCGTTCGGTCGAACGCGATCCGGTCGTCGCTCGCGCCCGCGACGGCGATCTCGGCATCGGTCTCGTCCTCGAGATGAGCGACCATCGCGCCGATGACGGCTGGATCGGTGACCATTCCCGAGGAGGGGTGAAACGGGTAGTGGGCGTCGGGAACGAGCGTGATCCGATCGGCGTCGGCGAGCGCCTCGAGCGAAGGGGACAAAACATCTCGCATGGACGACTCGAGGTGAGTCAGCCGGGCATCGATGTCCGGAATCCAGCCGCCGCGGCGGGCCGCGTCGACGGCGACCGCGCGGACCGACGCCGCGCTCATAGGGTCACCTCCGGCGGCTCGAGTGTGTCGGCGTCAGCGTCGCTCTTCTGTGCGGCCAACTCGTAGGCCTGCTCGGCGAGTGCGAGCGTGCGTCGACCGTCGGCCCCGTCGACCGGCGGCGTCTCGTCCTCGCGGATCGCATCACAGAAGTCCGCCAGCGCGTCGTAGTGGGCCTGCAGGTAGAACGTCGGCCCGAAGACAGCAGGTTCGTCACGCGTGAATCGGCTCGCAACGTTCGAGAGGGCGGATTTGGCCGCGCTGGCATAGAAGTTCTCGGGCAAGTGGTCCTGATTGCTGATCGTACCAGTGATGCCCTCGAGACGCAGTCGAGTGTTGACCTCGGGCAGTTGTTCCCACTGGTAGGAGCCACAATGGAGCGTGACCGTCGTTCCCGTCTCCGGGGCGTCCATGAGCACGGTCGCGGCGTCCTCGACGTCGACCTCGAGCGTTCGTCCCATCGACGCATCACGCACTTCGAGTTCGCCGAACAGCCATTCCAAGACGTCGAAGCAGTGGACGCCGAGCTCGAGTAAAGAGCCGCCGCCGGCCGCCTCCCGGTCGAGCGGCCACGACGGCGGTGCGCGCTCTGCCGGCGGTCGGCCGAGCGGTCCGTCGTTGAGTCGGGTGATCGAGGCGTAGGGAACGTGGCCGACCCGACCCTCGTCGTAGGCGGTTTTGACACCGGCCATATCCGGCTGGTAGCGCAGCGTGTGATCGACGCCGACGGCGATGTCTGCCTCGCGAGCGGTCGCGAGCAGCTCGTCGGCCTCGTCTGTCGAGCGCGCCAGCGGCTTCTCGACGAAGACATCGACACCGGCATCGGCAGCCTGCTCGACCGCGTCGGCATGGAGAAACGGCGGAAGGGAAACGACTGCCGCGTCCAGCTCCTCCGAGGCCAGCAGTGTCGTGTAATCGTCGTACGTGCGCGAAGCGCCGGCGCGTTCGGCTCGATCGCGGTTCTCGGGGACGGCGTCGGCAGCGGCGACGGCCTCGACGCCCGGCATCGCGACTGCCGACTTCAGGTGTACCAGCCCGATGTTCCCGACGCCGAGTATGCCAAGCGACAGCGCGCTCGAGTCTGTCAACCGATTCAGAAGCGTTGGTGCCATCTGCTCGCACACGGGGCGGCAGCGGGCTTTGTTATCGGCGTCGTATCTGTTCGTGGCACTCGTGTAGTGTGCTCATTCATTGAGCGCGCCGAACGACACGAGGGAGCGGTCGATCCGACGCAACTCGCGAGCGAATCTGTACGGACCGGCATCCAAAACAGGCGAGACCAAAAGAACTGCGTCAGCTCCGGCTCATCGTCGGTCGAACGTCGGCTTCAGCAGTGATCCCGCCAGTCACGCGGTGGACGACGTCGGCCATCGTCTCGACGGTGAGGTCGGTCTCGGCACGGCGCTGTGCGAGATAGGACAGGATCGCCCGCATGCGCCGGTCATCACGCTCGTGTGTCAGGTTGTTGGGATGGAGCCACATATGGAAGATCCCGTCGTGGTCTGTCGCCTGATCGATGCCGTAACGAGCGAGCGCAACCATCGGATCGTCCCAGACCGATTCAGCGACCGTCCGTACAGAGCCCTCGAATCCGAAGAGAAACAGCGAGGCTGGAATGTCAACGAGTCCGTATTCATCGATCGTCGGTGTCACGAGCAACGACTTGTTAAGCACCGTCAGGTCGAAGATACACCGGATACCGTATCGGGTCGGTGACCGGCTGCGATAGGCCGTAATTCCCTGTTCAGCCAACACGTCTCGATGTCCCACTGCGTTGCGCGGATAGATGAACGAGTCGACCGACTGGTTCCAGTCAGCGGCGATCTCGAGGCTGCGCTCGAGTTCGGCGACCGCGAGTTCGCGATCCGTCTCCGGGCGTCCAAAGAGGACGTGCGAAAAGGAGTGGCTGGCGAACTCGTGATCGACGTCCGACTCGAGGACGTCCCGGACGAGATCGGGGCCAAAGCGGATCTCTTCCCGATCTTGCCAGTCGGTTCGTTCCCGCTCGAACCAGCCATCGGGGGCTGGGTGATCGGCATGTCTCCCATCACAGGACTCGAGCATGAGATGGCCGACGACTGCCCAGGTCGCCGGAATCCGATACTCCTCGAGCAGATCGACCATGACTGACCAGCCCCGACGACCGGCAGCAACCCGTTTCGCTGGCGGATTCGGGAGATCGTGAAATCCCCAGCCGAGTTCTGCATCGAGAGAGAGCACTACGCTTCCCACAGCAACCACCTGGTTTGAACCGGTGCCATATCCGGGTCCGTCACCCGTAGCGGGCTTTGTTATGCCCGTCTTTTCACAGCCGGCGACGCCCACCAGCATGTGTGTTGATAACATGCGTAGAACGGGGCAGAACAGCCCCTGAGACGTGTATTAATGCCATCGAACAGGGACACGTCAGTTGCCCTGGGTGGTGAATCATCTCTATAACAAAGCGGAACTCGGCCAACGTGGGGGACAGCAGGCGTCTTCGACGTCTCATACTGTAATCATGAGCGGACCTACAGCCCCTTCCGAGCGAGCGTTCGTGCTCGGACTCGACGGCGTGCCGTGGAGACTCATCGAGCAATGGAGCGACGAGGGCAAACTCCCGAACGTCGCCCGGATGCGCGAGGAGGGCGCATCGGGCACGCTCGAGAGCACTCGTCCGCCGACGACGCCACTCGCATGGCCGTCGATCGCAACGGGAGTCTGGCCGGACAAACACGGCATCTACGGCTTTCAAAACCTCTCGTCGGAGTACAGCCACGAGATGTACACGAGCCACGACCTCGCACAGCCGGCGCTGTGGGATCTGCTCGGCCCCTCTCACGTCGGGAACGTTCCGATGACGTATCCGGCCCGCGAGATCGACGGCACCATGGTCACGGGCATGATGACGCCCTCGACGGATCGGGAGTTCGCGCGGCCACCCGACCTGCAAGCCGAGATCGAATCTCGGATTCCTGACTACGAGATCAGTCTCGATTATCACAAGTACGGCGACCGGCTGGACGACTTCGAGGTCGCCGTCGACGACATGCTGGCGAAACGCCGCGACCTGATGCGTCTCCAGATGGACCGGGCCGGCGAGGACTGGCAGCTGTTTTTCTTCGTCTACACCGCTCCCGACCGGTTCCAGCACCTCATCTGGGACATGGATCGGCTGTTAGAACACTACAAGCAACTCGATGAAATCCTCGGCGAAGTCATGGAGTACACCGACGACCACGACGCGGACCTCTACGTCGTCTCCGATCACGGCTTCGGTCCGATCGACCAGCTCGTCTACGTCAACCGGATTCTCGAGCAAGAAGGCTACCTGTTTCGCCGCGAAGACGACGGGACGCGCGGCGCACTCGCAAGCCTCGGGATCTCTCGGGACGCGATCACCAGCGCGCTCAGTCGCGTGGGAATCACTGAAAAGACGCTCGTCGAGTCGCTGCCCCGACAGCTGGTCGACTCGGTGGCCGCACAGATCCCCGGAGATCACGCCCTCTACGACGTCGACTTCGACCGCACCGTCGCGTTCGTCCACGATACCGGGAACTGCTATATCAACGACAGCGACCGCTTCGAGGATGGCATCGTCTCGCCGAGCGAAATCCCACGGGTAAAAGCGGATATTAAAGCTGCCCTGGAGTCGGCGACCGACGACGAGGGCACGCCACTGCTCGAGGTCTTCGACGGCGAGGAACTGTTCCCGACCGACGAGGACGCTCCCGATCTGGTCGTCTGTGGCAGAGAGACCTACGAGTCACGCAGCACGGTCTCCGACGAGGTCCTCGGCGACACCGGTGTCTACGATGCGAGCCACCGCAGCGAGGGGATCATGCTGTGTCGCGGGCCGTCGATCGACGCTGGCGCGACGCTTCGCGGGGCGCGCGTGGTCGATATCGCACCGACCCTGCTGCACGGAATCGGCGAGCCGGTGCCGAAAAACGCCGACGGCAGAGTGTTGTTCGACGCGTTCGCCGCGGAGACGTCCCCTGCGACGACGAAAGTCGAGCGCGCAGCCGTCGCCCAGATCGACACCGGTGGCGACGTCGACGAGGACTTTGACGACGTCGAGGACCGGCTGAAGGGGCTCGGTTACATGGAGTAACGGTTCCGCGGTGAGGAACGTGAGCCGACGATCGGGCCGGTTGTCACAGTTGTGCTGAATGGGCCGAGCTGTCGTCACGCTGTCCCGGTGTGGGCCCACAGGGCGGTCACGGATCCGCCGGCACTGACTGCCAGCGGACCGCCTGAGCAGAGGGCGTTTTGGAAAGAGTATACCAGGATCCCCAAAGCGAACGGCACGACAGCGTAGCGTGCTGCTACTGAGCGTAGGACGCAGCTATTGCCCATCAAGTGATGCGTGTCGAACATAAGCTATTGTATAATTAAGCATCGCCGGGAAGACAGGATTTCGTATACATGCCGAGACGCCACCTCGATCGAACGCGGACGACGAGAGCGAAATCGTGGTGGCCCCCTCGAGCGTGTCCCCCAACAACGTGATGTCAATGAACATACGAAAAATCCTGTTCGGGATCGCAAGCGTCGTACTTGGCGTCCTCGCACTGCTCGGCTCCGGTGTGTTCGCCTCGCACAACAGCCAGGAGTCGGACCGCTCCGAGTCGCCCACGACTGTACAGTTCGATCAAACCGATGTGGCGTCGGGTCGCGACTCGTCTCAAGCGACGACACGTCGCGAGTCGGCGAAACGCCACGTTGACCCGATTTTCCGACTGCCGTAGTCTCGCTGTTTCCGTCTAGTCCGGCAGTCATCGTCGTTTCGAGCTGCCAGAGTGACAGTACAAGCTGAAACTCGGTTACGCGATTATTTACTAACACTGTCTCTGTGTCACTCGAGATACAGTTCAACCAGACTATGATCCAGCACGCAGTCGTAAAACCGGACGGGGTGACCGCTCGATGAACGTTCTGTCGGTCGTCGGTGCGAGGCCGCAGTTCGTCAAGGCAGCCGCCGTCTCACAGCAGCTTCGCGGCGCTCACGACGAACTCCTCGTTCACACTGGCCAACACTACGATCCAGAACTCTCCGAGGTGTTCTTCGAGGAACTCGCGTTACCCAAGCCGGCGTTCCACCTCGGCGTCGGGTCCGGTCCCCACGCCACCCAGACCGCCGAAATGATGATCGAGTTAGAGCAGATCGTCGACGAGGAGTCGCCCGACGTCGTCCTCGTCTACGGAGACACCAACTCGACGCTCGCAGCCGCGCTCGTTGCGGCAAAATCGTCGACCCAGCTCGCACACGTCGAAGCCGGCTTGCGCTCGTACGACTGGTCGATGCCCGAAGAGGTCAACCGCCGTCTGACAGATCACTGTTCAGATATCCTCTTCGCGCCGGGCCAGCACGCAAAGGAAACCCTCGCACAGGAGGGAATTTCGGAGAACGTGTTCGTCCCCGGTGATGTCATGTACGATACGCTGTTACAGATCCGAGACCGGCTTTACGGCATCGAGACCGGACTCGATGTCCCCGACGAATACGTGCTCGCAACCGTCCACCGGGCGAAGAACACAGACGATCGGGACAGGCTCGAGTCGATCATCGACGCCTTCGGCCAGTTACACGTCCCGGTCGTCTTCCCCGCTCACCCGCGTACAGTGACAGCACTACAGGAGTACGGACTCTGGGATCGAGCGACCGAGTCGGCTCGCGTTATCGATCCCGTCACCTACGGCCAGTTCATTACGCTCGTCGAGGACGCGGTCTGTGTGGCGACGGACTCCGGCGGCGTCCAGAAGGAGGCGTTCTACCTCGATACGCCGTGTGTCACCCTGCGGGAGACGACCGAATGGATCGAAACGGTCGACGCCGGCTGGAACACCCTCGTCGGCGCAGGGACGAGCGAAATCGTCGACGCCGTTCGCGCTGCCGTCGATCCGCCGGCCAAGCCGGATCTGTACGGCAACGGGAACGCAGCCGCTCGTATCGTCGACCAACTCGAACGGAGCGTTCGCTGAGATGAGTGAGACGACCGCCCGGCGATCGCACGCCGACTCGAGAGTCACGGAGACGCACCCTCGTTCGTCTGCACTGCCCGCTTCGACAGCTGAGTTCATCGACGATCTACCGCGAGCTCGTGGTTTGCTTCCGGACGATGCGACGTTCGCACTCTGTCTGACACACGACGTCGATCGACCGTACAAGGGGATTCGATCGTTCTACTACGCCGCTCGAGAACGCCCTACATATCATCTGCGAACCGCACTCTCGTCGGCCAATCCCTACTGGCAGTTCGAAGACATCATGGCCCTCGAGGACGACCTGGGTGTTCGCTCGGCGTTTTACTTCCTGAACGAACAACACCTGCTGGCCGACCGACCGATCGGCGAATGGGTCTCACCGACACACTGGGTCCAGCATCTTGGCCGCTACGACGTGACCGCATCCGAACTCGTCGACGTTATCCGCGACTTAGCCGACAGTGGGTGGGAAGTCGGCCTGCACGGTTCGTATCACTCCGCAGACGACCTACTGCGGCTCCACGAAGAAAAAACGCTGCTCGAGGACGTCCTCGGCGGCCCCATCACCGGCGGTCGACAGCATTACCTGAATCTCACCGTGCCGGAGACGTGGCAGTACCACCGCGCGATCGGCCTCTCGTACGACGCGACGCTTGGCTCGAGTACGGAATGTGGCTTCCACGCCGGCTACCACCCACTTCGTCCCTTCGACGACGACTTCCTCGTTTTCCCGCTGACGATCATGGAGCAAGCACTGCCGGATCCGGCGTCCGATCTCGAGGCTGCCCGCGAGACCTGCGAGCGGCTCCTGCAGGAAGCCGCAGCGAACGGCGCCGCTATGACGGTCCTCTGGCATCCGCGGTATTTCAACGAACGAGAGTTTCCCGGGTACCGGGGCTTGTATCGGTGGCTCATCGAGCGAGCGGCGGACCTCGGTGCGTGGATCGGACCACCTCGAGCGCTGTGCGCTGATGATGAAGGGGGCCGATCCAAGCAAGTCGTACAGAGGCGACAGCCAGCAAATTCCACTTCACCCACGAGAGACTAAACCCATGAAGAAACAGCACGTAACGATCGCCGTACTCATCGGGATGTTGGTCGTCGGCAGTACCGGCGGCGTTACCGGCCAGTCCCATTCACCGGCTGTCTCGTCGTCGGCACAGGTGCGTTCGCCACCAGCCGACTCGTACGTCGTCGAACAAGGTTCGTTCTGTCAACCGATCGAACCGCTGTCGTCCGACGGGACGATCGAATCGTTCTACGAGTATCGGAGCCACGAAACACACCCAGACGATGTCGAACGACGCTACAGTTCGTACGGGACGACACAGCTCCAGCGTGATGACACGAGCACCCTCTTCCTCTATCAGGGGCCAGACGGACTGAGCCTCGGGATGGTCCACGATCGGCTTGGCGGTGAGTCGGATGGAGCGCTCGTCACGCTCGAGTTCGTTGGCCTGCCACACGAGAGCGAGTGGGCCGTAAAAGACGATAACTACACAGGTGAAACGAGAATGGACGAGTTCGATCGCGGTGATGGGTGGGCGTCTGCATCCTGGGCGTATCGAGACGGTCGAACTGACGGTGGTGCGCTGCGAGGCGGCCTCGACAGTGAATTCGCCGTAACCGTCCACCCCCGATTCAACGAGAACTCGGCGTTTGCAGGGGCAGACCTGCCTGTTTCCGGAATACCAGAAACGGGCGGGATCGAAGAGTGGGACGTGCTCTCCGGCAGCGCCGAGAACCCGGATCGGACATCCCTTCCGTCGCTCGACGAGCCAGTCACGATCCGAACCGGCACCTGTGAGGGGCCGTCCGTGACGCACGACCGGACCAGCGACGGGATCACTGCAACCGTGACAAACGCCGCGCCGGACGACCCCGTCGGCGTGCAACCGACGGCAGGGACGGACGACGGCGTTCGCTTCGAACGGCTCGAGCTGACCGGTATCGACGGCGATGCGTCGCTCACGTTCGAAAGCCGCTTCTCGGAACTCTCCGAGACACCACCTGCCGACGTCGAGCCACTTTCGTATCTGACGGTCGCGGAGCAGTCAGGGACCGATAACACGTCGGCGACGGTCTCGTTTACCGTCTCGAAAGACCGTCTCGAGGAGCGCGGACTCGAGGCGGACGAGGTTGCACTCTACGAGCAACACGGTGACGAGTGGACTGCCGTCGAAACAACGGTCAGCGACGAGTCCGACGACACATATCACTTCGAAGCGGACGTGACATCGCTCTCGAGACTCGCCGTCGCACCGAACCCGGATGCGGCCAGCGCGGGTTCGATCGGCCTCATCGGGATCGGAGTGGGGCTCGCTGCCGGCGCCGTGCTGGGCCTTGGCTGGCTGATGACGACGCGCGCCCGTGACTGATCGCACCGCGATAGAGATTCGTCGTCGCTCGTGACGACGAGCCACGCACTGTGACTGCGTTGGCACTGCCTGTTGTCCTGTTATCTGCTCAGGTTGTGAGATGGTAGCACTGCGAAACGACGAGCAAATCCTGATTCATACTGCCAGACAGAACGACGCGAAGATGGGCCACTCTGCTGTGGCCGTCTACACCGGTGACGGCTACGAATTCGCGATGACTTCGTCTTGACTCCTGTCCGACAGTATCAGTGAACGGCGGGATTTTCTCGAGAATCAAGCGGGCGACGACCGACGACCGTGTCTCAACAGGTGGCCTGTGATATCAATCGCTGCCGACGCCAACAGGTGGCTTCGATTCGGGCGGCGTCCCCCGACTGAACTGGCGGACTGCGTCGAGGTCGTCGACACGACCACGTGCCGTCGCGACGTCGACGAGCAATTCCGTGAGATTCGCCTTGTCCGAGAGGAAGGCGTTTCGTCGCCGCGTCCACTCCTCGTCGATACCCTCGTCGCGAAGCAACGTCGTCGAGAGATCGACGATATCGGCGAAGCGAGCCACGTTGTGAATCAATCCCTGGTTCTCGAGCTCGACGAAGTTCCCCATATCGGAGTCGCCGACAAACGAGTTGGATCGAATCGCCGGTGTCCCGAGCAGCGCCGCCTCGGTGACCATCGTCTGCGTGTCAGCGATCAACAACGTCGCCTCCGCGAGCGCGTCGTGGATGAGGGCGGGATGGAGGTCGAACGACCGTGCCGGGAGGCCCTCGAGATCGACATCCTTGCCCTCGTCGGAGACAAGGATCGTCGCGTCGTCGCTCAGTCGCTCGATGAGCTGGTGGCACTGCTCGTGGGTGATTCCGTCTTTGCCCACGTCGTGTTGTGAGCCGAACGCGTTGAGTCGGAGGATCACGTACGGTTCGTCGGGGGCGACGCCGAGTCGGTCACGAATCGAGGGGTTCGATTCGTAGATCTCCGGATGGAGATACGCGCACTCTTTCAGGCCCGAAAACACGTAGTGGTTCTCCCCGAGGTCCTTCTGGAACGTATTCGGTGTGAGGATGGCGCGAGCGAACGGCGTCGAAATCGCGTGGTCGAACGACGCCGGTTCGGAATCGATGAGCAACACCGTCGGCGTTCGGACCATCGCACCCGTATGTGCCGCATATCCACCCATTCCGAAGATCAGATCCGGATCGAACCGCCTCGCCTGCCGGATCGCGCGGACGTAGTGAGCCGGCAGGCGACTCAGCAGCGACTGTTTCGACGTCCCACAGTAGCCGTAGACCTCGTAGGGCAGATCGTACCACTCGAGGAGGTCAGTCGTGCAGGTGTAATCTCGAGCGAGGACGCGGACCTCGTGGCCGTCATCACGCAGGGACCGGACGGCGTGTTTGTACAGGTGAACGTGTGCTGGCGTGTTCGTGAAGAACAGATATCTCATCTTGGAAACCACCCGTTCCGTGACGGAGAATGATATAATCAACCACAATTGTTATCTCGCTCATACCAGTTCGACAGGGACAGTTCACAATACCGGTTGTAACTGGTTACCGACACAACTGTCGGAGTGGCTCGCGGGTGTATCCGAACTGACTTCCAATCGGCAGCATCAGCCACGCAAGTCGGTTTACTCGCGTCGTGGCGTCTCGGTAGTCATCATATACTAATGGCGATACGTGTCCAGACGACGATAGATGCAGTTCGAAGAGATTCCGTGGCTCGACGTCCAGCGGCTTTCGAGTACCGCTCCCACATCACCGACAGCACAGACCAGCCAGTCGACGGCGAGATCAGGCCCAGACGCGACCGTTCATCCGACTGACCGCTACCTGTCCGTGCTCGAGTCAACGCTCGAGTATGCTCGCAAGCGAGACTACGTTGGGCCGGATTACGGCGATGGAATGAGCAGCGCCCTCCTGCAAGCACTGCCAGTCGAAAACAGATGGCTCAACATTGCCGTCCAAGAAACCGTCAAACGAGCCCCCGTCGACGTTAGACCGCTGCTCCGCGTCGAACCCCGACGAAACTACAAAGGGGGTGCCCTCTTTTCGATGGCGAATCTAAACTATGCCAAACTGCGAGCCGAACAGGACGCAGCGAGTGACCCGGAATTCGATCCGCTTGCCGAAACGAAACGCCTCGCGGACTGGCTCGTCGAGGAACAGTGTACTGGATACAGTGGCTTCTGTGGGGGCCATCGTCACGAAATCCAGCACTTCCATACGAAAGGGGTACCGAACGATCCCGATATCGTGTCGACCGCATACGCGGTGAAAGCGCTGTTGCGTGCCGCCCGACTCGACGAGGAATACGCGGAGATCGCACGCACTGCCACCTCGTTTCTGGTCGATGAGCTAAACTACCGGGAAGTGCCCGAGGGTGCGAAGATCGATTATCACCTGAATCACCCAGACGACTCCTATACGCTCAATTCAGCTGCAATCGGTGCGGGAATGCTCGTCGACCTCTACGAGTACTTCGGCGACGACACACTCCGCGAGCGAGCGACGAAGATCCTCGACCACGTCGCTGCCCAGCAGACCGAACGGGGTGGGTGGCCCTATCGAATTCCGACTTCGGCGTCACACCTCTCGATGGATAGCCACCACAACGGATTCATCATCGAGTCATTCCAGCGCTACCGCGACGTCGTCGACGTGGATCGATACACCGACACGCTGTCGTCAGCCCTCGAGTTCTACCGGAGCGAACTGTTCGAACTGGACGGGGCACCCAACTTCGACGAAAAAAACGCTTATCCCCGCGATATCCACGCCAGCACGCAGGGGATGCTGGTGTTTACCAGAGAGGAGGATCTCGAGTTGGCCGATCGAATCTTCCGGTGGGTCCTCGCGAACCTGCAGGCAGATGAAGGACGCTTCTACTACCGGAAGTACCGCCACCACACGAAGCGGGTGACGCTGATGCGGTGGTGTCAGGGATGGATGGCCTACGCATTATCGGAGGTTTTGCTCGCGGCGCAGGACGAAGGGCCACTCGACAATACCTGATTGGCATGTTCAGTGGGGGAAGATTTCCCCACCTTCGGAATTGGAAATCGACGAAGCATCACGACTCGATCGCTGCCGGCAAGCAGTGGAAGACGTATCTGGGAGTTGCTTTCTATGACACTCATCGATCGGTTACTGGGAGAATAACAAGGGCTGTCGTCGGAACAGGAGAGGCGTATGGACGTCAATCGAATCGGACTCGAGGCCTGGCGAGAGGCGCTGCCGGCCGATGGGTACGAAGTGTTCCACGACCCGGACGCGCTCGCCGTCCTCGATGACCACACAGACGCGGAGTTACAGCTATATGGCGCGTACAAGGGTCAGCAGGCGGTCGGACTGCTCCCAGTGTTCGTCAGCGAGCGACCGATCGGTCGAACGGTTCTCTCTCCGCCAGTCTCGTTCAGCGTTCCCCGACTCGGGCCCGTCATCGATCCAAACAGTCCGAAACGCCGGAAGCAAGAGCGGATCAACCAGCAGTTGGCCGAGGCCGTGATCGAGACCGTCGACATCGACACGCGAACAACGCTGTTCCGAATGAGCTGTCCGATCGGGTATACAGATCCGCGGCCATACGAGTGGCAGGACCTATCGCTGACGCCTCGGTTCACATACATCATCGATCTCGAGGACACTACCCTCGAGAACGTTTTACAACGCTTTAGCAAGAGCCTGCGGCGGGAAATGCGCAAGCAAGATGAGATCGATCTCTCGATCGAGACGGAAGGGATCGACGCGGCCATGCGAATCTACGAGGACGTCGTCGCCCAGTACCAGGAGTACGACGATCCAGCCCCGTTGTCGCGGTCGTTCCTCCGGGATCTCCTCTCGTCACTCGATGACGACCGCTGGCGCGTTTACGTCGCGCGAACACCCGACGGAGACTACAAAAGCGGCGTCATCACTCTCTACTCCCCGGATCTCGCGTACTTCTGGCAGGGTGGCGTTACCGCCTCGTACGACGGGATCAGCGTCAACAGCCACCTCCACCGGGCAATAATCGAGGATATCTGTACCGATCCACAACTCGAGTCAGTGACCGGCTACGATCTCGTCGGTGCGAACACCGAGCGCCTCTGTGAATACAAGGCGAAGTTCAACAGCGATCTCCGCCAGTACTACGTCGTCGAGTCCGCGGGCCTCGAGATGTCGCTTGCGAAGTCAGCCTATCAGACACTCGCAAGCATCAAGTAACACCTCGAGCACGCTGTTGCCACGTCGATGCGACGAGAGCCGACGAATCGAAAATCGGTGTGCAACTCCGTTCATTCGAACGGGAGTTAGTAGGTCTGTAACAAAGTCTGTCTTCACGTAGGTAGCGGTATGTCGAACAAACCGGACGTATTGTTCCTGGTACTCGATTCGCTGCGCAAGGATCGCGTCTCTGCCTACGATCACGACCGCGAGACGACCCCTACTCTGTCGGCGCTGTCGACGTACGCGACGCGATACGAGAACGCGTTCACACCGGCCCCCTGGACGCTGCCCTCTCACACGTCGATGTTCACTGGCGTGTTCCCGTCCGAACACGGGGTGACGAATGGCTTTTCCGACGGCATGAGCCGGCTCCCCGAATCCCGGACGACGCTCGCCGAACACCTCTCGGATGCGGGCTACCGCACTGCCGGTTTCTCGAACAATCCGTGGGTCGGTCAGCTCTCCGGCCTCGATCGTGGCTTCGACGAGTTCGTCGAGTGGGACCTCGAGATATCGCGGTCGGAAACCGATGGCGTCCACACGACCCGCGACGACCTCTACTCCCGGCTGCATCCTGCTCTCGGCAAAGCAGCCCGCCAGCCGGTGTTCCTGTTGAAGCGGCGCTTTTTCACCGACAGTCTCGTCAGCCGGGCGAAACGCTGGCTAACCCAGCAGGCCGAGCCGTCGGCACCAACGTTTACCTTCCTGAACCTCATGGAGGCCCACAGTCCATACTTCCCGCCGAAACGGGCCTTCAAGTCGCTCGACCTCGAGCAGCCGTCGACCATCGAACCGCGCGTTCTCAACACGAAACTGCTCGCGTATGTGATGGGGAAATCCGATCTCGCACCAGAGACGCAACGGCGTGTCATGGAGTACTACGACGCGAGCGCGCGTTACCAGGACGAGAAGGTCGCGGAACTGCTCGGGCTGTTACAGCGCGAGGGGCTGTTCGACGACATGCTCGTCGTCGTCTGTTCCGATCACGGGAAGACGCTCGGTGACTATCCGCGGACAGAACGACCGCCCCATTACGTCCGCGATATCAACCTCAACGTGCCGCTGTGGATCAAACGGCCCGGCCAGCGCGACGGCGAGACCGTCGACGACATGTTCGAACTGCCCGATCTATTTACGCTTGTCCGTGACGGTGGCGGCCGGTCGGGACGATACACTCGTGACGTAGCGATGGCTGAGGACTTCATCCCACACGCCGGACGCAAGACGCCTGCCGACATCACTCGGTGGCGAATCGTTGCCGATCCCGAGTACAAGTACGTCCGAAACGACTCGAGTTCGGAGTATCTATTTGATCGGGCGACAGACAAGTTGGTATCCGATCCAGCTGAAGCCGTCCTCAATCAATGCCGTGAAACCCTCTCTGATCGAGTGCAAGCGTTCAATCAAGAGGAAAGCACGGAATCACGCCAACGAAGGATCAACTCTGACGTTCAAGCACAACTCAAGGATCTCGGCTATCTCTAAACGGAATGCCCCGGCAGTGCGGTTACGACTCGAGATCGGCGACGTACTCGGGTGGGTACGAAACGAGTTCGCCGTCGTTTCGCGACGTGTTGTAAGGGTTCGTAACAATACCTCTATCTGGATCCGCCGCCAGAAAGACGTAGGCATTGGCGGTCGGTGCGAGATTCCGTGGGTTCCAGTAGTCAACGAGCATCGATCGCTTCTCGTAAGTGGCGAGTTCGTGCCATGTCGTGAAACCAGTCGCTGCCGACGACGCGAGAACCTTCGCTCGATCTGAATGGACGGCCTGATCGGCGGGACCAGTGCTATCCGTACCGGCCTCCATCGCCGTCGAAACGACGACCCACTGCACTGAGTCGATCGAAACAGACGTCGCATAATAAATCGAGTTCGACGCCTCGTAGAGGATGTCCGGCGATCGGCCCCCGTCAAGATTCGACCGATCGAGTCGTAAGATAGGATTCGTCTCCAGATAGATACTATCCACGCCCCAGATGATCGCGTCGGGAGTAAACGCGAGTTCGACTGCTCGCCACGTTTGACCACCGCTACCGACGGTCTTGAAGTCACCGTCGGAGAGTCGTCCGATCCGACACTCCGAATCCGCGTCGCCTGTCGTCATCCAGAGGTCGCCGGTATAAGGATCAACCTGAATCGAATGGACGTGACGGACCCCGTCGAGTTCGGCGATAGGATCCCACGTCGCGCCCCGATCGGTCGATCGAAGTACCCGCGGTGTCGTCGAGGATGCAAGCGGATATTCTCCGAGATAGATCGTGTCGTCGTGAATACACACACCCGTTGGCAGGACCCCCATCGGGCTCGAGGACTCGGGAAGCGTGAGACTCACTGTCCACGTTTCGCCACCGTCTCGCGAGACGAACACATAATTGTCAGCAGTTGCGAGCAGGTCCGTGTCGGTTATCGGCCAGAGGTTGGCCGACGGGAACCGACCGACAACTCGAGTGACCGCCGATTTCCAGCCCTTCGTCGTCTTGAGACGGTATGAGAGTCCAGTCGCTCCCGTGGCTGAGTCGGGTACAGGAAGCCTCCCGACCGCACTGAACGACCCACTCTCGGTCGACGACTCTCGGAAGACTGTGCGATACCGCGTCCCGTACAGCGTCCCGTCGTAGCATCCATGTAGTCGCATCGGTTTTCTCCGGGTCAGCGTCCCTCAGGTACCGCAAGTTCACTGAAATCACTCCAGAGGGACTGTAAGGGCTATTTAGCTGCGAACGGTTACAATTCGTGTAACACGGTCTTGGTTATGTGCTTGTTTCGATCGCCCGTCCATGCCGATCCGACCGGCGAAGAGACGGCTTTCCGCCGTTCGGTTGACTGCCGCATACGTGGCAGCGTATGAAAAGTAACTCACACGTCTCGAGCCCACGATATCCACGTTACCCTGTCGAACGATCTCCCCCCTCATCACCACCTTGCCTCCCAGACGACCCGATGGATCGTTATCAGAGTCATAACTATACCTTATTTTCAGGTACTACAAAACAGATCTATGAAGGCAATCGTTCTCGCAGGCGGGTATGCGACGCGATTATGGCCGATCACGAGGCATCGCCCGAAGATGTTCCTTCCGATCGGCGACGCAACCGTCATTGACCGGATCTTCACCCAACTCGAGGCGGACGATCGGATCGACGAGGTGTTCGTCAGTACGAACCAGAAGTTCGCGGGTCACTTCCGCGAGTACATCGCCGACAGCCGGTTCGAGAAGCTGACGCTGACGGTCGAGGAGACGACTGCCGAGACCCAGAAACTCGGCGTCGTCGGTGCTCTGGCACAACTGGTCGACCGAGAGGCGATCGACGAGGACACCGTGGTGATCGCAGGAGACAACCTGCTCAGTTTCGACGTGGGCGAGTTCGTCGACTTCTTCCAACGTGCCGCCGCACCCTGCATCGCGGCCTACGACGTGGAAACCGTCGAGCGAGCGTCGTCCTATGGCGTCGTCGAACTGGCGGGCGAGCGCGTGACCGACTTTCAGGAGAAACCCCAGACCCCGAATAGTACCCTCGTCTCGATCGCTTGTTACGGGTTCCCAGCCGAAACGCTCGATCAGCTGGAGACGTATCTCGAGGCGGGGAACAATCCCGACGAACCCGGCTGGTTCGTCAAGTGGCTGCAGGAACGCGAAGACGCCTTTGCGTTCACCTTCGACGACGCCTGGTTCGACATCGGGACACCCGAGAGTTACCTGGATGCATTGGCGTGGTCCCTTGACGGTCGAACGCACGTCGCCGAGAGTGCGACTGTGGAGGGAGCAACGCTCGAGGAGAACGTCCAGGTCATGGCCGACGCAGCGGTGATCGATACGCGCCTTGAGCACTCGGTCGTCTTCCCGAACACGACGATCCGTGACTGCGAGATCAG
The DNA here is from genome assembly GCF_041821085.1 of Natrinema sp. HArc-T2. Taxonomy (NCBI): domain Archaea; kingdom Methanobacteriati; phylum Methanobacteriota; class Halobacteria; order Halobacteriales; family Natrialbaceae; genus Natrinema; species Natrinema sp. HArc-T2. Next base: position 347,100 of record NZ_JBGUAZ010000003.1, on the reverse strand, counting down.
GTCGTCGATTATCGATCGGGAGACGACTCTCACCGAACTGAACCTGCAAGATGCACTCATCGGGGCCCATACGCGCATCTGCAATGGAGAGGGACCCGCAGATCCGAGATCTGACTAGCGAACTCACGCGCGCTACTCTCGGTTTGACTGGATCTCGTTCAGGGACGTAGAACGGACCTACCCAGTCCCAAGCGATGGATAACAATTGGATGATGAAACACTCCTGAAAGTGAACCAAATGTCACGACAGTCGACAAGTAGAACCGACAGCTATCGACGGGGGCTGCTGGCCCTCGGATTTCTCTCCATCGCCAGCGCCGTACTCGTCGCACGCGCGAACCCGGCGACGGGGTACGAGGTATCGCTGTACGCTATGACGCCACGGGTGGTCTGGATTGGGTTGATCGCCGGGATGGCCAGCGCTCTCTCCGTCGCAGTAGCCTCGATGGCGGCGACGGATCGGGCCACCAGAACCACCGCACTCGGACTCGGCGGACTTTCGATGGTCGCGTTCGTCGGACTGCCGATCATCCGCGGCTATTACTTCTATGGTCAGAACGATTCGCTGACCCACCTCGGGTGGGCAAGCGCGATCCGCGACGGTGCGCTCTCGCCGCTCGAGCTGTTCTATCCGGCCATGCATACGCTCTCGGTGATCGTTCACTCGAGCATTGGGGTTTCGCTCCGTCAGTCACTGCTACTCGTCGTCGTTCTCGCCGCGGTCGTGTTCTTCGTGTTCGTTCCGCTCTGTGTCAGGACGATCGTCCCGTCTCCATCAGCGATCGTCGTCGCGGCATTTTCGGGTTTTCTCCTCTTGCCGATTACCACACTCTCAACACACTTGCACCCTCACGCGATGTCGGTCGCAATCCTCTATGCCGGGCTGTTCGTCTACGTACTGCTGAAATATCTCGTTCCGAACCGTGATGCGTCCCGTGCGGCGCTCAACCGCGAGCGGCGGTCGATCACTGCGATCGGCACTACCCTCGCACTCGTTTCGATGGGGGCCGTCATCTATCATCCGCAATTCGTCGCTCACATGATTATCGTCTTTGCCGGAATCTGTATCGTGAGGTTCATCGTCGCTCGTGTGGGCGGCGGTTCGACGGCGATCGTCGAAACGCGACCACTGTACGGACAGACGATGCTTCTGATCGGTATGTTCTTTATTTGGTCGGCGAACTACGGGTTCTTCTCCGATTTCGTCCGTGATGCGATCATCTCGGCGGCGATGTATCTCGTGGGTGGTCACGGCTCTGCTGGCGAGTCTATCTCGACGCAGGGGGCGTCACTAGCAGCTATCGGTGGCAGTATTGAAGGGATCTTCCTGAAAATCTTCGCTGCCCAAGTCATCTTTTCACTGCTCGCGGGTGGTCTGATCCTGTATACCGTGTTCCGTCGCACGTCGCCAGAGCTACCCAGCGTGACCGCGGTAGCGATTCTCTTTGCGGTGGGATTGATTGGACTCTCCGTCGTCTTCGTCATGTACCTCGTCAGTGAGACGTCGGAGATGTACTTCCGCGTGTTCGGGCTCATGATGGTGTTCGTCACCGTTCTCGGCGCGACTGCATTCCATCTCGGTACCAACTGGTTCGCGCAATACGTTGGTTCGGGAACCGTTACTCCCGTACTGGCAGTCGGACTCTCGCTTTTGCTCGTACTCTCCTTGATCGCCGTCTTCCCGTCACCGTACATCTACAACCAATCGCAGCACGTGACAGAACAGGAGATGCAGGGATACGAAACGGCGTTTGACACGCAAGCCGATGGGATAGGGTTCGTCGGGCTTCGAGATGCGCCGAATCGATACGACGATGCAATATACGGTAACGAGAATCGGTCACATCACCACGGGACGGTAACGGAATCCGATCTTGACGGGTCGTTACAGTACGAGTCGGATCGCTACGCCGTTCTCACGACTACTGACTACCAGAGAGAACTGCTCGCCTACCAGGGACTCCGGTATAGCCGAACTGAACTCTCCTCCCTGCAGACCCAGCGCGGCATCGCTCGAGTACAGTCGAACGGCGAATTCAGGCAGTACCTCGTGACCAACGAAGCACCCGAGTGAGCATATGAGTCTAGCTGCACGTCTCAGTTCCCGGTTTAAGACTGAATTCGCGGGCAGGGTGGTCGCGACTGTCTCGAGTGCGATCATGATGGTGATGCTGGCTCGGCTTCTGAAACCGGACGAATACGGGGTGTTGTTCCTCGCCATGTCCGTTTTCTCGGTTGCTCAAATATTCAGCAAGCTAGGGCTAGCGAAATCTGCTGCTCGATATGTCGCCGATTATCGAGTGACGGACCCTAGTCAGATACCATACATAATCGAACGATCATTCCTGTACAACGGCGTGTCCATCGTGATCGTTTCGATCACGTTCTTGCTCGGCTCGGACGTCATAGCGAGCGCAGTCGGTGAACCCGAACTCGCTCCGCTTCTCGCGTTCGGCTTCGCATTCATCGCGGTCGCTACGCTCACCACGTACTTCCGCATGATCGCCCAGGGTCTGGAGGATATCGGCCTCGCAGCAACGATTCATGCCGTCGATAGGAGTGGCCGTCTCCTGTTTGCCCTCGCGCTCGTTGGTCTCGGGTACGGTGCGCTCGGGGCACTGGGTGGATTCATCACCGGCTCGTGTCTGGCCGCTCTCGTAGGCGGCTACACAGTATACAAAAACCAGTACAGCAACATGCCAAAGGCGTCAGCTATCGATTCGGAAATACCGCGACGAATACTGGAGTACAACGTTCCGCTCACCGTGACGAGCATGTCCGGCAAAATAGACAAAGAGATCGACACGATCCTCGTCGGCTTCTTCCTTAATCCGCTCGCAGTCAGTTTTTACGTTCTGAGCAAGCAGATCGTCGAGTTCCTACAGGTACCGGCAACCGCTCTCGGTTTCTCTATTTCGCCGACCTACAGCAAACAGAAAAACACCGGTGGACTAGACACCGCAGCGACAATGTACGAAGAATCGCTGAAACACGTCCTGTTACTATACGTTCCTGCAGCAGTCGGGATTATCTTCGTCGCGTCGCCAACTATCGAGCTAGTCTTCGGAGCCGAGTACTCGGGTGCCGTTCCCGTCCTCCAGATCCTCTCAGTTTACGTCGTGTTGCAAGCCATTACGAAACTCACCGACAACCCACTGGACTACCTCGGACGAGCGAGAGAGAGAGCGATCGCCAAGATCACCGCATCACTGCTGAACGTCGGACTGAACGTCCTGTTGATCCCAGTAATTGGTGTCGTTGGCGCGGCGATCGCGACGGCCATCACGCACACCTTTTACGTTTTAGTAAAGGTCTATATCGTGTACAAGGAATTACCACTAAACGTGGAACGGTTGCTGTCCGACCTCTCGAAAGTGGGGGTCGTCACCGGCGGCATGACGATCTCGATCTGGCTGTTCTCACCATATATAACCGGAGTGGTTTCTCTCGTCGCAGTCGTTCTCCTCAGCGTCTCAATCTGGATCGTCCTGTTGTTCAGTCTTGGAGCTATCGACGCCACCCTAATACGAAACGCGATCTCTTCGAATTGACCGTTATCGGATATGGGATCGGCTGTCGAATCCCCAACGGGACACTCTGGTTGGAAATTGCTTCGAGTGTATCAGTGGCAGTCAATCGGTGCGGTAACCACGCCCTCTTGGAACAAAGGCACTGTCCAGCGTACCACCCCCGCCGTCGTTTGTCCGTTGAGTGACTGGTGTAGTCCCGATCTCGACTTGAGGTCGATCCCAGTGTACACCTGAGATCAGCGGCGACCCGCTGATGGCTTTGCCGACCTTGGAACACGAAGCGTTCTTCTGGGCTATACGGGAGCACCGTTCTCATGGATATCGGTGGGTCGCATGCGCTGCCAGGACGCATCGAATTCCGTCGTGTAACACTCGCTGCTTGGTCTACGAACGGTGTATCCGAATTGGCTGCTGGCCCGCTCGCGTCTCGAACTACTCTACAGAGACTCTATCTCGAGTCGATACGTAACAGCCGAGTAATTACATCCTTACAATTAGGATCGTTCTACAACCCGGAATCAATGTACTCACTCGGGCAGATTCGACGTGGAGTTCGGCGCGGAATTTCAGACCCATCGATCTTCGCGCGCGAAATCAATCGTCACTACTATCGTTGGCTCACTCATCGTGATTACAACCCGAACGGCGTCAACGTCGTCGACGAGGACTGGGATACTCTGCTCATTCTCGATGCCTGTCGGTACGATATGTTTGAGAGCCAACACAACCTCCCGGGACGATTGGTGAAACGAGAGTCAAGAGGCTCACACACCACGGAGTTCCTCGTGGCGAATTTCGGGAATGAACGCCTTCACGACATAGTGTATGTGACTGCAAGTCCCCAGCTGCACCGCTGGCGTGACAGGATTGACGCGGAGTTTCACGCTGTCGTAAACGTCTGGCGCGAAGAAGGGTGGTCGGACAAACATGGAACCGTCCGGCCTGAAACGATGGCAGAACACGTTCATGAGGCGACAGAGCAGTATCCGAACAAACGGATCATCGGCCACTTTCTGCAGCCACACTACCCGTTCATCGGGGCTGGCGAGAATCTGAATCCTAGAACGTTTGGCAATGAGGAAGAGACTGGCCGGGATATCTGGAACGAGCTCCGAACCGGAAATACGGCTGTTTCGGCGGCTACAGTGTGGGATGCCTATCGTCGAAACTTGGATATCGTGTTGCCGGTTGTACGGGACTTACTGTCTGAACTGTCCGGTCGTACAGTCGTGACATCGGATCACGGAAACATGATCGGTGAGCGGTCATCACCACTGCCGATTACGGAATGGGGACATCCCCCAGGAACGTATACAGCCGAGCTCGTTTCGGTTCCCTGGCTCGTCTACGAAAACGGGCCACGCAAGGAAATCGTCGCTGAAACACCCACTGAAGCTAGCGACGACACAGACGACGACGTCGTTACGGAGCGACTCCAACAACTCGGATACGTCAGCTAGCGGAGTATCCCACTGACCCGTCGTGATCGTGGTACGGATGATCGATATCCGCAGCAACACTAGCTATTCTCGAAGGGATCAACCTCGGGCAGCAGTACACGCTGGTCCAGAGCACCACGAGGGGTAGCCGTATTCCGATCGCGCCAGTGAGCAAAAGACCGCCGGTCGCTCACAGCCGTCGACAGGAAGCGTTCTGAAGAGTATTATCGTTCCGTAGCCGCTTCCGAACGAAGCACCGTGTGCCAGCAGGATTCCACGAGGTCAACCGGAGAGTCGTGAATACCGCTATACCCTGAACTCGCAGTTTCCACTCGGTATCACTGCCGATCGGCGATAGTCTTCTCAGTTGAATTACGCCGTTCCAAAAACCCCAATATTTACGAAAAAAATACTATCAAGATTCCATTATAGTCTGGATATATTAATTAAATCAGCCTATTAACAGAAGATTTATCATGTTATGATATCTTTTCCAGATCGCATGGCACGCGACAATACAGTATTGGATGCAGACGAGAGCGTCAAGAAGACCGCTGAGAGCGGCGAAATAGGGAGTAATAATAGATTACTGGATCGGCGATCGTACCTCAAGCTGACCGGCGTCGCTGCGAGTGTGGCGGCGATCAATCCCCTGTCCAGTGCCGCAGCAGCGACCGACGCCCGATCAGCTCCCGAAGCTGCAGATCCGAGTCAGATGACGGAGCGGGTTTTGGACGTGACCGACGGCGATGATCTCGCCTCACACGTCGCGAACTCGAGCGACGGCGAGTTACTCGTGGTTCCCAGCGGGACCTACGAGTGGAACAGACAGCTCTCATTCTCTCGGACCAACTGGGGGATCCGAGGCGACGGCGACGTTACGATCATGGTCCCCAGTGACTGGGGTCGGCACGGACAGGGCGAGGACGTGCTAAACGTGTCGGGCGACAATGTCCTTCTGGACAACCTCACGTTCGATTCGGACGGCAGACCGGGCGTGGGCTTTCGCTGTATCGTCAACAACGTCGCCACGATTCGGGACATCGAAATCGCCTGCGACGGCCCCACTACGTGGGATCAACACACATATGCGTTCCGCGTCGGGGCAGAGTCGTCGAGTGGCCACCTCGAGATGGACGGAATCGTTTGTCAGAACAATGGCGACGTTTCGAACTACAACGGCGGAAACGGACGTGTCGGTGTCTGGTGCTCTCGCGCCGGAAAACTGTCTATCCGCAACTCAGTTCTCGCAGGCTTCCCGAACAATGCGGTCTACACCCGCATGCGAGGACCGATGGTGATCGAAAACTGCGTCTTTGCTAACAACAGTCCGACTAGCGTCCGGTTGGGTGGCAAGAACGAGGTTATCCGCGACTGTACGTTCTACACCGATCTCTCTCTGGACGGATCGACCCACAGCAACAACGAGCGCCAAACGAACGTCTCAGCGATCATGGCGGACAACCGAAGTCAGGCATCGAACGGCGGATACGTCGAAAACTGCTCGTTTATCTTCAGCGATGCTCCAAACGCCTCCGGTGTGATCCGGTTCCTTGAGAACGAATGGGTCGACTTTACTGATTGTCAGTTCCTCCTTGACGTCCCACACATTCCGGCGTTCGCGTGGCACAGTTCCGGACGAGCCCAGCTAAACAACGTTTCGTTCCACACGTCGAACGATTCAGGAGCGACCGTGGGTACGTCCGGCGGGAGCTACGATACGACAAACGTCGGCGTCAACGACGGCCTGAGTTCAGGGTCCGTCTCCCCGGACTACAGTGATACGGCCTTCGACTGGGATCGGGCCCATTCCTACCCCAATCCGGACCTGACCGGTGACGGAGGAAACGACGATACCACCGAGCCGGACGCCCACGTAACCATCTCGATCGACGGGACAAACGCTCCCGTCACTGGCGGTGAAGAGCTCGAGGTAGCTGTCTCACTCGAGAACACCGGCGGATCGACGGTCGAACGAGACATCGTTCTGCTTGCTGGCCCCGATTCACAAGAGGTAGTATCGACCTCGGTGACGATCGGTCCCGACGGAACGGAAACGACGACGCTCAGCTACGAAACGGAACCGGTCGACGCTCCAGCCGAACTCTCGGTGACCGTCGAGACTTCCGACGGTTCGGACACTCGCACCGTCGAAGTGGTCGGGAGTGGCGACGGCGAGGAGTGGAAAACGCTGACACTCGATGGCGAGGGGAGTTCGGAAAAATCGAACTATCGCATCGAGGTCGATGGCGAGATCGAACGCAGCGAGGAACTCTCGGAGTACGGCACTGGCGGCGAGTTCGTCGACGACAGCACGCTCGAAGGCTTCGTTCGTGGCGGCGTCGACGGCTTCCGGTTTACCGGGGAGCTGACGGCGCTCGAGGTCGAGGAGGGCCCGACCGTCGCGGTCGACGGGCAGGTCGTCGACCCCGACGAATACGGCTCCGAAACCCCCACGTGGGCGAAGAGCACGCTCGTGATCGACGGCGAAGGGAGCTCGGAAGTGTCGAACTACCGGATCGAGGTCGATGGCGAGATCGAGCGTAGCGAAGCCCTCTCGGAGTACGGCACTGGCGGCGAGTTCGTCGACGACAGCACGCTCGAAGGCTTCGTTCGCGGTGGCGTCGACGGCTTCCGGTTTACCGGGGAGTTAGCCGCTCTCGAGATCGAGGACGGCCCGACCATTTCCGTCAACGGCGTCGTCGTCGATCCCCGGCGCATCAACTGAGACGGTTTGCTGGCAGTCAGCGCCAGTGCACCCGCAGGACGGTCGCGGGTACACCGGTAACCAGTGACAGTAAACCGTATGAGACGCTGGTCGGTTTCGAGTGGGAAGTCAATTTAGCCACCGATACGAACGTCGAGACGGACGCTTCTATCACGAGTGTCGCTATTTTTTCAAGCTCACCCGAGTGACATCCGGAACGAACTGACACTATGAATCATGAATTATCGGTGACGAGTCGAACGATTCTCGGTTCAGCAACACTGGCGACACTAGACGAATGTGTATCGGCCAAGGGCATCACAGATGATGCTGAAGATCGAACATGCCACATGAGTTCGGCGTGTGAGTGGTTCCGGGTTGGAAACGAACGGTTCGCCCGCGTCACGCGGTGGCTGCAGACCCCGCGCTATGTGATCGATTCGTATCGTAGATCCGTAACAAGTCCTCTGTCACCTCTTCCCACGAGTATTCCTCCTGGATAGTTTCGTAATTGACGCGACCCATTCGGTCCACTCGATCCGGTGACATGAGCAGTTCCCGGAGTCCCTCCCGCAACTCGTCGACGTCTCCAGGCGGGACGAGCACGCCGTTGTCCTCACCGATGACTTCCGGGATACTCCCGACGGTCGTCGAAACGATAGCATTTCCACCGGCCATCCCCTCGAGCATCGCGATCGGTAACCCCTCTGCGTAGGTCGGGAGGACGTAGATCGATCCGTTCTCAAGCAGTGACTGCTTTTTCGCTTCGGAGACGTAGCCGTGGTAGGTCACGTCGTCGTACTGATCGGCGAAGTCGACGACCTGGTCAGCGAGCGGGCCTTTTCCTGCAATACTTACACGAAACTCGATCTCAGTCGTGCGGTTGAGTTCGTCGATCGCGGCGATCAATTCCGAGACTCCCTTGCGCTCGATCAGGTTCGAGATAAAGACGAGGTGGGGGACGTCGTGGTCGAACGTCGGCTGGTAGTTATCCGGATCAACGGCGTTCGGAAGCACGGTTATCGAATCCTCGTCCGCTCGAGTCGCGACCACGTCCTTCCAGTATTCCGAGAGAACGATAATTCGGTCACTTGCATCGAAGACGAGCGATTGCAGTTTCGCGACCGCCGAAGAATCCGTGGCGACGAAGTCGTCGAACGAAGATCCGTGAATGTGTAAGACAACCGGACGTCGCCATATGTACCTCGCACACAGGACGTACAGCGAGGATCGATAAAACGAAAATCGGTAGGACGTGTGAACGTGCACAACGTCCGGGCGTGATCGGAACGGGAACTTCACTGCTGCCCAGATCCCCATCAGTACCGCACGCATGACCCAGAAGACGCCGCTTCCACTGGGAGGCATCCGCATATCGTAACTTGACACTGAGAGCCGATCGTCCAGCCGCCGATGTTGTTCCTCGACGTACTGATGGACGCCACCGCCACCGTACGTACCTACGATCAGGACGTCAGGGTGTCGCGTGCTCATACTATGATCACAGTTCTGAACGAGACGTTTTGTTATGCGACGGTTGCCGGCTGCGAATCTCGAGTATCACCGTCTTTCGGAGGTGAAATGCAAGACCGGCTGCAGTATCAAGAACCGAATAGCGTTGGCGTGGTCTCTTCAATCACGTCTACCCAGAAGTAGGTATGACGGTATGCGTTCTCGTTAGTTGGTGTCTCGGGAACGTCGTCGCTCTCGTATAGGAGAACGGAAAACCGAACCGTTTCGCCTTCGGTCACCGGTGTAACGTTCCGAACATCGGTCACGTCGTCTCCGTCACCGAGACTGTAATCGAGTCGCTGTAACTCCGTCCGTTCGACCACCGCTCCGTCCTCGAGCTGTTGTTCCTGACGACAGCTGTGTACCCCATGGCTTGTCCTTCCTGATTTTCGACGGCGACGACGAGCGGGATCGAGTTACCGGCGTCGATTTCGGATGGATACCCCGATGCGACGAGTTCGCCAGTCTCGTCTTCGGTCAGGAGTTGCAAGCTCGTGTACTGCTGGCCGCCCTGAGGAGCGACGTGCGCGATGCTGACGGCGATACATACGTCGATTTCGAGCCGGGTATCGCCGTGTGAGTGGCCTCGAGCCGTCTCAGAGCCACTATCAGCTAAGGATCGGTGGACAACGACAACTGATAATCGCCGATCTGACGGTCTTAGGTCGCCGTTGCGTTACCGGCGTCACTTCCGCCAGTCACGTCGGCGCCTCCAGTTGCCCCCTCATCCGTGGCTTCGTCGTCGCTCGTCGCTGCTTCATCATCTTCGTCGACCGTCTCATCATCATCACTTCCGTCGGCTGATTCGGTTTCACCGTCGGTATCAGCAGTTCCTTCGTCGCCGAACACGCCGTCGAACGGATCGTCATCCACGACAGTATCATCAGATCCGTCCTCACCACTGCCGGCTTCAGAACCGGGACTGTCGGATCCGGTTATGGTTGTCCAGAAGTACGTCTTCCGATAGGCGTTCTCGAGCGTCGGCGTTTCCGGTACTCCGTCAGGATACAGCAGGACAGCAATTCGAACGGTTCCCTCCTCAGTCGTTGGCGTGACGGTTTGATCGATGTAATCGGTCGTCCCTTGGCCGACCTGCGTGTCGGTCCGTTGCAACTCCGTGCGCTCGACCAGTTCACCGTCAACGAACCGCTGTTCCTGCACGACGACAGTATAGGACATCTCCTGGTGTTCTTGGTTCTCGACACCAACGACGAACGGAACCGGCTCGCCCGGCTCGATTTCCGACGGGTATCCGGAGGCAACGAGTTCTCCCGACTCGCTTTCGGTGAGCAATCGGAGGCTCGTATACTGCTCACCTTCTTGTGGGGAGACGAGTGCATACCCGACCGTCGTCAGCGCAAGTACCATGCTGAGAACGAGCACGACGTTGACAGCAACCTGCAGTGTCGATTTCGGGCCGAATATTGCGGTATGAGCCGCCTCGAGCCGTCGACCGAAACCCACCCGGTAGCGATCAGTTTCGGGGACGGACAGTCGTCGGATGGTAGCGAGGCTCGCGCCAACGATGGAAAAACAGGCGACTGCACTACTGACGACTGGGCCAGTAAACCCCCACGGTGTCGCAGCGACGACTAGCCCGAGCGGTGGCAAGATCGCAAAACTCAGGCCGAACGAGAGTGCCACCCGCTCGACATCGGTCAGCGTCTGCGTTTGTGTGATGAGCTGTCGGGTGCCGGTCTGCGATTCGTGAGCAGGCGTCGACCGCGGAAAGAGCGTCGAAACGGTCACGTAGCCTGGCACAAGAAACAAGAGCGGAAATCCGACCGCTGCACGCACCACCGTTGATGACACGTCCGTGATACCCAAGAGGACGGTCGCGACGACGGTGAATCCCACGACACCAACCAGATCGACCGGGACCGCTGTGGCGAGGCGCTTGCTTCGCCGACGCAAGGTCGAAACGGGCTGAAACGGAAGGCCTTTCATTGTACTTGGTAGTTATCGGTCGCTCGCTACCCCTAGCCATTGTTACTTGTTAGATAACGAGTCCGAACGGTCGCGTATCATCTCCATTACCAATAGCAGCAGCGGCGTGTGCAGATGCATGTGGCCGTGGGAGCATGCGATTTTTGCGTACGTCATCTATTCGCTGTTCTGTCGTACGTACTATCGGACCGCACCCGGCGAGTACGAAACGGCAGTCGTCCTGTTCGCATCCATCGTTCCCGACGTGATCGACAAAACGCTGTCCTGGCAGTTCGATGTGTTTCACTCCGGCTACGCGCTCGCCCATTCGATATTCATTGTCATCCCACTCGCGATCGTCGTGGGGTTGGTCGCTCGACGATACGGACAGGCCAAACTCGGACTCGCGTTCGGCATCGGGTATCTCCTTCATCTCGTTGGTGACGTGATCCCGATTTACCTCTCGAGCGGCGAGTGGGCGATCTCCCACCTCCTCTGGCCGATTGTCGTCATCGAGGGGCGCAGCCATGGTGGCCTGCTCGAGGGGGTTCGTCACAACCTCGTCCCGTACCTCGAGGAGGTGCTCGCACTCGAGCCGACGCCGTATCTGATTCTCCAACTCTGTCTCGGCCTCGCTGCACTCGTACTCTGGATCGTCGACGGCTGGCCGGGCTATCGACTCGTCGTTCGCTGGAATCGGCTGGTGTACGACCGGCTCAGTTGAGTGCTGTGGTGTACCGCACCGGATCCGACAAAAAAGTGCTGTGCTGGCTGCCCTTCGAGTCTCCACGAGTAAGAGCAGCGTAACTCCGGCAACAGCGATCGTGGCACCCACGAGCGAGCAGACCGGTCAGAATCGAATACTGACGAGAGTGGAAACAAGTTGCTTACAAAGTGCCTCTATGGCGAGTCGATGCCTATGGACTGCGCTGTGACCGGACACCCACGTCAGCCAACCGAGGGCGAGGGATCACGCCGATGAGCATCGACATCCGGGTCGCGACGGACGACGATTTAGACCGGTGGAACGGATACGTCGAGCGATCCCCACATGGAACGCTCTGTCACGAACTCGAGGCGCTACGGGTCCAGGCCGACCATGCCGGCGCGACGGTGCACCCGCTGATCGGGTTCAAGGGACAGGAACCGGTCGGACTCTTTCCCGTCTTCGAGATCAGAAAACAGTTCGTGACGACGGCGTTCTCGCCGCCGCCACATCTCCGCGTGCCGTATCTCGGACCGGCGTTTCTGAACATGGGGAAACTGAAGCAGCGAAAGCGCGAACGGCGACGACAGCGGTTCATGGATGGCTGCTTCGAGTGGATCGAGACCGAGCTGAATCCGAAGTACAGCCACGTTCGCACCGCGACGGCCTTCGAGGACGCACGTCCGTTCAAGTGGCAAGAGTACGACGTGACGCCGGAGTACACGTACATAGTCGACCTCACGAGAGACGAAGACGACCTGCTGATGAGCTTTAGCAGCGATGCGCGGAGTAACATCCGAAACACCGACGACGACGCCTACGAGATTACGGTCGGCGGCCCCGAGGAACGCCGCCTGATCCACGAACAAGTTAAAAACCGGTACGAGTCGCAAGGAATCAGCTTTGGTGTGCCGGTCGAGTTCGTCCTCGACCTCGCCGAGCACTCGCCCAACGGCTACGTCCGACCGTACACACTCCGCGTCGACGGCGAGTTCATCGGCGGCATCTTGGCTCTCGAGTACGGTGACACCACGGGCCGGTGGATGGGTGGCGTCCGGACCGACGCCGACGTCGACGTACCGACCAACGACCTGCTCGACTGGGCGATCATGCAAGACGGACTCGAGCGCGGACTCGAGACGTACGACCTCGTCGGTGCTGATACGCGCCGGATCAACCGGTATAAGGCGAAGTTCAACCCCGGGCTGCGGACGTATTACAGCCTCGAGACCGGCACGTGGGGGATGCAAACGATCGCGTCGCTGTACGACAGCGTGAAGTGATGCGGTCTGCTGTCCCGATGTCCCGGTGCACCCGCAGGACGATCGCGGGTGCAGCGGAGCTGACTGACAGGGGACCGTATGAGACCGTCGAACAGCACAACCACGAGACCGCTGACATGGTCGTTACTTCGGGTGACAAGGACACAGCAGCACCTGACCGTGGCCGCCGCTCGAGTTCGGATCCGAACACAGTCTTTTCTTAGGGATAATCGGGCTCATAACGAAGGGGTATCGGGGTGGATAAGTCGACGATGGACGACGGATCTTCCCTCCAAACCCTCCTCGTCGGCATCGATGCTGCCTGTGATCGGGTACTGGCACCGCTGTTCGAAGACAACGAGGTACCCACCCTCAAGTCGATCTATCGAAACGGAACGAGCGGCCCGCTCGAGTCGCAGATTCCGCCCTGGACAGCCTCGGCGTGGCCATCGCTGTATACGGGGATGAACCCCGGCAAACACGGCGTCTACGGCTTTCTCTCGTTCGATGGCTACGACTGGGACGTCGTCAACGCGACCGACGTTCGCGAGCGAACCCTCTGGGAACTGCTCGATCGTCACGGTGTGACGAGCGTGGTCGTCAACGTCCCAGTCACGTATCCGCCACGGGCGTTCGACGGCGCACTGATACCGGGCTACACCGCGCCGGAGGATCCGGACTGTCATCCTGACGGCGTGCTCGAGGACGTTCGAGATGCGATCGGGGAGTATCGGGTCTATCCTGACGACGACGATACTGCCGATCTCAGTACTAGATATAGTGATTGCGTGCGCATGCGAGGCGAAGCGTTTCGGTATCTCGCCGACCAGTTCGATCCCGAATTCGGGTTCGTCGAGTTCCAGGCGACCGATTCGATCTTCCACAAGCGACCCGACGACGACGCGGCGATCCGCGCCATCTACCGTGAGGTCGATCGACAGCTCACCGAGATCCTCGAGACCCACGAGCCGGCGAACGTAATCGTCGCCAGCGATCACGGGATGGGACCGTACGACGGCCACGAGCTCCGGGTCAACGAGTACCTCCGCGAGGCAGGGTTCGTCGAGACCGAACGCGGCGGAAAAGGAATGCCAACGTGGGCGACTGTTCGTGACGATAATCTCAAAGCAGGGGAGGACGCCACGGAATACGAGCCCGGGATCGCCGAACGGGCGATGGCTGCCGCCGCGAGGGTCGGGCTGACGAGCCAGCGGCTCGGTGCCATCCTCGAGCGCCTCGGCCTCGATGACCGCGTTGCGGCGTACGCCCCGGCCGGGGTCGTCAGCGCAGGGGCAACGCAGGTCGATTTCCGCGCATCGAGTGCCTACGTTCGCTCGCGGATCGAACTCGGAGTTCGGATCAATCTCGAGGGCCGAGAACCAGACGGCGTCGTCCCGCCGGCGGAATACGAGACAGTGAGAGCCGACATCATCGACGCCTTACGAGGGGTCACGACGCCCGACGGCGATGCCGTCTTCGAGGCAGTTCGGCCTCGAGAAGAGTACTTCCACGGCCCCGAGAGCGATCATGCCGTCGACATCGTCACCGTCCCGGCGGACTTCCAGCACTTCATCTCGGCGACGTTGCGAGACGAACAGTTCGGCCCGCCGAGCGAGCCCTGGAACCACAAGCTCGAGGGAACGGTCGCAGCGTACGGCGACGATATCGATCACGCCGCCGGCGTTGGGGATGCCCAGCTATTCGATATCGCGCCAACTGTCCTCTCGACGCTCGGGATTCCGTTCGACGAACGGATGGACGGCGATCCCTTGCCGTGTGTCGCGTCGACCAGAACGCGCCAGTATCCACGGCTAGAGGAGGCGCGCTCGGTCGAGACGGCAGACGAGGGCGTCGAAAAACGACTCGCTGATCTCGGCTATCTCGAGTGACAGTCGAAGTGAGGTGCCTATCGATCGGATCGAACGATCTGTAGGCCGGCTTTTGCCGTCCGCCACGCCGGATACATCGTACTGTAGACGCTGTTCGGGGTGTTTCTCGCACCGATCCAGAAGAGTCGATGTGTCAACGGCGGTTCGGACGACGAGACCAGCTCGTCTAAATCGACGGTCTCGAGCCACTCGAAGAAGGTCCGTTCGGTCGGTGACATAGGTTCTGTTTCGCGTGCGCGCTCGCGAATGTCGGCCCACATGTGGCGTTCGTCCTGACCGAGCACCCAGTCGCCGCGCTCGAGGGCCCGCCGGAGATCGTGGTACTCCGCATCCGAGAACGAATAGCCGTGGGCCGTCGGCTCGAGCCCGGAGAGACGGAGCCCAACGGCGGTGCGATAACACTTCTCGCATTCGCCGCAGTTGCCGTCCATTCGGTTGTTACAGGTCTGCAACTGGAGATCCGGGTCCTCGCTGCGGACGTAGTCGGCGATGACGTCGAGGCGTTCCTGGCGGGTGAGTTCGTAGGCGTCGTGGTGACAGACCGTGCCGGTCCAGCGGACGTGTTCGTCGATGTCAGGACGCGAGCCCCACTCGAGGTCGATGCCCTCCCAGTGAGTCGCGGCGACGTAGAGGTCGGTCATCCCGCGCGCATAGGCCATCGGTGCACAGAGGCCCAACAGTCCCAGCCCGTGCCCGACGGAGCTGTACCAGCCCCCATCGACGTAGCGTTTGTAGTGGGCCAACAGCATGGGATGGTCGAGAAATGAGAGCATGTTCGACTCGACAAAGGCGGTCTCACAATCGTGGTCGGCGGCGAACCGCGAGACGCGCTCGCGGAGGGCGCCCCACTTTTTGTCGTCGGCTGCGTCCGGCGTGATCGTCCACCCCCTGATGCTGATCAGCGTCGGCGACTCCTCACGATGGCGGACGTACGAACACGTCGAGTCGACGCCGCCGGTAAACAACAGGCCGCTCTCGTCGCCCGGTTCGGGGTCTGGCTCGATCGTTCGCCGCGCATAGAGCGTCCCGCCCTCGAGGAAGTCGTACATCTCACAGAGCGACGCTTGCACGTCCTCGAGTGCGCGGGCGAACGTTGCGTCGACCTCGTCGACGTAGACGTCGGCCCCGTTGGCCCACGCGACCGGACAGACCTGTGCGAGCACCGGGATAGCGAGCACGCCGTCAGGGACGTCCCCGATCGGCACGTCGTAGCTGGTGCGAAACGGTTCGTCGGTGAAAAACCGCTCGAGGTCGGTCGAGGTGCGGACCGAACACTCGAGGCGGTCGTCGTGGGCTGATAGCTCGTCGATGATGATCGATGACATAGGGAAGTGCGCGTTCGAGTCGTCCCGACAGGACCACGACCGGCTACAAAAACCACCAGAACCGTTGAACGACCGCTTGCCGAGAAGTCGATCCGTAGCCGATCGCCCGCCATCGACAGGGACAGCCTATCTCGACTCGAGCGACCACCCAGACGCTCGCTCGACCCGGCGTGCGACGAGCGTGATCTTGAACGGCCCAAGCCAACAGAACTCCGGTACGGCGTGGCTTACACGGCAGTCACGCGAGCGTCGCCGTCGGCTGCGTTCGTGGGTATGAACCCTATAACAATCCACACCAGCGCCGACGAGTCGGCCAATACATGCGTCTCGAGACTGATCCAGCCGCGCTCGGTGACGGCGTATGAGACGGTCGACGATCGACATGACGGTCGCGATCGGCTTTCTCTCGGTTGCGATCGGCCTTCTCGTGGCAAGAGCGAACCCTGCAACCGCCTACGAACCATCCATCTATGTGGGGACCCCGGTGATCACCTGGGCAGGGTTCGCGCTCGCACTCGCGATCGCGGTCGGGACGGCGCTGTTCTGTCGTGGTCGCCGCCAGGGCGTCGGGATCGGCCTCGGTGCACTGACGGTGACAGCTCTCGTGAGCCTGCCATTGGTTCGGAACTATCGGTTTTCCGGAATGGGCGATGCGCTCACGCATCTGGGCTTGACGCGAGACATCGTTACTGGCGTTAGCGCACCTCACCAATTCTTCTATCCCGGATTGCACGCACTCGCGACGGTGTTTCACTTCGTCGGTGGCATCTCGATCGAGCGAAGCCTCTTGATCGGCATGGTCGTCCTGTTCGTCCCGTTCGTCATCTTCGTCCCCCTTGCCGTCCGCGGGATGGCCGGCAGCGGGTTGGCAGTTGGCCTCGCTGCGATCATCTCCTGGATGGTGTTGCCAGTCAACAACATCGCGACACACATGGCCGTCCACACCAACTCGAACGCGCTGTTTCTCGTCCCGGCAGTCGTCTTCGCGTTCGTCGTCTACCTCCGTCGGCGCTCGACGGTCGAACAGCTTCCCCTGGACATCTCCCCCTTCAGCGCCCTCGTCTTTTTCACCGGGCTTGCACTCCTGTTGGTCCACCCCCAGCAGATGTTCAACGTCGTCGTCCTCGTCGGCGCGATCAGCGGCGTTCAGTTTCTCGCGCGACGACGCTTCGATGACCATCCGATGCTCGAGCATCCGACGACCTACGTCCATACGATCTCGCTCGGTGCCCTCTTTGGCCTCTGGGCGCTCGGCAACGAGCGGTTCCGACAGGCCGTCGCCGCACTCGTCACCGGGCTCCTCTCACAGGACATCGGCGGTGGCTCGACGGTCAACCAGCGTGGAACGTCGTTGACCGAGATCGGTGGGAGCCTCACCGAGCTGTTCGTGAAAATGTTCCTCGACAAGGCGGTCATCGCCATCTTCGTCGGCTTTTTCATTCTGGTCGTCTGGCTCGGCCGGTCGAGCCTCGACGACGAGACCAGATCCTTCGTCAACTACATCTCGCTCTCGCTGTTCCCGCTGTCGGGCATGTTTGTCGTCTACTTCGTCGGGACGCCGACGATGGCGTTCCGACAGATGGGCTTTATCTACGTGCTCCTGACGATCCTCGCCGGGATCGCCTTCGCACAGTTCGCCGGCGGCCTCTCGAGCGTGATTACGAGACCGGGTGCGAACGCGGTCACCGCGCTCGTACTCAGTGCCTGTCTCGTCCTCGGACTGCTGACGGTGTTTACGTCGCCGCTGATCTACAACCCCAGCCAACACGTGACTGACGAGATGATGAGCGGCTACGAGGACGCGTTAGATCACGGCGCAGAGGGTGTTCCCTACGCCGGGATGGGCTACGATCCATACCGATACGACCACGCTCTCAACGGACTCGGTGGCGGCAGTAGCAACGCCGGCGCGTCGGCCATCACTGGAACCGTCAACGCCAGCGTGTTCTCGACGGGCAACTACACTGGGGCCTATCCCGCCGACAAGTACTACTTCGTCTTCACGGAGTGGGACCGGACCAAAGAGATCGAGATCTACAACGAGCTCAACTACGACCGTGCCACACTCGAGGGACTCGACACCGAACCGGACGTGAACAAGGTCATCTCGAACGACGAGTTCACGATGTATACGGTCAACGGCACGACGGTCAACAGGACACCGACCAACGACACAGCAGTCACCACCACGGCATGACATCCTCCCCGGCGTGAACGCCGGGGTTTCCTCTCGCTGGGAGTCTCGGCTACGCCGAGTCCACGGAGGCAACTTGCGGGTTCGTGTGCTCCTCGTTGGGACGGGGAGAGCGTGGTGACTCCAGCCAGTCGTGGCTGTCCCACTTGAGGCACACGGGCCGTGCCATCGGCCGTGCTACGTCTTCGTGCTGTTTCAGGAACGTCTCGCTTGCGCCGAGGTCCGCGTGGCCTTCGAAGCCGCAACGACAGGTGAGCGTGTCTTGATGCCGCGTTGTGTCCTTGGTTGAGCCGCAGTTTGGACACGTCTGCGAGGTCCACACTTCCGTGCGGACTTCGACGGTTATGCCGAACTCCTCGGCGGTATCGGCGAGCCGTCCGACGAATCGCCGGAACGCCCAGAAGTTGTGCAACTTGGCGTTCGTCCGAACAGACCAGTGCGTCTCAAGTACGTCGGTAAGATCGCCAACATACACCGTGGAGACGCCTTGGTCGTACAGACGTTCGATCAGATTCCGGCGAGCGAATCCTGTGCATGGTCGCGTCGTCGGGTCCGTCGCCGGTACAGCGAGTCAATTTGAGTCGAACGATACCGCCCTTCGCGGAGTTTTGACTGAAGATCGGCAATTCGTTGCGTGGTGTCGCGGAACCGTTCGAACAGGTCGCGCCCTTCGTACAGGTACTGCTCGCCGGTTGAAACCGTACAGGCGACGATATTGTTCGCGCCGATGTCCAGAGCGGCGGTTTCGTCCGCCAGTGGTTGTGCCAGTCGAGAATTGTCGATTGTGACTGGCTGAAAGGCTCTGAACGTCTCGCTCACATCGTCGTAATACAGTTCCAATCGGCCCTGTTTGTCGTACTCTTTCCAGTTGGGTTTGCCCCGAACTTCGAGCCGGAGACGCTCGCCGTATCCAAGACCGTATTCCTCTTTCAGGTCTTGGCCGACAAGAATCTCGAGCCGAGAGTGTTGGCCCCATTCGACCGAGTACGACGTGTTTCGGATGTACGTCCGCAGTTCGCGACCCTCGTCTTGGTTGCCCCAGAAGCCGGGCTTGCCGTTGGCTTCTCCCTTCTCTTGGAGTGCGAAGAACGAGCGCCACGCTTCGCGGTTCTTGCGTTCGATCTGCTGAACGGTTGACGCGCCGAGCGTCCCGCCGTACTGTCCGCGGTACTCGTCGATCTCCCAAACGTCGCCGTCCGGGTCTTCGAAGTTGGTTCGACGCTGATAATTGATCTCGTTCCAGAGAGCGGCTGAAGCGTCCAAGTGCCGTCGAAGCAACTCCTCGTCCGCATCGGACTGGGGAACTACTTCGAACTCGTTGGTGCGCTTCATCGCTACTTCTATGCACGAGCATAACTAACATAAATATACGGATTCTCGTAGATACTGTGTCGAACTACGTTAACATCGAAGTCCCCGACGACGAACAGTATGAGCGCATCAAACGCGTGAAAAACGAACACGGTCTGACGTGGCGCGGGATGTTGATCCACGCCGCCGACGACTTGGAGACTCCAGTCGGGGAGTAACCGGTGGTTCGCGTCGTCGAGTGACGCGATTCACGCCCGCCGTGAACGGCAGGACTCTCTCGCTGTTGAAAGGTAGGATCGCCGCCGACCGACGTGACGAACCACATCGTCGCTATTGGTGTCAGACAGCTCGCACGATCGCTCGAGCAGGCAGCTGTTGGACGCGTGTGGCCGATTCGACCGCCAGTAAGTGCTACTTTCGACTCGCGAAATACATTGCTGCCCGTGTGAAACAACGCCAACCGCTGTGTAACAGTCCAACAGCCGGTCGCCGAATTCCGTCGCAACAGCGTCTCTGTTCGATGTATTCCCGTATTTCTCGAGGAACGCTGTAGTTTCCTGACGGCTATCGGCTGCTGATTCGTTCGTAACTTCGAGACAGATAACTCGTAGTTTGTGTGTATTTATTCAGTGTTAGAAATATTGTCTGGAAATCCTCGAGATAGTGGCAAGAAAAAGTTTATGAGTGTAAGGTGGTGTTACGGAATTGTATGGCGCAGAATCCCCGTACGTCCGAAACGGAATCCGCTCCGATGACAGGCCGTAATTCCGGATTAACCCGCCGAAACTACGTTCGCTCGCTCGCTGCGGTGGCGACTGCGACGACCGCGATCGGTGGGGCCGGCTCCGCTGCGGCCAAGGACGACTACGAGGTCATCAAAGCCCAGGGCCAGACGATCACCATCGACGCCGGTCAGACCTGGGAGAACAAGCTCATCGACATGACGACCGGCCAGGACATCGTCATCACCGCCCACAGCAGTGACTGGACGATCCGAAACATCGGATTCAAGGGCGAGAACCAGTCCGCGACCGGGACCGCTACCTTCGGTATCTCCGACACCGCTGGCGGCACCTGTACCGTCGAAAACGTCTACCTCGGTGACGGTGCGAGCACGGGCAACGGCAACCCCAACGGGCACGGCCAGACCGCCTTCTGGGTTGCTCCCGACCACTCCGGCCACATCGACTTCAAAAACGTCAACATCCAGGGCTTCGCGGACAACGCGATTTACGGCTCGGCACCCGGCAACAAAGGCGGCGGGACGATCCACATCGACAGCAGTTTCGCCGCGAACTGTTACGTCTCGCACTTCCGACTGGCCACCGAGGGCAGTAAGATCACGAACTCCAGCGTCTACGTCGACTCTAGCGAGGGCTACGTCGGCCGCGGCATCTGGGCGTGGGCCCCCGGGACGATCGAGGTCGAGAACTGCCAGCTCGAGATGAACGGCCAGAACAACGCCATCGTCGCCGGTGCGAACGGCAACCCGACCGAGGTCGTCGTCAAGAAGTCGGACTACGACAAGCAGGCGGGCATCGCCGAACACTCCGGCTCGAACGTCAAACTCGGTCAGAAGGTCGGAACCAGCCCCGAGGCAGTCATTCCGGACGGCGTCCCGACCTCTCCGGAAGAAGCCGCATCTGGCGCGTCGAACTGATTCGCTCCCTTTTGACGGACGGTAGAGAGACACTCTAGCCCCCGAATTCGGCTCCGCTGACGTACTGCCATCCGTAATCCGTCCCCGCTGACGCGACTCCCCCTCCCCAGTGGAATCGTGCGCGCTCGTCGTAGCAACGATTCCGCTGGTCCATCGGTTATCATCGTTTCTCTCCGATTTCGTTGCCGACCGACTCATCCTCGAGTGGGGCGGCTGCAACAGGGGATCGGACTGTCGTTTCCATCGGACTCGAGAGCGGGAAGCGGTGTTGAATCCGGTGGTAATATCGTATTATTCGATATCCCAAGTCGACACGACCTGATTTTCGGGCGTCACGGCTTGGTAATATACGCTTACCACCAGAGAATTCGGAATAGTATAGAAATAAGATTCTAAGTGATTTACCACTCAAACATCTATGTCTGGTACAGATAATAGATAAAGTCTGTAAATTTTAGGCTCTGTAATTGGGAAAGTTTATTGCGGTAGTGTCGAATTACCCGATTGCATGGCACGCGACCTTTCGGAACTGGATGACGAGTCGTCTTTCTCTCGTGACGGCGAGACGATCGACGACAGTGGTAACGACGGATTACTGCACCGACGATCGTATCTGAAGCTTGCCGGCGCGACGACCGCCGCGGCGACGCTGACAGGAACTGCGAGTGCTGCGGCTGACGACTACGAGGTCATCGAAGCCCGTGGCCAGACGATCCGGGTTGGCCGAGGCGACACCTTCGAGAACAAACTGATCGACTTCACCACCGGTGAGAGTTTCCTGATCTACGTCGAGGGCGCGAACTCGGTGATTCGGAACATCGGCTTCAAAGGACTCTACCGGGGTGCCTCGTTCGTCATCTCGATCGACGCTGGACAGGGCGACATTCTCTTTGAGAACATCTATCTCGGTGACGGCGCGACGAAGGAAGGTGCTGATTTCGTACACGGCCCCGGTGCCGTCTTCATGCACAAAGGCAGTCAGGCGGACCTCACGTTCCGTCACTGCAACGTACAGGGATTCCCAAACAACGGCTTCTACTGTTCCAATACGCCCGTCGGCGGCAGCGTTCGCTTCGAGAGCTGTTTCGGCAAGAACAACGGCGTCACCACCTTCCGGTGTGGCAGCGAGGACGACGAGATCGTCAACTGCGTCGCCTACAACGACACCACCGACTACGGACGCGGCTACGGTGGCTACACCGAAACCAACGGTCGCCCCGTCTGGGTCTGGAACGGTGGCACCGTGACGATCCGCGACTCGCACTTCGCCGACGGCCCCTACCCGTACGCGCTCGTGGCCGGTGCGAACGGCTCGCCCGGCAGCGTCGACTTCCAGAGCGGCGGCTATCGCGGTCGGATCCAGCGTGCGAGCGGTTCGACGGTCTCGGTCGGCAGCGACGTCTCTCGAAACCCCGACCTCTCGGTCCCCGACGGCGTCCCGACCTCGCCCGAGGAGGCTGCATCGGGATCGGGAAGCACCGGCTCGAGCAGTTCCAGTAACACGGATTCGAGCGACGAGCCGGACCTGCCGAATCTCCTCCTCGTCGACGGCAGTCCATCGGATGCGACCCGATATGAGTTCACCGCCAGCGGCGAGGTCGAACACTCCAACGCCAAGGGCGCGTCGATCGACGATGGAGACTCCATCGACGGCTCGACCGTCCAGGGCAGCGTTGCCGACTGGAAAGACGCGTTCCGCTTTGCGGGCGACCTCGAGGAACTCACCGTCGACGGCCCCGGCTCGGTGCTCGTCAACGGCGAGGAAGTCGACCCCGCCGACTACGGCCAAGAGCTCCCCCACGTCCTCGAGGTGACGGGCCGTGGGACGCCGACGAGCTACGAACTCACGGTTGATGGGGCGATCGAGCTCGCATCGACCGACGAGCCGGTAGCGGAGGCGACGACGATCTCGGGGACGACCGTCCAGAGTTCGCTCACCGACGAAACTCAGATCTTCCGGTTCTCGGGGACACTGACGGACATTACGTTCATCGACGGCGAAGCTGCCGTCACGCTCGACGGCGAGCAGATCGATCCGAGTGAGTACGGCGACCAGGAACTGCTTCCCCACGCCATCGTGATCGACGGAACTGATACCGACGGGCCGAGTACGTACTCGTTCGATGTCGACGGCACGGTCGTCAAATCGACGTATCGGGACGCCTCGATGGACGACGGCGACGTGATCGACGAGGCGACCGTTCGCGGCGCTGTCTACAACTGGATCGACGCCTACTGGTTCGACGGCGATATCACCGACTTCCGGCTGTGTGGCGATGCGAACGTCGACGTCCAGTACAACGCGCGCGATCAGTAACTGCGTTTGATTTCCCGCTTTCCCGTCGCTGCCCGCTCGAGTGGCGAGACTCGAGCACGACGAAGATCATCTATCGAGCCGTGGAGACGGGTGTCGCCGCAGGAATCAGCGGCTTCGTTTAGGGCTGGTAGCTGCTCCTGTCGGTGTTGTCGCGCCATCTACGATGGCGCCCTCGGTCTCACGAACGACCAGTACACTGTCCGCTGTGTTTCTCAGATAGCTGCTGTCGCGGTATCCCGGCGAATCCGCAGGGCGGTCGCGGCCCCACCGGCACCCACTGACAGGCGTCCGTATCAGCGGCCTTATTTGACAGTCGAACCGTCAGGTCTCGATTCTGGCGTTTGCGTTCGTTCCTCGAGTGGAGATAGTGGCGATATCGATATGCTCTTTTTATACTGTCGACCGGCGTGGAGCATATTCGGAGTCTCGCTGCCGCCTCTCGATTTGTCGTATAAGAAATCAAGAATAGAACCGGTAATTGCAGTATATTCTGGTACAGATTCTATTAAAATCACGAAGTTCTATTGATGCTGAGGTGGGAAAGTTTATAGTTCGGTAGTGTCCCCTCTCAGATCGCATGGCACGCGACGAACCGGGACGGGACACTACGGGTCCCGCCGCACAGACAGCGAGTAACGACGAACGGAACGGCGCCAGTCTGATGGATCGACGGTCGTACCTGAAGCTAGCCGGCGCGACGGCTGCCGCGGCGACCGTTGGCACGAGCGCGGCACACGCAGCCGAGGGTGACTACGAGGTCATCGAGGCGCGTGGCCAGACGATCACCATCGATTCCGGCCAGACCTGGGAGAACAAGCTCATCGACCTCGGAAGCGGGAACACGATCACGATTATCGCCAAGGGAACGAACTGGACCGTTCGAAACATCGGGTTCCGCGGAACGCTCGGCGCGACGGGCACGGCACCGAACAGCGGGACTGTCTTCGGAATCGCCGACACCGGCGACGGCACCTCCACGCTCGAGAACATCTTCTGGGGACGTGGCAACCCCGACCGACCGTCGAACGAGCGCCCGCTGATGATGTGGGTCGACCCCGACCACAGTGGCCACCTCGATGTCAAGAACGTGCATTTCGGTCATGCTGGGTGTAACGGGATCTACGGGTCCGCGCCCGCGTACAACGGCAACGGTGGGACGATCCACATCGACAGCTGTTATGCCTACGACAACCACCACACGGCGTTCCGCATCGGTGACAACGGCTGTAAGATCTCCGACTCGGTCGTCTACAAGAGTGGCACGCGAGCCGCGAACCGCGGAATCTGGGTCTGGTCGGGCAACTACGGTGACAGTGCCACGATCGAAAACACCCACGTCGTGACCAACGGCGCTGGCGGCGGCATCGTCACACACAATTCCCCGTCCATCGATATGGACCACGTGTACACCGACGACGGCACGGGGACCCACAGCGGCCCCGAGCACTTCGTCCCGGATAGCTGTCCCGAGAGCCCCGAAGCGGCTGCCAGCGGCGGCAGTACGCCCTCAAGTGGCTCCTCGAGCGCCGACGAGAGCACAGACACCCTCGAGAACACGCTGCTGGTCGACGGCGTTGGCACGTCGGGCGGCACGCGCTACGAGTTTACGGTCTCCGGGGCTGTCGAGAAAGCGACGGTCAAGGGAGCCACGATGGACGACGGGGACACCATTGAGAGCGGCCACATCACGGGCAGCGTCGCCGGCTGGCGCGATAGCTTCCGCTTTGCGGGCGACCTCGAGGAACTCACCGTCGACGGCAACGCGCGGGTGTTCGTCAACGGCGAGCAGGTCGATCCCGCTGACTACGGCCAGGAAAAGCCACACGTGCTGACGCTGGTCGGAAACGGGACGACCGCGAACTACGAGCTCACCGTCGACGGGACGATCGAGACGATCGCGGGCGACAATTCTGAAGAGCACGCCACGGTATCGTCCGGAAATACGGTCGAAGGGTCGATCGAACGGGATGCCCAGCGGTTCCGGTTCTCCGGGACGCTCACCGACATCACGTTCCTCGGTGGTTCAGCACACGTGTATGTCGACGACCAGCGGATCGATCCCGAACAGTACAGCGAGCAGGAACTGCTCCCCCACGCCATCGTGATCGACGGGACCGAGACCGACGGCAGGACCACGTATGCGTTCAGCGTCGACGGCGAGGTGCTCACCTCGAGTTATCGCGACGCATCGATCAATCCTGGCGACGAAATCGACGGTCGCTCTGTCAGTGGGAAGGTCGACAATGGACTCGATGCCTACTGGTTCGACGGCGACATCGATGACTTCCGACTCAGCGGAAACGCGAACGTCGACATCGAATACAACGCCCGAAGTAACTGATCGGACTCGACTCCGTTTTTCACGCCCGTCATCGAACGAGTCGGCTTGCTCGTGTGTTCTCCAGCCGACGAAGTGGGGTAGCTGCGATTCCTCGAGAGTCCCGACTGCTGTAGGAACGTGGTTCTGTTCTGCTCTCTGAGCCAGCAGTCGGCCAGCTCGTCATCACGCCGACGAGGGGTGGAGGGCAGATCGGCGACGAACTGCGACGGACGCCTGTCAGTGGGTGTCGGCGGGGCCGCGACCGTCCTGTAGACCGCTCTGGACACCGTGACAGCAGCTCGGCTAAGCGGTCAGCTGAAGACAGCATCGCACCGCGACTCGAGTACGCTCTGTGAGGAGTGGATGTCGTCGATGACGGACGTAATCGCGAAGAGACGGTACACGGACGTCCGGTCGTGATCGGTGTACGAATCGAGGAAGCGACGGAGTTCGTCGGTTACGAGGACGTCGTCGACAGCCTCGCACTGTTTGATCTGCGTGCGAATACAGTCGACCGTATCCGGTTGTAGCTGCGAGTCCGTGTCGAGGCTGTTGATCGATTTGACGATCGGTCGCACTGCATCGAACAGCCGTGGATACCGCGAGAGCAACTCGTCTGCGAACGCCGCAACTTCGTGGCGGGTCGACGAGACGGGCACGCCGTAATCCGGGTGTGTCAGGTCTGCGGCTGCAGGTTCGAGTTCCTCGAGGAACGACCGATACAGGTTGTAGCGAGCCTTCTGGTCGGTCGGGCAGTTCATCGCATACCGGAAGAACTCGATCGAGTAAAACGGGGTCGTACTCCAGAAGAAGAACCGATTGCGGTCCTCGCCCTCGAACAGGAAGTTGACGCCCCGCTCGTAGACGAGGAAGTGGACGTACTTCGATGCCGGATCCGTCTCGGGATACATGCGAAGGCGGTCGCGGACGCTCCGTCGAATCGACTCGGCTGACAGCCCCGTGATCCTAGCCACTTGTTCGAGCGAGAGAAACGAGTTCTCCGAGATAATATAGTCGACCAGCTCCGAGTCGTCCGAAATCGGCTTCGCGGGGGTGAGATCCGGGAGGGCTTTATCCCCGCCGTCGCCGGTGACGTAGGTGAGGCCGGCGTCGTACTCCTCCCGGAGTTGCCGGAAGAACTCGAGAATAAACGAAGTCAGGAGGCCGATCTGTCCGTTTTTCGTCTTGATGATTCGATCCAGATCCGAGCCGTCCGGCGGACCGACCTCGTACTGACGCCAGTCGACGTCGAACTCGTCGGCTAACTGCCGGGCGATTTCGACGTCGGACGGTGGCACGAAGTCGTCGGACGCCATCGTTGCTGCCGTCATCGGAATCCCCTCGGCGTGGTAGCCGGCCAGCACGGATCGGGAGTCGAGTCCGCCACTCAACGAGATCACGTCGCGAGTGCCATCCCCCGACCGCTGGCGACAGGCCTGTCTGAACCGGTCGACGAGTTCGGCGGCGTTTCGTGTTCGACTTCGATCGGCAAAGGCCGGCTCCCCGAAGTCGAATCGGTGTAACGCCGTCTCCGTGACCGCACCACGCTCCGGATCGACAGTGAGTTTCGTCCCCGGACGCAGTCGGTTCGCACCGTGGACGAGCATCCGGTCACCAAGCGAATAGCCAAAGAGCAGACACTGGGCGACCCCCATCGGATCGAACCCTTCGATCGGCGCTTCGTTGATCAGATATCGCAGCTCACGCGAGAACAGCACCGTCTCCCCGTCGTGGAAGTAGTACGTCGGCAGGCGACCGAGCGGGTCGTTGAGCAGCCCGAACCGATCGCTCTCCTTGTCGGCGGCAACGAGCAGGAACTCCCCGTCGGTCTCGAGAAGCCACTCGGTCAGGAACTCGTCGTCGCCGTCAGCCGAGAGAACGTGTGCGGCGACCGTCAGCAGTTCGCGCTCGAGTGTCTCATCGTCGCGATCATAGATACGGCCCTCGAGACAGACCCACCGGTCGTCGTTCTCGACGATCCGGATCGGATATTCGGGATACGCCGTCGTCCCGATCGAGCGCGACGCTGATTCGAAGACGACGTCGGCTTCGTACCGATCGGTGTGAACGAGTGGCTCGAGCGAGGTGGCGAACGACTGCTCGTCTGTCGCAGGTGTTCGCCCAGTGAGACCGACCATAGCAGTACCCGTGTGAGTGGACACCATTGTAATGTCGGCGTTTACGAGTGTCAGTTGCTGGCTACAGAATCCAGTCTCGTCGAGCAGCGACAGGGGTGTTCACCGACTTGGCATCGCTGTCACTCGAGACAAACTCGCTCGAGTCGACGATCGGTTCGCATTAGAAGGCCCCCGCGCCGAGAACAGCTGCTGGCACGCGACTGTTCCGGTACTGGATGACGGTCGTCGGGAGCCGTCCGAATATACGAAGTCGAGTGGTAAAAAGTCTTCTTGGCGGGCAGCGGGAAGCCGCCACAGTACAGCGGTCCGATTCCGTCATCCACCCATATATAAAACCGATATCTGGTAGATTATGACTGACAAACAATGATGCGCTAGAAAACGGCACCACGGTACGAAACGAACACTCAGTCGATACGCGAGAGTTTCCCGTCGACGTTGCGTTCCTGATGACGGTTTTGAACGACGTGTGCGGCGGAGAGACAAAGGAAGGCAGCGATGACGACACCCGAGATGGCGAGTATCGGGATGGCCGACAGCAGCGGCACCCCGAGGAGTGCTGCGCCCAGCAGGGTGGCACCAGTCACACTGAGTCCAGCATACCATCGGTCCCACCGATCCTGGCGATGGGAATCCGTATCGAGGTACATCATCAACAGGTCGGCGTTGTCCGCAAGCGAAATGAGCCCACGGTCTTGATCGTACTCGACGATTCCGGCGTCGTCCATCTTCGGGAGATGGGTCTGATAGAGGGCGACGTATACCCGCTTGCGCTGGTCGGAGTTGAGCGCGTTTACGCTGGTGTCGTTCTCCCAGGCAGCGATCTGTTCTGCAAGTTCACCGAGTGTGACCGTTTCGTCGGCTTCGAGCAAGTATGCGAGCACTTCACGACGACGTCGATTCTTTAAGAGTTCGAAAATAACGTCCTTCGAGAGTCGTTCGTCCTCGTCTGCGGCGACCGACGTTATTTCATCGGGCAGCGACTGATCGATGGAGGACATTATTTGAACCACCTACCTGTAGCATCCCCATTCGCACTCGCTGTCTCCTGTCCCCGGTGGCCGATGTCACCGAAGCCTCGGCGTAGCGGCGACCGCTGTACGTTCAAACGACGGGTCGAACTCACGATTGACACACCAGGTTGTACACCAATATAGATACTCTTAAGCACAGCCACGTTTCGCACCGGCTGCAAAGTAGGTACGGAGCGACTTCGCGACCGGCTGACAGCGGCGACGTTCCATCGCCATGGCAGTCGATTGTGACCGCCCGATCGTTTGGATGGTATCAACCGACTGTCCGCGTGTATCCATGGCGTACAACCGACTTGACCGAAACGAGATCGGACACTGACGTGGAGTTGGACGACTGTCTGACGACACGGCACCAGTACTGACCGTTCGACTCAACGGATATAAACTCGAGTGACAGTTCGTACGCGAAAACAGGGTTTACCATCTCGAGTCGACATCCCGATCTGCATGTTTCATGTACCATACATCGATTAATGGCAACGGGGCGAATCGACCGACCAGGAGTCGTTGTGTCCGGACGCGACTGCTGGGACGCGACTGTCGTCGCCGTCTCCGAGACTGCCGATGATCGGACCGTTCGTCTACCCTTCTTTTATTCGTCTATTGACGGCAGCAGAGTAAATCGGTGTTTCCCACGAAACCATGGTATCCCCTTACAATGGCTGCACGGCTTCGGTCGGATACTGATGACGCGGTCTATTATCGAACACGCCAGCAACGAATCGCAGTCGGAGGCGGTCGAGGTCGACCGCTGTCCCGATTGCGAGACCGAGACGATCGTCCACGATCCGGACCGCGGCGAGCGGGTCTGTGAGGAATGTGGCCTCGTCCTTACGGAGGATCCCATCGATTACGGCCCGGAATGGCGGGCATTCAACGCACAGGAACACGACGACCTCTCGCGGGTCGGCGCACCGCTGACCCAGTCGATGCACGACCGGGGACTGACCACGACCATCGACTGGCGCAACAAGGACGCCAACGGCCACTCGATGTCCGCGGACAAACATGGCCAACTCCATCGGCTGCGCGTCTGGCAAGAACGAATCCGAACGAAAAACGCAGGCGAACGCAACCTCAAATACGCCCTCTCCGAGATCGACCGGATGGTAAGCGCGTTAGGCGTCCCGAAGCCGGTCAAAGAGACGGCAAGCGTCATCTACAGACAGGCACTCGAGCAAGACCTCATCCGCGGACGCTCGATCGAGGGCGTCGCGACCAGTGCGCTTTACACCGCCTGTCGTAAGGAGGGAATTCCCCGCAGTCTCGAGGAAGTAACGTCCGTTTCACGCGTCGACCAGCGCGAGATCGGTCGCACCTATCGGTACATCGCGGACGAATTGGACATTAATTTGGAGCCGACGAACCCCCGACAGTTCGTCCCACGGTTCTGTTCGGAGCTGGATGTCGGCAAGAACGTCGAGACCAAGGCCATCGAGATCATCGACCGGACGACCGACCAGGGGCTACACTCGGGCAAATCACCGACGGGCTTCGCCGCCGCGGCCATCTACGCCGCCGGCCTGCTCTGTGACGAGACGATCCCACAGCGAGCGGTCGCCGAGACCGCCCAGACGACCGTCGTCACCGTCCGCAACCGGTATCGCGAGCAACTCGAGGCGATCGACCAGCAGCCGGCTACATGACCGAGCGGTCGTCCGACTCGTAGATCTCCTCGTCGAGCAGGGCGTGGAGGTTGCTATAGGGAACGAACGCGAGGAAGTTGTCATCAGCGTCGTACAGCTCGAGCCCGTCATCGGTGTGATCATAGCGTTCACAGACGATCTGTCCCTCTGGGAGGATCGCGTGGTACATGTGAGTTTGTAACGCTAGCACGTCAAATATAGCTGTTCTCGCTCGAGACGGTTGTCCCGTACTCGAGCCACGAGCGAAATGGGTTTACCCACACCGCCGCTACGACCCGGCAGTGACTGACGAACGTTCTTCGGCGGCTTCCGACGAGCAGCGAAGCGACTCTCACGACTCGGCCAGGGACGCGACGGCCGACGCCAGCGCGAAGTCCGACGAGAACGAGGGGGGCGAGGCGTTCACCATCGCCGACTTCCACGACGCCAGCCAGCAGGCCGGTCGACCGGTGCTCACCGCGGCAGCCGTCTCCCGTGCCCTCGAGATTCCCCACGAAGCAGCCAGCGACCGACTCGAGACGCTCGCCGAGTCGGGCTCGCTTGAGCGACTCTCCGTGTCCACGGACCCCGTCGTCTGGTATCCCAGCGAACTCGAGGATCTGACGGATCGCGAGCGCGTCGTTGTCTTCCCGAAACGCCGCGAGATCATCGTCGACCGACCGGACCAGTTTACCCGCGCGCAACTCTCCCAGTTCGCCCACCTCGCGGATGCCAACGGCGAGGACGGCTATCGCTACGTCGTCCGCCCGGAAGACGTCTGGAGTACGCCCCACGATAGTTTCGAGGATCTGGCACGGACGATGCGTCAGGCGCTCGGCCAGCGCTCCGAGAAACTCGAGGAGTGGGTCGAAAGCCAGTGGGACCGGGCCCACCAGTTCCGGCTCGTGACCCACGAGGAGGGGTATACCATGCTCGAGGCCCAGACGCCCGAGATTATGGGCAACGTCGCCCGGCAGAAACTCGACGAGGAACACGTCCACGCGCCGATCTCGGAGACGGAAGACTGGGTCCGCGAGGGCTCGGAAGCTGCGATCAAGCGAATCCTCTACGAAGCCGGCTATCCGGTCCAGGACCACCGCGAACTCGCCTCCGGAGAGGAGCTACCGATCGAACTGGGGGTTCGACTGCGCGACTACCAGCAGAACTGGGTCGACCGATTCGCCGAGGCCGGCGAGGGCGTCTTCGTCGGCCCACCGGGTAGCGGGAAGACAGTGGCCGCGATGGGCGCGATGGCCCACGTCGAGGGCGAAACCCTCGTCCTCGTGCCGAGTCGCGACCTCGCCCAGCAGTGGGCCGACGCGATCGTCGAGTACACCTCGCTCGAGGCCCACCAGATCGGCCAGTACCACGGCGGTCGCAAGGAGGTCCGCCCGGTGACGATCGCGACTTACCAGATCGCGGGGATGGATCGCCACCGCTCGCTCTTTGACGACCGCGAGTGGGGGCTGGTGATCTTCGACGAGTGCCAGCACGTCCCCTCGGACGTGTATCGACGGAGTACGCACTTACAGTCAAAGCACCGCCTGGGGCTTTCCGCCAGTCCCATCCGCGAGGACGACCGCCAGACCGAGATCTTCACGCTCGTCGGCCCACCGATCGGGACCGACTGGGAGGCGCTGTTCGAGGCCGGCTTCGTCGCCGAACCCGAACTCGAGATCCGCTACGTGCCGTGGGGCGACGACGAACAGGCCAACGCCTACGGTTCGGCCGACGGTCGCGAGAAGTACCGCATCGCGGCGAAGAATCGCGGGAAGATCGACGAGGTACGATACCTGCTGTCGGCACACCCCGACGCGAAGGCCATCGTCTTCGTGGACTATCTCGAGCAGGGCCGTGAGCTTTCCGACGCGCTCGAGACCCCCTTCCTCAGCGGCGAGACGCCCCACTACGAACGACAACGGCTGCTCGAGGAGTTCCGACGGAACGAGCGCGATCTGCTGATCATCTCGCGGGTCGGCGACGAAGGGATCGACCTGCCGACGGCCGACCTGGCGATCGTCGCCTCCGGGCTGGGCGGCTCGCGTCGACAGGGAACCCAGCGGGCGGGCCGGACGATGCGGCCAGCCGGCGGTGCACTCGTCTACGTGCTCGCGACGCGGGGCACGCGCGAGGAAGATTTCGCGCGAAAACAGCTTCAGCACCTCGGTCGCAAGGGGATGACGATCCGCGAGCAGACGGTCGAGCGAAACGAGGACTGACAGAAGACAATATTCGGGACGACCGCGGCGAGGCCAATCTTCAAGGTCGCGTGTTCGGACTGTACAGATATCATGACCGAATCGCGCGTCACTGAGGTGATCGACCGGTGAGCGACGGCACCAGACAGCGACAGATCCGCGTCGGCGAGACGGCACGCGGTGCGGATCTGAAGCTCCCCGTCATCGAAATCCTCACCGGACGCGGGTTCGCGACCGGGAAAAGCGGCTCCGGGAAGTCGAACACCGCGTCGGTCATCGCCGAGGAGTTGCTCGAGGCCGGCTATCCCCTCCTGATCGTCGACACGGACGGGGAGTACTACGGGCTCAAAGAGGAATACGAGATGCTCCACGCCGGGGCCGACGAGGAGTGTGACATCCAGATCGGGCCTGAACACGCCGAACAGATGGCGACGATCGCACTCGAGGAGAACGTACCCGTCATCCTCGACGTCTCGGGGTATCTCGACGAGGACGTGGCCGACGAACTGCTCCGGGAGGTCGCCCGCAACCTGTTCGTCAAAGAGAAGAAGCTCAAGAAGCCGTTCCTGCTGGTCGTCGAGGAGGTCCACGAGTACATCCCGGAGGGCGGTGGCGTTGGCGAGACCGGCAACTTACTGATCAAGATCAGCAAACGCGGGCGCAAACACGGCCTGGGTATCCTGGGAATCAGCCAGCGACCGGCCGACGTCAAGAAGGACTTCATCACGCAGGCTAACTGGCTCGTCTGGCACCGGCTGACCTGGGATAACGACACCAAGGTCGTCGGGCGGATCATCGACACCGAATATTCGGAACTCGTCTCGGAACTCGACGACGGGCAGGCGTTCGTCCAGACCGACTGGACCGAAACCGACGTGCGCAAGGTCCAGTTTCGCCGCAAGCGGACCTTCGACGCCGGCGCGACGCCGGGGCTCGACGACTTCGAGCGTCCCGAACTCAAGTCCGTCTCAGATGCGCTGGTCGGCGATCTCCAGGAGATCTCCGAGCGCAAGGACCGCAAGCAGGATCGAATCCAGGAACTCGAGGCCGAACTCGAGAAGAAGAAAACGCGCATCGAGACCTTAGAGGACGAACTCTCCTCGGCGCGGGACGTCTCGAGCGCAGCGAAACAGATGGCAGACGCCTTGCAGAACACCGAGACGGTCCAGTCACAACTGCCTGGCGGCAGCGAGGACTTGCGCCGGCTTCACGAGGAAATCGCCGACCTCGAGGCCGAACGCGACGATCTCCGCGAGCAACTCGAGGCGCGCGACGACCGGATCGAAACCCTCGAGGACGAACTGCGCCACCTCCGGGACGGAAATGAGCGGTTACAGGAGACCGTCAACGAGCGCGAAGCCACAGCCGAAACCGACGAGGAATCGACGATCCTGCAGGCCGGCGGTGACGACCTCGAGTTCGGCTACACGCCGGTCGACTGGGACGCGGCCACGGCATCGATTGCAGACGACGCGGAAGACGAGACAGCCACACCCGCACGCGACGAGCCGACGCCAACCAGCACCGACGAACGCGACCTCGAGACGGTACTCGAGGAAACAGACATTCGTGACCGCGTCGATCGCGCGTGCGAGGGCTCACAATGTTCGGCCGAGACGGCACGTGAGGTACTTGCCGCCCTCGACGAGCGCGGGCCGCTCGCAGCGGCAACCCTCGCAGCAGAAGTCGAGCGGTCGAGGGTCGCGGTCCAGGGTCTGCTCTCGGAGTTGCGGACGGAAGGCGTCCTCGAGCGGACGGCTGACCGGCGGTACGCGTTAAGCGACGACGTTCGTGCGGAACTGTCGCCGCCGGCTGCCACCGAATAGGGACACGACGACCGAACGCACGGCGGTTCGAGGAGCGGCTCAGCGCTGCAGTCGGTCGCCGACCGTCTCGATCGCTGCCGGCTCGATGCCCTGATGGACCGGCAGCGTGACAACCTCCTGTGAGAGACGCGTTGCCGTGTCGTAGCTGTCGGCCTCGAATACGGACTGGCGGAGTATCGGCCAGGTATGCGCACCGACGACGCCACAGTCGTGAAGCGCCGTGAGAAACGCGTCCGGATCGCGCGCACGAACGGGAAACTCGTATGGGCTGATTCCCTCCGGTAGCCGCTCGTAGAAGAGCGTAATGTCATCGCGGTCGGCCAACACCTGTTGCCACGTCCGGTAGTTTTCTCGGCGGGCAGTTCGGATCGCGTCCGGATCGGCGGCGTCGGTGACCATCGCAGTGAGTTTCGACATCGGGGCTTTGGTGGCTTCGTATCGGCCACCCGGATCCACGGACGACGGATCGTTTGCCCCATCGTCGAGCACCGACTCGATCGACCGATAGAGCGAGCCAAAGGCGGTTTCGGCGACAGACGTGGTGACGAACCGACAGTCGGTGGCTGTAACCTGACCTGCCCTGCCAGCGAGCGGCGACGGGGAGAACTCCGCTTTGACCTCGTCGGCGACACGATAGAGTATCGCACCGTCGGGAACCGGAAGCAGTTTCCGTAACGTCGTGATCCCGAGATCTCCGTGAGTCCCGAGGAGCGTCCCATCTGCAACGCTGATCGATCCGTGTGCATTATCGTCGATATGGTAACAGCCATACTCGTCGGTCAGCGACGCAAGCCGCTCAAGGCCGGGCTGTGGAAAGCCGAAGTAGTTGACCGACATGATGGCAACCGTGTCGTCGTCGATCCGGTTCTCGAGATCGGCGAAATCGGGTGCAAGCGTCTCCTCGATGGCGTAGAACCGGGGCTCGAGCCCGAGGTCGCAAAAGGGTTCGACGACTGCGGGCGAGAGATAAGCGGGGACGAGAACGTTCTCGCCGGGCTCGACGAGGCCAGCGAGACCGTCGCGGAGCGCGACCTTACCGGCACCGTAGTACGTGTATTCGACGTCAGGGGCGTGCTGGTCGACGAACGCGTCGATTCCTGCATCCCCCGACCGTGAGAGCGACGCGTCGAACACGGAGGGGGTGGCACTGATCATATATCGAATCGGTGTCGACGACCACCAGTAACGGCGATCATCGACGTAATACGGTACCATCCGACACCTTAGTGATGCGGACGATACTCGCCTGAAACGGGTGACAATCGACCCTTACAGCCACGGCGAGAGACACCGGCGCGAAGGCTATTCCGACCGTACAGCCAGCCAGTACGAGGTTACAGCCACCCAGCAGTTGCATAACAAAGCCCAACCGACCACATACCGCACCCATGGCAAGTTCGACGGACGAAGAAAACCTTCGTCTGCTCGTCGTGGGACTCGACGCCGGGTGTCGACCGATACTCGAGCCCCTGTTCGAATCGGGCGAGGTGCCGACCATCCAGCGGCTGTTCGAGCTGGGAACGACTGGCCCACTCGAGTCCCAGATTCCGCCCTGGACCGCAAGCGCGTGGCCGTCGATGTACACCGGAAAGAACCCGGGCAAACACGGCGTCTACGATTTCCTTTCGTTCGACGGCTACGACTGGGATGTCGTCAACGCGACCCACGTTCGGGAACGGCCGGTCTGGGAGCTGCTGAGCGAGCACGGCTTTGCGAGCGTCGTCGTCAACATGCCCGTGACCCATCCCGCTCGAGCGTTCGATGGGGCCCTGATTCCGGGACTGACCGCCCCTGAGGACCCGGACTGTCACCCAGAGGGGATCCTCGAGGACGTCAAGCTGGCCTGTGGCGGCGACTACTGGATCTATCCACAGAACAGCCCCGAACCCGACCAGTCGATCGAGAGCTACGAGCGGACGGTCGAACTCCGGGGGAAAGCCTTTCGGTACCTCTGTCGGCGGATCGCGCCGGATTTTGGCTTCCTCCAGTTCCAGCAGACCGACTCGGTGTTTCACGAGCGACCGGGGGACAAGGCGGCGATCGAGGCCGTGTATCGGGCGGTCGACCGTCAACTCGAGGAGACGATCAAGCGAACGGACCCCGAGAACGTCCTGGTCGTCAGCGATCACGGCATGGGGAAGGTGACCGGCGACGAGTTCCGCGTCAACGAGTACCTGCGGTCCGAAGGCTATGTCAGCGCCCAGAGTGGGGGCGAAGGGATGCCCGACTGGTCGAAGTCCTGGGAGAACGATCTCCTCGAGGGATCGGACGCCGGCGACGACGGGCCGAGCACGCTCGAGCGGGCGATGAACCTGGCTGCGAACGTCGGGATTACGACCCAGCGGGTCGCGAACACACTCGATACGGTCGGACTGAAAGAGCCGATCGGCAAGCGGGTGCCAAACGACATGATCCGGGCGGCAAGCGAGCAGGTCGACTTCCCGAACTCTCGGGCGTACGTCCGTTCGAAGAGCGAACTCGGCGTCCGGATCAACCTCGAGGGCCGCGAGCCAAACGGCCAGGTGCCGGCGTCGGACTACGAGCTCGTCCGCCAAGAGCTCATCGACGAACTGTCGGCAGTTCGGACGCCCGACGGCGACCCGATGTTCGATGCCGTCGAACCCAGAGAGACCTACTTCGAGGGACCCTATCTCGAGAACGCACCCGACATTCTGACGGTGCCGGCGGAGTTCGACAACGCGATCGCCGCGTCGCTGGGGAACGGCCAGTTCGGCGAGCCGATGGAGTCGTGGAACCACAAACGAACCGGCGTCGTCGCAGCCGCTGGGTCGGCGTTCGACGAGTCTGCCGCGCTCTCCGGGGCGACGATCTTCGATATCGCGCCGACGATCTGCTCGCTGTTCGACGTTCCGATCGACGCTGCGATGGACGGCGATCCACTGTCGATCATCGAGAGCAGCACTGAGCGATCGTATCCGGCGTACGATCCCGAGCCGATCACGGCGACCGACGATGGGGCCGTCGAAGACCGACTCTCCGACCTGGGGTATCTATGAGCGTCGAAATCCGCACCCTCAATCCACACGCCGATGCCGAGGAGTGGAATCGGTACGTCGAGCGTTCGGCCGACTCGAACCCGTTCTTTCGGGCGGAAGCGCTCCGGTTGCAGGCCGTCGATACCGACACGACAGCGCACCTGCTCGCGGGCTTCAAAGGTCAGGAAGCAGTCGGCATCTTTCCCATCTTCGAATACACCAAGGGGCCAGTGACCGGCGCGTTCTCCCCTGCCCCCCACTCGTGGACGACGTATCTCGGCCCGGCCCTGTTGAACGTCGACAAGCTCAAACAGCGCAAGGCCGACCGCCGGATCAAACGGTTCATCGACGGCTGTCTCGAGTGGATCGAGACCGAACTTTCGCCGCTGTATAGCAAGTTCGTCACCGGCAAGCTCGACGACGTCCGACCGTTCGTCTGGAACGACTACGACGTCAAGCCAAGTCACACGTACGTCGTCGACCTCGATGGCTCCGAAGACGACCTGCTAAACCGGTTCAGTAGCGACGCACGAAGCAACATCCGAAACGCCGACGAAGACAGCTACACCATCGAGGAGGGAGACACCGACGACGTCGAACGTATCGTCGAGAAGGTCCGCCAGCGCTACGAGAGCCAGGGCCAGCCGTTCCGGCTGAGCGTCGACTTCGCCAGGGCAGTCCACGAACAACTTCCCGACGGCGCGATCCGTCCCTACGTCTGTCGCGTCGACGGCGAGTTCCTCGGCGGGATTCTCGTCGTCGAATCGGACCGGACGCGGTATCGATGGCAGGGCGGCGTCAAACCGGACGTGGACATCGACATCGCGATCAACGACTTGCTCGATTGGCACGTCATGCGCGATGGCCTCCACGCGGGAATCGAAGAGTACGACCTCGTCGGTGCCGGTGTTCCGAGCATCAACCGATACAAGGCGAAGTTCAACCCGCGGCTCGAGACCCACTACGAGATCACGTCGGGCGCGTTCGGGATCGACTTACTGGTCGATCAGTATCAGAAACATCGGTAGCGCACGCGCTGTAGCCGTTTGACTGTCGATCTACCGACAGAGGGCTTAGTCGTCGATCCGATACTTCGACTGTCGCGCGTCCGCGAGACAGGCGCGGCTTGTCACGACACCCTGTTCCTCGAGTCGTCCCAGTGCGTACCGGACGGTTCGGGGACAGAGCCGCGATTCGGCGGCGAGTTCTTCCTGTGTCAGCGGGGCCTCGTACTCGAGGACCTTGTAGACCAGTTTGGCGCTGGGCGGTAGGTCGGTTCCGATCGCCAGTTCGTCACATCCTCCGTGTTGGTCGTCGGCCTCGACGCTCTCTTCGGAATCCGGTTCAGTTGCGCTCATGGCTATCGCTCAGTGTGGTCACCACGTCCGTTGACCGATTCGACTGGGAGGTCACGAGACAGTCACAATGCATGTTCATCCGCGTATATCTGCGTGCGTCATATATACGTCACCGACAGTTCACCGAAACAGGCAACAGCTAACGGACGGTCGCTCGAGCGGGCCAGCGATCGTCGTCGGTTGGACACGGCCTGACGAGGGCGGACGGCCAACCGCGAGACTGCAGCACCAGTAATCCGCGCATAGTAAGGCACTCGCCCGTGTCAGGGCCGATATGTTCGGAACTAGTGGCATTCGCGGTCGCGTCGGCGACGAGGTGACAGCGGGGCTGGCGCTTTCCGTCGGTCGTGCAGTCGCCTCGGAGGGGTACGAACGGGTCGTCGTCGGTCGTGACGTGCGAGACAGCGGTGCGATGCTCGTCGACGCAGTCAGCGCGGGCCTGTGTGAGTGTGGCTCGGATGTCGTCACGGTCGGCGTCGAGGCGACACCAACGGTCGCGCGGGCGATCGAACGCCTCGAGGCCGACGCGGGAGTCGTGGTGACGGCCTCGCACAACCCGGCGACGGACAACGGGATCAAGCTCTGGAACCCCTCAGGGAAGGCGTTCGGCCCCGACCAGCGCGACGCGATCGAACGACGGATTCGCGAGGACGACTACGAACTGGCCGCCTGGGACGGCGTCGGCGATCGAACGAGCCACGACGGTGTTCAGGACTACCACGCCGATGCACTCACTGCAGCGGTCGATCTCGAGCGTCCGCTCAGCGTCGTCGTCGATCTCGGCACCGGTGCCGGCGGCGTCACCGCGGCGGTGCTCGACGAGCTGGGCTGTCAGGTCCGGACGCTTAACGGCCAGGAAGACGGTGCCTTCCCGGGCCGCCCGAGCGAGCCGAACGCGGAGACCCTCGAGACGCTCGAGACGCTGGTCGCGGCGACGGATGCCGACGTGGGGATCGGCCACGACGGCGACGCCGATCGGATGGTCGCCGTCGACGAAACCGGCACGTTCGTCCCGAAAGACGCCTTGCTCGCCCTGTTCGCCCGCGAGGCAGCCGGCGACGGGGATCGCGTCGCGGCACCGGTCGATACGAGCCTCGCCGTCGACGACGCACTGGCGGCTGTCGGCGCGTCGGTAACCCGAACGCAGGTGGGAGATGTCTACGTCGCCGAACGGACGACCGAGCCGGACGTCGTCTTCGGCGGCGAGCCCAGCGGGGCGTGGATCTGGCCCGACAAAACGCGGTGTCCCGACGGCCCGCTCGCGGCGTGTAAGCTGGTCGAACTCGTCGCCGATCGCGGGCCGCTCTCGGAACTCGTCGCCGAGATCGAGGGCTATCCCATCCGGCGCACGTCGATCGAGGTAACGGAAAAAGGGGCGGTGATGGCCGAGGTCAGCGAGGCGGTCCACGACCGCTACGACGACATCGAGACGCTCGATGGCGTCCGGGTCGAGACCGAGGACGGGTGGTTCCTGCTTCGCGCGAGCGGCACGCAGCCGTTGATCCGCGTGACGGCAGAAGCGCGGTCGGCAGCGGACGCCGAAACGTTGTTCGCGGACGCACAGACACTGGTGACCGAAACCGTCACGAGGCGGCCTTAACTGACCGGTTCGGGGTAGTCCGCGTGAAGGGAATCATCGACGAGTGCTGGCAGACAGACACCACTGGCACGACCAGTTATCGGGCGTCTTTCGGAATGAAATCGGACGTCTTCATCTCACGGTACGTCGCGCAGTCGGGACAGGCGTGGACGACGTCACGATTGTCGCCGAAGACGCGAGCGAACTGTCGAGTCACTTGGTTCCCACAGTTGACACACCGAGGGGCAGTCGTTTGCTGGCCGGACGTCATTGGCGTCCACTTCGCGGATGGGTCCGTCGACATCAACAGTCCATACCCACAGAACGGTATTTACTATAGACCGCATAATCGATGAGTCTGCCACTCGGTCGCGCAGTTGGTGACTATTAGCACCGGAAAGAAACACTCTGGATATCGGACGTATCAGGGCTGCTCTCTGGAGAAATACAATATTACCCTCTCGAAATACCGTATTTCGGGCCAGAGTACTGTATTCCAGGCGACATTTGGGTGCCGTCGAACCGGGACGGGTGACCCCCGTCAGTCCGGCCAACCTGATCTGTAGCTATTATGGGATAGCCGTACACAGCTGGCCCCGCCGGTCGCCCTGAGTAATCAAGTGTGTTTATGCATCGACGAATACCTATCTCAACTTGAGAGTGTGATCGATACTCACGAAAGCGGTGAGATCATCACCGCACGTCGATCGCCACAGTGACGACCCGCGTTCGACACAGCCGAGTACGGGCCATCGCTGCCGAGGCCGTGTGGACTCGAGACGACGGGGGTAGCCTCGGTCCTGCGGCCTCGAGGCCCAGACTCGTCGCTCACCGGGATCTGAAGGAGGTCATCGTGGCCAGACGATGGAGCGGGGGAGCGCTCACGAATGTGAATGTGAGCAGATCGGCCGACCGCTGGCCGACTTATTCGACGGTGACGCTTTTGGCGAGGTTTCGCGGTTTGTCGATCGGGCGATCGAGGAGGTCGGCGGCGTGATAGGAGACGAGTTGGAGTTGGACGTTCGCCAGCAGCCCCGCCAGCTCGGAATCGGTGTCCGGAATCGCGAGGTGCTCGTCGGCCACCTCAACGGCGGGATGATCGTCGGGACAGACCGCGACGACGGGTGCACCTCGGGTCTGGGCCTCCTCGGCGTTTTTCAGGGTCTTCTC
This sequence comes from Natrinema sp. HArc-T2, assembly GCF_041821085.1. Lineage (NCBI taxonomy): Archaea > Methanobacteriati > Methanobacteriota > Halobacteria > Halobacteriales > Natrialbaceae > Natrinema > Natrinema sp. HArc-T2. The sequence continues at coordinate 305,078 of NZ_JBGUAZ010000003.1, read as the reverse complement.
GTCTTCCTGACCGGTGAAGACCGCGAACACCGGGGTCTCGGGCGTGACCAGTGCCAGCGGCCCGTGTTTCAGCTCACCGGAGGCAAAGCCCTCGGCGTGCTCGTAGGTGATCTCCTTGAACTTCAACGCGCCCTCGAGCGCCACGGGGAACCCGAGCCCGCGGCCGATGAAGAAGTACGACTGGCTGTCGTCGTACCGTCTGGCAATCGTCGCGGCGTCGGAGGAATCGAGCACCTCGTCGAGCGCGCTCGGCATCGACTCGACGGCTGGCAGCAACGACTCGAGGTCAGCCGGCGGCTCACCCTGCTGGTCGGCGGCGATGCGCTGGCACAGCAGTGTGAGCATGACAGCCTGTGAGGAGAACGTCTTCGTGGCAGCGACGCCGATCTCCGGCCCGGCGCGGATGAAGAGGGTATCGTCGGCTTCGCGGGCGGCCGTCGAACCGACGACGTTCGTCACCGTCAGCGTCCGCGCACCTTCAGCGGTAGCCTGCCGGAGCGCATTCAGGGTGTCTGCGGTCTCACCGCTTTGGGTGACCGCGATCACGAGGGTATCGTCGTCGACCGGCGGTGCGGCAACACTGTACTCGTTGGCCAACAGCGCAGTCGATCGGACGCCGGCCTGATTCAGCCCGAGCGAGCCGTACAGCGCAGCGTGATAGGAAGTTCCACAGGCGATAAACTGGACGCTCTCGACGTCGTCGAACGTCCCCGGTTCGAAGTCCGAGAGCGCGATCCGACCGTTTCGGGGGTCGATCCGACCCTCGATCGCCTGGGCCAGCGACGTCGGCTGCTCATGGATCTCTTTGAGCATAAAGTGGTCGTACTCGCCCTTCCCGGCCTGTTCGGGGTCCCACTCGACCGTCTCGGACGTGCGCGTGACTGGGTTCCCCTCGAGGTCGGAGAACTCGACGCCGTCCTCGTCGACGATGACGACATCGCCGTCCTCGAGATAGACCACGCTGTCGGTGTACTCGAGGAACGCGGGCACGTCACTGGCGAGGAAGTACTCGCCGTCTTCCATTCCGACGACCAGCGGCGAGCCCTGTCGAGCCGCATAGAGGACGTGCTCGCCAGACACCATCGCGGTGACGGCGTAACTGCCCTCGAGTTCGCTGACCGCCTGGCGGAACGCGCGCTCGCTGTCGAAGCCCGCATCGAGGTAGTACTGGATGAGATGCGGGATGACTTCGGTATCGGTGTCGCTCGTAAACTCGTAGCCGTTGGCAGCCAGTCGTTCCTTGAGCTCGGCGTAGTTCTCGATGATGCCGTTATGGACGACGGCCACGTCCGAACTCTCGTCTGTGTGTGGGTGCGCGTTGGCGTCGGTCGGTGGTCCGTGGGTACTCCAGCGGGTGTGACCGATGCCGACCTCGCCCCGCGGTGGGTCGCCGATCGATTCTTTCAGCTCTTCGACCTTCCCTGAGCGTTTCTCGATGTCGATGCCCGAGCCGTTCTGGACGGCGATGCCAGCCGAATCGTAGCCCCGGTACTCGAGGTTCTCCAGCCCCGTCAACAGCGGCTCGATGGCGTTTCCGTCTCCGACGCGACCGATAATTCCACACATCGGTTGCTCACCGCCTGGTGGGCCGCTGGGCGGATGGCCCGGAGACGATCACAGAGTTCGCGGACGGGACACCAGCCAGCCTCCGCTGTGCAGACGACGGTGACCATCCCGTAGGAGCCGATCCCGTCGAAATACGTGGTCGAGACGACGAACGGTATGCAACCATGAGCAGAAGTCAGACTTCCGGAAGCCATTACTATAGACGGACTACTGAACGGCGTAGCCAGTGGGTACTCTGTCACGTGCCATCGACTGTGATGACTGTCAGTCACAGCATGACACCGACGTTCGAGCCGACACCGGCGACGAACTGTCGGAGAAGAGCCGCTCTCGCGTCCAAAACACACGTGCTATCGAACTCCTATCAAAAGTATGTCAAACGAACAGGGAACCGACGCTCGAGTACGGGAAGACAAATCCTCGCTAGCGATCGCCCAACGTCAGTAGGATCGGTGAACAGTCAGTATTAGATGACAGTTCACTGAGTTGGATCGACCGACCACTGGAACGGCGGTCGATGAGCCAGCCGGTCTGCTGTCCCGAGTGACCGGTGGGCCCGCAGCCCGCAGGACGGTCGCGGTCCCACCAGCACCCACTGACAGGCGTCCGTCTCAGTCAGTTTGGGCGACCCGCGTTGGAAGCCGGTCTGGACGGACAGACGGAGCGAACCGTCACACCTTTTGCGGTAGGCCGGGAGGTGTAAGTATGGGTTTTGGAAGCTACGACGAGTCCGAACAGCAAGAGCAGACGACTAACGATGAGGACGTAGAGGCCGTCAACGTCCACGAAAACGATCATCACGGAGAGATGTCCTTCGAGTCGGACGTCTCGACGGACGAACTGGTCTCGCAGCTCGGCTCGATGAAAGACGACGACGCCGACGAGTAAGCCGACTGCTCGACCATCGTCGACCCGCCAGCCGTCGCTGAGTGACGGGTTCGAAGCTGTCCTCTCGTCGTCGAATCAATCGAACGCGAGCGGTGTCTCCAATCAGGAAAGCGACGACGCACAGAGCTCGCCGATCGCTCGCCGCAGCCGCTGTGAGACTGCCGACTTCGAGACGTCGAGTCGGTCCGCGAGTTCGTCCTGGGAGATCCCACGCGGCACGTCAAAATAGCCTTCTTCGTGTGCGACCGTGAGCAGTTCCTGCTGTTTCGCCGTCAGGGCGACGACGCCGTCGTCACCGTCATCGGAGACGCGGAGGTGATCGACAGTCACGGAGATGTCTCGGTCGCGACAGTAGTCGTTGAACGCGACGAGTTGCTCCCGATCGATGAACCGAAGCTGGACCTGCCAGCCGTTCCGGCAACTCGAGAGTTCGAGCAGTCGACCGCCGACGGCGGCAATGGTGGCGGTAAACGTCACCGCGCGGTCGGTAAGCGCCACTCGATAGACGCGTCTGTCGGGATATCGATCGACGAGTACCGGATCGGTGACTGTCGGATCCGTCTCGAGGCCGGTTTCGAACCGGTCGAACGCGGTTCCGTAGACGGTGACGAACACGAGTGTCCGCCCCGGCTCGACGGTCGTCCAGTAGTCGGGTTCGACCGTCACATCCGGTGCGTCCCGGAGCGTCGAACCCAAAAACAGGTCCGGGTGATCGAGTCTGAGTTGCGCGACGATCCCGCCGTCAGCCTGTGATCGAACTGGGGACCGATCGTCAGGCGAATCGGAGAGCTTCTCGAGGCTCTCGTTCGGGTCGGCGAAATCGATGCTCACGAATGCATCCGCCATCCGGGGAGACGGCCGCTGTAACTATCGCTTACCTCGAACACGCTCATTGAATAGCTTATTAGATGCTGGGGACATGATCGTAGGCGCTATACACGGAATCAGTTCCGTCCCAGCACTCAATACTGATTCATCGCTAGATTTCGTGATCAGTCAGGAAGCATGAAGAAACACGGTATTACTGACCGTTCCGGTCGAGGTAAGGTACTTATACCGCGCGTCGCTGCCGATCTACGGCCCATCTTCGCTCGAGAGCGGCTCGACAGTCGACGGGGTCCAGACACAGTCGCGACTCAGTCTGCCGTCGGCTCGTCGAACAGCAGCGCGAACAGTTTCCGCTGGGCCAGCCGAAGATGCCGACTGAACGTCGGCTGGGAGACGCCGAGCGATTCAGCGACCTCTTCACCGGTGTGTTCGCGGGGCCACTCGAAGAAGCCGCCGTAGTAGGCCGCCTCGAGCGTCCGACGCTGGCGGTCGGACAGGTGGTCGTGTAACTCGTCGAACGGACGGGGCGAGCGAAGCGGTCGGTCGCGCTGTCGGCGAGCGACGAGTTCCGTTCCCGGATGGATTCGCTCGAGGTGCTGGACGAACGAGCGGACATCGACCGGCTCGCCGAGTTCGATCACGAGTCGAGTTCGATCGTCGACCGGCGTCAGCGACCGGAGAACGCCACCGTGGTCTGCGACCGTCTCCGCGACGGTGGGCTCGGCGACGCCGATTTCGAGGACGCCGTCATCGCCCCGCTCGACGATCGAGACCGAATCGACCGCCGACAGCGATTCGACTGTCTCGCGAGTCGCGTCGTCGACACCGCCATCGACGGCACAGAAGGCCGTCGATCCGCCGGACGTCCGCGGTACGATCGCGCGCACCGTCAGTCGCTGCTCGAGTCGGCTGGCGATCGCCGAGAGCGGTTCGGTGTCGTCTCGTAGTACGACCTCGAGTTCGGTGATCCGGTCGGCGAGCAGTGCGCGTTTCGTCTCGATCGCACCGATCACAGCACCGGCGATCGCAGCGAGATGCTGGCACGCACGCCGGGTATGGTCGTCGAACGCCGACGGCTCCGCCGCGTAGGCGGTGAGCGTCCCATAGCGGACCCCGTCAGCCGTCAGCGCCACGCTGAGCGCGGACTGAATTCCTCGCTCGAGGAGCCGTCGTCGCCACGATCGCCCGTCGTCGCTGTGTGTCTCCCGGTCGCTCGAGAGGTCGTCGACGACGACCAGTTTCCCGGTTGCCGCTGCTGTCCCCGTCGGCGTGTCGGCGTCCGCTCCCATAGGAACCGTCGCCGACTCGAGGAACTCGCCATCTCGTCCGGCCCAGGCCGTCGGCACGACTGTCTCGCGACCGTCATCCGCGTGGCCGACCCACGCAAGTGTGATTCCGTCACCACCGGTCGTCTCGGGCGACGACACGGAGGAGACTGCCTCGCAGAGGCGCTGTTCGACCGCGTCGCGCGTCTCAGCTGTCAGCATCGCCCCGCCAGCGTCCAACACCCGTTCGGTCTGTGTGGCGGTAGCTTCGAGACGCGAGCGGTCGTGCCGACACGTCCGGAGGCTGTCGGCACGCTCGAGCGACTCGAGGGCGACTGCGGCGGCGTCCGACACCGTCTCGATCGGGTCCGGCTCGAGTCCGTCGAACGCCATCGGGTCGGTGCTGGTCGCGAGGACGACGGCCTGCGTCGTGATTGGGACGGACAGGCCCCGTTCGGCGCGGAGTCCGGTTTGAGCGAGAACGGCCTCGAGGTCCGCGCGCTCGTAGACGGTCGCCGCTTCCTCCTCGAAGCTGGCTGCCAGCGGTGTGTCGTCGAGGTCGATCGGCGGTGGTTCGATCGAGCGGTGGTCGGCACCGACGTGGTCGGCTGCTGCTAGCGCTGCCGGATGCAGCCGATCGTCGGCGACGCGATACCAGACGGCCACGTCAGCGCCCGCATGCTCACGAATGGCATCCGTCGCGGCGTCGCGAACGACTGACGGCGTCTCGGCACGGCGGATGGTCGCGACGGTATCGTGGACTCTCGACAGGGTGGCCGCGCGAGAGTCGCGTCTGTCGCGGACGACACAGAGCGTTCGATCGGAGATCGACAGCGGCACGACGAAGACGTCGACCGGCGGAGCCTCGTCGGTCGCGAGCGTGCCCGTGATCGGCTCCATCCACCTGACGACCGGTGAGCGGGCTCGCGTTCGAATCGCCGACGCGAGGTCATCGTCGACTACAGTCTCGAGGTCCTGACCGACGAGCGCGTCCGCGTCGGCGAGGTCTCGAAGTGCCGGATTCGCCAGCCGAATCGTCGACCCCTCGAGGACGGCGATTCCATCGTCGAGTGCGTCAACGACAGCCTCGAGTAACTCGAGTCGCTCCTGGTCCGGCGCGGTCGCAGCGTCGACGGCCCCTTCGCTCGCATAGACCGAAACGCCGTCGTCGTCGGGGTGGACGCGCACGACGAGTTGACCCTCGAGAGACGGAACGGTCGTGTTGAACGTTTCGACCGAGCCCGTCGTCTGGGCGGCACGCGCGTGGTCGAACAGCGCCTCGCCCAGTTCGTCCGGAAGGAGTTCCCAGACGACGGTTCCAGTCAGCTCGGTGCGATCCGGCGTGCGACCGTCGGGGCCGGTAAACAGCGCGGTCGCCGCGTCGTTGACATACTGCAGCTCGTCCTGTGGGCCGAGGACGAAAAACGCGTCCGTGAGCTGGTCGACGCCCACGCGCAGGGCCGAGGGGGCGGCCACGTCGGTCATCGCGCCGACTCCGGTTCGAGTCACGATGACGCCCTCGACGGTTGGATCCGCAAGTCGGTTCGTGCAGGTCAGCTCCGAGACGTGCCACGTGCCGTCGACGTCGCCCAGCCGCAGGGTGACGCGTTCGGTCGCGCCGACCGGCGCGTCGATGACGGTTGCGAGCGTCTCGCGGATCGCCGTGCGGTCGTCGGGATGGACGATCCGGTCGATCGGCGTCCGCTCGAGTTCGGCTGGCGTATACCCCAGCTGTGACTCGACTGCCGGCGTCGCGTATTCGATCTCGCTGTCGGCATCGAGCACCCAGACGACGGCAGCAGCGCTCTCGAGGATCGACTGCTGGCGGCGGTCCGAGGCCGCGGCGGCCAGCCGATATTGCTCTCGCTCGGCTGCAGTTCGAACCCGCGCGGTCAGCACCGTCGGCGACTCGTCGCGAGCCACGACATCGCTCGCGCCGGCGGCGAGCGCGTGATCTGCATCCGTACCGTTGGTGATGGCCACGATTGGCCGCTCGTCCGATTCGGCGGCGAGTCGCTCGAGCATCGATTCCCCCTCCAATCGATCGACCGCAGCCGCATCGAACGGACAGAGCAAACAGTGGACGTCGCGATCGGCGAGTCGCTCGCGAGCTCCCTCGAGCGTCCGCTCTCGGAGGATCGATGCGTCCGTGAATCGTGCAGCGAGTGCATCCCGCGCATCGTCGGCAGTAGGATCATCGCCGACGACAAGCACGCTGGGTGTGTCGCCGACGACGGTCGCGGTCCGCTCGCTCACTCGCCGACCACCCCGAACAAGCCCCACTGTGTGCCGGTGCTCAGTGTCGACACGGCTCTCGGACATGGGACGCGAACAGCACAGCGAGCTACCTGACCGGCCACGATAGCGGCTGCGTCACTCCCGTATCGGTTAAGTATCAGTGCCGTACCCGGACGTAGCGGTGGATTAGAGGGCGGTACAACCGTATTGCAAATCGCTAGGACTGGTCCCGGACCGTGAGAACAGGAACCGGGGCGTTTCGCACGATTTCTTCGGCGACACTGCCCGAGAGCAGGTGATCGAGCCCGGAGCGACCGGCTGTCCCGACGATCACCATATCGACCGGATTCGTCTCCGCGTAGTCGACGATCTGTTCCTGTGGGACCCCGTGACGGATGTCCGTGGTCGCGTCGATTCCCTCTCGAGCCGCCGCTTCGTTTGCCTCCTCGGCGGCTGTGGCGGCTTCTTCCTCCGGATCGGTACGTAGCTGGTCCTGTTTGGTCTCCGCCTGTGGGCCGTCCTCCGAAACCGACAGCACGTGCAGGGTCGCATCGAGTTGGGCCGCGAGCTCGACCCCTTGCTCGGTCGCCCGGTGAGCGGCGTCGCTTCCGTCTGTTGCGAGGAGCAGCTCCTGATACATGGTCGTCCGTTCGAGCGACTGCGGTTTACATCCCGGACCTGCCGTTGCCTGCCCAGCGGGCGTCAGTCTCTCCCCGTCACGTCACCGCCAGACCGCTGTGGTTCGGTTACGATCGACAGCGCGTTGCCACCGGCGTCGATGACGGTCGCACGCGATTGGGCGTGAATCGAACTGTCCAACCGCCGCTCAGAACAGATTGAAGTAATCGAAGACGACGAGGGCGAGATACAATTGCCCGATCCCGGCGACGATCATCACGACGCCCGCGATTCGCTTCAACAGGCCGGAGTAGGCCGTCAATCGGCCAGCACCGGCGATCAGACCCATCCCTGTTGCGACGGTCAACGAGACCATCAACACGACGACGCTGCCGACATAAGTGCCAAGCAGGACCAGCGCATCGGCCATCGACAGCGAAAGCGCACGGGTGACGACACTGATAAACAGTGGCGCGACACAGCCGGCCGACGCGAGCGCATAGCCGACGCCAAAGATCGAAAAGCCGAACACGCTCGAGCGGCGTTTCGGGAGGGTAACGGAAAACGACGGTGCGCGACCGGCAACGATCAACGCGCCGAGGACGACCAGGACGAGGCCGGCAGCGGCTTCGAACCACTTGATCGACGAGATCATCGACTGGCCAACCCAGAACGTCGCTCCGAGCAGCGCAGTGAACGTGACGAGGACGCCGAGGCCGGCGAACAGCCCGCGACTCAACGCACCGCCGAGCGACGCCTGCTCGCCGTCGGTCTGGCTCACGTAAAAGCCGACGTAGCCCGGCAACAGCGGGTACGCACACGGGGAAAAGAACGTTGCAACTCCGGTCGAGAGCCCGAACACGATCGACGTGGTCAGCGCAGCGTCGACCATCCTTATTCGGCTCCTCCCTCGAGTGCCTGCTCGATTCCCGCGACGAGTTGATCCGCATTCTTGCGACCCTGATCCGACCACTGAACGGTTCCGGACGCGTCAATCGCGACGGCGTAAGGGAAGAAGCCTCTGAGAAGTTTACTCGTCAGTTGCTGATCCGGGTCCATACCAAGCAACCAATTCCCATTGTTGTTTTGCCACCATTCGACGACTTTGCTCGCCTTCATATCTTGATTTGTAACCGAGATAAATAGCACGTCGTCGCCGATTCGTTCGTGTGCCTCGGCAAGTGCCGGCATCTGCTTTTTACAGGGATCACACCACGTCGCGAAGAAATCGATAAACGTCGGCTGGTCCGTTGCTGGCAGGTCGACTTCACCAGCCGTACTGCCCGGTGCGTCGAGTGTCTGGATCGAAATCGGGTCCGTTATCCTAATCGCGTCACTCGTCGTCTCCGTCTCGTTCGTTTCATCGCCGGAGGATGGTGCTGGGAGACCGTTCATCGCCACCGCTGCGCCGCCTCCAATGACGCCCAGACTCCCAATGCCAGCCAGGACCTCTCGCCTGCGCATCTATCCGTTCACCACCGTTTCGAAATCGTTGGCGAGCCGTGTCATATCCATCCTCGATCCCTGCAGGTAGACACGCTCGAGATACCCTCGCTTGTTGACGAGGAAAATGTAGGGGAGATGTGGGAACTTGTACTCGAGGTTGTCGTAGTCGTGATCGTACTCTTTCTTGAGTGGTAGGCCGTACGTGTCGGCGACGATCTGTTTGGCGGTCTCGTACGATTCCGGTCGCAGGAAATGGAAGTTTCCGGCATCGAGGTCGACCCCTCGTTGGGTCCCGAACGTCCGAATCGCATCCGGTGAGTCTCGTTCCGGATCGAACGTCATCGCAAGGAACGCTGCCTCGTCACTGTATCCGTTCTCGGCTGCGGCGCTCTGGACATATCGCAAGCGTTCTATCAGCAGGGGACAGACACCGTCAGGACAGTTCGTATAAAAGAACGTCAGCAGCATGACCCGCTCGTCTTCGAACTGGTCGGTCGAGATAGTCTCGCCGGTCAGCGGATCAGGAACGCTGACCGCCGGGAACTCGTCACCGTAGCTCGGATGTGACGCCTCGCTTAAATCCGTCTCCGGCGGCTCGAGAACGGCATTGGGGCTTCCAGTATTGGAGTTTCCGTTTCCGGTATCCCCGCCGCCGACCGTTCCGTCGAGGCAGCCGGCAACACTGGTAAGCCCTGCGATTCCGACTGTGCCGAGATACGTCCGCCGGTCCATATCCGGGTTCTAGAAGCGGTCGATGAAAGGTTCATTGGTTCGCCCCACGAACGGGGGCCGTGTAGCAGTCAGTTACTGAAATCGATCCTGAAAGACACGGGAGCTGAACCCAAGGAAAACACGTGCCGGCAGCGACAACTCGAGTATCACGTTCGACCAGTGAACCAACAGGCGTTTTGTCGGGGGTTTCCAACCACCGGGTAATGAATCGCCGGGCTTTCCTCCGTGGTACAGCCGCAGCCGGAGCCGCCGGAACCGCCGGTCTCGCCGGCTGTCTCGAGCAACTCGGGTTCGAAGAAGAATCTGCCTTTGCCAACCCGCCGCTCGTCGAGAACCGACCCGACGCCGTCTACTTGCCCTCCTCACGCGACGGGATGGGGATGTATGGGATGGCGACCGACGGCGACTACGCCGCCATGCTCTCGTATACCTTTCCCCACCGGTTCTGGACCGTCGAAGCCACCGAGGAAGGAAAAGAGCTCGTCGAGATCACCGCCGACGACAGTCTCCATCTTATGACCACTGTCTGGGACCGCGAGACACACACCGTCCTTCCGGTGGACACGCGCCTCGAAATTCGACAGGACGGCGACTTCGTCGATATCGGCACCTCCTCGCTGTGGCCGATGATCTCCCAGCGGATGGGCTTTCATTACGGAGATAACATCCAGCTCCCGGGCGAAGGAACATACACGGCCCGGATTCAAGCCGGTCCGGTCAGCCTCGAGCGAACCGGCTCGTTCGAGGGCCGACTGGAATCGATTGGAACGCTCGAGATCGACTTCGAGTACGTCCGGTCAGATATTCACGACCTCTCGTTCGAGACGATCCCCGAATCACAGCGGGGGAACCGCGAGGCGTTGTCACTCATGAAAATGGAACACGGTGGTGATGATGGCGGGCACACGCCGATGGGGCAAGCCACGCCACTCGAGGAGTTGCCCGGGGAGTCACTCGAGGCCCAGCACAGCGGTGACGCAACGCTCGCCGCGCTCGTCGCCGACGCCGACCGGCTCACGGACGGTGGCTCGTATCTGGCGATCTGCCCAAGGACCCCGTACAACGGTATCATTCTTCCGTTCACGTCCCTGTCCGCGACCGTCGAGCGGGATGGGGAGACCATCTACGACGGGCAGCTTACAGAGGCGCTCGATCACGAGATCGGCCACCACTACGGCGTCGCACTCGACACGCTTGCATCCGGCGACCGCGTGACGGTGACCGTCGACTCACCGCCGCAGGTGTCACGACACGACGGCTACGAGACGGCGTTTTTCGACTTCGACGACGTGACCTATACTGTGTGAAGCGGACGTGTAAAGCGCACCGTACCGCGAGTGAACGGAATGAAACGAGTCCCTGTCTGCACCGTACGATTGCGATAACTATCGGGGACGATCGAATACGTCTACGGTATGTCTCGGACAGGAAATGCAGACATGGATATCGGCTGTCCGGAGTGCGATGCGACGATCGCGACATCCATCCCGCCAGGCCCGGGGATTCACAGGGAAAGCGATTCGAACCGACTACTCGGAAAAGAGACTCACTGTCGGAACTGTGGCCACGAACTCGAGCTCTACTACTACTGAGACGAGCTGTTGTCATGGTGTCCCAGCGAACCCGTATGGCTGGTCGCGGGCCCACCAGCACCTACTGACAGGCGTCCGTCTGAATCGACGGCACCGCCATCGTCTCGATGTAACGGGGGCCCACATACCGTGGCTGTAACCCACACACCGGGTTTCCGGTGAAATCGTCGTGAGCACAGAAGCATCCTCGAGCGATCGGCGAGTGCTCCGCCAACCGAAACACGGCGGTGCCGTCCCGTGGCTGGCACACACCGGGTTTCCGGTGAACGAGATCGTGTCCGTCTCCAGAGCCGACATCAAGCAATCACACCGTGTTTCCGGTGAATTTGGTTCGTCGGTGAGTGGCTGTGACCGACTTTGACGAATCAAGAACCGAGCGGCTCGACTGCGTCAGTTCGAGAGCCGATCTCGTGTCGCCAACGAGAGTACCGGCTGACCGCCGTGACTGGAACAGTGATTCTCACGAGTGTCACGCACACGGTTCGAGGTACCATGCTCGAGCGGACACACACCGGATTTCCGGTGAAACGGGACGAACAGCCGACAGTCGTACTCAGCCACACTGACGAACACACACCGGGTTTCCGGTGAAACGAGTAGAAACACGTCGAAACGTCGGACGAATACCCACCAGAAGCAGAAACCAGCCAACGACACGAGACTTCGACCCGTAACGGCGTGAGAAAGCCGTGATCTTCGCTTGGTGTTGGCCATCTGATTTTCACATCTATCCAAGAGAGAAATATATAAGTAACGTATGTGAGTATAGTTCACTAAGTAAATTAATAATGTAATTCAAATGTCGATTAGACATTGCTGCAACCGAACCGATGCCCTCCAGTTGACGATTCACTTCGAGTGCGGTCACTGAGTAGTTCGGCTGCGATTGTCGGTACGGCGACAGCCTCGAGGTCACGACGGCGATCAAGACGATACCGTCTGTTGCCACGAAATCTCGCATACTTCTGCACATCATACACCGTGTTTCCGGTGAAACAGTGACGGTGGCCCCTCCGCTTCGACTGCACCCCTACACGGATTTTCACCGTTTCACCGGAAACCCGGTGTGTGTGTCGTCAGCCATCGACCGACCCTCGCGGTCACCGAACGGGGGGCGTATCGCGTCGATCAAATTGGTCGATTGACCGCGTTCGGCCTGCTCGAAGCGTCTGAAAGCGGTTCATCCTCGGCACCGGCTCGTCGCCGACAAACGGAACAGCTATTTCACCGGAAACACGGTGTCCCTCTATGTCGAGTTCCGGCGATGACCTGTTCACCCGCGACGATCCGATCTTCGAGAACAAAGAACTCCTCGAGATCAACCACCTTCCCGAAGAGGGTCGGATCGTCGGTCGCGATGACGAGATTTCGGAACTTGCAAACGCGGTCAACCCCGCAATCTTCGGCCAGAGCCCGAGTAACCTGCTGATCTATGGAAAAACTGGGACGGGGAAGTCCCTCTGTGCGAAGTACATTTCGGAGCGGCTGGTCCGTGTTGCGGGAGAAGAAGGCGTCACGTCGGCGTTTGCCTACGTCGACTGCGCACAGGACAACACGGAAACCCAGGCCGTCCAGACGATCGCCCACACGCTCAATGAACCAGCAGTCACCGATATCAGGATTCCCGACAAAGGTCTCAGTACCTCGACGTACTACAAGCGCCTCTGGACGGTGTTAGATACCCAGTACGACGTGGTCCTCGTCATTCTCGACGAGGTCGACAAGCTCGACGACGACGACATTCTTATGCAACTTTCGCGCGCGGGCGAGGCCGGCAAGCTCGAGTCGTGCAAGATCGGCGTCATCGGGATCAGTAACAAGATCAAATACAAGGACCGACTGGACGAGCGGGTCAAGTCCAGTCTCTGTGAACGCGAGTTCGTCTTTCCCCCCTACGACGCGAACCAGCTCCGCGAGATCATGCAGGCCCGCAGCGACGCGTTCAAAGACGACGTCCTCGAGCCCTCCGTTATCCCTCGCGCTGCGGCGCTTGCAGCGCGCGAACACGGCGACGCCCGCAAGGCGATCGACATTCTCCGGTACGCCGGCGAAATCGCCCAATCGAACGGCAACGAGACCGTGCAGGAAGAGTTCGTCGTTCAGGCCCGCGAGCGGGCCGAAACGGATCGGTTTCGGGAACTCATCCGCGGTTCGACGCCACACTCGCGGTACGTCCTGCAGGCGCTTGCGGTCCTCTCGCTCAACACGCCCGAGGAAGACGGGTTCCGGACGACGAAAATCTACGACGTCTACGAGGAGATCTGCCGGCAGGAACGGTCCGAGCCGCTCTCCCTGCGGCGGGTTCGAGACCTCCTCAAGGAACACGCCTTCCTCGACATACTCGAGCAGGCTCGCCGAAGCGGCGGCAGCGCCGAAGGCAGCTATACCGAACACCAGTTGCTCGAGGACCCCGAGGTCGTCCGGACGGTCCTCGTCGAAACTGACGACGCCTGAGTCTGCGCTTGTCTCGCCACTGATACCCATTTCAGTAACAACGAGAACCGATCGTGAGAGACCGAGATACGTCACGGCTGATAGTATAAATAACCGAAAAGAGGGGGCGAGCGTTACTCCTCAAGGAGCCCGAGCTGACCGAGGAAGTCGTGCTGATCGAAGAACGCGCGCTCCTCTTGGAGTTTGCCGTCTTCGACCACAAACTTCGCCATATCCCGGACCTCGAACGTTTCGTGGGTCGGCGGAATCCCGTCGAACTCACTGTCGTGGGTGCCCGAAAGCGTTCCTTCTGCCATGACCAGTTGCTCGTCCGCGAGCATCTCGTGGACGGCTATTTGGAAGTCGGAAAACGCGTCGACGACTTCCCGAGCGTACGCTTCGAAGTCCTCACGGCCCTGTATCGTGCCACTGGTCGGAGACGTGAACGTAAACGATTCCGCGACGACATCGGGCAATCTCGAGAACTCCTGCTCGTTCCAGATCTCTACGTACTCGGTGGCGAGCTGTGCCGCATCTTCCGTGGTTTCTGCCACTGTCTCCCACCCCAAGTTATTCTATAATGTTTGTTAACATAACTATATGCCTTGTCAATTCACGGTGAGCGCAGACCGGGTATCGACCGGTGCCGACTGATTCGCCTGTACCGCCGCACCCGTCTCCCTTTTCTGAACTCCCTGTTGCTCGCCTCCCTGATTTTGGAAAGCCGACAGAGCCGTCGGATCACGGCTTCCATAGCCTCCATTTCACCGGAAACACGGTGTCTCGATCGACTCGAGCGAGGCCCGTCGACTCACAGACCGGTCTCCCAGCCACGCGGCGTGTCGTTCAATCGTTCGGCGCCGTCTTCGGTAACCACCACGAGGTCCTCGATCCGGACACCGAACTCGCCCTCGGGGTAGATTCCCGGTTCGACGCTGAAGACCATGCCGGGCTCGAGTTCGCGGTCGTTGCCTGCGGTGATGTAGGGCGGTTCGTGGACTTCGAGGCCGACGCCGTGACCGGTCCGGTGAACGAAGGCGTCGCCGTAGCCCGCCGATTCGATGACCGATCTGGCTGCACGATCGATCGACCCTGCCGTGACCCCCGGTTCGACGGCGTCGATCGCAGCCTGCTGGGCCTCCCTGACGATGTCGTGGACGCGCTCGTACTCCGCCGGTGGCTCGCCGACGACGATCGTGCGCGTCTGGTCGCCCGGATAGCGACCCGTGCCAGCCTCGAGGTCGGCTGAGACGAACGCACCGAAGTCCAGCACAATGGGATCGCCAGCTTCGATCTGTCGCGAGCCGCTGTGGTGGTGTGGGCGGGCCCCGTTCGGTCCGGCAGCGACGATCGTGTCGAAGGCTGGCTCGTCGCCGCCTTCTGCGGCGAGCAGCCGGTCGATCTCGCTTGCGAGTTCCGATTCCGTCATGCCGAGCAGTTCGTCGCCACGCTCGCGAATCTCGAGTGCGACGCGGTCCGCCAACTCGCCGGCCCGCCGAAGCGCCGCAAGTTCGACCTCGTCCTTGCAGATGCGGAGCGACTCGAGGACGGTACTTGCGAGTCCGAACGCGGCGTCCGGCAGCAGGTCTCGGAGATCCTGCGTAAACGTCGCCCACATCCGGTCATCGACGAGAACGGTCGCTTCGTTTGCCTCCTCGAGCGAGTAATCCGCCAACACGCGCTCGACATCATCGAGCGGGTCGTCCGAATCGGTCCAGCAGCGCAGTTGTAGCTCCGCGATCGGCAGCGAAGCGAGCTGTGTCTCGTACATCGCCGGCGCGACGATCGCGGGCTCGCCGTCTCGGGGGACGAACAGCAACAGGTGACGTTCGGACGGCGATTCCGCAAAGCCGGTCAGATAGGTCAAGTTCGGGCTCGGAAAGCAGACCAGCAGGTCGGCTCCGACGTCTGCGAGCCGGTCCTGACAGGCGGCTATCCGGCGCTCGAACGGCGTCATGGCGACGGGTTCGCTCGACCGACCAATCAACGTTTGGGTACCCTCGGTTACGAGCGCGGTCATCAGATTGCGCCAGCGATCCATGTTTCGGCAGACTGTCTCCGCGAGCGGACAGTCTGCTATCCGTGGGGACTAGTGGGAACCTATTAACCCACCAGCGAGTGCAGGCCGCGAAGCAACCAGTGGAGAGGCTGTGCTGTTTCAGCGAATGCGAGTTCCAGAGCGGTTGCCGACGACGACTGTGTCCGATCGACAGTATCGAACTCGAGGCAGCGACCGCGGACGAACGGACGACGCGTCCGGGGGTGACGGCCCGAACTGTCCCGGGTCGCTGATCGTCGTTTCGAACCGCCAGCCGTACCGCCACGAGTACGAAGACGAGTCAGTCTCGGATCCCTCCAGCAGCGACGGGACCCCGTCATTTGGAGCCGACGGCGGTCTCGCTCGAGCAGAGCGCCAACGATCGATCACGGTCGACGAGCCGACCGGCGGACTGACCGCCGGCCTCGACCCCGTCGTGCAGGAAACCGACGGAACCTGGATCGCCTGGGGCGACGGCGACGCGGACTTTGCCGTCACGGACGACCGTAACTGCGTGGCCGTCCCACCGGACGAGGAGGCCTACACGCTGCGGCGACTCGACCTCTCGGAGGAGGCGGTCGATTCCTACTACTACGGCTTTAGCAACCGCGTGCTCTGGCCGCTCTGTCATGGCTTTCCGGATCTGATCGAGAATCGACCGACGGATTTCGAGTGGTACCAGACGGTCAACGAGCAGTTTGCCGAGGCGGTCAGCGACCACGCCGACGAGGACGCGGTGGTCTGGCTGCAGGACTACCACCTCGCGCTCGCGCCGCGGCTGATTCAGGACTCAGTCCCCGACGGTGCGACCGTCGCCCACTTCTGGCACATCCCGTGGCCGACGCCGTCGACGTTTCGGCACTGTCCTGCCGGCGGCCACGTTCTCGAAGGACTGCTCGGCAACGACCTGCTCGGCTTCCACGTCGAGGGGTACGCCGACCGCTTTCTCGACTGTGTCGACCGGTTCCTCCCGGCTGCCACCGTCGATCGCACCCAGCGGACGATTCGCTACGACGGGCGAACGACCCGCGTCGTCGCGACCCCGATGGGTGTCGACGCCGAGGGGTACGACCGTGACGCGCGCTCGACCGACCGCGACCGCCTCACTGCACTGTTCGACGAGTACGGGATTCCACAGGGAACGACACTCGGACTGGGACTCGATCGCCTCGACTACACGAAAGGGATTCCGGAACGTCTGGCGGCGCTCGAGCGATTCTTCGAGCGCAATCCCGGCTGGCGCGGCGCGTTCACGTTCCTCCAGAAGGCGACGCCCTCACGGACCGAAATCGGGACCTACCAGCAATACGGCGAGTTCGTCCGCAGCGAGGTCCAGCGGATCAACCGCCGCTTCGGGACTGCCGACTGGCAGCCAATCGTCTACACGGAGGACGTCCTGCCACGGGACGACATCTGTACGCTCTATCGCCACGCCGACGTGATGCTCGTGAGTTCGCTAGTCGACGGGATGAACCTGGTCGCCCAGGAGTACGTTGCAGCGAGCATCGATAGCGATGGCGCGTTACTGCTGAGCAACCGAGTCGGGGCTCACGAGCGGCTCGGCTCGCACGCCCTGACGATCGATCCCGCCAACGCAGACGGGGTTGCAGCTCAGCTCGAGTACGCGCTCTCGATGTCGACCTACGAGCGCCAGCGCCGGCTGAACACGCTCCGCCAGCGCGTCTTCAGCGGTGACATTCAGTCGTGGATGGCGACACAGTTCGACTGGATCCGTCGCGTACATGACGACGCCGGGAGTTCCGACGAGTCTGGCCGAACCAGCAGGCACACGGACTCGGAGTCCGACTCCCGAGAGCCCACGCCGCCAGTGTGACCGATGGGAGCGCCTAACGCACCATCACCACCGCGACCGCTCGAGGAGCAGTGGCCACGGATTCGGGCGACGATCGCCGACGCCACCGGCATCCTCGTCTGCCTGGACTTCGACGGCACGCTCGCACCGATCGTCGAGGATCCCGACGCAGCGATGCCGACCGAGCGCAATCGAGAGGCAGTAGCCACGCTCGTGGACACGCCCGAGATAACGACCGCCGTCATCAGCGGTCGGGCCCTGTCGGACGTCCGCCAGCGTCTCGAGGGGCCGTCGATCTACGCCGGCAATCACGGGCTCGAGCTCGCCCGTGATGGAGACATCTCCGTCCACCCGGTCGCACGCGAGCACGCCGCCCGCATCGAACGTCTCTGTGCCGTCCTCGAGGTCGCCCTCGCGCCCGTTCCGAACTGTCGGGTCGAAAACAAGCGCCTGACCGGGACGGTCCACTTCAGAGCCGTTCCGTCGGCAGCCGTCCCGACTGTCCGTCGGCTCACTCACGACATCGTCGACAGATTTGGTGGCGACACCCTCGAGCTCTCCCCCGGCAAGCAGATCCTCGAGACCGGACCGGATCTGACGTGGGGGAAAGGCGACGCGGTCGAGGTGATCGCTGCCGACGAACCCTCCGAGACGACCGTCATCTACGTCGGTGATGACGTCACTGACGAGTCGGCGTTCCGAGCCGTCGAACCGGACGGACTCGGAATCAGGGTCGGCGGCGACGAGCCTTCGAGCGCGTCCGCCCGCGTCGAGTCGCCGGCGGATGTCGCGGACTTTCTCTCGTGGCTCGGCTCGACCGGCGTCGACTTACTCGAGTGAGCCGTACTGTCGACCTTCGATAGGGCGAAACTGGCGGGACTGTCGCTCCCGAAGACACGGCAGTCATCGGCTCAGCACACATGGATACTGATGGCGGTTACTAATACCAATTAACATATCTGAGCCGAAAGTATTAGTTACCACTGGAAATATAGTGCGGTACGAGAGTGAACACACGTGAAACTCCGTCAACCAACTGATTTCCTGATCCTCGAGGCGCTCGAGGACAAGGGCCGCAACGTCGCAACGAATCTGGCTTCGCACACGGGGAAAAGCCGGAAGAACATCAACACGAGACTTCCAGTGCTCGAGGACTACGGGCTCGTCCGCAAGATCGGCCCCGCAGAGCGCTCCGGGCTCTACGAGATCACCTCGATGGGCAAAGCGGCGCTGGTCTACCAGGACCAGTACGACGAAGCCGACGACTTCGAAGCGCTCATCCAGGGGCCAAATGCCAGCGCCAACACGGACGGGGAAGCGCAGACGAGTTTCGCCCGTGGTGACACGGACACCGACGACGACGAGTGATACCGTCGGGACTGATACGGACTCCTGTCAGTCAGTTCCAGTGCAACCGCAGGGCAACTCGCGGTTGCACTGGTAACTCGTTACAGCAGACCGTATGACTTCCAACGTGGTCGTATGACGAGCCGCTGCGGTCTCTGGTCGGTCGCCGCGCCGAATTCGACCGCCTCGAGAGATCACAACTCGATTCAGCGTTCGATTTCGCCTGACTGCTCGATCAGAGAGAGACCTCGCCATCGTAGGCTGCGAGCCGACGACGAGCGCACGACGAAAAGCTGAAGCTGAGTGTTCGGTGGCGCCCCGTCGTATCTGGAATCGTCGTCCCACACTGTGAGCGCTCGCGATCGTACTCGGGATCCCACGCATAGCTACTGAGCATCGGCGTCGCGACGACGGCGTCGTCGGCGACGAACGCGGTGCCGTGTTCGTGGCCGAGGCCGAGCGCATGGCCGACTTCGTGCAAGAGGACGTGCATCGTGTGTGCCGGCGTCGTATTCGGCGCGATCGATCGCGGCCCGTCATCAACGAGCGTCGCGAACAGCTCGAGGGCGGCGATATGTCTCGCTCCGCCGACCGATGCGACGTGCGGGAGGCCGTACCCGGTGGGTGCCGTTTCCATACTCCCGTCCGTGACCAGCAGGTTGACGTCCGACGCCGGTTCGATGTCGCGCCCGCCGAGAGCCCCCTCCGCGACGGCCATCGGCCACTCGCCGCGGCTGGTGAGTCGAGCGGCGTCTTCACTCGAGACCGAAACGGCCCCACCGATCGAGACCGCAAGCGTCCACGACTCGAGCGAGAGAGTCGCGGTGAGATACTCGCGGATTCGCTCGGCGACGCCGTCGTAGGTGGCGGCTTGCTCGGAAAGCCAGACGCACACCTCGAGCGTGTCGGTGGCTCCGCGTGTCGTATACGCCAACGTTCCGAGCGAGAGTGTCGATCCGACCGTGCCGAGGAACGCGCGCCGATTCACGAGCGCGACTCTTGCAGCAGACACCCAGTTCCTGTGGGTGAACATGAACGTGCATTAAATCATCGCGGTGTGGGTGGCCGCCGCCTCACAGGGCTATCGTAACAACAGAACCGAGTTACACATCGACCGCATAGTCTGCGGGTCTCGCTCACGTCGTCGCTTCGAACCGCGCTCCCGTCGTGCGATCTGGTGTGCAGTGACGTTCAGTGGCTAGTATAATCAGACGGCACGCGCCGGGTATCGACGACACGGGAGCAGCGTCCGGTAACGCGGATCTCGCGTCCTGTCGGCAACTTCTCTGGATCGATCGGGACCAACAGGAGTAACGCATCGTCGTCGGTTTCGACCAGTCGTCGGTGCGGCGTTCGCTGTTGCATGCAAAACGTCCACTCGCCGGTCCGAAGCCGGTGGCGAACCTGCCAGTCGGTATAGTACCGACCGTCCGAGCCTTCGAACACGGTCTCGAACGGCAGCGCTACCACGGCCACCCCGTCCCCCACGATCGGGCGGCGACTGTCGTCTCGATCATTACTACTCGATCGACTGACTGTCACGCGTATTGGCGCTCGGGTTCATATCGACGACGTTTAAGAATCCGTGACGGTCTTCGAAGACTGGGACTCGAGTTCGCGTGACCGTCAGTCAGACCAGCACGTTCTGTCGCCGGCGGGCAGCCCACGTAACCGATGCTAACCGACCGTTCAGGCCACATCACACACTATTATTTGACTCGAGTCGCTTGTCCAAGTGGCGTCAGTTGGACGATGGCCGCTGTGCGAGCGCACCCATTCGAACCACCACCTACTGCACTCTCGGACGGCGCGCCGACGTCTCCTGGCGCTTTCTGACGGTCCATCACCGGATCGACTGAATCAGCTCCACACAGCCGCTGCCCGTCGTCTGGCGTATCACCGAGTCACTACTGTCTAGTCAGTGTGGTGGGCCCGCAACTCATCATGCGGATGTGCCAGAAGACAGTGACAGCAAACCGTCTCAATCAATACCTGTGCCAGTACCGGTACTGTCCTCGAAGAACTCCCCGAGAATCGACTTCAGTCCCTTTCGGAGATGTTGGTGCATCGTCGGTGGCGAGATGTTCATCGCCTCGGCGATCTCCTCGCCGGTGCTCTCGCGCGGCCAGTCGAAGAACCCACCGTAATAGGCGAGTCGTAACGTCGTCAGCTGGCGGTCAGTGAGCCCGTCGAGGATCCGGGTTCGTCGCTCAGCTGCCGTCCTGACCGCCCGGTCGACCTCTCGTCTGGCGGCGAGTTCGGCGTTCTCGTAGGCGACGGTCAGTGCCTCGGCGATCTCCCGAATGTCGGCGTCCTGTGATACCTCGACCAGACAGGTCCCGACGCCGTCCTCGACGGTGACGTCCCGGATCGTCGCACCGTGGTTTGCGAGCGTGCGGACACCCGACGTCGAGAGCCGCAACTCGATCGTACAGCGCTCGTCGCCGTCGTGGATGACCCGACACTCCTCGACGGACTCGTGGTCTCTCGCCTCCTCGAGGACCGTCTCACACCCGAGTCCGTCGACCGTCACGTACTGGAAGGTACGCCCGTTCGACGTGGTGCCGGCCCACTCGAGCGAACCGGTACAGTCGTACTGCTCGGAGAGATCGAAGCAGAACGTATCGCCGCCGTCGATCTGGAACTCGAGTTCGACGACGGAATCGGCAAAGAGCAGCTGACGGTTTTTGACGGCCATGATGGTAAAGCCGATCGTCTCACCGAGCAGTTCGAACTCGGCTCGCTCGCGCTCGCTGAAGGCGTCGTCACGACCTGCGAGAACCGTGAGTACGCCGTAGGTCGCGTCCTCGTGTGTGATTGGAACGACGATGCCGGATCTGACGTCATCCGTGCGGGCTGCTTCCCGCAACTCCTCGGGAAGCGACTCGTTCTCGACGATGGCGTTCGTCGTCCGCAACTCGCCCGTGCGTGCTGCCTGTTCGACTGGGTTCTCGTACTCGCCGGAACACTCACGAACACACTCGAGGACGGTCTCGGCGTCGCCCGCGCCGGTCCGGTAGGACAGTTGCCCGTCGCCGGTCCATTCGGCGATCCACGAGCCACAGTAGAGCTCCGAGTCGACGAGTTGTTCACAGACCTCGCGTTCGATAGTGTCTCTGGCCGGTGCCTCGACGAGTGTCTCGATGACCTGTCTGACGACGGCGTTGATCCGGTTGAGCGTCTCGAGTTGATCCTGACGCGAGCGGAGCCGTTGCTCGCGCTCGACGCGTTCGGTGATGTCTCGTGCCAGCCAGACGACGGCGCGTCGCCCCTGAATTCGCTCGTCGATCGGGACGACACGGGCCTCGAACTGCCGGCACCCGTCGGTGGTGCTCGCCTGATACTCGATCGACTGCACATCGTCTGTTTGGATCGCCTGATCGATGCAGTCCTGTAGGTCCGCCGCGACCGAATCGGAAAACGCGTCCGCGAGCGTCGTGCCGACTAGTTCGTTGGCGGGGATCGTGTAGAGGTCCCCCGATTCGGGACGGACCTTCGCCTCGAGATAGGTGCCGTCCTCGCCGATGACGAACGCTTCGTCGGGCAGTTCGTTGGCGAGGATGTGGTGATACCGACTGTCGTCGTCAGAGAGGACGCTGCGTTCGGACTGGACCGCCGAGACGATCCGATCGATCGGGTCTTCGTCACGTTTCATCGGCACGTAGTCGGTCGCACCAGCACGGAGTGCCACCGTTGCGAGTCGCTCGCTGCCCTCGTGAGGGGCAACGATCGTCGGCACGTCGGACAAGTCAGCATGCACACGCTGTAGCAGGGCCTGTATGTCGTCCGGACGGTCAAGTTCGAGAACGACGGCACTTGGTGTCATCGGCACGGTCTCGTCGTCGGCTGTCTCCGGCTCGCTGATCGCTGAGTCTTCGCCGTGTGTCGAGGGCGTCTCCGCCCCGCCGTCGCGTTTGGCGCCGGGGGGCGCTGTCATCGACTCGAGGAGACTGTCGGGATCGGTCGGAGCGGAGACCGTTCGAATATCGCGTTCGGTTGCCGTTTCGAGCCGCGACCGAAGACGGCTCTCCTTGGCAGGGGTCTCGGTCACGATGACGATCGGTCTCGCTCGCTGTCTGTCGCTCATCCGTGTATCTCAGTCCAACCAGTCCGTGTCCGCTCTCTTCTCTCAAAACCACACTCTGGAATAAAAGCTTGCTGGTCAACGACTGGCGTCCCTACTCATCGACGAGAAGTCGGCTCGGCGGTCGCGATGGCGCTCATGCGGGCAGCACGCAAGCGACGTGTCCGGATCGGCCCACAGCCGCACGTGTCCGACAGTTACAGTTCGTCTTGCTTTTTGAGCTCACGGAGCAGGTCGTCGACGAGGGACTCGACGTCATCGTAGGGGAAATCGCCGCCCGTGGTCTTGGTGTTGAGCTCCATCGCGGTCATCGAGAAGTCGCCGGATTCGAATTTCGTTCCCGGACCGTCAGGTAACGCTGGCACGAGGTCCATCGGACTCGAGACTGGGTAGTCAGCATTTTCGAACGCGTCGATCATCTGCTCGCGAAGTTCGGTTTCGTCTACCATGACAGTCCGTCCTTTTGCGCGAACCCCAATAACTCTGCAGGTGACCGCCGCCCCGATGACGGTCCGTGATATCCGCGTCTGCACTCGTCGACGGTGTGTCGATCGCGCCATTGTGTTTCAGGAGTGACTTGATCGTCGAAACAGTAATTAATCAGTACCGTACAGTCTAGGTACATGGCGAAAGATACCGTCAGGTACCCCGACGACGTGGTCGAAGAGATCGACGCGCTCGTCGAAGACGGTATGTTCGAGAGTAAATCCGAGTTCTACCGGTTCTCTGCGGAGTACGTCCTCACTCTGATCAACGACGATCACGACGTCAAGACGTTCAACTTCGACGAGATCCAGACCGAACTCGATATTAGCGACCGCGATCACGCCGAGGCGCTCGGGACCGACGGTGGCACGTTCTTCCTCGATGCTGTCATCAACGTCCGCAAACACGGACTACGTGGCAACTACGAGGCCGCCGAACGCTTCATCGACACCCACTACGACGAGACCGACCAGGAGTGTATCATTCTCGAGGAACTGCTCGGCACCTACCGCGACGGATCGTAGTCGCTCGAACGTCTCTGCTGTTGGTCTTGCCGTCTCTTTTCTTACTCGCCGAACGGGTCGCCAAGCGCCGCCAGATCGACGTGTTCGCTGACGAGTCGTGCCGCACGATCGTACGGCGTCGATCCAGCCTCTGTCGCGTCCGAGTCCGTCGACGGTGACGCGTCCGTCTCCGCCTGCGGCGGCCAGTCGACCCCCGCCGTCGCCGCGACAGACTCGAGAAACGCCATCCGAACCGATTCGTTGTCGAACAGGCCGTGCAGATAGGTTCCGAGCACCTGCCCCGTGGCCGCACTCGAGTCGCCGAGTGGCCGACGGACATCCTCGAGTGCCTGCGTCCGGCCCGCGTGGATCTCATAGCCCGATGCAGACCCGTCTGCTCCCGACAGCAGCGGCGACGCCGAGCCGTCGACGGGCACCGACGTCTGCTCGAGGCGTTTGTCCCCCTCGAACCGGGTTTCGACCGGCAGCAGCCCAAGCCCGTCGACGACATCGTCCGTGCCTGTCCCCTCGAGCGCGGCGTTGGTGATCCGCTCGCCGAGCATCTGGTAGCCACCACAGACCCCGACGACCGGGCCGTCGAAGGCCGCGAGCGCGTCGGCGAAGCCGGCCTCGTGGAGCGCCAGCAGGTCGTCGACCGTGTTCTTCGTGCCCGGGATGACGACCGCGTCGGCGTCTATCCCCTCGAGCGGGTCGGCTGTCCCGTCGCCGTCGACCGGCACGTAGACCACCGAGACGCCAGGTTCGTCCGCCAGCGCCTCGAGATCGGTCGCGTTCGAGATCCGCGGAAGCCGGGGCACGGCGATCCGAACTCGTCGGTCGGCAGAAACGCCGTCGTCTGCACCGACGACGCCTCGTTCCTCGCTACCGGGGAGGCCGACGCTGTCCTCCTCGGGGAGGCCGGGATCGTCGTAGGGGAGCACGCCCAGAATCGGCACGCCAGTTCGGGATTCGATCTCCTCGATGCCGGGCTCGAGCAGGGATGGGTCGCCACGGAACTTCGTGATGACCGCGCCGACGATGCGCTCGCGGAGGGCGTCGGGCACGAGTTCGATCGTTCCGTAGAGGCTGGCGAAGGCCCCGCCGCGTTCGATGTCGACCAGCAGGAGGATATCGGCATCGGCGAACTCGGCGGTTTCGACGTTTGCGAGGTCCCGATCGTGGAGGTTGATCTCGCCGATGCTGCCCGCGCCTTCGGCGACGATCACGTCGTTATCGGCTGCCAGCCGGCAATATGACTGTTCGGCAGCCTCGCGTGCTCGCTCCCAGTACTCATCGTAGTAGGTCCCAGCGGGGACGTGATCGTGGGCCTCGCCCTGCAATACCAGCTGGCTTTCACCATCGCCGCGGGGTTTGAGGAGGACTGGGTTGCAGTCGGTCGTGGGAGTCATGCGGGCCGCTCGAGCCTGGACGAACTGGGAGACGCCGATTTCGCCCCACCGGTCGTCGGTGGTCGCGGCAGGGCCACCAGTTCGCTGGTCGTCACCATCCGGTCGAACGACGACGCGCGCGTTGTTACTCATGTTCTGGCCCTTGTACGGCGCGACGTCGACCCCACGGTCGGCGAGCAATCGACAGAGGCCCGCTGCGACCGTCGACTTGCCGACGTGGCTTGCAGTTCCGGCGACGAGAAGCGTTCGTGTCATCCGCGTTGGCAATACTCCCGCTGGGGAGTGTATTGTCCTATCGGTTCGCCGCGAGGGTCAGCCCGCTCTCGTTGTACGGGTCGTGCAGGTCTCGCATGGAGCGGTCCGTGGATCTGGAGAAACGTAGTCCCGGAGCACTCAAGAGACACGTTCTCGTAGGCACGGGCAATGGGTCAGCAACTCCTTGAAGTACTGTTTGGCGATCCATTTGCGGTGATGAACACGATCGGGTTGATCGCGTTCGCCCTCGTCGGCTCATCGAAGGCGATCCGCGAAGAGTTCGACGTGCTTGGCATTACGATCGTTGGGTTGGCAATGGCATTCGCAGGTGGGGCAACACGCGATATTCTCGTGACACGGGTTCCATTAGCACTTCAATCCCCGATCGAGATCAGTCTGGGACTGCTTGGTGTTGGGCTGGCGATCGCACTGAGCGTCGTCTTCACCGCTCCGGAGACGCATCCGATCACGCTTGTTTCGGACGCGATCGGGCTCGCTGCCTTTACGACAACTGGTGCGATCGTCGCAACTGAGGCAGGTGTCTCAGTGTTCGGTGTCGTCGTTATCGCAATGATCAACGCCGTCGGTGGTGGTGCGTTTGCAGATATTCTGCTCGACCGGTCCCCGTTCATCCTCTTCGAAGATTTCTATGCCAGTTGTGCAGTCCTTGGTGGGAGTACATACTGGCTCGTGGAAACGATCGGCGCAACTGGGAGTGCGGCTGCTGTAGCGTGTGCGGCAGTGACCGTTCTGACTCGGTTAGCTGCGGTCACTTACAACTGGAACCTCCCGACGGTACAGAATTTAGAACTCCTGAGAAATTGATTTGATCGCCGCTCGTGGGCGCCACTCCTCCTCTGTTTGTACCACTCCTCGTCTGGCAATTCGCCACCTGGATCTGTGATCGACATCGGCAGAAGACTTCTCTATCATCCTCGTAATGGCGGTATCACCCGCTCACTCCGCCCGATAGCGCACGTCCCAGCGTGGCCCGGCACGACTCGAGAGGACGGTCCCAACGACACCCATCACGACCCCACCGACGCCGAGCGCAACAGCGAGGTCGACGGACGGCGGGACGACCACGAAGCCAGCGACCAGCGTCGGCACGAGCGCGACGGCGACGCCGACGGTAAACGTCGCGAAGCGAACGGCGTCGAAAAGGAACTCGTTGGGGTCGAAGCCGGCGATGTAGACGGTCAGGCCGTAGTAGTACAGCGCGTAGCCAGCCAGCAGGATCGCACCGACGACGGCGTCGAGGGGTGTCGCGTCGAACCAGACGACGGCAGCGAGGTAGGGCACGGCGACCGTCGGCGCACCCACGAGGATAAAGGCGATCCGCTTCGCCCGGAAGACGTCCGCGATCGAGACGGGGTAGGCAAGATAGGCCTCGAGCGAGTCGAACTGGGTCAGCCAGTTGTAGGTCGTAAACGCCGAGAGCCCGAGGACGCCGCCGAAGAAGATCCCCGGCGCGGGCGCGATGCCGGTGATCGAGTCGACGACGCCGACGAGTGCAGCCACGAGCGCCAGCAGGATCGACGCCGAGACGAACGGCTTCCAGACGCCGCCCGACGAGCGCGCGAGATCGAGCAGCGACTTCGTGACCAGTGGCGCGTTCTCGAGGGGCAGTGCCTCGCTGAGTCGGGCGAAGCGATCGGTCGTGGTCCGTGAGGGACGACCGTACGTCGGATCGTAGGCTGCAAGCGAGACCGCTGCGACGACGACGGTGCCGACGGCTAGCCCGCTCGCGGCGATCGCGGAGCCGCGGACTGGTACGAGGACGGACTGGACGATGCCGAGTCCGCCAGCGGCCCAGGTGCCGACGACGGCGAAACCGATCAGCAGTCCGACCGCCCACGGCGGGACGCCACGAGTTCGGACGGCGATCAGCGCGACGGTCGTCGCCATCCCGACGGCGAAGACGAGACAGAGCGACAGCCAGAACTGTCCGACGACGACCGGCGTTGCAGCCGAAAGCTCAGTCAGGGCCGCGCTCGAAAGCGCCATCGGCAACACGAACGCAACACCGTAGAACAGCGCGTCCTTCAGGAGGAAGACACCGAGCAACCGCCGCCGCGAAAGTGGCAGCGTCGTCGACGACGAGAGCAGCAGGGACAGTCGTCCGAAGACGTTCTCGAGCATGTCCGATCCCGCGAAACCCGCGGTGCCGCTATAGAGCCCGAAGCCGACGGCCAGCGCGTGGAGGCCGCCGACGATCGGTCCGTGCGCGGTGCCGGTCTCGAGCAGCGCGACCGTCGCGCTCACCGCAAGGACGGCGATGACGACCGGAAAGAGCGCGAATCGCCAGCCCCCGAACAGCTGGGTGTGCATGCGCCACTCCTCGCGAAAGAGCACTGCGAGCAACTGTCGCGTCGAGAGTCCCGTCTCGCTCATGTATCTGTGTCCGTCCGGTCGATCTGGCCGAGACTCGGCATATCTCGCTCTGCCGTTCCCTCGACGCGCTCGAGGAAGACTTCGAGGAGCGATTCGTCATCGTCGCGCTTGCCCGCGAGCGCGCGTTCCGTGACGAGCCGACCGTCGGCGACGATGCCGACGCGGGAACAGATCTCCTCGGCGACGTCGATGTTGTGCGTCGAGACGAAGACGGCGTTGTCGCCGGCAGCATAGGAGACGAGAAAGCGCTTGACCTGCTCTTGGACGAGCGGGTCGAGGTTCGCCAGCGGCTCGTCGATGAAGACCACGTCCGGCTCGTGAATGAACGCCTGTGTGATCATCACCTTCTGTTGTTGCCCGCGAGAGAGATCGGTATGCAGCGTATCGAGCTTGCTCTCGAATCCCAGCCGCTCGGCCCACGCCGCCGTCCCCTCGGCAACCCGGTCGGCCGAAAGCTCGCGCACCTCACCGACGAACTCGAGATACTCACGCGGCGTCAGAAAGCTCGGCGGCGAGCCCTGCTCCGGCAGGATACCGACCTGCCGGCGCGTTGCGAGTGGCTCTGTCGTCGGATCGGTCTCGAGGACGCGGACCGTTCCCCCATCCGGTTGGATCTGTCCGGTCAGCGTTCGGATCGTCGTCGTCTTCCCCGCCCCGTTCGGGCCGAGAAAGCCGTATAGCTCCCCACGCTCGACGGTGAACGTCATCCCGGCGACTGCCTCGACGGACCCGTAGGACTTCCGGAGTCCGTTGACGCGAATTGCACCCATTGAACGCCGAACCATTCACAAGAGCTGATAATAACGGTGCTGGTCGCGGAACCCAGTCCCCCTCGAGTCATACGGTCTGCTATCACTGGGTACCGGCGCACCCGCAGGACGGGTCGCGGGTGTGCCGGCACTGACTGAGAGGAGTCCGTATCACGCAACGCTCGATAGACGATAGGAGACAGCCGCCGAACGGGCTGTCCCGTCCGCAATCTTCAACGGTCGGCCGGTCGAACCCTCGTGTATGATTACAGGCGAGCGAATGGCCGCCGTCGACGCGAACGCTGCGGCGCTAGGCGTGCTGCGAAAGCAATTAATGGAGTCGAGCGGGCACGCAATTGCCCGGGAGATAAAAACGGTCGCCGATCCGGGCGCTCGAGTCGTCGTCGTCGCTGGTCGTGGGAACAACGGCGGAGACGCGTTCGTCGCCGTCCGGTTCCTCGACGCGTACGATGTCACGACGCTGTTGCTTGGTCGCGCCGACCTGATCGGCACCGACATCGCTCGCGAGAACTGGGACGCACTCCAGCAGGCCGACTACGACATCCGCGAGGTGCCCGACTCGAGCGCCCTCGCAGCCGACTCCCCCGCCCTCGACGAAGCGGACGTAATCGTCGATGCGATGCTCGGTACGGGAATCAGCGGCGACCTCCGGGAGCCGGCGGCGACTGCGGCGGCGGCGATCAATACAGCCGACGCGACCGTCGTTTCGGTCGATGTCCCGTCCGGGTTCGACGCCGACGGGGGCGACCACGCGTCTAACGGCGTCGAGGCCGACCGTGTCGTTACCTTCCACGATACGAAACCGGGGCTCGACGACCTCGACGCCGAGATTACCGTCGCTGATATCGGGATCCCAGCTACCGCAGAACGGTTCGCTGGCCCCGGCGATGTCGCTCTCGCCCGGCCCCGGAATCGCGACGGTCGCGTCTTCGTCATCGGCGGCGGCCCGTACACCGGCGCGCCGGCACTCGCCGCACAGGCGGCGCTGCGAGGCGGCGTCGAACTTTCGTTCGTCGCTGCGCCCGACTCCGTCGCCGGCGAGATCCAGAGCTACGCCGAGGACCTCATCGTCCAGCCCTACGGACGCGACCGACTCTCGCCCGATCAGGCCGACGACCTCGTCGAGACGGCCGAACGCCACGACGACATCGTCGTCCTCGGCCCCGGTCTCGGGACAGCAGACGAGACACTCGAGGCGACGCGCCAGTTCCTCGAATCGTACACAGGGCCGGCGGTCGTCGACGCCGACGCGCTGTCGGTCGTCCCAGAGGTCGACACTGCGGCGACGCTCGTCTGTACACCCAATCGCCGGGAACTCGCTCGGATGGGCGGGCCGGACACCGACTCCCTTCGTGACGCAGCCGACGAGATCGAGGCCTTCGCGGCCGACCTGGGTCACGTCGTCCTCGCGAAGGGCGTCGACGACGTAATAACCGACGGCGAGCGTACCCGGATCTGCCGAGCAGGGACGCCCGGAATGAAAGTTGGCGGCACCGGTGACCTTCTAGCTGGAATCGTCGCAGCGCTGCTCGAGGAGGCCGACCCGCTCGAGGCCGCGACGGCTGGCGCGTACGTCAACGGCGTTGCCGGCGAGCGCCTCGCTGTCAGCGATGCACTGGGCGTGCTCGCCTCCGAGATGCTCGACGAGATTCCCGCGGCGCTGTGGCGTGAGGCAGATGAGTGAGAACGACGACGCGGCAGACTCGAGCGGCGACGACCACACAGCTGACGACCTCACCCACACCACCGACGAGGGCGACGTGCAGATGGTCGACGTCGGCGACAAACCCGACAGCGAGCGTCGCGCGGTCGCGGCTGGCGAGATTCGGCTTCAGCCGTCGACGATCGAAGCTATCCGCGCGGATCAGGTGGGCAAGGGCGACGTGCTCGCGACCGCCCGCATCGGCGCGATCCAGGCTGTCAAGCACACGTGGGAGACGATCCCGATGTGCCATCAGATCCCCATCACGAACGTCGACACCGACTTCTCGCTTACCGAAGACCGAATCGACCTTCGGGTTGCCGTCGAGACCACTGGGAAGACGGGTTGTGAGATGGAGGCCCTCGAGGGTGTCACGACCGGTCTCAACGTCGTCTGGGATATGGTCAAAGCCGTCGAGAAAGATGAAGACGGGCAGTATCCGGATACCAGGATCGAAAACGTGCGGGTGCTTGCGAAAGAGAAACAGCGAGCGTAGCAGGGGAGACGATACTGCAGCCGTCGCTCGTGCCTGTGGCCTGCCTCATACCGTACAGCTGCACACCGCTGTGTGGGTAGCGTCGAAACGGGCTGCGTGACAGCCGCCGTCGACTTCGCTACCGGCTATCTGTGTGTACTATCCAAACCCACGAGAAGTATGTCTGTTACCCACTATCAGTAAAAGGATTTACAATAGTCTCCTGATTTGAAACCAATGAGATGCAACTAACGGACGACGCTGTCGGCTCTCCGGTGCTCGAGGCTCTCGAAGGAAACACTTGCGCGTTCTGTGAGAACGGTATCCTTCTGCAGGACAGCTACAAGGGAAACCAGGCGGTGATCTGTGACAGCTGTCACACGCCGAGCGCACAGGTGTGGTAAGCCACCGATTCGACTTCGTTTGCAGACGCTCCGTACCGGTTGGCCGGTTCGAGACATGAACCGTGTTTCCGCTCGCGACGGCGTTCGAACACCGAAAGAGACCACACCCAGTCGATCAGAGCAGCAGAGACGATTCGAGACTGCGTGACACTCGAGTCCGTCCTACAGGTCCATCCCGCCGTTGACGTCGATCACTTCTCCCGTCACGTACGACGAGTCCTCACTCGCGAGGAACCGGACCACAGCGGCGATGTCCTCGACTTCTGCCAGCCGCTCGAGCGGAATCTCCGCGATGATCCGATCGAGCACGTGGTCCGGAACGCTCGTGACCATGTCTGTGGCAGTGAAACCGGGTGCGACACAGTTGGCCGTCGACCCGCCCTGAGCGAACTCGAGGGCGATCGTCCGGGTAAATCCGAACATCCCGCTTTTCGCGGCGGCGTAGTTGGCCTGTCCGAAGTTCCCCTGTTTGCCGACGACACTCGAGATGTTGATCAGCCGACCCTCTTCGGCGTTCCAGATGTCGTCGTAGAACACCTGAGTACAGTTGAACATCCCACCGAGGTTGACGTCCATCACGCGGTCCCACTCCTCACGAGACATTTCGGTGAACTGCTTGTCGGCGGTGATGCCAGCATTGTTCACCAGCACGTCACACTGACCGAAGGCCTCGTGACAGACCTCGCGCATGTGCTCGACAGCCGCGCGGTCGGAGACGTCGGCCTGGGCCGCGACGGCCGAGCCGCCCGCCGATTCGATGGCGTCGACGGCCTCGTGTGCGTCCTCTTCCGACGATCGGTAGTTGATGACAACGTTCGCCCCCTCTTCACCGAGATACTCTGCGATACCGCGACCGATACCCCGCGCCGAGCCTGTGATCACACAGGTGCGACCATCCATAGACATAGTTCACATGTTCAATCTCGGATGATAAATAATGACGTGTTATTAGTCAGTTGTCTGAGAGTGATAACAGTATTACGACGAGGCGGTGGACGCACTTGCGTGTGCCTCAGATTCCGATGGTAGATCGACAGACTACCGTCGCTGGTTCGGTCGAATCGGTATCGGATACGAAGCGAGAATTTGCTTGAGCCGCCGTTGCTTGACGGCTCCTGTGACCGTAGTCGCTACCTATTGTTCTTGAGCCTGTTCGACCCAGTCCTCGATCCGGCTGGGAGCGATGCCCGTCTCGGCGGCGAGGTCAGCGACATCCGCCTCCGCGAGTTGGTCGAACGTATCGATACCGGCTTCGGAGAGGTCCTCGGCGTACGCCTGGCCGACACCGGTCAGCTCCGTGAAATCGTCAGGTTCGGACTCGAGTTCCTCGTCCGTAACTTCCTCGACGACGTCCTCGTCGACGTTCATTTCGCCGGGTTCTGCGGGTTCTTCCTGCACGTCCGCTTCGCCGCGCTCGACGATCTCCTCGTCCGACCGGTCCTCACCGTGGAGTTCGCTCGTCTCTGCGTCAAGATCTGTCTCCGTATCGGGACTCGTCACGGAGTCGAGGTCCGTCTGGGCACCGCTATCAGAACTCGTCTCGACGCTCGAGCCACCGTTGGTAAGATCCACTGTTCCCGACTCGTCGCCCGCGACGCCCTCGGCTTCGGATGCTGTTATTTCCGGCTCAGCGTGTTCCTCCGTGCCGTTCGAACGCGCTTCGAACCAGTCACAGACCTGCGGCCAAAGCTCCTCGTGGCTCCGCGAGGAGACGGACATGCCGATGTGTCCCGTCGCGAACTCGAGGATCTCGGTATCCTCGGACGGGATCTTCTCGTTGAACGGTTTGGAAGCTCCTGGCGGGATGAGGTGGTCGTACTCGGCAACGATTTGGAGGACGGGCATGTCGATGTTGGTGATGTCGACGTGCTCGCCGCCGAGCTCGAGTTCGTTGTTGTAGAGTTTGTTCTCCTGGTAGATGTCGCTGATGAACTCCTCGTAGGCGACGCCGGCGACGTCGATCCCCTCGTCGAGCCAGCGTTCCATTCGGGCGAAGTTCTCGACGAAGTCCTCGTCCTCGACGTTGTCGTAGAATCGGACGTACTTCGTCACGTTGTTCGCGACGGGGTCCATCAGTGCGAAGCCGATATCCAAGAACTCCGCTGGGACGTTGTCGAACGTCTCGGTGACTCGCTCGGGATCGTAGTAGTCCTCGGCACCCCAGAGTTCGAGGACGCCACCGTCGCCGGCGAAACAGAGGCCAGCAGCCATCAGGGAGAGGTTCTTGACCTTTTCGGGGTGCAACGCGGCGTACATCGCCGACATCGTCCCGCCCATACAGTAGCCGAGAATGTTGATCGCGTCCTCGCCGGAGCGCTCGCGGACGACGTCGGTACAGTTGTCGATGTATCGGTTGACGTAATCGTCGAGCGAGAGCTGTCGATCCAGTTTGGATGGCTCGCCCCAGTCGATCAGGTAGACGTCGAAACCGGCCTCGAGCAGCGTCTGAACCACAGAGCGGTCGGGCTGGAGATCGAGGATGTACGGCTTGTTGATCAGGGCGTAGACGACGAGAATCGGAATGTCGTGTTGCTCCTCGGTCTTCGGCTCGTAGTGGAGGAGGCGGAGTTTGTTCTCCTCGTAGACGACCTCGCTTGGCGTCTGGCCGACCTCGACATTCTCGAGTGTCTCGGTACGCTCGGGGGCGACCTGGCTCTTCTCGGCTAAGTCGGCAGTCGCCTCCCAGGCCTGTCGCTGCATTTCCAGCGCGGTTGCGTACGGGTTCTTCATTGCTCGTTGTCGAGGTGCTCGAGGACGCGGTCGAGTTTCTCCTCGACGGCGTGCTGACGGCGCTCGAGTTCGACGAGGCGGTCGCCGATCTCGACGACGTCGTCCTCGGTCGCAAAGCCGAGCGACCGGAGCGTCTCCTGAGAGGCCTCGTCGGCCTGTTGCTGAAGTTCGAGGACGTCTCCGACGGTCTCGCCGGTCATCTTCGCGAAGGCGGTCGTCGACATGACGTCTTTGAACGCCTCGTTGGCCGTGTTGAGCCAGATGTCGCGGAACTCCTCGACGTCGACGTCTTCGCCCTCGAGCTGGTCGTTCATGCGCTCGACCATCTGCTGGGAGGCGTTCATCCACGTCTCGTAGGCGCGGGCATAGCCCTCGACGCCGTCGGACAGTTCGGTGTCCTCGCTGACCTCACCGACGGTTTCCGACCAACTCTCGACGAATTGTGCCTGGGCTTCCATGTTGTCCTCGAGCGCCTCGAGGAACTGTTCGTTCCACTGTTCGACGAACGCGTTCCAGTTCTGTGTCTGGGGCTGTGAATCTGTCATTGTGATAAAATTGGGGATCGACTACCAAAAGGCTAGGCCCGGTCGACGGTCTACGCCGAGGCGTCGAACTCGTCGGTGGCCGCTTCGACGTTCTCTGCGACGGCGCTCATGTTCTCTTCGATCTGCTCGTGGGCCTCGAGGGCCGCATCGAACGACGTGTCGACGACCTCGGTGTAGCTCTGGGCGAATTCCTCGTAGGCGACTTCCGACTCCTCGAGGGCCTCGAGCATCGCGTCGATCGACTGCGCCTGGGCCTCGGTGGCCGAGTCGACGCTTTCGTCGACGAGTTCGCGGAGTTCGTCGAAGTCGGCTGCCTCCTCGGGCATCGAGGCCTCGAGGGCGTCGAAGTAGGCGTGGACGGCGCCCTTGGTCAGTTCGGCGTTGGATTCGACCATCGAGCTCGACGTTTCGATGGCGTCGGCAAAGACGCTGATCGACGTCTGCTGTGCATCGAGGGCATCGTGGGTGAACGACTGGCTCTGTTCAAGTGCGGTGCGCTGGGCATCGAAGACTGCGGTGAATGGGTTCTGTGTCATGGTTAATCCTCTCGGTTGCGTTTGACTGGGACGACGATGGTCTGGACGATATCTCCCTCTTCGATGTCGAGGGCTTCCCGTTCGGGACCGGGAATGCTGATCCGACCGCCGCTCTGGACACGGGCTTTGAACGTCGCCGTGCCCATGTTCATCGGTCCGAAGGCCGACGTGTTCTCGAGCGGGTTTGCCGACGTGGCCTGCAGCAACTGTTTCATCATCTCCTGCTGGGATTCAGCGACCTGCTCGCCTGCTTCCTGCATCTGCTCGGTGAACATCGCAGGCGGGAACCAGAGCGATCGGTCGGAGTCGTCCGTCATCACCTGTTGGTTGGGTCGCATACACAATAAGGCTTTCCACTAGATACCATCTAATGGCAAGAGATGGTTACTATGGCCCATCAGATTCATTTCGTCCCTGTGAAAGACAGCGCTCGCGGTGGATAAGTGGATCTAACATCCCCACCCTGTAAGCAGAGACTTCCAGGAAGAGCGCCTCTAAGTGCCTGTTACTGTGATTTTCCGTCAACAAATGAGACTTGCAACAGCCAAAGAAGTCATATAGCCGCCACACTTAGCCGTCTATAGATGTCCCATCAGAACGCGGGCGAGGATAACCTTGCGGCGATGACCGACGCGTGGTCGGCGATGACGCGAGGATTCCTTCGAACGGCGACCGCGGCGAATCGTGCTGCTGTCTCTGCAATGTTGCCCTCGACCGAGGAGAGCAACGGCGCAGAGGTAGAGCGAATTGCGCCGTCGATTCCGTCGATCGACTACTCCGATTTAGACTGGCAGTTCGACCGGACTGTCGACGATTCGGACCACATCAGCGTCGGTGACACCGTCACCTTCGAGAAGGCGCTCACCGACGAGGATATCCGGGCGTTCGCCGCCGTCAGCGGCGACACGAACCGGCTCCACCTCGACGACGAGTTCGCGTCTGAGACACGATTTGGCGAACGCATCGTCCACGGCACGCTCGTTTCCGGGCTCATCAGCGCTGCCCTCGCGCGGCTTCCCGGACTCACGATCTACCTCTCGCAGGACCTCGAGTTCAGCGGCCCCGTCGGCATCGGCGACCGCGTCTCCGCGCGCGTCGAAGTCGTCGAGAGCCTCGGGAACGACCAGTACCGACTCGAGACGCTCGTCCGAGACGAAGACGACGACACGACCGTGATCAACGGCGAGGCCGTCGTCCTGATCGACGATCTGCCCGCCGAATAAGAAATTCATCCCGGTCGAACTGACGAAATCGCTCGCTGCGTATCACAGCCGTTTTTGTCGGCTCATGACAGCCGCAATCGGCGAAACAGGGATGTTGCAACGCGGCTAAGTAGTTCCTCGCGGAACGAACGCACATGACGCTTTTTGGGACTGCAGGGATTCGCGGCCCGGTCGAGGACGTCTCACCCTCGCTTGCGCTCGCTGTTGGCCAGGCCGCCGGTGAGCCCGGCGAAACGTTCGTCGTCGGTCGCGACGGTCGAGAAACGGGCCCAGCGCTCGCGGCGGCGATGGAAGCCGGCCTCGAGAGTGCCGGCGCCGACGTCCGCCGACTCGGACAGGTACCGACGCCCGCGCTCGCTTTTGCCTCGCGTGGCCGACATGGCGTGATGGTCACCGCCAGTCACAACCCGCCCGCTGACAACGGCATCAAACTCTTCGTCGACGGCGTCGAGTACGACAGCGACGCAGAACAGGTGATCGACGACCGCGTCGCCAGCGACGAGTCCCGTCTCGCCCGCTGGGAAAAATGGGGCGACTCGGAGCGCCTTTCGGTGCTCGAGCGCTATCGCGATGCCGTCGTCGACTACGTCCGCAACCGGTTCGGCGGCACCGATGGGACGAATGGGGACCGACCGCTGTCGGGGCTGCGGATAGCCGTCGACTGCGGGAACGGCGTCGGCGCGCTCGCGACGCCACAGGTCCTCGAACGCCTTGGTGCGACGGTCGTCGCGATCAACGCATCCGTCGACGGCCACTTCCCTGGTCGCGAGAGCAAGCCCACGCCGGAGACGCTTACCGAATTTACCGAGTTCCTCGCAGACGGTGACTTCGACCTCGGACTGGCCCACGACGGCGACGCCGACCGCCTCGTCGTTCTCGGCCCCGACGGCGACGTAATCCACGAGGATACGATCCTCGCCGTCGTCGCGGCCCACTACACAGCTGATAGCGACGCTGGCGATTCCGTCGTCGTCACGACGCCCAACGCCTCGGCGCGTATCGACGAGCGGGTCCGGGCAGCTGGTGGCCGAGTCGAACGCGTCCAGCTGGGTGCCCTCCACGAAGGAGTGGCCAGAGAGCGCGAGCAGGGGACGGACGACACCGAAATCGTCTTCGCCGCCGAACCCTGGAAACACATTCACACCGCGTTCGGCGGCTGGATCGACGGCGTCGTCGGCGCTGCCGTCGTCGCCGCGCTCGTCGCCGATGCGGGCGACACGGCAACGCTCCGCGAACCTGTCACCGAACGTCCCTACCGGAAAGTCAGTGCCGACTGTCCCGACACGGTCAAAACCGACGCGATGGCCGCCCTCGAGACGGCCCTCCCCGACGCGTTCCCGGATGCGGCGGTCGACACGGAGTACGGCATCCGTCTCGAGTTCGACGACGCCTCGTGGCTGCTCGTCCGACCCAGCGGCACGGAGCCGTACATCCGCCTGTATGCTGAGAGCGACGCCGTCGACGACCTCGTTTCCGAGGCACGGTCGGTCATCGAGACGGCGATCGAACGGAGTCAGTAGGGAGTCGATATCCTTTGGTGGCCACTGGTCGAACCCATCGTCTATGGATGACCTGATCGAGGCCGCTCGCGACGTCCAAGACCGCGCGCACGTCCCCTACTCCGAGTACCGGGTCGGTGCCGCCCTCGAGACCGAAGACGGCGACGTTTTCGTCGGCTGCAACCTCGAGAACGCCAACTTCAGCAACAGCCTTCACGCCGAGGAGGTCGCGATCGCCGAAGCAGTCAAGCAGGGCCATCGGGAGTTCGCACGACTTGCGGTGAGTTCGGATCGCCGCGATGGTGTCACCCCCTGTGGGATGTGTCGCCAGACGCTCACCGAGTTCTGTGACGACGACCTGGAGGTGCTCTGTGACGACGGCGAGGGCGATGTGACCGAGTACACGCTCGGCGAACTGCTGCCGAATACGATCACACAGGAGACACTCGAGTAACAGGGATCGAGAAGAACGATTACGGGATCGTTTCCTCAAGTCGCTCTCTGAGAATCGTCCGGTGACACCGCTTTTTCTCAGTGTTTTCATAGCAAACCAGCGCCAGCGATTCGCCCGATTCTAGCCGGTCTTCGAGCTCCGAAAGCGCCGCTTTCGCGTCGCTCGATCTCTCGAGATACTCCCGGTATGCCTTACCGAACCCGACCTGATCCCACGCGGCGTTGTGGGCACCTTCCTCACAGAGGCCCTGTATCTTCATATCCTCCTCGGCGTTGTGAAACGCCTCGAGCAAGTCCGTTGGCGGGCCAAGCTCGGGCTGGTTCTCGTCGACGGCTGCGTGAAACCAGCCGGTCGGTCGCCGAACGACGCCGACGCGGGTCGTGTCTGGTGGTAGCTCGACCAAATCGTGCTGGATGGCGGCGACGTACGTGTCTGTGAGAGGTTCCCGTGACATATTATGACTCTACTGGCCCTGCAGTTATATAC
This sequence comes from Natrinema sp. HArc-T2, assembly GCF_041821085.1. NCBI lineage: Archaea > Methanobacteriati > Methanobacteriota > Halobacteria > Halobacteriales > Natrialbaceae > Natrinema > Natrinema sp. HArc-T2. The sequence goes on along the minus strand of NZ_JBGUAZ010000003.1, from coordinate 266,319 downwards.
GGTGACGCATCGAACCGCCGCTGTTCAATGGCTCGCGACAGCGAAGATCCGAACGCCGACGTCCAGTATCATCTCGAGGTCGGCTCCGACGACGTGGCAGACACTGTTCTGTTGCCAGGCAATCCCGAACGACTCGAGAAAATCGTCACGCTCTGGGACGACCACGAGATTCGGGCCCACCACCGCGAGTATCGGACGGCGACAGGGGTCTACGAGGAAACACCGATTTCGGTCACTTCGACTGGCATCGGCAGTCCCTCTGCTGCGATCGCCGTCGAGGAACTGGCACGCGTCGGCGTCGAGACGTTCATCCGGGTCGGCTCGTGTGGGGCGATCCAGCCGGAGATGGCCGTCGGCGATCTGGTGATCACGACCGGTGCGGTCCGTCAGGAAGGAACCAGCGACGAGTACGTCCGCGAGGACTACCCGGCGACTGCGGATTACGAGGTCGTTTCCGCGCTGGTCGCCGCCGCCGAACGGCTCGGCTACGATTACCACACCGGTGTCACGATGAGCGCGGATTCGTTCTACGCCGGGCAGGGCCGGCCCGGCTTCGATGGCTTCGAGGCTGCCGGTGCCGACGAGCTGGTCGACGACCTCAAAGCGGCGAACGTCAAAAACATCGAGATGGAAGCCAGCGCCATCCTCACGCTCGCGAACCTCTATGGCCTTCGTGCAGGGGCGATCTGTACCGTCTACGCCAACCGCGAAACCGGCGAGTTCAGAACCGAAGGAGAGGCTCGAGCTGCCGAAACTGCCACGCTTGCGACCTATCTCTTAGCGAAGATGGACGTCGTCAAGCGCGAGGCCGGCGTCGACCGCTGGCACGCCGGCCTCTCGCTCGAGTAGTTCCGATCCTCACTCCCGAATACGGACGATCCCGTCCTCGAAGACCTTGCGATTCGGAACGATATACTCCTCGGAGTCGTCTTCGATCTTGGTGACGAACAGATCGACTTCCTGGACGATCCCGCGCTGGTCGCCGATTCGGACCCGGTCACCGATTCCGTAGGGCTGGTTGAGCAGCAGGTAGATGCCGGCTGCGCTCGAGGCGAGGAAATCCTTGAAGGCAACGGTGCCGACGATGACGACGCCGACGGCATAGACTGTCAGCAAGATCAGCAAGGCGAGGACGTGGACGCCGATCTGGCCCAGTGCGATGATGAAAGCGACGTACAGCACGGAGTATTTGACCAGTTTCGGAATGATCGATACTTCAGGGAGTTTGACGCCTCGGAGATACTCGCTGACGACCAGTTCGGACTTGTCCGCGACGACGAACCCCACGATGAGTACGAGGACGGCGATAAACAGCTGTGGGACGAATTCCGTGATCCGGAGCCAGAAGGCGTCTGTATCCAGTAGTCTGGCGATGTGAATCGCGGTCAGCACCGCAATCCCATAGATGAACCAGGAACTCAGCCTGGCGACGATCTCGACCGTCGAGGTGCCAAGCGACTGGGCGGTCCGCTCGAACGGCGTTCCCTCGACAGCGTCCGGGACGCCCGATGCCGAGAGCAACTCCTCGTTGAGCCGACCGACGAGATAACCGACGACGAGCCCGAGTGCCAGCACTGCTGCCGCGATGACGGCTGGCTCATTGAGCAACGACTGCCACGCTACCATATCAGTACGCCTCCGGGTCGACCTCCAGGATGAGTTCACCGCCCTTGAACGCTCGGACGAGCCCGTCGCTCTCCGAGAGGACGATCGCGATCGCGTTCGTATCCCGCGTGATCGCGCCGCCGGCCATGTGGCGTGCACCCAGTCCCTTCGGAATGTCGACACCCTCCGCGGAGGGCTCTAAGTAGCGATACGCCGAGACGATCTTGCCTGCATCCGAGATGACGAACGCGCCGTCGAGCCGCGAGAACTCCTTTAGCATGACGTTGACGATCGGATCGCCGACGTGGACGTGGGACTTCTCGAAGGGGTTGTACGACAGCGGTCGGGACTTGTTCATCACCTTGCCCGCGTCGCCAACGACGAACAGCGCGCCCACGGGTTTGCCCTTCTGCCCTTTCTGTCCCAGCTCGATTGCCAGCTCGAGGACCGCCTTGACCACCTCGGGTTCGGCGCGGGATTTCGAAAAGAGATCGTAGATTCCCGTGTGGGTTTCTGCATCCGCACGGACGCGAGAGATCGTATCGATCCCATCGCTGAAGACGCTCGTCGCGCAGAGGAGCTCGTCGCCGTCCTCGATCACGTCCTGTTCTAGGGCCCCCTCGAGCCCGAATCGGATCCGCTCGGTGATTTCCTCGAACTCGAGCGGTAACTCGACGAACGTCTCTGCGCCGACGGCGTTTTCGGTGCCGACGACGATCACGTTCAGGTCCTCGACGGCTGCGACCTGTTCGTAGTAGGAGCCGCTCGGCGAAAAGAGGGCCACGGCATCCACACTCGCAAAGAGATCCCCGAACACGTCGTCTAACCCGGCCATTGATACTACAACTCGTTCCTGCGCGAATAAGCGTTATGGGCTGTCTGACGCACGTCTTTCGATTATCACTCACAGCGACCGAATTCACTCGTCTGTCGGGCCCCAATCGGGCCCCATCCTATCAGTTGTCGATCACAGTTGGTTGTCCGATCTTTGGGGCTGCTGTCACGCTGTCTCGATGGGTCTGCACGCGATCACAGATGCGCCGGCACCCACTGACAGGCGTCCGTCTGACCGGGCTCGAGCAATGTCGCGGGACCGGATTCGAACCACGTGAAGACGTGCTCACTACGTTGCGCGCGTCTTCCCTAATTCGAATCCGCTGACCGCAGTCTCCGATCACGGAGTTGTTCGCGGAGAATGCGCGGGACCGGATTCGAACCGGCGGACCCCTACGGGACAGCGTCCTAAGCGCTGCGCCGTTGGCCTAGCTTGGCTACCCGCGCTCGTCTTCGCCTTTTGCAGAATCGAGTAAGTACCTGTCGGTCCGCGTTAGCAACGGGTCACCGATTCCTCCGGCGACCAGTCCGGTGGCACGATATAGGTCACGTGCTCGGAATCCCGCAACTGATGCAACTCAGCGGCCTCTTCGGCGAGTGCGCGATCCCGATAGGGCATCTCGAGACCGCAGCCAGTACAGACGAGTTTACAGGTGGGCTCTTTCATGGGGGCGTCGTGGATCGCCACCGACCGCCGGCGTCTGGCTCCAGTTCGGTCGACAGCTGGTTTAGTAGTTGTCTCCTAGTGAAACCAACAGTGAACGGCCAGATTACCGATCCATTCGTAGCAGACTGTTGTGCGTCGTAGCGTCGTATTGGAGCGACCTGAACTCGTAGTAGCCAGCGAGTTCGGGTCGAACCACACGTTTATGCTGTCCGCTCCGTATCTACGACGTATGCACAGCGCGCGCGACCGAATCGAGTACGAACCGTGGCTCGAGGAACTCGAGGCCGTCGCCGACCGGCTGGAGCTGTCGACAGAGGCGCGGTCGTGTGCGACCGATCTCTTCCTCGCCGACGTTCCCGACTCCGATCGATCGAAGCGAGCGGTACTGGCAGCAAGCGTGTATGCTGGTTCGCTCGTCGCCGGTGACGGTCGCACACAGGGTGCAGTCGCCGACGCCGCGGACGTCTCTCGACTGTCGATTCAGTCCCGCTGGAAGGAGCTGCTCGAGTCGGCGGGGCTCGAGCCACCGCGCTGGTGACACCCACAAACGACTGTTGCACCTGACGTAATGAGAGGCCTCTTCGATGTAAGTATAGGCTACGAAGACAATTCGACCGGCGAACCGAGCACCGCTCGAACCGGCGCGATGGGGTCGACCCAGCCGATCGGGAAGACGGCCACGTCAATTGGTGTCGCGAACGGACCCGTGTTCGTCGATCTCGCCGTTGACGATCCGGGTACTCGAGATGATGTCGCCGTCGTCGGCGAGCACGTGTGGAACGACGACCACCTCGAGGGGGTCGTGGCCGCGCTCGCGGCGGATCTCGTTGATCCGTGCGCCGCCCTCGCGGGTTTCCGGAGAGACGACGAGATAGTCGAACTGTGCTTCCGTTGCGATCCCCGTCGGCGACTCGAGTTTGCGAATCTCGAACTCGCGGTCGTACTCGGTCGCGATCGACTCGAGTTCGGTCGCGAGTCGCTCTTTTCGCTCGTCGTGCGACCGGACCTGTCGGTCGCTGTCTCGTGTCTTCGGCGCGAGTTCGTCGCTGGTCAACCCGACCGTCACGTCTCCGAGTTCGAATGCCCGTTCGAACAGTCGTCGATGACCGTCGTGAACGGGGTCGAAGGTCCCACCAAGCGCGACGTCCATATCCCACGTCACTCTCGCGGCCCGTATAAAACGGTCGAATTGCTGTGTTTTCTCACTCACACACTCGTCTCCCGATTCCCACCCTGGGTTCGACGATTGTCGATTGTCCCCTTCGCATTGTTTTTAGTAGTCCCCCACAGTGTCCCCAATATGGGATTAGACGAGGACGCACTGGAGTATCACCGGGAAGACCCCCCAGGCAAGATCGAGATATCGACGACGAAACCGACGAATACGCAGCGTGACCTCGCGCTTGCGTACTCGCCGGGCGTCGCTGCGCCGTGTCTCGAGATCGACGAGGACGAAACTGACGCCTACAGTTACACGGCGAAGGGCAACCTCGTCGGCGTCGTCTCGAACGGGTCGGCCGTGCTCGGCCTCGGCGACATCGGCGCACAGGCATCCAAGCCCGTCATGGAAGGGAAAGGCGTCCTGTTCAAGCGGTTTGCTGATATCGACGTCTTCGACATCGAACTCGACGACTCCGACCCCGACAAACTGGTCGAGGCCGTCAAGATGATGGAGCCGACCTTCGGCGGCATCAATCTCGAGGACATCAAAGCCCCCGAGTGTTTCACCGTCGAGGAGCGACTGCGAGAGGAGATCGACATTCCGGTCTTCCACGACGACCAACACGGCACCGCGATCATCTCCGGCGCAGCACTGCTCAACGCCGCCGACATCGCGGATAAGAGCCTCGACGAACTTGAGGTCACGTTCTCGGGCGCGGGCGCGAGTGCGATCGCGACCGCCCGTTTCTACGTCTCGCTTGGCGTCCAGAAAGAGAACATCACGATGTGTGATTCGACGGGGATCATCACCGAAGAACGCGCCAAGGCAGGTGACGTCAACGAGTACAAACAGCAGTTCGCCCGTGACGTCCCCGAAGGCAGTCTCGCGGACGCGATGGCCGGTGCGGACGTCTTCGTCGGCCTCTCGGCCGGCGGCATCGTCACCCAGGAGATGGTCGCGTCGATGGCCGACAACCCGATCGTCTTCGCGATGGCCAACCCCGACCCCGAAATCGGCTACGAGGACGCCAAGGCGGCCCGTGACGACAACGTCATCATGGCCACCGGGCGCTCTGACTACCCCAACCAGGTCAACAACGTGCTCGGGTTCCCCTTCATTTTCCGTGGCGCACTCGACGTCCGCGCCACCGAGATCAACGAGAAAATGAAAGTCGCCTGCGCCGAAGCGCTTGCTGAACTCGCGCGCCAGGATGTGCCCGACGCCGTCGTCAAAGCCTACGGTGACGAGCCACTGCAGTACGGCCCCGACTACATCATCCCCAAGCCCGTCGACCCGCGCGTGCTCTTCCGCGTCGCGCCGGCGATCGCCGAGGCCGCGATGGAATCCGGTGCCGCCCGCACCGAACTCGATCTCGAGGAGTACGAGGAAGAACTCGAGGCCCGCCTCGGCAAGTCGCGCGAGATGATGCGCGTCGTCCTCAACAAGGCCAAGAGCGATCCCAAGACGATCGCGCTCGCAGAGGGCGAAAACGAGAAGATGATTCGGGCGGCCTACCAGATCCAGGAACAGGGAATCGCCCTGCCGATTCTCATCGGCGACGAAGACGAGATCAGGGGAACGGCTGCGAATCTCGGACTCGACTACGATCCGCAGGTCGCCGATCCATCCGTCGGCGACTACGAGGAGTACGCCGACAGACTCCACGAACTCCGCGCGCGGAAGGGAATCACGCGGAGCGAGGCCGGCGAACTCATCGAACGCGACTCGAACTACTTCGGTAGCGTCATGGTCGAACAGGGCGACGCTGATGCCTTGCTGTCCGGGCTCTCCCATCACTACCCGTCGGCGCTTCGCCCACCGTTGCAGGTGATCGGCACCGCTGACGACGTCGACTACGCCGCGGGCGTCTATATGCTGACGTTCAAAAACCGCGTGATCTTCATCGCCGACGCGACGGTCAATCAGGCTCCAGACGAAGACGTGCTCGCCGAGGTCACCAAACAGACCGGGAAACTGGCCCGCCGGTTCAACGTCGAACCCCGCGCGGCCCTGCTCTCGTACTCGAACTTCGGCAGCGTCGACAACGAGGGGACGCGCAAGCCGCGTAAGGCCGCGGCCATGCTCCAGGACGATCCCGAGGTCGACTTCCCCGTCGACGGCGAGATGCAGGCCGACACCGCCGTCGTCGAGGACATCCTCGAGGGCACCTACGGCTTCTCCGAACTCGAAGAGCCCGCGAACGTGCTCGTCTTCCCGAACCTCGAGTCGGGGAACATCGGCTACAAGCTGCTCCAGCGACTCGGCGGTGCGGATGCGATCGGCCCGATGCTGGTTGGCATGGACGAGCCGGTCCACGTCCTCCAGCGCGGCGACGAAGTCAAGGACATCGTGAACCTGGCAGGCGTTGCGGTCGTCGACGCACAGAAAGACTAACCTGTGAGCGAGAAAGTCGCTGACCGTCAGGACGCAACGTCCGATCGGAAGGACGAGACAGCCGACGGTCCGCGGCTCTCTAGACGGCAGCTTCTCTGTACCGCCGGCACTGCTGGCACCGTGGGTCTTGCCGGCTGTTCCGACCGAGCGTATCGCTCGAGACCCGAGTGTTCGCCCATCACTGCCGCGATGAATACGGACGGATACGTCCCGCTTCCGGCGGACGACGACATCTCGATGTTTCGCCGTGGCCTACGCCGGTACGGCTACTATCCCGACGAAACCGTGCCCTCGTCCGTGCGCGTCGACTGGTCGATGCCGGTCAACCGCATCGGCCACACCGCGGCCAAGTCGACGCCGCGACCGACGCCCGACGGCGAGACGATCCTTATCGCCGGCGACACCGGGACGATCCACGCCGTCAGGCCGACCGGTGAGACCCGCTGGACGCTCGAGACGGGTGCTGGTCGCAGCCTCGGCTTTCATGCCACGCCGGCGATCGTCGGCGACACCGCCTACATCGGCGGCTACGACGGGGAGCTTTACGCCGTCGATATCCCCTCTGGCGAACTGATCTGGCAGACCCGACTGCGCGAGTTCGGCGGCGCGATCGCGATCGGCTCGAGTCCCGCCTACGTCGACGGGAACCTCTACCTCGTTGCCGAGTACAAGAACCCCGCCAAGGGTGCACTGTGGGAGGTCGACGCCGAAACCGGGACTCCGACCTGGAGCGACGACCGTATCTGGGGGATGCCCCATCCCTCGCCGGCGATCGACTGCGAGGCCGGCAAGCTCGTCACCGGCTCGAACGACGGCGTCGTCTACTGCTGGGAGTTTCCCTCTCTCGAGTTCGCCTGGTCGTTCCAGGCCGGCGGCGAGGGCGGCCCCGATGGCAAATCGATGGCCAGCGGTCGCTTCACCCTCGGGGCACAGATCAAGGGCACGACCCCGGTCTACGACGGCGCGGCGTTCGTCGGCTCCTGGGACGGGCGCTTTTATCGACTCGATCTTGAAGATGGCAGCGAGGAGTGGTCGGTCGACACCGGCGAGGTCATCATGTCGAATCCGGCGATCGACCCCGATCAGGGCATCGTCTACGTCGGCGGCGACGACCGTCGCGTTCGTGCACTCGATGCTGCGACCGGCGACGAACGTTGGTCGGCGTACGTCGGCGGCCACGTCATCGGCTCGATCACGGCGACCGCCGACACGATCCTCGTCGGCTCGTACGATAGATACCTGTATGCACTCGACAGAGCGACTGGTGAACGCCGCTGGCGGATCCGAAACCGCGGCCACGTGACCAGCGGCGCGATTCCCCACGACGGTCGGCTCTACTATGCCGAGCGCGGCGTCTTCGAGAATTACTACAACGAAGACGAGGAAACCGTGCTCGAGAAGCCCGGCCGCGCCTACTGTTTGGTTCCCGATGAGTGAGGTCGTCTACCAAGAATAGCCCTTGAATTGCTTGAAGTTCTCGATGGTGACCGCAATCGCGTCCCGACCCGGTAGGTCACGAACTGCGTACGCGGTCGGATAGCGACCGGCTCTGGCGTACGTGTCAGGCTGTGCGATCGCTCGCCGATCGGTTCCGGAATGCTCGCGAAGATACGCCCGAGTGAGCATCGGCTCGACGAACGTCAGCTCTGCAGTCCCGTCGCCGTCCGGGTCGGTCGCTCCCCAGATAAGCGTGTTCGTGAACGTCCCACCGTTCATCTCGGGGACGGTGGGATCGACCAGGTGTTCGCCCATATCGGTGATGACCCGTTCGTCGACGGTCGGATTTCGAGCGTATCCTTCGGGAACGTATCTGGCCAGGAGGTCGTAGGTCGGCGCAGCCGGTCCAGTGATCGCGTCGACGGTCTCGGTTGGCAGCATGTGAAAGTGGACGTCGAAGTGCGGCACCGTCCAGACGCCGTCCGGCGGATGGCCACCCGGGTTCCAGTTCAGCCCGAGAAACGTAACCGGTGTCGCGTCCGTCTCCGGGAACGGAACGAAGAATTCCAGAGACCATTTGTGGTGGATGTTCGTCGACTCGCCGTTCGGGCCGTATTTGTCCGTGTACTCGTCCTCGCCGGTGGTCGCGAGTGCATCGGTCGACGGGAGCCCCTCGAGTGCGGCTCGTTCCATCAAGAGACCATGATATTTCGGGATCCCTGACGGCGTGACGGTCGTAAACGGCGTCGCCTCCCCGTTTCCGAGGCTGACGGACCGTCCCCACACGGTGCTGTCGGTCGGCGGGAATCCCTCGTCCGTGTCCGCAGTTGTCAGGCCACCTAGTCCAATGGCCGCGCCAGTCGCAGCGACAGTTCTAATAAACCGACGTCTTCCGGTGTGGAATCGACCGCCGTCTCGGGTGTATTTCGATGTCATTGGTGGCAGAGGGAGTTATAATGCCGATCTCTCTCGAGCCTATACGATACGGAGCCAGTAGGTAACCCACATCGTACTCACCGAAGACCTGACCCTGCCGTCGGCGGATCAGGTATCGCGGAGCGGCTGTCTGATGGAACGCTGCTGTATCCCTGTCCTACTGTGCTTCTCGACCGCTTCGAACCCTGTCGCTCGAGGGATCGTTACTTTCCTACCACCCGCGAAACCGAGGGTTTCGCGTGCTGGTGAAATGGCGCCACCGTTGCGAACCACGTTGTGCCGTACCAACGGGGCAGTAGCGTCCGAATCGCATGCGGAGTTTCGTAGCAGTGCATTCAAGTAGACGCCAAGATTTTGATCTGGTATGCAAGATCAGGGACGCTCTACGCGCAAGCGAACCGGCGGTCGACTGAAGAACGTTCGAAAGCGCCGCAAAGACGAACTCGGTCGGCTGCCGACCGAAACGCAGGTCGGCGAGCCACGGTTCCGCACCGTCGACGTTCGCGGCAACGACACGAAGACGCGTGCGCTCGCGACGGACGTCGCAAGCGTCAACAAAGGCGATGAGACGGTCTCCGCGGAGATCGAAGACGTCGTCGAGAACGACGCCAACCCGAACTACATCCGCCGAAACATCATCACGAAGGGTGCCGTCATCGAGACCTCCGAAGGACAGGCACGTGTCACGTCCCGTCCCGGTCAGACTGGTCAGGTCAACGCCGTCCTCGTCGAATAACGCCGTTCCGTCGACTCGCACTGTTTTCCGATGCTGCAGCGAGGTGCCAAGAGCTAGCTCTCTTCGCTGACCGGGTGTCAACAGTACTCGATCCGTGTAGCCGTGTTCTCAGCGACGGTCGACACGTTCCGGTGGCTCGAGAGCACTCGCACTCGAGTCGATACCCTCGTGCAGTCGCTCTGGTGGCGATCTCCCAAGTCGGACCGATACTGAACGGAGAATGGAGGCGAGAGACGGCGGTGGTGGTCAGGGTCGCGGTGCGGCCTTCTGGAGTGCCGTCTCGGCGATGTTGCCGCCGTAGTCGGCGCTTCGAGACAGCGAGTCGACGATCAGTCCCAGCGACTGGGCCTGTGCCGGCTCGAGATCGCGGAGTTTGTCGTCGATTCTGCGGGTGTGTTCGTCGATATCGACGACGGCCGCGAGGGCGTCGTGGCCGAGTCGGTTGGCCTCGTCGGCGTCTTCGGCGAACAGCGCGTCCATCGACTGTTCGCAGACGCTCTCGGTTTCGGCGTGGAGGCCGTGAATCGCGTCGGCGACATCTGCCGGGAGGTCGTCGAGTTTGAGCGCGATATCGCTGATCTTGACGGCGTGGTCGGCGATCCGCTCGAGTTGGCGGGCACTCGAGTGGAAGTCAAAACAATCCTCGCGCGAGACACCCAGTTCCTCGACGGCCCGTGGCGAACGAAGCGTCGCGCGAAAGATCCGCGAGACGACGAGCCAGAGCCGGTCGACGTCGTCGTCGCGCTCGATCACGTCACGGGCGATGTCGTCGTCGTTCTCGACGAGCGCCCGGACGGCGTCTTCGAGCATCGACTGAGCGATCAGCCGCATCCGAGTGACCGCATTGACGATCGAGAGTTCGGCAGAATCGAGCAAGTCCTGAATCACGACGCTGTCGTTGGTCTCTTTGAGCACTTCGACGCCGACGAGGCGCTGGGTCGCGTCGCGAATCGCGCTGCGCTGGTCGGTCGTGATCCGGCCCGCCTCGAGCGAGATGACGTCGAAGCCGCTGACGTACATCGTCATCACGGCCCGCATCAGCTGTTCGTCCTCGAGTCCGGAGACGTCGAGCGACCCCTCCTGTCGTCGTGTTTCTCGCTCGGGAGTCAAGAGCAGTTCGTCGCCTTCAGGATAGAACTCGACTGTCGTCCCACTGCTGACGTCGTTCTCGGTCGCCCACGTTTTCGGCAGCGAAACGGTATACGTCGACCCACCAGTCATCTGGACCTTTCGCGTCTCCATACGCGGCGCTTTCTACTACAACAATATAAATCCACCAGACTATAGAGCGGTGTGGTGGTGGCGAGACGGTCGATAGAGTAATCATACGTGCTGTTTTCGACCGGTTTGGGATGGTATCACTCTATCGATAACGATTCACAACCATAGACCTATATAGACGAGAGTCCCCTGGATTCAGGACGGCGTAGTGTATCGCTAGCGCATCTCATCGAGATCGACAACCATGTCGAGATCCGCCGACAGCCACGTGGTCAACCGCTCGGGTTCGGAACACTCGCGCGGCGCGATCGTACACCGATCGGGTCCGTCCTCGTATCGGACGACGGTCGACTCGAGGGCGTCGGCGTCGTGATCGTACTGTGCAACCGTGGCAAGTCGCTGTCGAGTGGTCCGGTCGTCGTAGCCGCTGGTGGATCCGGTCATGAGTTCGGATGGAGTCGCGTATGTGAACCGACCAACGGCACGTACAAAGCCACTGCTAGTTGTGCTATTGAGGGGTTTGTATCGGTTCCAGCCACTCCATACGACTGTCAGAGACGGCTATCAGCCGTACACGAAGACACAATCTCGAATACAGGACGACAAGACCCAACAGCCGATCGCAAGCGAGACGACTGTGTCCAATCCGGCGTCGCTACCGGGGATCGGTTCGACCGTCACCTCGCACAGCACGCATGAACGTTTCGTGAACGTTCGTGGTCGATCCATCCGTGTCCGAGTTACATCGCTCGTAGCTCCCGTCCGAGCGCATCACCCACCGGTTCTGGTCGTCCGACAGCAGCGTCTCGAGGATCGTCTCGAGCCGCGCTTTGAGCTGTGGATCGTCGATCGGCGTGATCGCCTCGACTCGGTTGTCGAGGTTGCGCGTCATCCAGTCGGCCGAGCCGATGTAGTATCGGTCCTCGCCGCCAGCCCGGAAGTAGAAGATCCGTGAGTGTTCGAGAAAGCGACCGACGATGCTGTAAACGTCGATCGTCTCGCTGATCCCCTCGAGATCGGGCCGAAGCCGGCAGATGTCGCGGACGATGAGATCGATATCGACACCGGCCATCGACGCCTCGTAGAGTTCGCGGACGATGTCGGGATCCTCGAGTCGGTTCATCTTGGCGATGATACGAGCGTCCTCGCCGTTGCGGGCACGGTCGGCTTCAGCCCGGATGAGCTCGACGAAGCGATCGCGCATGTTCCCCGGCGCGATGAGCAGTTTCCGGTAGTCGCGATGCATCGAGTGGCCCGTAAAGTAGTTGAATAGCTTGACGAGGTCCTGCCCAACGTCTCGATCGGCCGTCAACAGCCCGAGATCCTCGTAGTGCTTTGCGGTCTCTGAGTGGTAGTTCCCGGTGCCGACGTGGGAGTACAGTCGCACCCCGTCGGCTTCCTCACGGACGACCAGTGACGTCTTCGTATGGGTCTTGTAGCCGATCGTCCCGTAGGCGACGTGGATCCCTTCTTCCTCGAGTTTCTTTGCCCACTCGAGGTTGTTCTCTTCGTCGAAGCGGGCTTTGAGTTCGACCATGACGGCGACCTGCTTGCCGTTGCGCGCGGCCTCGAGCAAGCTCTCGATGATCTGTGAGTCACTGGCGGTCCGGTAGATCGCTGCCTTGATCGCGAGTACGTCGGGATCGTTAGCTGCAGCCTCGAGGAATCGCTGGACGGTCCCCTCGAAAGAGTGGTAGGGGTGGTGGACGAGCACGTCGTCGTTGCTGATCACGTCGAAGACGGTCATTCCGTCGTCGGCCCGCTTGAGCCGTGAATGGGGCTGTGGTGACCACGAAGGAAGTTTCAGGTCCGGGCGGTCGAGTTCCGTCAGCTCCGCGAAGTCCCGATAGTCGAGCGGGCCGTCGAGTTCGAACACTTCCCGCTCGTCGAGATCGAGTTCGCGGGTCAGGATCTCGCGGACCGCCTCGGGTGCGTCGCGTTCGATCTCGAGCCGGACGGCGGTTGCAAAGCGTCGCTCCTCGATGACCTCTTCGATCATCTCGATCAGGTCCTCGGCGACCTCCTCGTTACGCCGGACCTCCGCGTTGCGCGTGACCCGGAACAGCGCGGTGTCGACGATCTCGACGTCCGGGAAGAGCAACTCGAGGTTCGCCCGGACGATGTCCTCGAGCAGCACGTACCGCGTGTCGTCGCCCAGGTGGACGAATCGAAGCTGGTTGCGTGGAATCTTCACCCGCGAGAAGGTGAGTTCGGCGGTGGGTCGTTCCCGCGTCAGGACCGCCAGCGAGAGACTCTGATTCGAGATAAACGGGAACGGATGTGCCGGATCGAACGTCAGCGGCGTCAGCGTCGGCAGGACTGAACTCTCGAAGTACTCGCGTAGGTGTTGGCGTTCGGCAGTGGTGAGGTCGTCGTAGTCGACGATGTGAATTCCTTCCTCCGCCAGTGCGGGCCGGATCTCCTCGTGATAACACTCGGCTTGGCGCTCGAACAGCGGTCGGGCCTCCTCGAGAGAGTCGACCCACTGCTCGCGGGGCGTGCGTCCGTCGGGTGTCTCCTCGGTGATACCGGCCGCGATCTGCTGTTTCAGGCCGCCGACGCGCTTGCGGAAGAACTCGTCGAGGTTCGTCGTGACGATCGCGAGGAACTTCACACGCTCTAGTAGCGGGTTGTCGTCGTCGAGTACCTCGTGGAGGACGCGCCGCTGAAAGGCGAGTTCGCTGAGTTCGCGGTTCAGATAGTACGCCGGCTCCGAGAGATCGACGGTCTGACTCGCGGTGTCGGACTCCGTGCCGTCGCCTGCGGTCGTCGCGTCGAGCGCTGCTGATTCGACTTCGTCGGCTGCCATCGGGTCGGCGTCGGCAGATCCATCGAGTCCCCCGTCCTCGACTGGATCAAGGCGTGCAGCCGATTCGCTGTCGGCGGGGAGCATCCCGTCTACAGCGTTCCCGTCCGTCGACTGGTCGGATGTACTCGAGTCGCCGTCTTCGGTCGTCTCACCCAGCATCGACCGAAACGCAAACGCATCTCCACCGTCGGCCACCGAGTCATGCCATTGGTCGTCCGATTCCACCCTCTCCTCATCGTTCTCGGTCGTGTTTCCATCGCTCATCTGAGTGTCCACCTCAGCTATCGCCAAGCGCGACGATCTTCGCGGCCGAGCGGTCGACGTGATCGGGGCCGGAGACGCTGTGGAAGCGATCGCGTCGAACGTCGTACGCGGTAAGTTCCCCGCCGTAGACACAGCCGGTATCGAGGCCGACCGACCACTCCTGATCGATCGGCGTGTCGAGGACGGTGTGCCCGAAAAAGACCCGTGGCGGCCCCTCGTAGGTCTCGAACCAGAAGGGACCGTCATAACCGTCGCCGTCCGGCGCTCGCATCGTCAACAGGTCCTCAGTGGCGTGTTCCGATAGCTGTCGGTTCGGATCGACGCCGCCGTGGACGACGAGGCCACCGTCCCACGAGATCGCCGTCGGCAGTGACTCCAGGTACTGCTGGTCGGCCAGATCGAGCGACGGCAGCGACTTCTCCCCGTCGATGAGCTTCTGCTCGTTGTTCCCCTTCACCGACAACAGCCGTGGCGACCGCCTGACGCGATCGAGCACAGCCTTGCTTTCGGGCCCCTTTCGAACCAGATCCCCGACGAACACGGCGAGGTCGTTGCCGTCGAGGTCGAGCGTCTCTAGGAGCTCCTCGAGCGCACCGAGACAGCCGTGAACGTCACCGATGATGTAGACGTCGTCCCGGTTCTCGAGGTCGATATGTCGGTGGTCGAACGATACCGCGTCGTCGAGCGCGAAGTTCCCGGTCGTCACGTGTTTTCTGTTGCAGTGCTCCAGCGAGACCGGATAAGTCGTTTATATGTTCTGTATTGCACACTATGTAGTACCCTATAGCCGGAATGTCTGCGACGACTCTGTTGGATTCGGTTGGCAGGCGCTCGAGACATGGGATTTCTTTACGACCGACACCCCACCACAGGTATGCACGTCGTCGTCAACGCCGCCATGAGTGCGGACGGCAAGCTCTCCTCGCGTCGACGCGAACAGATTGCGATCAGCGGCGCAGCCGATTTCGACCGCGTCGACCGACTCCGGGCGGACGGCGACGCTGTCGTGGTCGGCGTCGGGACTGTCCTCGCAGACGACCCACACCTGACCGTCAAAGACGACACGCTGCGCGACCAGCGCCGCGAGAACGACCGTCCGGCGAACCCCGCACGCGTCGTCGTGGACTCGAGCGGCCGGACCCCAACGGATGCAGCGATCCTCGACGACGCGGCGACGACCTACGTCTGTCTGAGCGAGGCTGCATCCGTCGAGCGCCGCGCAGCCCTCGCCGACTGCGCCGAGTTGGTCACCGCAGGCGAGGAGCGAGTCGATCTCCTCCGTGCGTTCGCGACGCTACAGGAACAGGGCCTCGAGCAAGTCATGGTCGAAGGCGGCGGCGAACTCATCTTCTCGCTGTTCGAGGCTGGACTGGTCGACGAACTCCGGGTGTTCGTCGGCCCGAAAATCATCGGCGGTCGCGACGCCCCAACGCTGGCCGACGGCGAGGGGTTCGTCGCGGACTTTCCATCGCTCGAGCTCGAATCGGTCGACCGACTCGACGACGGCGTGGTCCTGACTTGGCGCGTCGCCGACCGGTAGAAGCGCTATTCGAAATCTGGTTCTCGGTCTTCGACGAATGCCGCCATCCCTTCGCGCTGGTCAGGCGTCCCGAAGAGACTTCCGAAGGCACGTTTCTCGTATGCGAGGCCGCTCTCCTGTGACCCCTCGTGCGTTTGGTTAATCGCCTGTTTGATCGTCTGCATCGCAAAGGATGGCTTCGCGGCGAGTCGCTCGGCTAGTTCGGTGACGACGTCCTCGAGTTCGTCGTCGGCGACGACCTCACCGACGAGCCCCACCTCGGCAGCCGACTCGGCATCGAGCCGTTCACCGAGGAAGAGCATCCGACGCGCGGTCTCGTCGCCGACCAGTCGCGGCAGTCGCTGGGTACCGCCCCAGCCGGGGATGATCCCGAGATCGATCTCGGTGTTGCCGATCAGTGCCGACTCGGCTGCGACTCGCATATCGCAGGCCATCGCCATCTCACAGCCGCCACCGAAGGCATAGCCGTTGATCGCGGCGATCGTCGGCGCGGGGAACGCCTCGAGCGCGTCGGCGACGTCGTGGCCGAGCGCGCCCCACTGTTCGCCCTCTTCCGTAGAGAGGTCCTGCATATACTTGATGTCGGCACCGGCGATGAACGCGTCCCCGGCCCCCGTCAGGACGAGCGCGCGAGCACCCTCCTCGGCGGCTTCCTCGAGCGCTTCACCCATCGCTTCGATCGTCTCGATGTTCAGCGCGTTCAGCGCATCGGGTCGATCGACGGTCAGCGTTGCAACGTCTCCGTCCCACTCGAGTCGGACTGTGTCCCAAGACATACCCCGGCGTTCGACGGCCACCGTCAAATCCTTTCGGACACGGTGACGGTTCGACTGCCCAACGTTCGACCGCGACTGCGATGCCGGCCCCCGTCACATCTTTCCTCGCGCACGCCCTCGTCTCGGGTATGGAACGAGCTACGTTCGGCGGCGGGTGTTTCTGGTGTGTTGAAGCGGCCTTCGAGGAACTCGAGGGCGTCGAATCGGTGATCTCGGGCTATGCCGGCGGTCACACCGAGGATCCAGGTTACCGGGAGGTCTGTTCCGGCCAGACTGGCCACGCAGAGGTCGTCCAACTCGAGTACGACCCCGACGAAATCGCCTACGAGGACTTACTCGAGGTCTTCTTTACGATCCACGACCCGACGACGAAAGACCGCGAGGGGCCGGACGTCGGCTCACAGTACCGGTCGGCGATCTACGCACACAGCGACGCGCAACTCGAGACCGCCGAGGCGTTCGCTGCGGAACTGGAACAGGAAGGAATCTACGACGGGATCGTAACCGAGATCGAGCCGCTGGATACCTTCTACGAGGCCGAGGAGTACCACCAGAACTACTTCGAAAAGAATCCGAACGACGCCTACTGTCGGATGCACGCCGCGCCGAAAGTCGAGAAGGTCCGTGAGAAGTTCGCTGAGAACGCCGTCGTCAACGACTGACTCGGATCAGGACGATCGCGCGGCGTGGCGTGGACCGCTGTGACTCGCGACCCCTGCTGACCTGCGTTCACTCGAAAGGTCCAGCTTGAATACCGGCCTCGTCGTCGATTGGTGCGACCATGTCTGTTGGCAAACTCGGCCCAGAAAACGTCGTAACGATCAGTCCAGACAGCGATCTCGAGGACGCCACCGAGACGCTGGACGAAGAAAACGTCGGCGCACTCGTCGTAACCGAGAACAACGAACCCGTCGGGATGCTCACCGACCGGGATGCCGCGCTCACGATCCACAAGCAAGACGACGTTGGCTCGGCGTCGATCGAGGACATAATGACCGAGGACCCAGCGACACTCCACGAAGACGACGGGTCCCTCGCCATTTCGGAGGCGATCGAAGAGCACAACGTCCGGCGTTTCCCGATCGTCGACGACAACGGCGAACTGGCGGGCATCGCCACGCTAGACGATCTGGTCGCGGTTATCGGCGAGCAACTCGAGAACGTCGCCGAGACGATCGAGACGCAGTCGCCGGACTACAGTCCATAACCAGAGTTCCGTGTGGTCTCTTTTTCGACAGCGACACCGTTTCTCACTGAGCAGTGAAAGGTATCTCCGTCTCGAGTCAAACAAGCACATATGGAGAGTCACCCGGACGTCCTCGTTATCGGCGGCGGCGCGACCGGAACGGGAATCGCCAGAGACCTCGCACTGCGGGGCGTCGACGTCACGCTCGTCGAACGAGACGGACTCGCAGCCGGCACCTCGGGCCGCTCGCACGGCTTGCTCCACAGCGGCGCTCGCTACGCCGAGGCCGACGGCCCGGAGGCCAGGGAGTGTCTCGAGGAAAACCGCATCCTCCGTAGGATCGCCGGAGAGTGTATCCGGGAAACGCGAGGTCTGTTCGTCCAACTCGCCGGCGACGACCCGGCGTACTTCGACGCAAAGCGCGCCGCCTGCGACGACGTGGGAATTCCGACCGACGTGATCGACGGCGCGACCGCTCGCGAGGCAGTCCCGAACCTCACAGCCGACGTCGAACGGGCGATGTGGGTCCCGGACGGCGTCGTCGTTCCGTCCCGTCTGGTTGCCGCCAACGCGGTCGACGCCCGCGAGCACGGCGCTCACATCCATACGCATGCGCCGGTTACGTCGATGACCGTCGACCGCGGGCGAGTGACGAGCGTCACGCTCGGTGGCGACGCAGACGAGACGATCCACCCGCGCTACGTCGTGAACGCGGCTGGCCCTCATGCCGGCCACGTCGCCGCGATGGCGGGAGTTACTGTCGAGATGCGTCCGACCCGTGGTGTCATGATCTCGGTCGAATACGATGGCCTCGAGCCAGTGCTCAATCGCTGTCGCGACCCCGACGACGGCGATATCGTCGTGCCACACGACGGGCAGGTCGTCCTGGGGACGACGAGCGTCCCGGTCGACGATCCGGACGACTACGAGCGGGCCGACTGGGAACTCGAGCGGACGATCGACGAGTGTGCGGCGATGCTCCCGCCGGTCGCCGACGCCGAGCACGTCCGGACGTGGTGGGGCGTGCGACCGCTGTACGAACCCGAGGAAGCCGCCCACGGCGGGCGCGGCATCTCGAGAGGATTTCACTTGCTCGAGCACGCCGACGAGGGCGTCGAGAACTGCTGTAGCATCGTCGGCGGGAAACTGACGACCTACCGGGCGATGGCCGAGGCGACGGCCGATCTGGTCTGTGACCGACTCGGCGTCGACATCGACTGTCGCACGGCGGAGACCGACCTCCCGGGCGCGTCGGACCCCGAGAGGCTCGATGCGTTCGTCGAAGAGTTCGACGGACAGGGACCGACGGAGGCGGACATCGTCGACCCGAACTGAACCGGAATGCCGGAAGCTGGTTGCGGACGGCGTCGCTTCGTCACGCGCTCTCATATTACTCGAGATCTGATCTTCTCTCCGGTCGTGAATTGGCTTTCTTACCCCTGCTGGTGTGCGATGTGGTGCATGAGCGATGACACCGACTCGTCACAGTCGACGATCGATCGACGATCAGTCCTCGTTGCGGGGAGCACCGCGCTGACGGGACTGGGGACACTCGCGGCAGTCCAGACAGCGGTCGCACAGCGCGATCACGAGTGGCCTGCCGGCGGCTCACACGGCGAACACGGGCAATCTGACCGAGAGCGCGAACAGGACAGAGAGCACGCCGACGATCAGGAGTACGATGACCAGCAGACGGTCACCGACGACACCGGAACCATCGAGGTCACGATTCCAGCCGCCTGGAGCGACGTCGACACCACGCCGGCCAGCATCGGCCCCTCGATCTGGGCCGCGCCGGATCTCGACGCGTTCATCTCCAGCTGGGACGTGCCCGGTATCGAGGTATACACGACGACGGAGTTGGGGTCCGACCTCGGAGACGCCCTCGACCAGTATCTCGAGGAACTCGAGGTCGGTGAGCAGTGTGCTGACGGCGGCCAACGGTTGTTCGTGACCGACGAGTACGTGTTCCTGGGCCAGCTCCTGTACCAGTGTGGCGACAGCGACACGCTGTTCCTGGCGATGGCAGGGACGCCAGCGGACGAATCGGAGTTCGACATGCCGGACGGCAACACGACAGCGGACGGAAACGAGACATCGAACGGAAACGCGACACAGGATGGCGGCCTCGGCCCCGTGTTCCCAGGTGGCCCCCAGTCGGAGGTTTCCGAAGACCAAATTCCGTCGGACGCCCCGTACGTGATCCTCTTCGGCGCCCAGATCGTCACGGAACCCGATCTCGAGGCCGCCTTCATCGCTCTCGACTCGCTCGAGGCGCAGTCGCCCGACGACGAAAACACCTGATCGAGGCCATCAGCAGCGCCTCGAGCAAGTGAGAGCTTGCTCGGTGGCCGACGCGTTCACAACGTCCGGCCGGCGTTCGGCCAGCTGCCCAGCAATTGATCGCTCGAGCGGTCGACGTCGATGCGAAACGTCCCCTCGTCGTCGAGACCGATCGTGATTCGATCGAAATCGACTACGTATCGCGACTTGTGATGACGACCCTGCCGAACGCCGACGGTTTCGCTGGCGAGGCCGGCGTCGGTCAGCCGATCGAGTTTCCGGTAGGTCGTCGACAGCGGGAGCTCTGCCGCCGCTGCGATCTCAGGGACGGTTTTCGGTGTCTCGAGAACCGCGATGATCTCTCGGCAGCCGGTATCGTCCAGTGCGGTAACGACACGCTCGAGACAGGCTGTTTCGTCGGGGGCAGAAGCCTCGAGAGTCATTGCTGACGGGTCATTTGCAGCCAGCGCTAAAGACGCGTTTGGTTCGCCGTGTCATCGCTCCAGCAGATCCCGAGTGGCCAACTACATAGCTGCCCGGTTCGATCGACCGGGTATGAGCGACGACCGGACAGCCGACGCTGACGCACCGATCGAGCACACGCCAGGACAGGGACGGACACCAGAAGCCGAGCGGATCGAACCAGCCGCACCAGAGGAATTCGGCCTCGTCCAAGTGTGGTGGGGTGACGGCAAGGGGAAGACGACCGCGACGCTCGGCATGGGCGTGCGCGCCGCCGGCCACGGCTACCGCGTCCACATGCTCCAGTTCATGAAAGGCGGTGCCTCGAGCGTCGACGCGGTCCGTGGCGAGTACAACGCGATCGCCGCCCTTCCCGGGATTAGCTACGAAAACCTCGGCCACTACGGCTGGCACGGGATGGCCGACGGCAGCGACGAGGCCGACCACGAGGCCGAAGCCCAAGCCGGCCTCGAGCGCGCGCACGAATTGCTCGAGGCAGCCGACGAGGCCGCCCTCGAGGAGCCGATCGCCCTCGACGCGGAGCCGGAGGCGGGGATGCACATGCTGATCCTCGATGAGGTGCTCTACGCTGCGGATCGCGGGCTCCTCTCCGAGGACGACGTTCACGGACTCATCGACGCGAAGCCGGACAGTCTCGAACTGGTGCTGTCGGGCAGCCACACCGAGCCCTCGTATCTCGCGGAGCGCGCGGACCTGATCACGAACGTGCGGAAGGTGAAACATCCCATCGACGACGGACAGCGAGCGCGACGCGGCACCGAGTTCTGATCGCCACGGCGTCCCGACCGCGCTCGAATGGACCCAGACTTTTGCTGATCGAAGCCGACGACTCGCGCATGGCAGAACGGACCCGCGCACACGTGTTCGTCTCCGGAACCGTCCAGGGAGTCTACTATCGCGCGAATACTCGCGATACCGCCCGCGAGAAGGGCGTCGACGGCTGGGTGAAAAATCTCGATGACGGGCGCGTCGAGGCAGTTTTCGAAGGCTCCAAAAGGAGGGTCGAGTCGATGATCGAGTGGTGTCACGAGGGCAGCCCCGCAGCCGAGGTCGACGCCGTCGAAGCCGAGTACGAGGAGCCACAGGGCGAGGACGACTTCGAGATCCGCTACTGACAGCGACGATCACACAGGACGAGGGCGGCGCGAACAGTCCTGACACGGACCGACAGCCCTCGATTCCTCATCCTGGCGTTATTCGTCTTTTTCGTAGCGGCGAGCACCACGGATCATGCGGATAGTGAGCAGTCCAACACCGGCGACGAACGCGATCCAGACCGGATCGGCTCTGTCGGGGGCCGTTGCCTCGACGACCGCGACGAGCAAGAGAAGCGCTGCGACGTACAGGACGTTCGTTCCGACGAACGCGGCGAGCCCTTCTTCGTCGGTGACGCGATCCGGATCGTAGCCCGCGATCAACTGCACCATCCCGGCGTACTTGATCAGGACACCCAGGATACCGACGAATCCCGCGGTCGCGAGGAGGGTAACGACCGACGCGGTGGCCATACTGACAATAGACAGTCAATTTGCAAAACGGTTCCGGACGAGCCGATCGGCGATGGCCGGTTATACCGGGCTGCTGTCACTGGGTTTCGGCGCACCCGATGGCGGTCGCGGGCCCGCCGACATTGCCTGACAGGCGTCCGTATCAGTCCCCGGTTCGGAGATGATGGAAGACGTACGTCTGGGTGTAGCCGGCGTATTCACCACCGAGCCGGTCGCGAAGCGCCCGTGAGGTATCGGCGTACGAACCGCGATCGCACTCGGGATAGTACTCCTCGACCGCCGATTTGATCCAGGTGTCGAGCGGGACCGCCTCGTCGAAGCCAAGCGAAAACAACAGGACGCAGTCAGCCACCTTGTCACCGACGCCGACGAACCGCGTCAGGTACTCGCGTGCGTCCTCGTACTCAAGGTCCCGCGCAGCTTCCGGATGAGCCTCTCCGTGTGCAACCATTTCTGCCGTCCGGACGACGTAGGGGGCGCGATAGCCCAGTCCGAGGTCACGGAGTTCGGCCTCGGTCGCAGTCGCGAGCTGTTCGGGTGTCGGGAACGCGTGATAGGTCTCGCCGTCAAAAACGACCGTACTGCCATACTCGCGGGCCAGCGTCGTGACCATCGTGTGAATCCGTCCGACGCGCATCTGGGCCGAGCAAATAAACGAGATGAGACAGCCGAAGGCCGGATCAGCGACGAGTCGCATCCCACGGTGGGCCTCGTAGGCCTCGCGGAGCAGCGGATCGTCCGGCCCAGCTGCGACGATTTCCTCGAGGTCGTCGTCGAGACGTAACAACTGTCGGACGGTTGGCTCGGCGTCGGTCGTCGACTCCCACTCGAGGCGGTCGTCGCGGGCCCGCACACGGATCACGTCGCCGTCTCCCGTGTCGTTCGAGCCGACGACCGTCGTATACCATGCGTCAGGTGCCGGCGTGCCGCCGTACATCTCGCCGTCCGAGCGCCGCCAGAGGTACGACTGGCCGCTCTCGAGCGTTCGGTATAGATCGAACCCACCCGCCAGTTCGTCGATCAGAATCGTCCCCGTTTCCATTCGTCCGAGCCTTCGGCGGTGTGAGCTTTTGCCTTTCGAACCACCATCGATGTGTCAATCGAACGACCACCGTCGATTAGGAGAGGCCGGCTATACGATCGGTGAAGTGGTCTGAGGCGAACCTTCTTACTGTAGGCCATCCAATGTCACGGTATGAATTGCAGGGTCGTCGTTGAAGCTGCCGTGCCGGTCTTCGACGTTGAAACGGAGGACGAGGCGATCCGGATCGCTATCTCGAAGACGGGAGAGATGTTGAACCCTGATCTAAACTACGTCGAGATCAACATGGGCGAGCGCACCTCACCATCCGGAGAGGAGCTCCCACCTGCGTTTATCGCCGCCGACGAAGCGCTCGTCGCACTCGAACTCGAGATGACCGTCTTCAACGTCGAACGTGAGGAACACGCCTCACGGATCGCACGAAAGGAGATCGGCCAACGACTCGAAAACATCCCACTCGAGGTGACGGCGGTCGACGTCATCGAAGAGGAGGAGACGACTGACACGGAGGCGACTGACGAGTCGACGGACACGGAGTCAACCGACGACACCGAGGAGACAGCAGACGACGACGAGATCCTTCCCGAGTTCGAGGACCTCGTCGAATAGCGGTTGTGGTTCTCCCGATCGGCATCACGTCGCTGTTTCTTGGCGTGCTCAGTTCTGAGCAGCTACCGGCGACCCACGACATAGCAGAATACACCGCTAGTAACAACTGAAACGGTTTAACACAGGTCGCACACGCACAAGGGCTGTGCGAGTAGGTGTGCACAGACGTTCATGCGGACTTCTGTCAGTCAGTCTCGGTGCAGCAGACCATCTCAGTGGCTACGATAGAAGATCGGACGACGAGTCTCGCCAGTCACCGGTCTGGCAACGATCGGAGGATACGACGATATTCTCAGTCTGCAGTTGCGGCGACTGCTTCCTGCTCCCCTTCCCGCATATTCTTCGTGATTCCCCCGGCGAGCGCAAAAACAGCAGCTTTGTGATCGGTCTTCGATTTGTGAATGGATGTCGGCCGAATGCCTCGTGATTCGTATTCCTCGAGGTCAATTTGGCAGTCCTCCCACTCTGCACACTGGTTTGATACCTCCGCGAGAAGGCCGTGAAGGTGAATGAGCTCCTGCTTCTTCATAACCATCCACTCCTACCCACTGCAGGGTTATATTATTATCTTGAGTCGCGTTAGCACACTACTTGTGTTCGGAGATTGGTGTGTAACTCATAGAGATGATTCGAATGCTGTTATTACGCGAACGGATCCGGGGGACGATACCACGTTATTATGTAATTTACCGGTGTAATAGCGGCTTTCGTTACGATTTCCGAGACGCTCCGGTGGACGTAACACGGTTCGTACTCGTGTCGGACACGCAGTGAACCGATACCGTCATTGGCCCCGTGATCAAAATACTGTTGACAACTGAATCGCGTTCGACACCGACCACAGGGCCGACGTGCAATCGGGTTACAGGGCCAGCCCGATGGTCGGTACTCAGACGAGTTCCTGTCAGTGGGTTCCGGTTCACCAACAGCGCGGTCGTGGTCCTCCCGAGACATCGACAGCAGACCGCCTCAGTTGTTACCGATCGACGGACTACCAATCGCGGTGTCGACGAGCCTAGCCGAGCTGTTTCAGCGTCTGGAGATCGCGATCCGTCCGCATAAACTCGGCAGTGCGGTGTGAGGCATGACAGTTCGGACAGTGAAACATGTCGGCGGGCGCAGGGAGCTTGTCTGGGGGAACCTGCCAATCCTTCGCACATTCGGGACACAACAGTTGGACGGTCGTTTTATCCATGTCACACTCTTTCACACGAGAGATCAAAAACATTGCCGCAGTTCCACTCGGTCGAAAACACCACCCGCGGAGCAGCCTGCGAGCGACCGTCAAACGGGTTTACGCAGGTGCAGCCGTATCAGAGGCCTCGAGCAGCTCCTTGTACCGGTTGCGGATCGTAACTTCGGAGATGCTTGCGACCTCGCTCACCTCGTTCTGGGTGACCTTCTCGTTGGTCAGCAAGGCGGCAGCGTAGACCGACGCGGCCGCGAGGCCGACCGGCGATTTACCGCTGTGGACACCCTCCTGGCGGGCCGACTCGAGCAGTTCGCGGGCCATCCGCTCGGTTTCGTCGGAGAGATCGAGATCGCTGACGAACCGCGGGACGTAGTGTTCGGGGTCGGCGGGTTTGACCTCGAGACCGAGTTCCCGGATGATGTAGCGGTAGGTGCGGGTGAGCTCCATCTTCTCGACGCGGGAGACAGCCGAGATCTCATCGAGGCTGCGCGGCGTGCCGGCCTGGCGGGCCGCGGCGTACAGCGACGAGGTCGCGACGCCTTCGATCGATCGGCCTGGAAGCAGGTCCTCCTCGAGTGCGCGTCGGTAGATGACACTCGCCGTCTCGCGGACGTTCTCGGGGAGGCCGAGTGCGGATGCCATCCGGTCGATCTCGCCGAGGGCCTGTTTGAGGTTGCGCTCCTTGGAGTCACGCGTGCGGAAGCGCTCGTTCCAGGTGCGAAGCCGTTGCATCTTCTGGCGCTGGCGGCTCGAGAGCGCCCGACCGTAGGCGTCTTTGTCCTGCCAGCCGATGTTGGTCGAGAGCCCCTGGTCGTGCATCATGTTCGTCGTGGGCGCGCCGACGCGGGACTTCTCGTCTTTCTCGGCGGCGTCGAACGCACGCCATTCGGGGCCACGGTCGATCTCGTCTTCCTCGACGACGAGTCCACACTCGGTACAGACCGTCTCGGCGTGTTCGTCGTCCGAGACGAGTCGGCCGCCACACTCTGGACAGCGTTCCTGCTCGTCGGATACCGACGTGGTTTCTTCGTCCTCGGTCTCTTGCTCGCTCGTATAGGTTCGAATGTTCGTATCAGTCATTGTGTATCGGGTGGGTTACTCGGGGCTCCCGGGTGGGGTAACCAGAAGAAACCCGGTCGCCTCAGCTAACACAGAGTAATGCCGTAAAGCATATAAAGCTTTCGCCTACTTTATAAACTAAACGGATTTGTTGGTATATATGTTCCGGTTACATAGTGATTAATCATCAGAGATACCAGGGCCGACAGTCATGTCTGTTCTCCACCAGATACCCAACAAAACCGGCTCGGCCCTTGCTCTCACCTGCAAGCTGTCGACGAGAGTCCGCGACGTACGTGCGCCGCTAACGTCTTATTCGACCGTGAAGAGGTGTCCCTCCCGTGGGACATCGAACAGCCCGACGCGAGCACCGGCATCGAGCCACGCGTGGCCGTAGGAAAACGACGCTAGCGCATTGACGAGATCGTCCTGTTCTCGGAAGTGATTTCCGTCCTCGAGATACGAGGCCGCCATCTCGTAACAGTCAGCAGCCGCGTCCGCCATCGGCGTCCCCTCCGGCGGTGCGATCGTCGCCGCGTCGAGCGCCTCTGTAAGTAACTCGCCATACCGGTCCGTCTTCTCCTCGAGATCGGCAGCCATAGTCGGTGGTCGTCGTTTGGGCCCGTAAGTGCGTCGTGTCGACGCGAGTATGCGACGTCACCTCGGACGACGTTCGAGTTGTACGACCGTTCATGGCCTCTGAGGTCCTCGAGAAACGCCATTACGGGAAATCAAGGAGAAAGCCCCGTGCTTTAGCGCGGAGATGAATCCGACAACAGGGCCACAAACCACGAACGATTAAGTAGGCCGACAGTATATCGTAGTGTAAGCACATCAGGCGAAAATTGGAGTTGGATTGGGGTCTCCGTCAACAAAAAGCAACCCTGCGTCGGATGTTCTACTCAACCACCATGGGTGAGTCGGGTCGATGGCACGGCCTGTGAGGTGCAAGCGGATACCCAAGCACACCACGCCACTTCGGTGGCCCGACGCACTACTCACAAACCACAGCCGAGACCCCGATGGTCTCGGTCAGGGTGCCTTCGGGGGCACACGAACGGCGTGCTGTCCCACGAAGGAATCCTCGCGCTTCAGCGCGGGGAGGATGTCAAATCGGCCACGGTTTTCCCACCGGCGACAGAACGACGCTAGCTGACAGCACGGTAGTACCGTCACAGCAAGGGGGTGTCGTTGCTGCGAGCACAAGCGGTTTAGGCTCTCTGGCCCAACACCTGCAATATGACCGATCAGCCACGCGTCGAGATCTATACTAAAGGCAGCTGTACACACTGCGAGCGAGCCAAGGATCTCTTCGAGAGCAAGGGCGTCGACTACGAGGCGTACGACGTCTCCGACGACGAGGAGCGCTTCGACGAGATGGTCGAGCGCGCAAACGACCGTAAGACCGCACCCCAAGTATTCATCGACGACGAACACGTCGGTGGCTGGGACGACACACACGAACTTGACGAGACCGGCGAACTCGACGAATTGCTCGGGATTTCCAACGACGAAATCGTCGAACACCGCCCACTGATCATCGCTGGGACCGGCATCGCTGGCCTGACCGCGGCGATCTACGCCGGGCGTGCGAACAACGAGCCGCTGGTCATCGAGGGCGACGAACCCGGCGGCCAGCTGACGCTGACCACCGACGTCGCCAACTACCCCGGCTTCCCCGAGGGCATCGGCGGCCCCGAGCTCGTCAACCGGATGAAAGAGCAGGCCACGCAGTTCGGTGCCGACCTCAAAAACGGGATCATCGAATCAGTTGACGACTCGAGCCGACCCTTCCGCGTCGAACTCAGAACCGGCGACGTCTACACCGCTGATGCAGTCATCGCCGCCTCCGGTGCGAGCGCTCGGACGCTCGGGGTTCCCGGCGAAGACGAACTCATGGGCTACGGTCTCTCGACGTGTGCGACCTGTGACGGCGCGTTCTTCCGCGATGAGGACATGCTCGTCGTCGGCGGTGGCGACGCCGCCATGGAGGAAGCGACCTTCCTCACGAAGTTCGCCGACACCGTCTACATCGCCCACCGCCGCGAGGAGTTCCGCGCGGAGGACTACTGGGTCGACCGCGTCCACGAAAAGGTCGAAGAAGGCGAGATCGAGCTCTTGAAAAACACCGAACTGATCGAGATCCACGGCACCCAAGAAGACGGCGTCGACCACGTTACCCTCGTCGAAAACGACGCCGGCCACCCCACCGACCGCCTCGAGGACCCCGAAACCGAGGAGTTCGACTTCGACGTCGGCGCGGTCTTCTACGCGATCGGTCACACCCCCAACACCGACTACCTCGAGAACACCGGCGTCCAACTGGACGACGAGGGCTACCTCGAGACCACCGGCGGCGACGGCGGCGGTCAGACCGAAACCGACGTCGCCGGCCTCTTCGGTGCCGGCGACGTCGTCGACTTCCACTACCAGCAGGCCGTCACTGCCGCTGGCATGGGCTCGAAAGCCGCATTGGATGCCGACGAGTATCTCGAGGAGCTGGAGCGTGCCGGCTCGAGCGCCGAGGAAGCCAAAGCGGCTGCGGCTGACGACTGAGGGATTTCGGCGGTCGGTGTCCCCATTCTACAGAGGAAATAGGCTGCCCCCCGGAGTTTGAGCCTTTCCAGATTTATATGGTATTACTATTAACAGTACCCTTTTAATTACTAATTATAAGCCTCAGGATGGGGTTCAAAGGCTTGTCAGCGGTGTGTCTTACTACGATTCAAATCTGATAGAGTAAGGCTTAGCGTGATTCTCGCTGCTCGACCTTGTTCAACTCGATCAGCAACCGGAAAATCGCCTTGACGAGATTCGCGTCGACGTCGAACTGTTCGGCGTTGTCTCCTGCGCGTTCCATGACCTGCTGTTCCTGCGTTTCGTCGGTCGTCGGCAACCCCTGTTCGTCCTTGACCGCGGCGATCGTGTCCGCGACGTAGGTTCGCTGGGCGATCAGTTCGACGATCTCCTGGTCGATCGTCCGGATCTCCTCGCGCAGTTCGTCGAGGCTCATCTCCTCAGGTGTCAGTGTTTCCTCGTCGATTCCACCGTCCGTCGCCGTGTCTGTTGGCTCTCGAGTCATCGTGTTCGTGTTCCGTCGGTTCGCGTCTGCAGTAATCGTGTCGTTCCGTCGCGGTCGTCCCATCGCTCTCGCACGGCCTCGAGCGAGTCCCGATCGCCGACGGCGACGTAGCTGGGGCCGGTGCCGGACAGCGAGACGCCGTCAACGTCGGGCATGGCGTCGATCATCGGACCCGTGGAGAACTCGAGGGCAGCCGAGAAGGCAAACCCGTTGACGGTCATGGCCTCGCCGTAGCGACCGTCGAGTGCGAGT
The DNA here is from genome assembly GCF_041821085.1 of Natrinema sp. HArc-T2. NCBI lineage: Archaea > Methanobacteriati > Methanobacteriota > Halobacteria > Halobacteriales > Natrialbaceae > Natrinema > Natrinema sp. HArc-T2. The sequence goes on along the minus strand of NZ_JBGUAZ010000003.1, from coordinate 237,242 downwards.
TCTTCGACGAGTTCGGCCATGGGAGCAATGCGCTTACAGGCCGAGACGTCGGCGTCGGCGCTGTAGGCCTGTTCCGGTGGCGTATAGACCAGCGCGTGCCAGTCGACTTCCTCGCGGGCGAGCAGCGCGTCGCTTGTGTTGTCGGTGACGGTCACGCCGCCGAGCATGCTCGCGCTGGCGTCGTCGAACGCGCCCGTCGCGGTCACGCCGGCGTCGCGGGCCGCTCGAACTCCGAGCCGACAGGCCTCGATCCGGTCGACCGCGTCTGCGACTTCGAGGGCGTCGAGGGTCGCGAGAACCGTCGCGTTGGCTGCGGCGCTGGAACTTTTGAGGCCGGCTGCCATCGGCACCTCGCTTTCGGTGCGGACGCGCGCGCCCACATCCGATTCGTCGAGTCCCGCCGCGTCGGCGTACTCCGCGATCGTCAGTTCGGCACAGCACTCGATAAGCCCCGTGTCGGCGTCGGGCTGACCGGCGATCTCGCCGACGATTTCGCCGTCATCAGTGAGATCGACGGTCGCCGTCGTCTCGAGGTCGATCGCGAACGCCGAGCCGGTCCCGGTCGCGAGCGCGTTGAGTACCGTCCCGGCAGCGGGGGCGACAGCACGGCCATCCATACCCGGACACTCTCAGACCGAATACTTACGGCTGACGATCCTCGTGATACGTCGACACGGAGGGCGTCGGTTCTCGACACGCTCGATGGCCCTCAGAACGCACGCCTTTTGCCCGATCCAATCGAACGTGTGGTCATGAGCGCGCGAAACGACGTCGCCCCCAGCACGATCGGCGTCGATCTCGTCGACGGCGGTATCGTCGTCCAGTATCTCGATGGCCGCGAGGTGTTCTACCACGGACCGCCCAAACCAGTCGAGGGCCCGCTGACGACCCCGCCGGGCAAGGAGGTACACGTCCTCGTCACTGACCCCGACGGCGTCGAGGGTGTCATGACCTACGTCAACGATCGGAACACCCACGACGACATCCTCGAGTCGACCGGCGTCGGCCGCGTGATGCTCGACCGCGACGACGAGGAGGAACTGTTCCCGGGCGTACGCGTCGCGACGGAGGCCTACTCGGTCCGCGTCGATGCCGACCTCTCGGCCGTCGACGGGCGCGTCTTCGTCTTTGCCGAAGACGAGATGAGCGAACACGCCTACGAACTCGTCGAGAACACCGACTGATGCCCTTACAGAAACCCTGGCGTGACCTTACCCGCGAGACGGTCGCCGCTTCCCCGGATCGGCCCGGCGTCTACGAACTGGGCGACGCGTCGGGAACGGTGCTAGCGATCGACCACGGCGTCCTCCGGGACGAACTCAAGTCTGCGCTCGCCTACGGCGATGGCGAACGCGTCCGGTGGACGGATACCCACACGATGGAGCAGGCACGCGAGCTCGCGGCCGAGCATCGCGACCGCCTCGAGTAACCGATTTCGGATCTAGCGGCTGTCCTACTGAATGTAGGATGGGTCGCTGTCGTCACACATCCGTTCGTGGTCCGTTGCATCCGACTGCTCGTCGAAAAGGAGCCCGCAGGTCTCACACTCGTACCAGGTCGTGTCGTCGCGTTCTGTCTGGACGACCATACGTTCTCATGGGAGACGAACAACAAAAGGCGTTTTTTCAGTTGTCTTGACCGAATGGGCCTCGAGAATCCCGTGTCTGGTGGCGTCTCACGACGCCCGCGGGGACAATTCTCAAGGTGGCTGGCCCGAAAGGAACGACTATGAGTTCGTCGGAGGGAGACGGCGTGACGCTGTCGGTACGCGCCGCCGAGAAGGGGGACGCAGGCCGAGGTGTCGCACGGATTCCCGAACCGGTGCGGCGACAGCTCGGTATCCTGAGCGGCGACGCCGTCGTCATCGACGGCGAGTCAACGACGGTTGCCAAGATGTGGCCCGCAGACCCGTCCGTTCCGGACGACGCCGTCCAGATAGATGGGGATACCAGAGCCAACGCCGGCGTTCACGTCGGTGACACCGTCACCGTCCGAGCGAAGGACAAATCGACGATCACCGACGCCGACCGCGTCACGCTGATCGCGCCGCCGGGACTCGCCGAGAATCAGCAGCGAGCCGCTGAAACCGGTGCAGCGGAAAAACTCCGCAACCGACCGGTTCGTGCCGGCGAGCAGGTCCGAATCGAGGGTATCGATCAACAGCCGTTCAAGGTAACTGACACCGATCCGGACGGCGACGTGCGGATCACGCGGGAGACGACGGTCCGGATCGTCGGTACCGACTCGAGCGCGCCCACTACTGACTCGGGGGAGCGTGAATCGGGGACTGCCAGCCGTCGCCCCGACGCGAGCGACGCGACGGGATCGGAGACAGCGACTGCACCCGACGCCGGCACCGATGAGCAGCCTACGAGTTCCGGCGTTACCTACGAGGACATCGGCGGCTTAGACGAGGAACTCGAGTTAGTCCGCGAGGTGATCGAGCTCCCGCTGTCGGAGCCCGAACTGTTCAGACGACTCGGCGTCGAGCCGCCCTCGGGCGTCTTGCTGCACGGCCCGCCGGGCACGGGCAAGACGTTGATCGCCCGCGCGGTGGCCAACGAGGTCGACGCCCGCTTCGAGACGATCTCGGGCCCGGAGATCATGTCGAAGTACAAAGGCGAGTCGGAAGAACAGCTCCGGCGAACCTTCGAGCGTGCCCGCGAGGAGGCACCGACGATCATCTTTTTCGACGAGATCGACTCGATCGCCGGCACGCGCGACGACGAGAGCGACGCCGAAAACCGCATCGTCGGCCAGTTGCTGACGCTGATGGACGGGCTCGACGCTCGCGGCGAAGTCATCGTTATCGGCGCGACCAACCGCGTCGACGCCATCGACCCCGCGCTCCGGCGTGGCGGGCGCTTCGACCGCGAGATCGGGATCGGCGTCCCCGACGAGACGGGCCGTCGAGAAATCCTCGAGGTTCACACCCGCGGGATGCCACTCGCCAAGGAGGTCGACATCGACGCGATCGCACGCCGGACCCACGGCTTCGTCGGCGCCGATCTCGACGCCGTCGCGAGCGAGGCCGCGATGGCCGCCATCCGCGATCGACCGGCAGCCGACGACGAGCGCCGCGAGTGGAATCGGAACCCGACAGTCCAGAAAGCCCACTTCGACGCGGCGCTGGCCTCTGTCGAACCCTCGGCAATGCGCGAGTACGTCGCCGAATCGCCGACGACGGACTTTTCGGACGTCGGCGGGCTCGAGGACGCAAAGCGGACCCTTCGAGAATCCGTCGAGTGGCCGCTGACCTACGACCGCCTCTTCGAGGAGACAAACACCGACCCGCCCTCTGGCGTCTTACTGCATGGCCCACCGGGCACTGGGAAGACGCTGCTCGCGCGCGCGTTAGCAGGTGAAACCGACGTCAACTTCGTCCGTGTCGACGGCCCCGAGATCATCGACCGCTACGTCGGCGAGAGCGAGAAGGCGATCCGCAAGGTGTTCGAGCGCGCCCGCCAAGCGGCCCCGTCGATCGTCTTCTTCGACGAGATCGACGCGATCACGGCTGCTCGCGGCGAGGGCCACGAAGTCACCGAGCGCGTCGTCTCACAATTGCTGACCGAACTCGACGGCATGCGTGAAAACCCGAATCTCGTCGTGCTGGCCGCGACTAATCGTAAAGACCAGATCGATCCGGCGCTGCTCCGGCCCGGACGGCTCGACACACATGTCTTCGTCGGCGAACCCGACCTGGAAGCGCGCGAGCAGATCCTTACCGTCCACACTCGTGGCAAACCCCTCGCCGACGACGTCGATATCGCGGCCCTCGCAGGCGATCTCGAGGGCTATACCGGCGCCGACCTCGAGGCACTGGTCAGAGACGCTTCGATGCGCGCGATCCGCGAGGTCGCAAGCGAGCACGATCCAGCGACAGCAAACGAGAAGGCATCGACGGTCCGCATCGAGCGCCGTCACTTCGATGCTGCTCGGGAGTCGACCGAGCGCCAGTAGGAACGCAACGCCAACGCCGTCATCGCAGTCGGGCGCGAAAACAGAAATTGCAGGCCGAAAGAACGGCGGTTACTGGAAGCCGATTCGGCTGCCGCGACGACCAGTTGGGTCGGGGCCGCCGGTCGTGCCGCCGCGGAACTCTTCTTCGATCTGCTCGTAGTACTCGAGAATCTCGTCGGTGATCGTCGGCCGGACGTTCTCCATGGCCTGCCGGAAGTGGCGCATCTCGACGATGTCGGCCTCCTCGTCCTCACGCAGGGCCTCGATGGCCGCTTCGCGGGCGATCGACTCGAGGTCGCTGCCGACGTAGCCGTCCGTGATCTCGGCGATCTCGCGCAGCGTGACGTCGGCGGCCAGCGGCGTGTCCTCGGTGTGGATTTCGAGGATGCGCTCACGGCCGTCGACGTCGGGTTGACCGATCATGACCAGCCGATCGAACCGCCCCGAGCGCAGCAGTGCGGGGTCGATCATGTCCGGCCGGTTGGTCGCGCCGATAACCATGACGTTGCCCATCTCCTCGAGTCCGTCGAGTTCGGTCAGCAGCTGGTTGACGACGCGCTCGGAGACGTTCGAGCCGGTCTCACCGCCCCGACCTGGAGCGAGCGCGTCCAGCTCGTCGAAGAAGATGACCGTCGGCGAGACCTGTCGGGCCTTGCGGAAGGTCTGGCGGATGGCCTTCTCCGATTCGCCGACCCACTTGCTGAGCAGTTGCGGGCCACGCACCGAGATGAAGTTCGCGTTGGTCTCGTTGGCGACTGCCTTGGCCATTAGCGTCTTGCCAGTCCCCGGCGGGCCGTAGAGCAAGACGCCGGCCGGCGGATCGACGCCCAGCCGGTCGAACCGCTCGGGCGTCGAGAGCGGCCACTCGACGGACTCTTTGACCTGATCTTTGGCGTCGTGGAGGCCACCCACGTCGTCCCAGGAGATCTTCGGGAGTTCGACCAGCACTTCCCGCATCGCCGAGGGTTCGACCTCGTTCAACGCGCCGCGGAAGTCCTCGCGTTTGACGATCATCCGGTCGATCAGGCTCGGCGGGATGTCCTCCTCGTCGAGATCGATCTCCGGTAAGTAGCGCCGCAGTGCTTTCATCGCGGCTTCCTTGGTCAGGCTCTCGATGTCGGCTCCGACGAAGCCGTGGGTCTCGTCGGCCAGATGCCCGAGGCTGACGTCATCCGACAGCGGCATGCCGCGGGTGTGGATCTGGAGGATCTCCTCACGGCCCGTCTCGTCGGGGACGCCGATCTCGATCTCGCGGTCGAAGCGACCCGGCCGGCGCAGGGCAGGGTCGACGCTGTCGACGCGGTTGGTCGCCGCGATGACGATCACCTGGCCGCGTGACTCGAGGCCGTCCATCATCGTCAGCAGCTGGGCGACGACGCGGCGTTCGACCTCACCGGTGACATCTTCGCGCTTGGGCGCGATGGAGTCGAGTTCGTCGATGAAGATGATCGAGGGCGACTCCTCGGTCGCGTCCTCGAAGATTTCGCGTAACTGCTGTTCGGACTCGCCGTAGTATTTCGAGATGATCTCCGGCCCGGCGATAGAGAAGAAACTGGCGGAGGTCTCGTTGGCGACGGCTTTCGCGAGCAGGGTCTTCCCGGTCCCCGGCGGGCCATGCAGAAGGACACCCTGTGGCGGCTCGATGCCGAGCTTCTTGAAGATCTGCGGGTGTTTCATCGGGAGTTCGACCATCTCCCGGACCCGCTGGATCTCGTTTTGCAGGCCACCGATGTCCTCGTAGGTGATCCCGCCGCCGGTCTTCTCGAAGCCCGAAATGGGTTCCTCGCGGAGTTCGACGTCGGTGTCCTCGGTGATGAGGACGACGCCCTCGGGTTCGGTTTCGACGGCGATCAGCGGGATCGCCTGCCCCGGCGAGCGCATGAACGGGTGGTTCGTCGAGCTCATGACGGGGACGATGTCGCGACCGACGACCGGTCGCTTGAGGATCTGGCGTTTGACCATGCCGGCGGCGTCGGAGCCGAACTGGACCGACGCCTCCTCCGGTGGGGCCAAGGTCAGCTTGTCGGCTTTCGTTGCCTCGGCTTTGCGGATCGTCACGCGCTCGCCGATACCGACGTCTGCGTTCTGGCGGGTGAACCCGTCGATACGGACGGTATCGGTGTTCCAGTCCTGCCGGTCTGCACGCCAGACCTTTGCGGCGGTGGTGTCTGCACCTTCGATTTCGATGATGTCGCCCGGACTGAGCTTCAAATGTAACAGCGTGTCCGGGTCGAGTCGGGCGATACCACGACCCGAATCGTTCGGGTACGCCTTCGCGACCTCGAGTTGGACTTCGTTCATGGTTTAGGGATGGACGGCGATGTTAATGTCTCCGACACGTGATCGGATAGGTTTTGTGTTACCCCACATCTATGTGCTAGTCTGTACCATAGATACTTGGGACCGGACGCTACAAAGATGTACCGGCCTCGGTGGGTTTTGGCCCTACCGACAGCGTGCCGACCGGCCGGAGAGATGGCTTTTTCTCGCTTCCCATCCGGAGTATGAACATGCGCGTTCTCGCTTTCGATGGCCGGATGGGTGCGAGCGGTGATATGATCCTCGCCGCCCTCCTCGACGCCGGTGCCGATCCTGCTGTCTTGGAGTCCGTGACTGACGCCCTCGAGGTCGAATATGAGATCGACACCGTCGACAAAAGCGGCATCGCCGCGACGTCGGTCGACGTGCTCCTGGCGGACGACGACCTACACGACGGCCACGACCACGAGGAAGCGGACCACGACCACGAGGAAGCGGACCACGACCACGAGGAAGCGGACCACGACCACGAGGAAGCGGACCACGACCACGAGGAAGCGGACCACGACCACGCTCATGGTGACTCGAGTCACGATCACGGCGACGACGATAGCCATGAGCACGACCACGGCCACAGTCACGATCACAGCCACGACCACGACCACAGCCACGACGGCGTCCACGCCGAAGGACACGGCCCCCACCGCAGCTATCGCGAGGTCTGCGAGATCGTCACCGAGATGGACCTCGAGCCGGCGATCGAACGCGACGCGCTCGCGATCTTCGAACTCCTCGGCGAAGCCGAGGCGGGCGTCCATGGCGAGGATCTCGAGTCGATTCACTTCCACGAGGTCGGCGCCGACGACGCGATCGCGGATGTCGTCGGGGCCGCGGCGCTGGTCCACGATCTCGAGCCCGATCGAATCGTTACCACGCCGATTTCGACCGGCGACGGCACGGTGTCGATGAGCCACGGCGAGTATCCCATTCCCGCGCCGGCGGTCGTCGAAATCGCCGAGCGTTCCGACTGGTCGCTCCGCGGTGGCCCGGTCGACGCCGAACTGCTGACGCCGACCGGTGCAGCGATTCTGGGCCACATTGCCGACGGTATCGAAACGCTGCCGACGCTCTCGCTCGAGGAATCCGGCTACGGCGCGGGTGGCTATGACCTCGATCCACACCCGAACGTGCTTCGAGTGCTGGTCGGCACGGGCGAGGACCGCGGCGGGCTCGTCAAAGACGATATCGCGGTTCTCGAGACCAACCTCGACGACGCGACGCCCGAAGTGCTGGGCGGCCTCCAGGAGACGCTCGCAGACGCGGGCGCGCGAGACGTGTCGATCATGCCTGCGACCATGAAGAAGTCTCGCCCCGGCCACCTCGTGAAGGTCATCTGCAAACCCGAAGACCGAAAGCGGGTTGCTCGAGCGCTGGCCGAGGAGACCGGGACATTGGGTGTGCGTGATGCAGGGGCGACCCACCGATGGATCGCGAATCGGGAGTTCGAGACGGTGACGCTCGAGCTCGACGGCAACGAGTACGACGTGACCGTGAAAATCGCGAGTGATTCGGCAGGAGAGATGTACGACGTGAGTGCGGAGTACGACGACGCGAAGGAGGTGGCTCGAGAGAGCGGTCTGACAGTTCGCGAGGTGATCCGGCAGGCTGAAACGGCTATTTATCGCGGATGAGGAAGTAACTAAGCTGTATTACTACTACCGCGTTTAATTTGAGAAGGGGAAGAGACTGCGGGGGGTGACGCTATCCAGTAGATGTGCGTCTCCTGTAGGTGTCAGTCGAAGAGGAGGCCGTTGAGGTAGTCTTTGAGCGTCCGCGAGCCAGCGGTCGAGGTCGTCTCAGTAGCCTTCGCTTCAGTAGTAGTGGCTTGACGCCCGTCATTTCTCTGATTAGCCGCCTGGTTGACTGTTACGTCGTTCTCCGCAGAGGCAGTGGACTCCGCAGCCGAGCCACCGCTTGCATCGACGTTCACTTCGACGTTCTCGCCGATCTCACCAGGTTTACCATCGCCACCGCCGTCACCGCCGTCACCACAATTTATCGGCCCTTCGGTAAACGCCTCTCCGCGGAGCGTGAGTGTCGCGGTCGTCGCTCCGGTTGCGTCGAACGATTCACTCCCGCTGACGACCCCTTCACAGTCCGCCGTGTAGGTCTGGTTCACAAGCGTTCCAGTTGCGTCCGCCACGGTCAGACTGGCGGTCGACCCCGGACACGCACACGCCGAGAACGAGACGCCCGAGCAAGACAGGTCGAAGCTGTTTACGAATGTCGAACTCAGACAACAGGCCTCGAACGTCGCGTTGCTGATGTCGGGGCGGCCGCCCTGTTCGCGTACAGGCAGGCAAAACTCACTCTGGGTATTTACCTCCGGGCAAGTAAACGTTACCTCTTCCTGCCCACCCTTTAGCCGTACCCTCTTCATGCACGTGTTGCTGCCCGTCGATATCGAGATGCATCCTTTTCCGGCGTCGTTGACCGTGAACGACCCACCACAATCAAGATTGTACGTTCTGTAATTTGCGCTGTTGAACGTTTCGATATTTATAGTTTGACAGTCGGTCAAACACGAAGTTTGCGCTACTGCTGTTCCACTTACTGCCCCAAGTGTTCCTCCTGCGACGACAGCCCCACCAGCCGCCTTCATCACGTCGCGACGATTGATATCAATTCTCTTCTCGTCCTCTTGTTTAGCGTCCTTTCGCATTGTTCGTAAACCACCCGTCCTGATGGCGGGTGAGTTACAGACTTACAGAGAGGTTATTAAACAGAAATCATCGTTTCTCCCGATTTCAGGTTCAATAGAAAAGTTCCGTAGCTTTAAGTGAAAACCGCATCCCACAGGGCAGGGATACGCGAGACGATAACTCTACAGCCACCCTCTACAAGGATTCCAGCTTGTAGCGCTCAAGTACGCTAATCGTGTAAGGGGTTTCATCAGGAGAACCCAGGCTGTTTCCTGTCACGACAGGCAGTTCCATGCCCACCACCGCGGGGGTAAGAAACTCGGTGGAAGGTATGGTGTTCAGATTAGCTTGCCGTCCTGATAGTACCCTCTCCTCCGCTGTACACAGGAGGGACCGTGTACAAGAGAGATGACTGAACCAAAGCCTGCCTCGTTCGTGGTTGCACTCTCCACATCGGTCGTGGCGGTGTCCGGTCGAAACATGGCCGTGTCCTCCTTGCCTTTGATCAGCGCAACAGCTGAACTCCTCATGAGACGATAGATATCACGGTGATGCGGAGCCGTGGTAGCGCTACCTGTGTTTAAAATGTACGCATACCACTCTCGGCAAGAATAGAGGACAAGAGTAAAAATTCAGATATACTAGGAAACTTTCTATCGGATCTTCTCTACACGTAAATCACCAGAGAGACATCGGCTTATAGTAGCCAAGAACAGCCTCGGAGAGGTTACCCCAGCAAGGCCTTCCTTGTCTCCATTGTCGATCACTAGATCGTATGTCGTGGACGCGGCCATGGAAATCTGCTAGAGTTCCACTGAGTGCTCTTGGATCATTTCGTTTGTCGATCAGCCTAGTACCGACATAATCGGGAGCGTTCAAGCACATCCTCCAGCGGCTCAGCGGCTACTGCTGGGAGACTGACGCTGGGTGAGCGGGAGCAGGCGTGTACTATGTCTGCCGAGTCGCAGCCATAACCGTCTGAGCGAGGGTATGCTCCCTGCGGTCTGCGACCCACAGAAATATAACCGTCCTTTTGTCCACAGTGAGCCGACCTTGTAAGCCAGAACATAAAAATTCATGAAACTACCGAGTGCAGCCGGATCAGCCATTACGCGGAGCTTTGCAGCTAGGCTCTACGTCTACGCCAAAAAAGATTTAATTGTACGAACTTAGCCGAAGATGGCCAGGTTGCGGAGGTTAGCTGCTGCAGCGTTAGCGACCTGCTCCTTGTTGTTACTCTGGTCGGCACGCTGGATCACTTGAGCGTCGTTGTTCACGGTGGCCGAGGCGTTGTCAACCGAGCCGCCGCTGCTATCAACGGTAATCGTCGTACCGTTCTCTGTGGCCTGACCATCGAAGGGCATGCCGGGCACACTCTGACCCTGAGTCTCGGCGTTGCGAGATCCACTGCCAGGTGCGAAAACGTCTCCCGTCGCATTCTCGCTGACGGAGACAGTGACGGCACCACCGTCACCACCTTCGACGGACGCAGTGCCGTTCTGGTAGACCGCTGCGTCTTGGTCATTTATGTTGACCTGTCGTCCTTGACTGTCCTGGACAACGCGTGTGTCTGCATCCTGAAGCGAGATATCTCCGGCACCGCCATGGTCACCGTGATCTGCGCCACCAGCTGCTGCCGTTCCAGCGAGAGCGATGCTCGCGATCATCGCTACCGCCAGTGCGATTGTGATTGTTCGTTTCATAGTTTATTAGGCACGCGTCAGCGAAGCGGGAGCCTGTGGAACAGGGCTGGCCGCCATCGCAGAGCCACGGCTCTGCACAGATGAGCCACGCCAGCTCCTATTAGCCTCCCGTTCGCGGCGCGTTGCCCAGTCGGTGGACAGTACGGAGACCTATTTCAACCCCAGAAACGGTTTCAAGCCGAATCATGGGATTGCTAGATACGAAATCGGGACTACGCTGAGGAGGATAGGCATACATCACCTGCGGGAGAGCACTTGTCGTTGATATTTGGGATCTATTTTGATATTTCCTCACTGTTTTCTCTTGTCGTCCCGCCCCCGTTTTGTACCGAAATACCGCCTTTCATCCTTCCTAACTGAGCTCTATTATTGAAACAGTCAGAATTTCCTGCTGAAACGGTCTGAGCGCCATTATTGGATCTTGTAATGTGGAAACATGACTCAGTATCTATTCGGGTCCGAAGGTCTTGGTTTCGGTCTTTAGCACCTGTCTTCGGTTGAGTAGACTCCTTCATCCCATCGACAACTGATCAATAACAATGTCTATCATCCGGGAAGGGTGGTTTGCGCCGTGGAGATGCGGAAACAAAGGACTCTCACGGCATAGATCAAACGAACCATGACAAGCAATACGACAAGACGGTCACGAGCTACGACAGTCCTTATGGCCTGTATGGTAGCCTTGGCGATGATGGGAGCTGGTGTCCCGGCAGCCACCGCAGGCAGCAACAACGACTCCACTGACAGACCAGTATACACGCTCGAGAACGGCGAGGAGCTGTATCTGGTCTTCGGTGCTGATCTCAGTAACCAATCGCTCGAAGAATACGTTGATACGCACGCGGGCGATTCAGCCGAGTCCGCGGCTGACGTCATCCAGTACCAGGATGTCGATCAGGTCAATATCAACGAGCAGGGCTCTGCCGTGTCCGTTTCGATCGATGGTGGCGAAGCGACCGCCATCCAAGAGGCGAACCAGTACAACGACAACGAGCAGCGCGGTTCAGCCACTGCCGAGAATATCCTGGGGAGCGAAAAAACGCAGTTCGACAACGTCGGTAGCGTCAATATAATCATTGGCAACAGTGGTGACCAGCAATTCGACGGCTGGGGCGTCAAAGACAAGAAGGGTGATGACGAGACGATCACTCAGGAGGCCCTCGCAGCTGTAGATCAGTCACAGGACGTCGGGCAGGTGAACTACAACAACCAGAGCACTGCGTTCGCCATGGCCGTCAACGACAGCGACGCGACCGCAGTCCAGCAGTCGTACCAGCGCAACGAGAACCTGCAGCAAGGGGTCGCCAACGCGTCCAACGTCTACCTCGGTGACGGTCAATTCGGTCACAAGAAGGACAAGTCTGGCGATAGCGGTCTATCCACGGGACAGAGCGCTGAGGCACTCGTCACGCAACAACAGGATGTCGACCAGGCGAACCTCAACGAACAGCGTGGCGCCGTCGCTATCGCGGTTGGCGAGAACAGTACTGCGACAGCAGTCCAGTTCACTGACCAGAGCAACCTCAACCAGCAGATCGGCGAGGCCAGCGCATCGAACGTGCTGGCGTCCACCGCCGGAATGAACGTCGCAACTGCGGGCGGCGTCAGCGAGGGCGTCCTCTCGACTGAAACCGATCTGGCCAAGCCCGACAAGAAGAGCAAGGACGGCGGCGAGCAGACCGCGACCGCCGGCGTTGCTCAAGAACAGAGCGTCGAACAGCGGAACATCAATCTGCAAAACAGCGCGATGGCCATCGCACAGAACGGAAGTGAGGCGACCGCCGTCCAGCTGGCGTACCAGCAGAACTACAACGTCCAGATCGGCTACGCGAACGCGCTGAACGTCTACGCGAGTCCAGGCTACACCTCTGAAGACATCTCTCGAACCTCGAGTACGACAGTCACGCTCGACGGCAACTCGGGTACTGCTACCCCCGGCATGTCGTACGATTACGCCGCTAACGCCACGCAGACGAACGACATCGATCAGGATGCGACCGCGGCGATTGCACAGTACCAGTTCATTACGCAGGAGAATCTGAACGAGCAGCACACCTCCGTCGCAGTCGCCGAGAACGGTGGAAGTGCCGGCAGCTCGCAGCTCACTATGCAAGAGAACGAGAACGTCCAGTTCACGTCCGTCTCCTCGACGAACGTCTGGGCCGGCGCGTAACCAATTTGGTCACACGGTCGGTTTTCGACCGACGTGACTGCTAGTTTCCGCTTCTTTTGGACTTCGGCCCCGTGTTATCGATCGGATAGAGCTCAGTGTACGCAGACGGTCGTTCTAACGTTCGGTGGACTAATCTTCTGTTCCAGATTCGGCTGTGTTCCCATCCCCGTCGTCCCGGTGCTCGGCGAGCGCTTCGTCGATCGTCAACTCGCCGGCAGCGACCCGACGGGCCAGCACCTCGTCGATCGCTCGATTCTCCTCGCTTTGCTCGCGCGAGCGGTCCTTGATCACCTGTAACTCGCCCTCCGTCGGCTCGATATCGCGCGCGTCGACGACCTCTCCTTCGAGCCGTGCGATATTCACCGCCGCCAGCACGTCACCCATCCCTCGCGTGCCCGTGCCGAGATAGGGGGTCGTCCCCGTCTCGTCGACGAGTTCGACCTGCACGTCCTCAAGGTCGGTGATGAGTTTCGCGCCCTCGAGCCGGGAGCCGTCGCCGATCCGGACGATCGGGGCGGGTGCTTCGGCGGCCTCGCGCTGGATGACGTCGACGGCGTCGCCGAGTGGCACCTGGAAGGCGGCGACGACGGTCTCGCCGGTGAGGACGGCGATCCCGGGTTTGCGGCCGGGATCGACGCCGATGACCGTCCGACCGCCATCACCGCGAACCGCGGCCAGCGCCTGGTCGACGGCCCGCCGGGGGTCGTCGGGGTCGGCGACGATCGTCGGCACGCTTGCGAAGTCGTCGGCGTGAGCGTCTCCAGTGACGACGACGTCAGTGTGGTCGGGCAGCTCCGCGTCCGGTTCGACGGTCGTAAACGTCGTCCCGCGCTCGCGGAGTTCGTTGACGACGCCGTGGTATACCTCGAAGTCTGACGTGGCGACGACGATCACAGGAGTGGCTTCGGTTCCGCACCGAATAAACGTATACGAACGCCCGTGTCGGTCACGAAGACCGATCACACGATCATCGCCGGCAACGGCGAGACACGACCGAACAATTACTGACAGGATTCCGTGTGTCTCTATACCGTACTCTTTGTTCAGACCTAAAGACTGAACAGGTACAGGAGACAGTTCATTACAACTTATTTTCTCGTTTTACGTGCTGATGAGTAGATTAGCAAGACTGGGTATTACCCTCACCATCGTTGCGGTGCTCGTGGTGAGTATGGCCGGGACGGGGGTTGCAGCGACTGCACCACCCGCCACGGCAACAGACACGACAGAGACCGAGATCGCGACTGTAACCGATGCCACGACGACGAGTAGCAATACGATACCTGCGCTGTTCCAGCAGAACCAGGCCGACTCCTGTTCCCCGCTCGAGACGTGGCTGGCCGATATTTTCACGACATATGGCCTGTCGGTCCCCGACAGCCTCTCCGACTGTCCTGGCCACGACCAGGGCGCTGACGATACTGACGAGCCATCGGAAACGGGATCGGATGGGTCTGTCTGGGACGGTGACTCTGACACCGAGACGACGACGGACGACAGCGGTACCGACGATACTGTCGAGCAGACTGAAGAGACGAGCGACACGACCGATGGGTCGTCCGACAGTGACGAGTCAGAGACAACTGACACGACCGATTCGGCTGACACCGATTCTGGTTCCGATGCTGGTGACACAACCGACTCGAGTGAGACTGATGGGTCCGAGACCGACGACGGAACCGACGAAGACACCACGACGGACAATCAGGACAGCGATCAGACCGAACCCTCGACTGGCGAGGAAACCGACGGAGACACCGCGACGGACGACCAGGACAGCGGTCAGACTGAATCCTCGACTGGCGAGGAAACCGACGGAGACACCACGACGGACGACCAGGACAGCGGTCAGACTGAATCCTCGACTGACGAGACAACCGACGGCTTCGACCGCGCCGCCGTCGAACGCAGCATCCACGAGGCCGTCAATGACGAACGCGCCGCGCGTGGTCTGAACGAACTGGCGTTCGACACGGAACTCCGTGACATCGCACGCGAGCACAGCCGGGACATGGCCGAGAGAGGGTACTTCTCACACACGAGCCCTGAAGGAGATACCTTCGGCGACCGGTACGCCGACGCGGGATACACGTGCCGTGTCGATGGCAGCGGCAACACGTACTACACTGGCGGCGAGAACATCGCGCAGACGTGGTACGACACACCCGTTCGAACCGATGGTGGAACCGACACATACACCACCGAAACCGAACTCGCAAATGCGATCGTCACCCAGTGGATGAACTCGCCGGGTCACAGAGAGAACATCCTCGCGTCGCAGTGGGAAAACGAGGGTATCGGCGTCTACGTCACTGACGACGGCAAAGTGTACGCCACACAGAACTTCTGCTAACTGCTGCGCACACACCTCATTTTTCGCGCACGCATCACAGTTGGGACCAGACCGTGATCGATTTCTGGAGTGCTCCTCGAGCGCGATCACAGTCTGTCGAATACCGATCGCACACGACAGCCGACGCCGACCGTCGGACAGTTCCGGGGCCTTTTTCCTCACAGCCAGCTAACTCGACCCGTGACTGATGAGGCGATTTCGACCGGCTGTGACCCGGTCGACGAGTTGCTTGGTGGGGGGTTCGAACGCGGGACTGTCACGCAGTTGTACGGTCCACCGGCTGCCGGGAAGACCAACCTCGCGCTGTCGGCGGCCGTCGAAACGGCCGTCGACGGTGGGACCGTCGTCTATATCGACACCGAAGGCATCTCCGTCGACCGCTTCCAGCAGTTGCTCGAGGCCACCGTCGACGACGGACCGGCTCGTTCGCGCGCCGGCGCTGACGACGCTATCGAAGCGGTCGCCTCACGGATCGTCATCGAGGACGTCTTGGACTTCGAGGAACAAGCCGAAGCCGTCCGCGACGCCGAGGAGTTCGCCGAGCGTGCGGATCTGATCGTCTTGGACAGCGCGACCGGGTTCTACCGACTCGAGCGCACCGCCGACGGCGACGAGGGCGAGGCGTTGCGCAGCGTCACCCGGCAGGTGACACACCTGCTCTCGCTGGCTCGAAAACACGATCTCGCGGTCGTCCTGACGAACCAGGTCTTTTCTGATCCAGACTCGGATCGCACCCGCGGGCTTGGCGGCAATACCTTGGAACATTGGACCGGTGCCGTCGTCCGCCTCGAGCGATTCCGGGGTGGCAATCGACGGGCGACGCTCGAGAAACACCGCTCGAAACCCGCGGGTGAATCGGTCCAGTTCCGGATTACGGAAGCCGGGCTCGAGGGTGCTGACGAGATGGGCCGTCCCTGAGAGGTCGGCGTTCGATTACCTACGAGTGCTTTCATTCTGTGGAATCCGCTGTCCTCTCCCATCCACGCGCAAAAAATGCGACAGCCGTCGTCCGAGCGCGACCGATCTAGATCTCGTTGAGCTTCCGCAGGAGCTGGCCGCGGTACTCCTCGTCACTGGTGACGCCCTTGAGCTCTAAGACGTTGCGCTCGAGTTTGTCCAGTGCGACGCGGAAGGCGTTCTCGGCACCGTAGCCTTCGCCGGTGCCGGCGACCTGGCCCTTGTTAGTTCGCAGGCGGATCTGCGACTGCACGAGCGGGGTGCCACGGAGTTTCTCGTTGTGTTCGTGGAAGCGGACGTGGGCGTGCATCACCTGCATGTCTGCGTACTTGTCCGAGACGTCCTCGATACTCTGGACGATCGACTCCCGGGTGATGGTGTCGAGCATCGAGATGTTGGTGATCTGAACGTCCATGTGCTCTTCTTCGGTGAACGTCAGCGCGCGCAGGATGTCCGTCTTGGTGATAATGCCGATGACGACGCGGTCGTCGTCCGCCGGCGTGACCATTAGGCCCGCGTAATCGTCCTTGAGCATCGCCTCGGCGGCTTCCTTGGCGGTGGCATCGAGCGTCGTCGTCTGGACGGGGCTGTTCATGATGTCGTAGACGGGCACGTCGAGCATCCGCTGGCTGTCGCCGACCCGGTCGCCGGTCGTCGTCGTGTCGTCCTCTCGGATGACGAAGTCGGCGATGTCGTGAGTCGTCACGACGCCCGAGAGGTAGCCGTTCTCGTTGAGAATCGGCAGCCGGGAGATGCCGTGTTCTCGGAGCAGATTGATCGCCTTGCCGATCCCGTCGTCCTCACGGAGCGTGACTGGGTCGTCGGTGTAGATGTCCTCGACGGTGAGGGCATCGAGGTTATCCAGGACCGCCTCGAGGATGTCGTCGTTGCTGATGACGCCCCAGAGGTCGCCGTGTTCGAATACCGGCGCGACCTTCGCGTTGCTCTCGACGAGGACGCGTGCGGTCTCGCGGACGTCTTCCTGCCGGTCGACCTTGGGTGATGGCGTGCTCCGGCTTGGTTTGGTGAGTGCCGACACCTTGGCGTCGTCTTCGACGTGAGACTGGAGGACCTCTCGCTCGCTGATGACGCCCTCGTACTCCCCGTCGTTGGTGACGATGATTCCCTTGGGGTTGCCGTTCTCGAACTGCGAACGGACTTTCCCCATGCGCGTGCCAGCATCGACTTCGATAAACTCCGTAGTGGCGATATCAGCGATATTCATCCTTCTGCCCTGATGTACTGCCCCCCACGTATTTAAGATACTGCCCGTTTTGTCCGGGTGGCGCCAGCCCAGGTGTTTTTATAGCAGCCGTTGAATTGCAGCCGATGCCCGACATCAGCGTCTTCGGTCGGTACACCTACCTCGTCACCGAGCTCGTGTGGGGAACTGTCGCCGCCATCCTGTTACGTCGCGCGAACGCGCTCCGAAAGGCAGCGGTGACGATCCTCGCACTGTACCCGATCGCCTACGTCTGGGACCGGTATACCCTCGCCGTCGGCGTCTTCGACATCAACCTTCGGACCGGTGTCGACATTGCCGGGATTCCGCTCGAGGAACACCTGTTCATGGCGGTCGTCCCCGGACTCGTCGTTGGGGTTCACGAGACGATTTTTGGCGACGGGGCGGAGAACAGTCACTCTGGATGAGCGTGCGTGTGGGGCCGGGGAGCCATAACCGCGAGCTGCGGTGAGCGAGGGATCAGCCTTCTCGTTCGCGCAGCGTCGCCAGATCGTCGTTGATCTCCTGTCTGGACACCCGCGGCGACTCGGGATTTTGTTGGGCCTGGAGTTTGTACGCGCGTTCGACGTACCCCTTCTTGTTCGCGAGCAGGATCACACCCGTGTGTGAGAACATGTAGGCGTCCATGTCCTCCGGCTCCGTTTTGGTGAAATACACGCCGTAGTTCTCCTGAACGACCTCCTTCGCGCGGTCCTTGTTCTCGGGCCGCAGGAAGTACCAGTTCCCGTCGTCCATCTCGACCCGGTGTTTGTCTGCCCACTCCCGGAAGGCGTCGGCGTCGTCTCTGGCGGGGTCGAACGTCGTCTCGACGAACGACACCTGATCACTGTATCCTTCCTCGCGTGCGTAGTCCTGCGTCTGCGCCATGAGGGCGGTCAGACGCGGACACATCGTCATACAGGTCGTGTAAATGAACGTCACCAGCAGATCCGTCTCGAAGTCGTCGGGCATCGAGAACTCCGTCCCGTCCCGCAACGGGGCCGGCAGGGTCGCCGACGGGAGCGCCTCGCCATGCGTCGGGAACGGGAGGTTAGACGGGTCATCGACTCCCTCCCACTCTTTGGCGTCGAGATACGTATTCGAGTTCGACTCGCCGTCGCTCCCGTTGCCGATCATACCCATACACCCGCTCAGACTCAGTGCGACACCGGAGCCAACTGACGCAAGCAGTGTCCGTTTGCGCATCAATATCGACCGTTGCAGTCTCAGCGTAAAGCATCATCTGGTATAGTCCTCGAAACTCCCTCCTCGAGCGAGCGGACGACCGTTGTATCAAACGCTGTGGATGTCTCAGCCATTGTGAGCGGTCGCGGTCCTCTTGTAGCCACGGGCCAACTGTCGACGCGATGGATCGGCGGCGGCCTGCGACCGAAGAAACGAACGCCGGCGGGAGCACCGACCGTGGACTCGTGCGGGGACTGGTGAACCTCCTCGTCGCCATCGTCCTCGTCTGTTCGCTCGCGCTCGGAACCGCCCTCTTTGCACCGCAGCTCATCGACGGTCTCGACATCGGCGAGCAGCCCTCTCCCAGTCCCGAGCCGCCACCAGCCGGCGAGCGAAACCCCACAGTGGTCGATCCTGGGGATCTGGGAAACTCGAGTTACGAAACCGACGTCGAGGTCGTTCGCTCCGCGACCGTCGAGGACTTCGTCCACGCCAAAATTAACGACCGACGGGCTGCCCACGACCTCCCGCCGCTCGAGTGGGATGGGACAGTTGCGTCCGTCGCGCGCGCACACAGCACCGATATGGCCCGCCGTGACTACTTCGCCCACCGGAACCCGGACGGAGAAGCACCCGGCGATCGCTTTCAGGACGTCGGTGACTACTGTCGGGGATACGGCGAGAACATCGCTAAAACGTGGCTCGGTCGACGCGTCAGCCAAGCAGACGGCGACGGTATCGTTCGCCACCGAACCGCCGAAGGGCTCGCCACCGGACTGGTCAACCAGTGGATGAACTCCACGTCCCACCGGCAGGCCATTCTCGAGGAGGGACGTACGCCAAGCTGGGACCGCGCCGGTGTCGGCGTCTACATCACCGACGACGGCGCGGTCTACGCGGGGCAGAACTTCTGTCAGGAGTGGTGATCGGTCGGTGGATGTTCCCGCCTCGAGTGGAACTCCCGACTGAGACGGTCGGGACAACACAACTGGTCTGTCACGATTGCTGACAGCCGCGGCGAAAAGATCGACACTGACCGAGACACAGAGAGTGCGAACGACTTACAGGTTCATGGTCTGCACTACTGTACAGTCCCTATGGAGGTTCCCGAGACGCTCACTGCGATCTATCGGACGGCGAGCGACCGCGATCTGACCTTTCTTGCGGCCGGCTTCGCGTATTACGCGTTCGTGTCGCTCATCCCGCTGGTCTTGCTCGCGCTTGTCGCCGGCTCGATAGTCGGTGGCGAGCAGACAGCCGAGCAGTTGATCACCGCTGCTGGCGACTTCCTCCCGGCGGCAGGCGAGGAACTCGTGACCGATGCCCTGACGACCGAATCCGGGCGCGCTGAGGCG
The DNA here is from genome assembly GCF_041821085.1 of Natrinema sp. HArc-T2. Classification (NCBI taxonomy): domain Archaea; kingdom Methanobacteriati; phylum Methanobacteriota; class Halobacteria; order Halobacteriales; family Natrialbaceae; genus Natrinema; species Natrinema sp. HArc-T2. Next base: position 217,373 of record NZ_JBGUAZ010000003.1, on the reverse strand, counting down.
ACCATCGTCGCGCTCGTCGTCGCCGCATGGGGTGCGCTCAAAGTCTTCCGGGGACTGAGCCTGGCGTTCGACAAGGTCTACGACGAGGTCGCCGAGGACTCGATGGTTGACCAGATCAAAGACGGGCTCACGGTTATCGTCGCCGGCGCGGGCGCGCTCGTCCTGATGATCGGGATCGGGACACTGCTTGCGATTGTTGCTGATACCATCCCGTTCGTCGGTGCCCTAGGCTGGCTCTCGTTGCTGATCGGGCTCATTTTCGTCTTCCTGCCGATCTACTACGTTCTGCCGCCGATTCCGGTCGATCTGCGCGAGGTGCTCCCCGGCGCGGTCTTCGCCGCCGTCGGCTGGACGCTCCTGCAGGCAGGGTTCCAGCTCTATGCCGCGAATGCGGCCCAGTACGAGGCCTACGGTGCCGTTGGCGTCGTCCTCCTGTTTGTCACCTGGCTCTACTTCGCCGGCATCATCATCCTCGTCGGTGCCGTCCTCAACGTCGTCCGGGCACACCCCCCGCTCGCGGAGTAACTCGATCGAGTCACGATCGTCTCGGAGTCCTGACTGTCGTAACAGGGGAACAGTTATGTCCTCGGCAGCGCCAGACTGCCACCATGAGCGACGAGCATGCAGCCGATTCGGACGGGGCCGACGACGCCGAGTCGGGCGACAGCCTCGAGCCAGGTGGTGGCCCCCAGCGTGTCGTCTCCGAGGAGAGCGTCGACGACATTCTCGCGTCGCTCGATGAGACGAAATCCGAGTCAGCGGACTCGAGCGACACGACCGCCACGACGGACGAGTCCGACGCCGTCACGACCACGTTCGACGAGGACGACGTTCCGGCAGCCGACGAGACGACTGGCGACGCGAGCCAGCCAGACACAGGAGCGGCCACCGAGACTGCGACGGTCGCCCGCACAGCTGCTGACAGCGAGCCGGACGCGGACGCAGCCGACGACAGCGACGACACCGACGACACCGGCGACACCGACACTCCGTCCGAGCCGGATACGACCGCGGACGACGCGACGACGGTCGATGCTGCCGCCTCGAGCCTGCCCGACGACGCCTCGCTCGAGGAGTTGGCCGCGCGCGTCGAGGACGGCACCGTCACAGGCGCAGATGTCCGGGCTGCCGAGGCCGGCGACGGTCGCGAGTCGACCCCCGAGATCGATGAGGTCGATCTCTCGCTTGATGACCTCGAGACGTCTGGCGTCAGTGACACGGGCAGCGGTCCCGACGTACCCAACGATGCCGGTCCGCTGGCCGGCTCGGTCGACCGGGACTCACAGCCAAACGCGAACGACAATGGCGACGACGGCGACAGCGACGACAGTCCGGGACTGCTCGGTCGCCTCAAAAACCTCTTCTCGCTGTAGCACGGCTTCGTTTCGAGACCCACACGCTCGAGGCTTATCGACCGGTGCCGACGTGGTGCTTAGCCGACCAGTGTGATGAGCACGAACAGCGTCGCAATCGAGAGCAGCGTCGTGACGAAGACGTTCAGCGATGCGAACTCCCGGTCACCGCCGAGTTCGTTCGCGAAGACGAACGTCGAGACCGCCGTCGGCGTGCCGAACATCACCACGCTGGCGGTGAACGTCGCCGCGTCGACAGCCAGCGTCGAGAACACGAGCCACGCGAGCACGGGCATCAACCCGATTTTGAGCGCGACGACGGCGGCAGTCGCCTCGAGATCGACGTCGGCGCGATCAACCTGCAGCGATGCGCCCACACAGAGCAACGCGACGGGCAGCGCCAGCGAGCCGACGGCGTCGAGTCCGCTCGCGGCGACCGACGGAATCGTGACTCCGAATGAGCCGACGGCAAGCCCGCCGACCAGCGTCGCCAACACGGGATTGGTCGCGAGCCCGCGGAGTTCCCGTGCGAGCGAGACGTCGGCCCCGTTCAGCGTCGAGAGGACGAGAATCGTCAGCGGCATCTGCGTCAGCGTCACGACACCCAAGACGACGCTCGCGATCGCCGTCACCGACGCGTCGAACGTCGCCGCGACCAGCGGCAAGCCGAGATAGCCCAGATTCGAGTGATACGACTGGACGATCGCGACGCTGCGGCGCGCACTCGAGTCACGGTTGCGGTGGACGAGTGCAGCGAGTCCCACGGTCGTAAACAGGACGAAGAGAAGCCCACCGACCAGTGCCGGCGAGAGCAACTCGCCGATCGCTCGGTCGTAGGTGGAGACGAAGATCAGCGCCGGCAGCGCGACGTAGTACGCGAAGGCGTTCAGTAGTTCGGTCCGACGGCGGTCGAGGATGCCAGTCGTCCGCAATCCGGCACCGACTAGCAACACCGCAAGCAGCGCCAGCAGCCGACCGACGACTTCCATGACAGGGCGCAGTCGACTCGCGGGTTTGTACCGTTCGATTTCGACCGCCGTCCGTATCGTCCCACAGCTACGCCTCGAGACGATGCCGTTGCCCCATCGCCGCCACGCGGAACTCGGTCGTGCCCGTGACGAGGAGGGCACCCCCGACACCAGCGAGGAGAAGCGTGGCGACCGGTGGTGTGAGGCCGGCGACGAGGACGCTGCCACCGACGGCGCCGGCGAGGAAGCCGAACTGGACTGCGAGGACGCTCGCGACGCCCCAGCTGCGACTGACCGGTGCGTACAGCCCCCCGACGGCAACCGTCTCGGCGAGTGCGTGTACCGTCAGGACGGCGAGCGCGACCAGGCCGAACGAGGCGCTCGTCGCGTAGATGCCCGCGATGAGGATTCCTTCGACGACGCGATGGGTCAGTATCGCGCCGAGTGCCGCGTCCGCACAGCCGGCGTGCGGTGACACGCCGTGTCCGCGTCCGACCCAGGCGACCGCCCCGCCGAGCAGTCCGCCGCCGATCGCCAGCAGCCACTGCTGGGTGAGACCCGACAGCAACGCTGCAAGTCCCAGCACGATCACCAGCGCCGTCACCTCACGTCGCGTCGTCACGTCGTGGATGTCCGCGGCGGCAGGGTCGATTCTGTAACGCGAGACGGTTCCGAGGCCGACCGCGACGCCGAGCAGCACCGAAAGCCCGATTGCGATGGCAAACGGAACCGCCGGCTCGTGCCCTCCTGTCGCTGCTGTCTCTGCGCCAGCCCCGTGGGCGCTGACGGTTACGGGCCAGACCGCGAGCGCGACGAACGCAGCCGCAGCCGCTCGGCTCATCCGCATCGTCGCTCACCGGCTTTTGTTGAATGGACAGTCATTGTATTGGAACCGTTTCGCTCGGCCCGCGTTCCGCCGGCGGGCCGTGTCCACACCCCCGCGAGCGGTCGTCGGCTCGAGGGAGCGCCTTCGATCGTCGTTTCTACAGCCAGACGTCGCTCGTGCAGTCGCCGTCGGGCCACCTGATCTCGTGGGCGCGGGCCGGTCCCGCCGGCAGCGTCCCGAAGTCGACGAGGAACTCCTCGTCGAGGGTCATCGTCCCCTTGCGCGGATTCACATCGGCTTTCAGCATCACCGAGCCCTGCTCGCCTTCCTCGGGGAAGAACTGGTCGTCCCACGTCGAGTACAGCGACGTCGTGAAGTACAGACGCTCGCCATCGAGCGAGAGCTGGAGCATCTGCGGGCCGGCGTTGATCGCCCGTCCCTGGACCTCTTGGCGGTCACTGAAGAGTCCGCCCACGGAGATCGTGTCGGCCAGCCGTGGGTTCGACGGATCGGAGATGTCGTACATGCGGACCTCGCCGTGGAGCCAGTTCGCGAAGAACAGGTAGCGGTCGTCCATCGAGACCAGGAGGTCCGTGATGAGGCCGGGGACGGGCATGTCCCAGTCCTCGTGTTCGCGGGCCTCCACGTCGATGACGTTGTCCGCGTGCCACTCACCGTCCTCCCGGTACAGGTGGAACATGTTCGAGGAGAGCGCGGCCCCAACGTAGGCGTGGTCCGATTCGGGGGTGTGTAGGAAGCGCACCTCGAGCGGGATCATCCCCGCTTCGCCGAGGTCGATCGTCTGTTCGACAGTCCGGTCCTCCCAGTTCCAGAAGTGCAGCTTCTGGCCGTATTTCCCGGCTTCGACGTCCTCGAGGTCGAACCCCGGATAGTAGGTTTTCGGCGCGGCCCACTCGCTCGAGACCATCACGTTCCGGCGTGGCTGGTACCAGTAGTCGTAGTTCATTTCGATGTCGCCGGGCGTGTCCCAGCGCCCTTCGATCTCGAAGTCCTCGTTGAGGAGGAGGAACCCGCCCGGGAGGTCGCCGTCGGCGTTGCCCAGCATACTGATCATGATCTGTCCCTCGGGGATGCAGTGGACCGTGTGCGGGGCCGAGAGGTCGTGTTCGAAGACTGCCTCGGGTTCGATCACGTCGACCAGTTCGGGGTTTTCCCGATCTTTCGTGTCGATAATATGGATGCGAGACGAGCGGTTGCCAGGAACGACGAGATATCGTCGTTCTGCCCCCTCGACGTGGCAGGACGACGAACAGGCGTTCCAGCCGAAGTGGTGTAACTCGTCACCGACGGTCGGCATCTCGATCCGATCGATGATGTCACAATAGGTCGACGAGTCGGGGTCGATGTCGACGACAGTCAGCATGTCGGGCGCGTCGATCCCCGTCCCGACGTAGAGGGCTGGGACGTAGGCGACAGTCTCTCGAGTCGCCTCCTCGATCGCGGCCTGTGGCGTCTCGTAGCCCACCGCCCCAGGATGGTGTTCGTGGACGTGACTTTCACTGCCGTGCTTTGAGTGCGAACTCATGTTCTATATTACATCGACCGGTAGCATAAACTAATATCGTGGAAAACAGTGACAATTTTTCGGTCAGGTGTTTCGATGGACCGGTATTCTGCTGGGGAAAGACACAGTTGACTCGAGACGTCTGTGACTGGCTCGAGATGGTTCAGACGATCGGCTTGTACGCGTTAGCACCAGCGACACCCTCGCTCGTCGGTCGTTGATCCGTTAGAACTGAGCTATAGCAATCGTGATGATTTCCGACGAAACGGACCTGTCGCTGCGCTCCGCTTTTCGTCGTTGCGTCGTTAGAAATGGGTTGGGGCAGATTTGAACTGCCGGCCTCCTCCATGTCAAGGAGGTGTCATAACCAGACTAGACCACCAACCCGCCTGGTTTCGGTCTGCGTGACCTCACTGCCACGCTTCCTGACTGCATTCAATCGTTGCTCGCCACCGTAATTGAAGGTTTCGAATCGGACGCCGTACGGGAGTCGCCCTCACGCACCCGGTCGATACGCTTAAGTTGATGTACGGATTTGAGCATTACAAGACAACAACGTACATTGGTGTTCACTATGCAGGAGTACGTCGAACGAGTGACCGAGGGACAGGATCTGACACAGGAAGAGGCTCGAGCGGCGTCGACAGCGGTTTTCGAGGGCGCAACGGAGGCTCAGATCGGCGCACTGCTGACGGCGCTGCGCGCAAAAGGGGAGACGGAAGCCGAGATCGCGGGCTTCGCCGAAGGGATGCGCGATGCGGCCAGAACGATCTCGCCGGACCGGGAGCCGCTGGTCGACACCTGTGGTACGGGCGGAGACGACTACAACACGATCAACGTCTCGACGACGAGCGCGATCGTCGCTGCGGGCGCCGACGTCCCGATCGCCAAACACGGCAACTACTCGGTCTCCTCGTCGTCGGGCAGCGCAGACGTCTTGGAGCAAGTCGGCGTCGATGTCGAGGCCGAACCGCCCGCCGTCGAGGAAGCGATCGAGGACGACGGCATCGGTTTCATGCTCGCACCGGTGTTCCACCCGGCGATGAAAGCCGTCATCGGGCCGCGAAAGGAACTCGGAATGCGGACGATCTTCAACGTGCTCGGGCCGCTGACCAACCCCGCCGGCGCGGATGCACAGGTCGTCGGCGTCTACGACGCTGATCTCGTTTCGACGCTCGCGGACGCGCTCTCGCGGATGGACATCGAGCGCGCGCTGGTCGTCCACGGCGCAGGCACCGACGAGATCGGCATTCACGGCGAGACCGTCGCCGCCGAAGTCGACGGCAGTTCCGTCGAGGAGTATACGCTCGAGCCCGCTGATCTGGGACTCGACGAACACGCGATCGACGATATCGCTGGCGGCGCTCCGGAGGAAAACGCTGCGGACATGCGTGGCATCCTCGAGGGCGACGTGACCGGTGCCAAACGCGACGTCATCCTGGCCAACGCGGGCGCGGCGATCTACATCGCAGGCGAGGCCAACTCGCTCGAGGCTGGTGCCGACGCCGCCCACGAGGCGATCGAATCCGGTGCGGCAGCCCAGAAACTCGAGCAACTCTGTGGCGCGGCGCCACAGCCGGAGGGACGATGACACGCGTCAAGGTCTGTGGACTCACCAACGAAGCCGATCTCGCGGCGGCGGTCGACGCGGGCGCGGACGCGGTCGGCATCATCTGTGACGTGCCGGTCGAGACGCCGCGTGAAGTGTCGCTCGAGCAGGCCACGAAACTGGCGGCTGCCACGCCGCCGTTCGTGACGAGCGTGCTCGTGACGATGGCTGACGACCCCGCCGACGCGGTCGAACTGGTCGAGGCGGTCGAGCCCGACGCGCTCCAACTCCACGGTGGCGCCAGCCCTGACGAACTCGCGTCCCTGCGTACAGACGTTGACATAGAGCTCTTGCTCGCGATCGATGCCGACGACGTGACGAGCGCCGAGGCCTACGACGGCGTCGTCGACGGGCTCATCGTCGACACCGCGGGCGAGGACGGCGGTGGCGGGACCGGCCGGACCCACGATTGGGACCGGACCCGAGAGGCCGCGGCGGCCCTCGAGTCGCCGGTGATCCTTGCAGGTGGGCTCACGCCCGCAAACGTCGCCGATGCAGTCCGGACCGTCGAGCCCTTCGCCGTCGACGTGGCAAGCGGCGTCGAGAAACGCGGCGGCGTCAAGGACGTCGACGCCGTCCAGTCGTTCGTCACTCGAGCGAAGACCGCCCGTCGACCGGCGGAGCTGGAGCCGTGACCACTATGACCGAGTCCGACACCGCCACTGACGAGCCGCCGACGTTCGACATCGACCGCGAAACGTTCCGTGCCCACGCGGGCACGAGCGACGAGCGGTCAGACCAGCCGGCGGTCGTCCGCACCGTCGCGACCCTCGAGGTCGACACGACGCCGCTTGCAGCCTACGCCGCGCTGACCGGTCGATCCGACGCGGGCGACCGCGACCGCGCGCCGTATGCGTTCCTGCTCGAGAGCGCCGAAAAGACCGCCTCGAGCGATCCGGACGGCGCGTTCCGGCCGAGTACTACGGGTGCCGCGCGCCACGCGCGCTACTCCTACGTGGGCTACGATCCCGAGGCCGTCGTGACGGTCGAATCTGGCGATGCGACCGTCGAGGCGCTGACCGACGATGCGCCGCTGTCGGCGATCGAGACGGGTGCAGCGGGCGACACCGTCGACGCGCTCCGGGCGGCGATGCCGGACGTTCGCCTCGAGAACGTCCCCGACCACGACCGCCAGCATCTCGAGGGCGGGTTGGTCGGCTTCTTGGCCTACGACGCCGTCTACGACCTCTGGCTCGAGGAGGTCGGACTCGAACGGCCCGATTCGCGGTTTCCCGACGCGCAGTTCCTCCTGACGACGAAGACGCTGACCTTCGACGAGTGTGACGGGACGGTCTCGCTGGTCTTTACGCCGGTGCTCGAGGCCGACGACGATCCCGAGGCGGTGTACGATACGCTCGTCGACGAGGCGGCTGCTGTTGGGGCGACGCTGCGCGAAGCCGACCGGCCCGACACGGGCGGGTTCGTCCGCGAGGACGAGGTCGCGGGCCCCAAAGACGAGTACGAAGACAGCGTCCGGCAGGCCAAAGAACACGTCCTCGACGGCGACATCTACCAGGGCGTTATCTCGCGCACGCGGGAACTGTACGGCGACATCGATCCGCTTGGCTTCTACGAGGCGATGCGCGAGGTGAACCCGTCGCCGTACATGTACCTGCTCGACCACGACGATCTGACGGTCGTCGGGGCCAGCCCCGAGACGCTCATCTCGGTGCGCGGGCGCGAGGTCATGTCGAACCCGATAGCGGGCACCTGTGACCGGGGCTCGAGTCCCGTCGAGGACCGCCGACTCGCGGGCGAGATGCTCGCCGACGGCAAGGAGCGGGCCGAACACACGATGCTGGTCGATTTGGCGCGCAACGACGTTCGCCGCGTCTCAGAGCCGGGCTCAGTCCGCGTCGACGAGTTTATGAACGTCCTCAAGTACAGCCACGTCCAGCATATCGAATCGACTGTAACCGGCCAGTTGGCCGACGACTCGGATGCGTTCGACGCGACGCGAGCCTCGTTCCCCGCCGGGACGCTCTCGGGCGCGCCGAAGATCCGCGCGATGGAGATCATCGACGACCTCGAGTCCAAGCCCCGTGGCCTCTACGGCGGCGGCGTCGGCTACTACTCGTGGACTGGCGATGCGGATTTCGCGATCGTGATCCGAACCGCGACAGTCGAAAACGAGGGAGACCAGGACCGCGTTACGGTGCAGGCCGGCGCGGGACTGGTCGCAGACAGCGATCCGACCGCCGAGTACGAGGAGACGGAAAAGAAGATGGGTGGCGTTTTAGCGGCGCTCGAGGAGATCGAACGACCGGCTATAGAGTCGGACGCGGGCGACGCCGAAGCGACGCCGGAGGTGAGCCGATGAGCGCGACGACGGACGAGGCGGACGCGAACGGGGCCGATGGGTCGGCGGAGCCGATGATGGTCCTGTTTATCGACAACTACGACTCGTTTACGTACAACCTCGTCGAGTACGTGAGCCAACTGCCCGGTACCGAAACCGAGGTGCTGAAGAACACGGCCTCGCTCGCGGACGTGCGCGCCGTCGACCCCGATGCGATCGTCATTAGCCCCGGCCCCGGTCATCCGAAACACGACCGCGACGTCGGTGTCTCCATGGCCGTGCTCCGTGAACTCTCCCCCGAAGTGCCGACGCTCGGGGTCTGTCTGGGCCTCGAGGCCGCCGTCTACGAGTACGGTGGCACCGTCGGTCGGGCTCCCGAACCGATCCACGGCAAGGCCTCCGCGGTCGACCACGACGGCGAGGGTGTCTTCGCTGGGCTCGAGCAGGGCTTTCGCGCGGGCCGATACCACTCCCTGGTTGCAACCGAGGTCCCCGATTGTTTTGGGGTGTCGGCGACCGCAGACCACGACGAGGAGACGCTCGTTATGGGCGTTCGCCACCGCGAGTATCCCCTCGAGTGTGTGCAGTTCCATCCCGAAAGCGTGCTCACGGCGGCTGGCCACGACGTGATCGAAAACTTCCTCGCACAGGTCTGAGTCCGACGAGACGACGGCTATCGTGACAGCGAAATGGATCGCTGTGATTAGAAGAAGGGGAGAAACGAGAGGTCAGTGAACCCAGCGGCATAGAGTCCCGCGAGGACGACGGCAGCGACGATTCCGATTCTGACGGCCAGTTTGATCGCGATCTTGATCGCGACGACGGCGACGGCGAAGGCGGCGAGCGCGGTCAGCACCAGCAAGATTGGCGGTACCGACGTGAGTGCATCGATCATATGCAATTCACCACACTGCAACGACGTAATCTTTCTGGATATCGTGATTGATCATCGACAGTGAGTGATCATCTGGTGTCGGTGACTCGAGCGAGGCTGTCCCACTCGGCCACTGGTTTGTGAAAGAGAAAACCACGCGAAAGCGACGAGATTCCGTCGCTTACAGTCACTTTCAGTTCGGTCTGAAAATCGTTAAGACGGTTGACGGCGTAGGTCGTAGTGACCGCACAGGCGGCCGTTTCGGCGGCCGCGGGAGACCTAGACACGATAGGCTACAGAGACATCTATACAACTATATTTGTACTACTACAAGGAGAGTAGGAGAAAACACCACGCTTAAGATGAATACGTGAATACTGAACCTTCGTCACGAATGATTAGAGTCAGGACCCGGACCCACGCCAGAATCGACGCGTTGCAGCGGTGTAGCGACGAGGTGGCTCGCGCATGAGCGACGCCGACCTCTCCGCGGCGGAGTTGACGCTCCCGATCAAGCGCACCAAAGGTGACACGCTCGAGGAGCGACTGACCGACAACGCCTACCACAACATCCTGCCGGCGCGCTATCTGCGCAAGAACGCCGACGGCGACCTCATCGAAGAACAGGAAGATCTCTTCGACCGCGTCGGCAAGAACATCGCGCTCGCAGAGGCCGTCTACGAGGCCGAGAAACAGGACCTCGAGATCACGGTCACGCCCGACCAGCTCAAGCCCGACCACCCACGGCGGGACGAACTCGCTGCGGAGGTCTTCGGCGCCGGTACCACTACGGACGACGAGACTGAAACCGCACTCTCTATCTACAATATTAACAAGTTCGCCTACGATACCGTCGTCCCCGAACTCCCCGACGAGATCCGCGAGCACGTCGAGGACGTCGCCGACGAGTTCCAGGAGATGATGGCGAACCTCGACTTCATGCCGAACTCGCCGACCCTGATGAACGCGGGCGACGAACTCCAACAGCTTTCTGCGTGTTTCGTCGACTCCCCCGACGACGACATTGACGACATCCACCAGACTGCCAAGGAGGCCGCGCAGGTCTTCCAGAGCGGCGGCGGCATGGGCTATGCCTTCTGGCGACTCCGTCCCTACGGCGACGCGGTCGGCTCGACCGGCGGCATCGCGTCGGGACCGATCACGTTCATGCGCACGTACGACCAGATGTGCGAGACGATCGCCCAGGGCGGCGCTCGCCGCGGCGCGCAGATGGGCGTCATGCGCGTCTCCCACCCCGACGTCATCCAGTTCATCCACGCCAAGAACAAGGACGTCTCGCTGGCCGAGACGCTGCGCCTGAACGACCCCGACGACTACACCCACACCTCCTTCCAGGAGGCCTTGGACGAAGCCCGCGAACTCATCGACGACGAGGGACGGGTCCCCAAGCATCTCCGGAACGCCGTCGAGGGCCACCTCTCGAACTTCAATATCTCTGTCGGCATCACCGACGACTTCATGGAGGCCGTCCAGAACGGCGAGGAGTTTACGTTCACCAACCCCCGAACGGGCGAGGCACACATCGCAACGGAAGAGACGAAGGAGCTCTACGACATGTTCGGCCTCGGCGAATACGTCGAGGTCGGCGAGGAACTGTCGATCCCAGCCGAGGAACTCTGGGACGACATCGTCGAGGGCGCTCACGAGAACGGCGAACCCGGCGTTATTTACCTCGAGCGGGTGAACAAGCAACACTCCTTCGACATCGAGAAACACCCCGACCACCGCATCCTCGCGACGAACCCCTGTGGCGAGCAGCCCCTCGAGGAGTACGAGGCCTGTAACCTCGGCCACATCAACCTCTCGACGCTTGCGGACCTCGAGGCCCCTGACTGGCGCGTCTGGTACGACGAGCACGGCGATGAGTACGACACGCTCGCGGACGCCGTGGACGCCTTCCTCGACAACGCCGTCGACTTCGAGGACCTCGACCGCCGCATCGAGATGGGCACCCGATTCCTCGAGAACGTCGTCACGATGTCGGATTTCCCGGTCGAGAAGATCGAACAGAAGGTCCGGGAGATGCGCAAGATCGGCCTGGGCATCATGGGGCTGGCACAGCTGTACATCCAGCTCGGCATGGAGTACGGCAGCGAAGCCTCCAACGAGGTCGCGCGCCAGCTGATGACCCACATCGACCACACCTCGAAGTGGACATCCCACGAACTTGCCGAGGAGCGCGGGAGCTTCGACGAGTGGGACAAGTCCAAGTACGCGAACCCGACCGAGTACCGCGAGTGGTTCGAGAAGCAGACCGGCCTCGACGCCGGCGAGTGGGAAGACGGGTTCCCAGTCCGGAACCACAACACGACGACCATCGCCCCCACAGGCACCACGAGCATGGTCGGCAACACCACCGGCGGCTGTGAACCCATCTACAACGTTGCCTACTACAAGAACGTCTCCGACGACGTGCAGGGCGACGAGATGCTCGTCGAGTTCGATGACTACTTCCTTCGCGTCTTAGAGGACAACGACATCGACGTCGACGCGGTCAAAGAAGAGGCCAAAGAGCAGATGGCGACCAACCAGTTCAACGGCGTCGAGGGACTCTCGACGGTGCCCGACGCCATCGGCGAACTGTTCGTCACGACCGGTGATCTCTCGGCGAAAGAGCACGCCGGCGTGCAGGTCGCCTGTCAGGAAGGCGTCGACTCCGCGATCTCGAAGACCGTCAACGCGCCCAACGACTCCACGCTCGAAGACGCCAAGGACGTGTTCGAGTACATCTACGACCACGGCGGGAAAGGCGTCACCTACTACCGTGACGGCACCCGCAGCAAACAGGTCCTGACGACGCGGGCGGACAACGCCGACTTCGCTGACGAGACCGAAGCCGCACAGGCCCTCGTCGAGCAGATCGACGAGATCTTCGGCGGACTCGAACAGTTCCTCGAGAGTCAGGAGGTTCAGGATATCCTCGAGGACGACGTCGACGCGCTGCTGGGCGACGCCGAGCCGATGCAGGTCGACTTCACCGAAAAGCGCGAACGGCCCGACGCCCTCCAGGGCGTCAGCCAGCGCATCGACACCGGTTACGGGAAGATCTACGTCACGATCAACGAAGACCCCGAGACCGGCCAGCCGTTCGAGCTGTTCGCGAACATCGGCCACTCCGGTGGCTTCACCAACTCCTTTACCGAGGCGCTGGCGAAGGTCATCTCGACCTCGCTGCGTTCGGGCGTCGACCCCGACGAGATCGTCGACGAACTCTGTGGGACCCGCAGTCCCAAGGTCGCCTGGGACAAAGGCGAGCAGATCCAGTCGATCCCCGACGCGATCGGCACCGCGATGCGTCGCTATCTCGAGGGCGAGATCGACAAGCCGTATCCGAAACAGCAGACGCTCGAGGAGTCGGCTGACGCCGACCGCGTCGAAACCGCCGGTCACAAAACCGATGGCGGTGCAGCCGCCGCACAGGGCGGCGCGGCTGCAGATGCAGACGACGATACGACCCAAGACCTTATCGACGCCGGCGAGTCGCCGGAGTGTCCCGACTGTGGCTCGATGTCGCTGTACTTCTCCGAAGGCTGCAAGACCTGCGAGTCCTGTGGCTGGAGCGAGTGCTAAGCGCTAACTGAAGCCGTTTCGGGCGGTATCTTCGTTTTATCTCTCATTTTCCGTCGCTGAACCACCGGAAACACCACACTTAGCACTGACCAGCGAGAACAGTGTCCTATGACTGCCGACAGTGGAGATGGCACCGCTGGTGGCGCTCCAGTGGACGACTCGAGCGATCGAGCCCGTGGCGGCCCGCGCTGTCCACACTGTGAGGCACCGATGTACAAACGCCACTGCAAGTACGTCTGTCCACACCACGGCGTCATTATCGATTGCAGCGATCCCTTCCGCTGAGCACTTCTCGAAACTGAAGCACCCAGCTACCCGTCCGTCGATCGTCTCGAGCCGTCGGCTCGCCGCTGGGTCCGCGCACGCAGTGCACGATAGAGCGGGCCAGCGAGCAAGAGCGCGGCAGCGAACGCACAACCAAGCGAGAGTGTGAGCCCGAGATCGCCGAGCCCGTTCGTCGAGACCGTTGCTGCGGAGGCACCGACGACGACCGCGGCGACCGTCCAGGGTAGTTCGCCGATCGCAGTGCCGACGACCAGATGCCGGAGTTCGACGCCGCTGACGGCAGCCGCACACGTCGCGACGTCCGAAGGGATCGGTGCCAGCCGCGAGGCGGTGACGCCCCGCAGCGGCCCCGCCGTGTCGTAATACCGCGCGACGGTTTCGCCGGTTCGCTCGAGCAGGCCACCGCTGCTGTCAGCCGCGGCGGCTGTGTCGTCGCCGGTAAGCCACCGGACCGCAACGAAAATCGGGAGCACCGTCGTGACGACGCCGGCGAGTGCGATGGGAACGCCGGCTGTGACGCCGAAGCCGTAGCCGACGACGGCTGCAAGCGGCGTGGTCGGCCAAGCCAACGCCGGCCGCACCAGATAGAGCCCCACGACGACGAGTCCGAACGAAAGTGGGTCCGCGGCCACCGCGTCGACGGTCTCGAGCACTGTCGTCGGCGAGACGAAGACGCCGGCAGCGATCATTCCGGCGACAATGAGCGCCCCAGCGAGCGCGCGCGACCGACCAGACGGCACTGACATCACTCGAACCTCTTGCTCGAGCGTTGAAACCTTTGTGACTTTCCCGGTCACAGTGAAGATAGCGGCAAGTATCGCGACACCCAGGGGAGCGATCGACCGGCAGCGGCGCAAATCGGTCGGAACTCATCATTCAGGTATAACTAGGCGTGTGTGATTCGACCGCAGTCGCGGACGCAAAGGAAAGGGCTTTTATAATCACACTGGATACGATTGAGTGCAGACAAAGACAGCGAGCGTGGGTAGCCAAGCCAGGCCAACGGCGCAGCGTTGAGGGCGCTGTCCCGTAGGGGTCCGCCGGTTCGAATCCGGTCCCACGCATCGCACCGGTGGAGAACATCCACCACAATCGATGCAGGTGATTTCCCTTCGTGGACATCACCCACGCATAATCCTTTCCGACACTACTTCCGACGAGTGCCGGCCATCTCCAAGATGGTGCGCTGACTCGAGCAGCGGTGGCAACAGCACCCCAGAGAGTAACCACTTTCCCGCTGCGCTCGAACGCCCACACATGGAATACGTCCCCAGAGAGCGCGTGCGGCTTCTCACCGGCGTGTTGAGCGTGGTATCGCTGGCGGTCGTCTTTGCGGCTGCCGGCGGTCGGATTCCGTCCTCGAGCGTGCCAGCGGCTCCGGAGTGGGTCATCGAGACGATCCCGCTCGTCAACGCGCTGTTGAGCGCGGCGGCGATCGGGACGATCACGGTGGGCTGGCGGGCGATCCGACGCGGCAAGATCGAGCGCCACCGGGTCGCGATGATGGCGTCGTTTGGCCTGTTCGTGGGCTTTCTGGTCCTCTATCTGTACCGATTGACCGTGACCGGCGGCCCGGAGCCGTTTCCCGGCCCTGAGACAGTCTACCAGTTCGTCTATCTGCCGCTGCTGGCGATCCACATCCTGCTCGCGATCGTCTGTATTCCGCTGCTCTATTACGTCCTCATGCTCGCGTTCTCCCGTCCGGTCGCGGAACTTCCTCGGACGAGCCACGCCCGCGTGGGCCGGATCGCGGCGACGCTGTGGCTGATTTCGTTTGCACTCGGGATCGTGGTGTTCGTGATCCTCCACGTCGTCTACTAGCGGCCCGAGACGGGATCGAAATCCGTCTCAGTCCAAAATATCGCCGATGCGGCGCGGCTCGCCCTGCAGGTTCGGCTGTTCGGCGACGATCTTCAACACTTCGTGGTCGGTCACGTCGTAGTAGGATTTCTCGGTGGCTTCCTCGACTAAGTCCCGCTTGAGGCGGAACTCGGTTCCTTCGTAGACGACGTCGACGCCGTCGTCGTCGAACGCAAGCGTAGTCATGACTGGTCGTATGCAGCGGGAGTGTAAAAACGGGGCGACTGTCCGCGATGACCGTCCGTCTGGCGACCGAACCGGCAGACACGCGTCAGACGAACGACCGACGACGCGCGACATTTATTAGGTGATATGTCGTTGTAACGTGAATGTGGCCTTCAGCACGGACCCGCTCGACGAACTCGTCGTTCCGGACGGAACGGAAACGCAAGAGCGCGACATCGTTACCGACGGGAACGTCCTCGTCGGCGGGCGCTCGACCGTCGAGTTCGGCGTCCGTGGCCGGAACGTCTTAGCCGGCGAAGGGGCCGAGTTCGGCGGTGCGATCGAAGCCGACGGCGACTGCCGACTCGACATGTGGTGTGACGTCGCCGACAACGTCCTGGTCGGCCAGGACGCCTACATCGGCGAACGCGTCCACGTCGGTGGCAGGCTGAAAGTCGCGGGCGATCTCGACATCGGTGATGACGTCGAGATCGAGGAGGGATTCGAAGCGAACGGCTGGATCGTCATCCGTAATCCGATGCCGACGATCGTCTTCCTGTTCGTCTACCTCAAACACCTCCTGTTGATCGGCGAGGACGACACGGCCCAGCAGCTCGTCTCCGAACTCCTCGAGGACGATGCGAACGCGTCCGACGCCGACCCGCTGGTGATCCCACAGAACGCGACCGTCGGTGACGACGCCTGGCGCGTCTCGACGCCCGCGACGATCGGCGACGACTGCCGCCTTCACGGGAACGTCCGCGCGGAGACAATCGATGTCGGAACGACCTGCAATATCTTCGGAAGCCTCCGGGCACGCGGCGATATCACCGTCGGCGACGGCACGCGCATTCACGGCGACGTCACCACCCGCAACGGCGACGTCGAACTCGGCGCTGGGACGCGTGTCCTCGGAGATGTCTCCTGTGGCGACCTCAAGCTCGGTCCCGACGCCGAAGTCGACGGCACGATCCGGGCCAACGGCGAGATCACGATGGGGACGACCGAACGCGAGCAAGAGTAAGACTGGTTCGTCGTCCCGATCGCACGCGGGTCACGTCGGCCCCTGTCGCCGCGATTTTCCTACTATCCCTCGAGAACAGCCCGCTCCGTGACCATTTCCTATCAGCGATTTCCTCCCCTATTCTTAATACTGATACTATGATAGGGGGCCACAGACATGCGAACAGTAACCACACAGTCGCGGAGGGATCGATGAGATCGATCGTACTCACGAAAGGCGTCCCGGACTTCTCGGAGGGTGCCGTCTCGTTCGACGAGGACGGTCACTTAGAGCGGGGGAAGACGCCGACCGTGATGAATCCCAACGACGAGTTCGCGCTGCAGGCCGCATTGCAGACGAAAGTCCGCCACGGCGGCCACGTCACTGGAATGAGCATGGGGCCGCCGGGATACGCCGAGGTCTTGCAGGGGGCGATGGAGACGGTCTACACTGACGATAGCTACTTGCTTTCCGACCGGGAGCTGGCCGCCTCCGACACGTGGGCAACGGCGATCACGTTGAGCGCTGGCCTCGAGAAATACCAGGACGAAATCGCGGATATCGATCTGGTCTTTGCCGGGTTCAAGACGGCGGACGGGGAGACCGGCCAGACCGGCCCGCAGACCTGCTGGGCAATGGACTGGCCGATCGTCACCCACGTCATCGCACTCGATATCGACCCCGACGAGCGGACGCTGCGTGCGAAACGGCTGGTCGAGGGCGATATCGACGAGGTCGAAACCGTGGAAGCACCCCTACCCTGTTTCGTCGTCACCGACCCCGAGTTCGAGCCGACCTACCGGAAAGCCTCACATCGACTGACACACAAGGAGTTGCGAGCCGAGACCGAACGGCGAGCCACGAACCACGACGACTATCTGACGACGTGGGATCACACCGACCTCAATCTGGATCCCGACTACATCGGGCTCGACGGCTCGCCGACGATCGTCTCGTCGGTCGATCCGATCCCCAAAGCGCCCTCCGAGCGGGAGGCCACGATGATCGACCCCGCCGAAGACGAGATGGAACCGGTTCTCGAGGAACTGCAGCCCCACGCTGCGGAGGCAGGTGATTGAAATGACTGTAATTGATCCGGACGACTACACCGTCGACGAACTGACCGACGAACTCGAGACGATCGACGACGCAGACGACCTCCAGGCGATTCTCGAGGCCGAGCAGGCCGGGGAGGATCGGACGACGGCTCGCGAGGCGATCCAAGACCGGCTCGCGGAACTCGGCGTCGATCACGAGGGCGACGACAGCGACGAGGAACACGACGAGTCGGACGCGGAAGACGCCGACCAGGAAGGGGACGACGACCTCTCACATCCAACCCGCGACAAGAAACACGTCCGGGCGCTCGAGGACGGCGCATACGCGGACATGTGGGTCTTCTGTGAGATCCAGGGTGGCGAGTTGCTCGACGTCTCGAAGGAGATGCTCGGCAAGGCTCGCGAACTCATGGACGGCTTCGAGGAGGACTACGGGGACGACGAAGCCGTCGTTGCCTTCCTGATGGGCGACGACTGTGAGGGGCTGGCCGAGGAGTGTATCGCCTACGGGGCAGATGTCGCGGTCTACCACGACGACGACCGCCTCGAGCGGTTCCTGCACAAACCCTACACCGAGATCGCGGCCCACATGGCACGCGGGAAGGGAACCGTCGAGAGCACCGACTGGCGCGACTACGACGAGCCGCGATATATCCTGTTCCCGGCGACGAACAACGGGCGGGACCTCTCGGCGAAGGTCCAGGCCGAACTCGATTCCGGGCTGGCCTCGGACTGTTCGGACCTCTTTATCGAAGAAGAGGAGGTATCGAATCCGGTCAAGACTGGCGAACCCGGCGTCAAGAAGACCTTCGAGAAGGTCTTGCACATGAAACGTCCGGACTTCTCGGGCTTCGAGTACTCGACGATCCTCTGTCTCGACAATCCGGGCCGGGAGTTCCACCCGCAGGGCTGTTCAGTCATTCCGGGGAGTTTCGAGCCCATCGAGCGCGACCCCGACCGCGAGGGACTGGTCGTCGAACACGACATGGACCTCGAGGATGACTGGTTCCGCGTCGAGATCACCGACCACGACCGTCTCGAGGCCGGGATCGATCTCACCGGCCACGACGTGATCGTCTGTCTCGGGCGCGGGATCGCCGACGATCCCACCGAAGGGATGGAACTCGGCCTCGAGCTGGTCGACGCCTTCGAGAACGCTGAACTCGGCATCACGCGGGGGATCGTCACGTCCTCCTATCAGTTCGAGGGTCACGTCGAGGCGTACTCGAACGAGGAACGCCAGATCGGCGAGACCGGCCAGGTCGTCGCGCCCGATGTCTACATCGCGGCGGGCGTCTCCGGAGCGGTCCAGCACAAAGTCGGTATGGACGAATCCGACACGATCGTCGCGATCAACACCGACCCCGACGCCCGGATTCGGGACTTCAGCGACTACTTCATCGAGGCCGACCTCTTCGAGGTCCTGCCGCGACTCACCGCGACCGTCGAATCGGGTGAGCCGGGGCTCGAGCCCGAGGCCGTCGCCGACGGAGGTGACGAGTGATGGCGGCTAAAACGGACGTCTACGAGCACTACGAGGCCGTCGTCGTGGGCTGTGGGCCCGGCGGAGCCGCGGCGGCTGCGCGGCTGGCAGATCACGGCGTCGAGACGCTCGTCTTAGAGCGCGGCACGGAAGCGGGCGCGAAGAACGTCTCCGGCGGGCTGATCTACGCCGAGGACTCGGCTCCCTACACGATCGACGACCTCTTCGACGGCTTCCGCGAGCGCGCGTCCGAGCGACCGGTCACCGACTACTACATCCACAACATCGCCGGCAACGCGGTCAAGACCTACGACCTAACCGATCTCCACGAGCACGACACCGACTGGTGTGATGCCGTGTTGCGTCGGGAGATGGACTCCTGGCTCGAGCAACGGGTCCACGAGAAGACCAGCCAGACCGGCGGCGGCGTCCTGACGAACGTCCGAGTCGACGGCCTCCTGCGTGAAGACGGGGAGATCGTCGGCGTCACCTGCGACGAACTCGATCCGATCAAGGCGGACCTGATCGTCGCGGCTGACGGCGTCAACTCCGAACTCGCCCGCGAGGCGGGATTGATGGACTGGGAGGAACCCGACGAGTGGTACCAGGGCGTCAAGGCCGTCGTCGACATGGACCCCGACGCGATCGACGACCGGTTCGACATAGGGCCCGACGAGGGTGCCGCCCACCTATTCTCGGGTGATCTCTTCAGCGACGTCCGTGGCGGTGGCTTCCTCTATACGAACGAGGACTCGCTGTCGATCGGGACCGTCTTCCACCTCGATAGCCTCGTCGAGCAGGAGGCCGAACCCCACGAACTGCTCGACGCGCTGCTGACCCACCCGATACTGGCGGGCTGGTTCCAAAACGAGTACCACGAGCGCGAGTACGCGGCGAAACTCGTTCCCGACTCGAAAAAAGTCGCCCACAGAGAGCCCTACCGCGACCGACTCGTCCTCGTCGGCGACGCCGCCGGCCAGATGCAGGCCCAGGGGCCGATCATCAAGGGGATGAACCACGCTGTCACCGCGGGCGCGCTCGCGGCCGACGCCTTCGCCATCACCCGCGGCAACCGCGATCCGGAAGCCGCTGGTCGGCGCTACACGAAGCTGCTCGAGGACTCCGGAACGATGGACAAGCTTCGGCCTCGGCGGTACGAGCTCAGTCAAACCGTCAGCGAACGCGACGCCGTGACGAACGCGGTCGAGCGAGTGCTTGACTCGCCGATCGGCTCGCTCGCGGTCGGGAATCCGATCGCCGACCGCCTGCTCGAGCGGGCGTACAACTCGCCGTTTTTGGTCTCGATGTTGCCCGACACGAAGACCGGCTACGTCTCTCTGCCGACGCTGATTGCCGAGGAACACGGCAAGACGATCTACTGGGACAGTGAGGTCGAGCCGCCGACCCTCGAGGAGCGCATCGGCGAGTTAACCTACGATACCGACGTGGGCAATCCGCACATCGAACTGCTCGACGAGTCCGCCGAGGCAAGCGGCGCAGCCGTCACTGCCTGCCCGGTCAGCGCCGAGGACTTCGGCGGCGGCTGTTACCGGTCGGAGACGGTCAAGACAAACGGCACCGCCGAGACACTGGTCAGTCTCGACACACAGCCCTGTGTCGAGTGTGGAACCTGTGCGATCGTCGCCGACACGGCGTGGGAACACCCACGCGGCGGCAAGGGCGTCGAGTTCCGCGAGGGATAAGATGAGTCGGTACGGGCCCCGTATCGCCGCGCTTGCACGCCGTGCCGAACGCGAGCGGGCAGCGTTCGACGGCGTCGAGACGGGATCGGACGGCGATCCGATTCCGGACGCCCCGACGAGTCCCGACGCCGTCGACTACCTCCGGACGGGTGCAGGGCAGGCCATCTGGCTCTACGTCGAGGCCCGGACCGGCGGGCGACTCGTTCCGTTCTCGGACGCCGAATTTGCCGCCCTCGAGACCGCGATGAATTGCTGGCTCGAGTGTTACACGCGCTGTCACGGCGTCGCGCTCGAGGCCGAGTTCACGATCCGCGAGGCGGCAGAACTGTTGCTCGAAACGCGAAACATCGTCGACACGGCACAGTTGTTGACCTGTGTTCCGGAGCGACGTGTCAGCCAGCGACCGACGCGGTGACGTAAAGCGGTTCAGACACTTTCGGATCGGAAAACGGAGTCGTCACTGTCCTGTGCCAGTCCGCACTTGACTCCCACGCAGGAGACGGGTATTCGACTATTCCGGTTGGGCACAAAGTCAGCGTGATGGCACGAGACGATCGGTTATCCCGACGACGAATGCTTCAGTTGACAGGCGTTGCCGCGTCGACGGCAGTTGTCGCAGGCTGTGGTGGTGGCAACGGAAACGGGAACGGGAACGGAAACGGCGGTGGCGGTGGTGGCATCGAGATCGATCCCGGCACGCAGATCGAGTTCGACGGGCAGACGTCCGGCTGGGAAGGGCTCGCACCCTCGGCGATCGAGGGCGAGGTGAACCCGACGCTGGTCCTCGAAGAAGGAGAAACGTACGAGATCGGCTGGACGACCGGTGACGGCGCCCGGCACAATATCGAACTCCGTAATGAAAGCGACGAGGTTGTCGACGATCTCGCGACGGAGGTCGTCACCGAACCCCAAGACCAGTGGCTCGAGTTCACTGCCAGCAGCGATATGGTTACGTACATCTGTCGGATCCATCCGACGACGATGATCGGCGATCTGCAAGTCGGCGGTGGCGGCGGTGGCGGCGATGGTGGTGGGAACGAAACTGGCAACGAAACCGGGAACGAAACTGGCAACGAGACTGGCAACGAAACCGACAACGAAAGCAGCTAGTTGCACCGGCACCCGTTTTGCGATCGAGACCAATCAGTAGACTGTCGAACGACAGTCCGTGAACACCCGATCGCGTTTCGCGTGCGATCGGTGTGTGACCCGTTTTATCCGACGCCCTCAGTAGATAAGATCGTCGTCGTTTTCGACCATGTACAGCGTGCGTGCGGCGATATTAACCGTGTGGTCGCCAACGCGCTCGAGGTCCCGAATCGTCAACAGGAGCCGCGACACGTCCTGGAGCAGCTGTTCGACCTCGCCGGGTGACTCGAGTTCGCGCTCGATGAGGTCGCGGACGACGATCTCGCTGGCCCGTTCGGCGAAGTGGTCGAGTTCGTCGTCGCGGCCCGCCAGTTCCCGACAGGCCTCGGTATCCTCGTCGTCGTAGGCGACCATCGCGTCTTCGAGCATATCGAGGGTCAGTTCGCCCATCTCCTGGACGTCGACGTCGGGGAACAGATCGCGCTCGGCGTCGAGCGTGTACTCGCCGAGGTTGGTCGCGAGATCGCCGATCCGTTCTAAGTCGGTGATGATCTTGAACGAGGCGGCGATAAAGCGCAGATCGCTCGCCACCGGCTGTTGGAGCGCGAGCAGGTCGATACAGTCCTGCTCGAGATCGAGATACATCCGGTTGATCTCGCCGTCGCCTTCGATCACTTCGCGGGCGAGGTCCTCGTCTTTCTGTTCCAAGGCGTCAAGTCCCATGCGAAGCCGTTCCATGACGACTTCGCTCATGTAGAGGACGTCCTCACGGAGTTCCGTGAGTTTGTCCTGATACGATTGTCTGGCCATACCGTTTTCACGGTGTCCGTTCCTGATAAAGGCTGCGTGCAGTACCAATTCTAGCGACGACTCCGACGTGAGACCTCCCCTCTCGCTCGTCGACCCCTAAGCCCATTCCGGGACCTCGAGCGATTGTGGAGGACGTACTACCGGAACCACTCGAGAACCGGTTTCGACCTAAACGAGGGTGGCCGGTACTCGACATCGTGTTTCAGTGCGAGCAACCCGCCGAGAATCATGGGGACTGCAACGGCTGATGTGAGCGAGTTGAGCAGCAACCAATCGACCGACAGTCCGTACAGCGTCTGGTCGACGGGCGCGAACAGCCGGACACCACCCGACAGGGAATCAAGGACGATCTGTGACCCGAACCCGATCGCAGCAGCCTGCCGGGGCCGAAATACGAGAAGAGGGCGACCACGATGATACCGCCGAGAAGCGAGTGTGTGAGTCCCCGATGACTCCACAGGGTACCGGCGACGTATCCAAGTTCGACCAGCGGCCGAAAGACGAACGTATGGCTGTCGGGAACGGTAGCGGCGAGCGCCGCAACGAGGTACGGCTCGGGCCGTCTGGACCGACCCATCAGCATGACCAGTGCCAGCCCGACCAGGATGTGAACCCCAGTGGCGACCATCCGTTTCTGACGGATGCGATATCAGCTAATAAAGCGCACAGTTAGAATTCAACACATAATCGGTCGCTCGACTGTCTCCGCATAGATGACGTTCGACTCTGAGAAAAACGCAGCCGATCGCAACCGACGGCTCGACTGAAACCGCGAACCGCACGGCAATAGCGCGACGGTTTGATTACCCGAACTTACCGGTGATGTAGTCCTCGACGCGTTGACTCTCGGGGTTCTCGAAGATCTTGTCGGTGTCGTCGAACTCGGCGAGTTCGCCACCGGTCAGGAAGACCGCCGTCTTATCCGAGATTCGGGCAGCCTGTTGCATGTTGTGCGTGACGATGACGACCGTATATTCCTCGGACAGCTCTTCGATCAGGTCCTCGATCTTCGAGGTCGCGACCGGGTCCAGCGCCGACGCCGGCTCGTCCATCAGGAGCACGTCCGGGTCGGGTGCGATCGCACGGGCGATACAGAGGCGCTGTTGTTGCCCGCCCGAGAGGTCCAGTCCGCTCGAGTCGAGTTGGTCTTTGACTTCGTCCCAGAGCGCAGCGCGGCGGAGTGCCTTCTCGACGATCGCGTCGTAATCGCCTTCGATTCCCTGGACGTTCAGGCCGTAGGCGACGTTGTCGTAGATGCTCTTGGGGAATGGATTCGGCGACTGGAAGACCATCCCGATCTTGCGCCGAAGGACGACTGGATCGACGTTATCGTCGTAGACGTTTTTCCCTTCGAAGTTCAACTCGCCCTCGATTCGTGCAGCGTCGACGAGGTCGTTCATCCGGTTGATACACCGGAGGAACGTCGATTTCCCACAACCGGACGGACCGATGATCGCGGTGACCTTTTCGGCCGGGATCTCGATGTCGACGCTCTGCAGCGCCTGCGTCTCGTCGTAGAACACGTCGAGGTCCCGGGATTCGATTACTGTCCTCGTTTCTCCCCCGGAGCCGCCCGACTGGCCGGTGTCGATCGACGAGTCGACGAGCGGATCGCTCGTTTGATTCGATCCCTCGAAGTCGGTCGATTGGCTACCAGTACGGCTGTCCGGGTCAGTCATTGAATCTTGTGTCATAGGTTACTCTCGGCGTTGATACTTGTTACGAATCAGGATGGCAGCGCCGTTCATGAGCAGGAGAACGACCAGTAGCGTGACAACGCCAGCTGCCAGCACGCCGTGTCGGAACGCGGCGTCGATCTCGCCCGACCAGGTGTAGATCTGGCGCGGCATTGCGCTGAACTTGTTCGTGAACGAATTCGGTGCGATTCGGACGACCGCCGGTGCGCCGATGATGAGCAGCGGTGCCGTCTCGCCGATCGCTCGTCCCATCGCGAGGATGTTGCCGGTCATGATGCCCGGTAGTGCTTCCGGAAGGACGACATTACGAGTCGTCTGCCACTTGGTCGCGCCCATGCCGTAAGATGCTTGGCGCATCGAGTCAGGAACGGCACTGATCGCCTCTTGTGAAGAGATGATGACGATCGGAAGGATCAACAGTCCGACGGTGAACCCGCCGACGAGGGCGGTTCCCGAACCGAGTCCGCCCGCTCGGATGAACAGTGCGAGCCCGAGAACCCCGTAGACGACCGATGGCACGCCGGCAAGGTTCCCGATGTTGACCTCGATCAGGTCGACGAACCGGCCCCAGCGACCTCGTTGCGGAGCATACTCCTCGAGATAGAGTGCGGCGCCGACGCCGACCGGGAACGCGGAGACGACGATGATGAGCAACATCATCACCGAGCCGACCAGCGGCGGATAGAAGCCAGCGTCTTCGGGCGTCCGCGAGGGGACGTTCGTCAGGAAACCCCAGTCGAGCCACGGCGTCGGGCCGGCGACCCCGAGGGCGTCCGTAAGGACGACGCTTGCGACGATCCCACCGACGACGATCAGCGGGAACGCGAGCCCCGATACGCCGGCACCCCGACGGACGATGCTCTCGACGTAGAGAGCGACGGGGACGGCGGTGACCGTAACGAGCAGCATCCAGACGAACGGGGTGATGCCAACGACGGGTGCAACGCCGAATCCTGCTGCCGCCCCGACGAGCGTCAGTACTGCAGCGATCGCACCGTCAC
Source organism: Natrinema sp. HArc-T2 (assembly GCF_041821085.1). NCBI lineage: Archaea > Methanobacteriati > Methanobacteriota > Halobacteria > Halobacteriales > Natrialbaceae > Natrinema > Natrinema sp. HArc-T2. The sequence continues at coordinate 192,175 of NZ_JBGUAZ010000003.1, read as the reverse complement.
GGTCGTTTTCGCGTTGTCTGCGGACGAACAGGCCGACAACGACTGCGACCGGCACGACGAACGATCCCAGCAGCGCAAGCGACTGCGTCGGCAACATCGGCAGCGAGAGGATGAGCCCCGGAATGAACCAGAGCGCGAGCGCTGGCACAGCCACGACGACAACGAGTCGCTCGAGGTCGGCCTCCGTCCGAACGCGGCTGTGGGCGTACACGATCCCGCCGGCGACGACGAGCGAGACGAGGATCGAGAGCCACTGATAGACGCTGACGACGTGTTCGAACGTGATGAACACCCCGCCGGTGAGCAGCAGCGAGACGACCGGTAAACCGAGCGCGATGGTCGCCGTCTCGCCCGCTCTCGTATCGCGCGTATAGTAGTAACCGACCGCCGCGAGGGAGGGGACAACGACCGTTCCAATGGTTACGAGGAGCCACCCCATGTCCGCCGAAAGGGGCTGGAAAGCGTCGTTCGCGACGTACAGGAGGAGCACGAACACGGACAGCAGGGCCAGAAGGGTCGCACTGAGACAGAGCGTCTTGAACGCCTGGCCACGGACGCGACTGACTGCCTCGCCCGTTCCGTACCATGTTCCGGTCTGCTGGTCGGTCGCCATTATCTATCCACCTCCATCGTTTCGTCGGTGTCACTCATTGGTACTCCTCCTGATAGCGTGATGCGACGTAATCGCTCGCGAGGTTCATCACGAACGTGATGACGAACAGCGTCAGTCCGAGTGCGAACATACTCAAATACGTTGCCGAGCCGCCGGTCGCGTCACTGGTGACGGCGCTAACCATACCCGCGGTCATCGGCTGTCCCGAACTGAGCAGGTTGTCGAGTGGGTTCGCGAAGTTGAACATCCGCGGTCGCAAGCCGGCGGCCATGACGACTATCATCGTCTCACCGATCGCCCGCGAGAGTGCGAGGATAAACGACGAGAAGATCCCCGAAATAGCCGCCGGAATCACGACTCCGGTCGACACTTCGTATTTCGTCGCCCCCATCCCGTAGCCCGCCTGCCGGAGCGAGTCCGGCACAGAGCTCATCGCGTCTTCCGACAGCGACGAGACCATCGGGATGATCATGATCCCGACCATGACCGACGCGGACAGCAGATTGAACGTGCTGACGGGGATGCCGATCCACTGGAGTGCAGGCGTCAGGTAGACGAGCGCCAGATAGCCGTAAACGACCGTCGGAATCCCGGCGAGGATCTCGAGCGACGGTTTCAGGATCGACCGCATCCGGTCGCTGGCGTACTCACTGAGGTAGACGGCAGCTGCGACGCCGGTCGGCACCGCGACCAGCGCCGAAACGACCGTGATGATCAGCGTCGCAGTCACGAGCGGCCAGACGCCGAAGGTCCCGCCGTCGGAGCGGGCGATCCACTCCGTTCCGGTAAAGAACCCAGCTACCGTGGCGTCTTCCGTCATGAAGAACGAAATCGCGTCGGTAGCCAGCGTGTAGATGATCGCCGCTGTAACGAACACGGTCAGCGCGGCACAAGCGAACAGCAGCCACTTGTAGATGCGCTCTTTGACGACTCGACCTGACGATGCGCGTGTCAAGTCGACATCTATCGATCGTTCACTCATTTCTGGGGCGTAGTTGACTTACCATCGTGAATCGTTCGATTCGCTGCGTCAGTTCGCTTCGTTCTCGAGTTTGTCGAGATTCGACTGGGCCTGCTCTTCGCTGACGGGGACGTAGCCGACATCGGAGATGACGTCGGTCGAAGACTGCTTGATGTAGAACTCGACGAAGTCGTAGACAGCATCCTGCTGGAGCGCTTCCTTGTTAACGTAGATGTACAGCGGTCGCGCCATCGGATATGCGCCCGACTGGGCCGCGTTGATGCTCGGTGCGGTGCACTCGTCGTCCTCGGTCTCGCGGATCTCGAGTGCTTTGAGTGCGTCCTGATTCTCCCGATAGTACGCGTAGCCGAAGTAGCCGATCGCGTTTTGAGTCGACGAGATGCCCTGGACGAGCTCGTTGTCGTTTTCGGTCTTCTCGTACTGCGTGACGTGGCCCCCGGCATCGCCGATGACGTTGGTATTGAACCAGTCGAAGGTTCCAGACGTCGATGGCGGGCCGAAACGTACGATTTCCTCATCGGGCCAGTCGGAGTTGACGTCGGACCACGTTTCTGCGCCGCCCTCGCTCCAGAGCTGGGCGAGTTCGTCGTAGGTCACACAGTCGATCGGCGAATCGTTGTGGACGGCCATCGTGACCGCGTCTTTGCCGATCTGGAACTCGATGGGGTCGACGCCGCTGTCGCTGCATTCTTGGACCTCGGCGTCCTTGATCGGTCGCGAAGCACCGTTGATATCGGAGTCGCCTGGACAGAAATTGTTGTTGAAGCCGCCACCGGTCCCAGTCGAGTCGGTGGTGACGCTTATGCCGTCGGTTTGATCCATGAACTCTTCGGCGAGCCTGTCGGAAACCGGGAATACTGTACTACTTCCCGTGACGACGACACGCTCGTTCCCACCATTATCCGTGTTTTCGGTACAGCCGGCGATCGCAGCGGCACCCACTGCGCCCGTCGCGGCCAGGAACTTTCGTCGAGAAAACGAGCGGCCCGAACGATCCATCTGGGTATCGGTCATCAGGTGAACGTTCGACTGTATATAGAAATACGATGCTATGTTAGCTATGTATTGCTATATAGATAGCCATAGCTCCGAATAGCTCACTCGGCGAAGACCAATTCCGCGACATTGAACGGTTTAACGCGTGACTGGCGGCGCTGGGTGCTATGAGCACGTTCATCACATATTACATAGCCGACTATAGACGAGTGAGACTATAGATTTCGAAAAACTATAGTGGGGATCCTGCCAGACGAGATATCGTCGCCACTCTCAAAAAACCGTTCCGGTATGGCGGCACTGTAGACTCGAGCTCCGCAATAAAAACACCGGTCGATTCGGTCCCTGTTCGGATCGAAACCGACCGCAATCCCGTTACTCCCCGGCGATCTCCTCGAGCGTCTGGAGATTCGTCGCGGCCTGTTCGTTGCTCGAGGGGACATAATTGACCTCCTCTGCGATCCAGTCTGCCGTCGAGTTCTCGAGGTAAAAGCGCACGAATTCGGCGACTGCCTCGCGCTGCAGTGCTTCCTCGGACGGGTAAATAAACAGTGGTCGAGCCATCGGATAGGAGCCCGTTTTGGCTGCCTGCAGGCTCGGGTCCCCACACGCGTCACCCTTGTTCGCTTTGACCGCGAGCGCTTTGATACGGTCTTTGTTCTGTGCGTAGTAGGAATACCCGAAGTAGCCGATCGCGTACGGACTACTCTCGAGTCCCTGGACGATGGTCTCGTCGTCCTCGGTGCTGACGTAGTCGGATCGGTGGGTGCCGGCACGGCTGACGACGTGCTGAGAGAACCAGTCGTAGGTTCCCGATGTCGTGTCGGGGCCGTAACGTTCGAACGGCTCGTCCGGCCAGTCGGCGTTCAGGTCGGCCCACGTTTCTGCGCCGCCCTCGTGCCAGATTTGGGCGAGTTGGTCAAAAGAGAGGCAGTTGGCCCACGTGTTCTCTGTGCTGACGGCCATCGTGAGTGCATCACCCGCGATCTGCAGTTCGACCGGCGTCACGTCGTTTTTCCCACAGTGGGTTTTCTCCGTATCCTTGACCGGGCGCGACGCTGCGTTGATGTCCGAATCGCCGGGACAGAAGTGGTTCTCGAACCCGCCGCCGCTGCCAGTCGAATCGACCGTGACGGTGACGTCCGGGTGCTTCTCCATAAATCGGTTTTTCATCTCCTCGGAGATCGGATACACCGTACTCGAGCCCGTAATCGTGACCTCGCCGGAGAGGCTGTCGCTGCCCTCGGTTTCATCCTGGCCGTTGCCAGCGGGTTCGTCATCACTGCTAGTCTCGCTTCCGAGACAGCCGGCGAACGCAGCCGCCGTTACCCCGCCGGTCGCTGTTAAGAAGTTCCGCCGCGACACCTCCTCGAAAGACCGCCCGAACTGTTCGCGTCTCATCATGTGAACGACGCGGAAGCCTATAAAAATACGATGCTATGAGGACTGTATATCTATCAATAGTATCCAGTTCGGATATAGATCCGTTTGCCGCGTCGTAGCCCAGATCACTCAGGCGAGCAACTCCTCGCTGTTCTCGAGTGCATAAAGCGTCCGCGCAGCCACGTTTACCGCGTGGTCACCCACGCGCTCTATGTCGCGGACGATTACAAGCGTCCGAGAGGCGTCCGTGAGAACGTCCTCGAGCGGCCACTCGTCCGACTTGCCCAGAGACGCCTGCGCACTGTTGACTGCATCGCCGTCGACGCGGAGGTCGATGAGCGTGCGGACGATGCGCTCGGTTACGGCCCCACAGCGGGCGTCGAGTTCGTCGTCACGGTCGGCGACCGCAAAACAGGCTGTCACGTCCTCGGTGACGAACGCCTCGACCGCGTCCTCGACCAACTCGAGTGCGAGCGCGGCGATCCGCTCGAAATCGACGTCGGGAAGTGTCGGTGCGGATCCGGTCGATGCCAGCGTATACGCCGCTATGTTGGTCGCGAGATCGCCCACCCGCTCGAGATCGGTGACAATCTTGAACGTCGCGATGACCCTCCGGAGGTCACTGGCGACCGGCTGGTACAGCGCCAGGAGGTCGAGACATTCGCTCTCGATCTCGAGCGAGCGGCGATTGACGGCCTGATCGTCCGCGATTACTTCGCGTGCGAGCGCACGATCGCCGGCGAACAGCGCGCTGAACCCGTCAGCGAGCTGGTCGCGGACGAGATCGCCCAGTGCGATGACCGTCTCACGAAGGCGCTCGAGGCGGTCCTGATAGTCCTCGCGCGTCATCACCCGAACTTGCCGGTGACGTAGTCCTCGACGCGCTGGCTCTCGGGGTTTTCGAAGATCTTGTCGGTATCGTCGAACTCAACGAGTTCGCCGCCGGTCAGGAAGACGGCCGTCTGATCGGAGATCCGTGCGGCCTGTTGCATGTTGTGGGTGACGACGATGACCGTGTACTCCTTGGCGAGTTCTTCGATCAGGTCCTCGATCTTCGCGGTCGCGATCGGGTCCAGCGCGGAGGCCGGCTCGTCCATCAGGATAACTTCGGGGTCGACAGCGAGACAACGCGCGATACACAGCCGCTGTTGTTGCCCGCCGGAGAGACCGAGGGCGTTGTCGTCGAGGCGGTCTTCGACCTCGTCCCAGAGGGCTGCGTCCCGAAGACATCGCTCGACCAGTTCGTCTTCTCTGTCTTTGTCATCGCGTCCGAGCAACCGGGGAACCAGCCCACGCTCGAGGTCGCCGTGTTTTCGCGGGCCGTAGGCGACGTTCTCTCGGATCGACTTCGGGAACGGATTCGGGTGCTGGAACACCATGCCGATGCGTTTCCGCAGTTCGACGAGATTGGTGCCGTCAGCGTAGATGTTCTGGCCGTTGAACGTGACTTCGCCCTCGACGCTGGCACCTTTGATCCGATCGTTCATCCGGTTGAGACACCGGAGGAACGTGGACTTGCCACACCCCGAGGGACCGATGAGCGCCGTCACGCTCTTTTCTGGAATGTCGATCGAGATGTCTTTGAGCGCGTGGTCGTCGCCGTACCAGACGTTTAAGTCCTCGACCGACAGGACCGGCTCGCCGTCGAACGTGTACTCGCGCCACTCCGCTTTCGTGTGCTCGTCGCTTTCACCGGTCGTCGTTTTGTTGCTCGACGTCACTGCGTCGGCGTCTGTTCGTTCCGTCGTGGTAGTAACGCTTGATTCTGTCATTGGTGGAGCTTACTTCTGAAGTACCGTCGGCTCGCGACACCCATCGCGAAGAACGCGAGGACGACACACAGCAAGACGAGTGCTGTTCCCCAGCCGAAGGACTCTTCGGCACCGACTCCGGCGGTGATGACTGCGTACAGTTGATAGGGGAGTGCACTCGCCCGCTCGAGCAATGCCGGGTTCGAGACGTGGATGAACGGCGGCTGCGGGCTGACCCGGATCATGAAACTCGAGAGGATACCGGGCGACCGCGTCGGGAAGTTCGGCCCGTTGAGGACGAGCAACAGGGGCGCGGTTTCGCCGGCGATACGACCGACACCGAGGATGACCCCGGTGATGACCCCCGGCATCGAGGCGGGGACGACGACGCTTCTGATCGTCTGCCACTTCGAGACGCCGAGTGCGGCGCTTGCGTCCCGATACTCGTCGGGGACACTCTTCATCGCCTCTCGACTCGTGATGAGCACGAGCGGGAGGAGCATGAATCCGAGCACCAACTGGGCAGCAAAGATCGATGGGTTGCCGCCGAATCGCGGGACAAGGAACGCGAGTCCGAACAGCCCGAAGACGATACTGGGCGTGCTCCAGAGACCGTTCGTGGCGATGTCGACCGCGCGGGTGAAGAGACTGTCTTCGGCGTACTCGGTGAGGAAGACGGCAGCCCCGACGGCCAGGGGAACGGCGAAGAGGACGGCTCCGAGGACGACCCAAATCGTCCCGACCATCGCCGGCATCACGCCTTTCTGGATGCCGAGCCCCTGTGACGGGTTCATCACGAACGGCCAGTCGATGGCACCGTTGGCTGCGATCCCGACTGCACCGCCGACAGCGCTGCCCGTGAACACAGCGTGCAGACAGCAGATAACGAACGCGCCCACCGTGACGCCGCCAGTCCGTGTCAGCGGCGGAATCCACGTCGGGAGCGACTGACCACTAACGCGTGCGCTCCCGGTCGCGACGGCCGTAATCGCCGAAACGCCACCGACGACGAGCGCGAGTATCGGGACGATCGCGAGTCCGCCGACCGCGAGCTCGACTCCGACGAGGAACTCGAGGAAGACGAGCACGATCATCGCGCCGACTGCGACGGCGATGAGACGGGCAACGGTACGACCAGCCTCGGTGTCCGGCGACCACGGCGAACTCGAGCGCCGGAGTACGTTCAGGAAGACGAGGCCGACGAGCAGTCCCGGCAGCGCACCGACGGTGCTCGTCGGTTCGATCGTCACCGTGTCCCCCGAGATGGTGTGGTTCGCGACGATTGCATATGTGAAGGCCAGGGTGACGAGTCCGAGTACGGTTACAACGGCGAGTTGAACGAACGAACCGATCTTGTCGGTCCCGTCCGCGGTCGCCGGGTTGATGTGTCCACCCCGAACCGACACGACGAGCGCCGCCGCGGCGAGGAGCAGGGCCGTCCCGGCACCGATCGTGAGGTTCTCGAGGACGACCATGATGCCGCGCTCGAACACGAACACGAGGAGGAACGCAAGCACCGAGAGCGTGAGCAACACGACCAGTGAGATCAGCAGGAACGCTCCGTTCTGTCTGCCACGCGTGCCGAAGCCATCGTAGGCGATCGCGCTCGATTGGCCTGCGAGGAGACCGCCGACCATCGTCAAGAGCGGAATCGCGAGTTGCCCAGGAATAACGGCGTCGAACGCCGCGGGTTCCCACGTCCACGACGGGGAGATCACGCCGGTCGTGATGGTGACACCGACGAAGGCGACGAACGCCGCGGTCGGAATCGTCGCACCGAGATCCTCGCGCGTCATGAGCGTGAGCGCGCCGACGAGTGGCCCCACGACCACGGCGACGATCCATCCGAGTCCACCGAGCCCGAGCGTGTTACTGGCGACGAAGCCGGTGGTGGCCGTCCAGAGGAACGCCTGAACGAGGCCGGCGCTGAGACCGGGCGATCGGTCGGGCGTCGTCTGAACCCCGCCCCACCGCGAGACGGCACCGAGCATCCCGGTCGCGATGCCGAGTGCGAGGAGCACCCCGCCGAAGTACGTCGCCGTCGAGACCCACCCGAACAGTGCTGCGATACTGAGCACGAAGGCCCCGAACGAACCGACGACGACACCGATCGCACTTCGTTCGTAAGTCGTGTCACCGCTGTCGACGAGTTGTACCTCGTATGCGTCGCTCATTGTCCACCCCGCAGTTTCCGATGCATTCGCTGTTCGACGAGTTCCGAGACGATACCGAGTCCAGTGACGATGACCATCAGGAGAACGCCAGCGGCGAACAGCGCACTCCAGAACAACTCACCCGGCGTGACGTGTCCGTAACTGGCAGCGATCAGCGTCGTCAGCGTTTCCGTGCTGTCGAAGGCGTTGTACAGCTCCGGTTTAGGCAATCGACGGCTGTGTGAGATCATCACCGTCGCGGCCATGGTCTCACCGATGGCTCGGCCAACCCCCAGCAGAACAGCCGCGGAGATACCGGAGAACGCGGTCGGAATGGAGACGCTTTTCATCGTCTGCCAGTCCGTCGCACCCATCGCCATCGAGCCGTCTTTCATCGACTCCGGGACCGCCGAGAGGGCGTCTTCGGCCACGGAGATGACCGTCGGAAGCGCCATAAAGCCGATCACGAGTCCGATGGCGAACAGCGCGCCCGGATTGATCGACAACAGATTGCCGACGTAGGGGTTGATGACCGTAAACCCGATGAAGCCGTACACGATCGACGGCACACCTGCCAACAACTCGACGGCTGGCTTGACGATTTCACGCAGCCAATCGGGTGCGATCTCGCTGATGAAGAGCGCCCCAGCGACGCCAAACGGGGCCGCGATTACGATCGCGACGACCGTCGTGAGCAGCGTCCCCCAGATCATCGGAACGAGCGAGAACTGCCCCTGCGTCGAACTCCATTCGTTCGAGCCGAACGGCCAGATGAGGTCGAGCCCAGCGTGGCGAACCACCGGAATCGCCTCGAGGATCAGAAACACCCCGATGAGGCCGAGCGTCGAGAGCGTTGCGGCAGTCATCAGAAACGTCACCACCTTCGCAGTGAGTGCCTGCCGAGTCACCCAGCCGATGCCGGCGGCCAACAGGAAGCCGTACAGGAGTAGCATCGTCCACGTCGATTGGATGACGAATCCGGCGAACGTCCCGATGATCAACAGTATCTGTGCCGTCACAAGGAGCAGACTCGGCCGGTCTAAGTCCATCGCTGTTCGAACCAGCGACAGCGTCCGGCGCGATGTCTGTGATGCCGCTTGTGACATCGTCGTGCGTATGCCTAACATAATAGTGTTATAGTGTGTGATTCTCGACTGGAAGATAGTCAGACCGGACGATAGCCGGGCGGCGCGAGCCGAGAGAACCGATCAGGCCTGGTCTGCCAGCTTTCCTCGTTCCTCCTCGCGACGCTCCGGTGGGAGTTTGAAGTAGTTGTTCGGTTCGACGAAGTTCGTCTGCCCGAACTCCGAGAGGATCATGTTGATAAAGGCGCTCTCGCGTTTGTCAGTTCCATCGTAAGTATAGCAGTGAAGGTCCCGGCTGAGCGGATATTCCTTTGCACCGAGGTTCGTGCCGTACTCGTAGAGGGTGCCGTCCAGCTCGAGGCCGATCGGCGGGGTCGCACCGTCGGGTTCGACGAACGCGAGTGCGATGTACGCGATCGCGTTGTCGTTTTGCTCGACGAGGGTCGCGACCTGCTGGTTTTGCCCCTTTCGGGTGTCGGGATCGATCGGTTCCTCGGGGTCACCGTAGAGATTGCTGCGGAACGCGGTGTCGGTCCCGGAGTCTTCCGCACGACCGATCGCGTAGATCTCCTTGTCCGGGCCGCCGAGTTCGCTCCAGTTCGTGAGCTCTCCTTTGTAAATCGCGCGGAGTTCGTCGCCAGTGACCTGCGTGACGCCTGCGTCGTAGATCTCGCGGCTCACGACGATCGGCTGGCCGTCGACAGCAACGACGTGGTCAACGATGTTGTCCAGTTCCTCGTGGTCGGATCCGAGGATGGATTCGGCCGTCGAACTCGCGTCACCGATATCGACGCGTTCGTTGATGACTCCCTCGACACCCGTCCCGGAGTGGCTCAACGCGACCTGCGTCGGGAACGGCGGGACGCTGCGCTCTTCGGTTGGTTCGAACCCGTAGAGGCCAGCCCAGTAGTCTGCGAGGTTTTGATCCGTGTCGATATCGTACTGGCCCGGCCCCCAGTACTCCTGGTCGTCTGCCGGCGGGTTCCCGTTCCAGAGCGAATCAGCGTCATTGGTGATCGGGTAAACGGTCGACGAGCCGTCAGCCGTCAGCGGTTCAGTGTCGCTGCTCCCCTCGCTTGCGTTCCCGAGACAGCCGGCGGCTGCCATCGATCCAAGAGCGCCGGTCGCAGCGATGAACTTCCGTCGCGATACCCCGTCAGCAGAGGGCCCGAACTGGTTGTCTGCCATCACGTGTGCAATTCGGGAGGCTATAAAAATACGATGCTATGAGCCATATATATGGATCAGTTGCCACATAGTTCTCTCATACCTACATAGTGCTATAGAGCACTACCGGTGATTGGCTCGTCTGATCTGCTGTCACTGTGTACCGGTGCAACTGTGATCGTCGTGCAGGTGTACTGGAACTGACTGACAGAAGTTGGCACACACTCGCGCATGCGCGAGCCGTGGCTCGATCGGCGGATCGCGACACTCACTTACAGCCGGCGGTCTAACGAGCGATATGGTTTCGCTGCAGGGGATGGCAGTCGCGCTGGTGGGAGTCGCAGCCATTCTCGGCTGTGCCGGTGTCGTCTACCGGGACGCGGCCCGAAACGAGGTCTCGAGGCCGCCGCTCTGGGCAGGTATCGTAATCGTCGCCTGGGGGAGTGCGTTGGGACTCTATCTCGCCCCGCTTGCCGTTCCGATTCCCGGCTTGCTCGTGATGGTCGTCGGTGGGCCGGCGCTGTACCTGTTTGAGCGCGACGACACGACACATGGCGACGAGCCTGCCGATCCGTTCTCGCTGCCGGATGGCTCCGACAGCGACTCCTCGAGCGACAGGCGCCGCGACGACTGAGACGGGCTGCTGTCACTGGATCCCGGCAAACCCACGGGCGGTGTCGTGGGTGCGCCAGCACCCACTGACAGGAGTCTGTCTGACCGGGCACCCGCTCGGCACACCACACGCCTTTTGCCCGACCCGATCCAACAGCCGCTAACATGAGCGATTCCGCACCCTCCGGGGCCGACGCCGACGATGGCGGAGCGGCACAGGTCTCGAGCCCGGACTACCACAGTGAGAACCACACGGCAGCCCAGACCTGCGGCTGGACGGCAAACGCCCTGCGCGGCGAGGGCAAGTGTTACAAGAACATTTTCTACGGCATCGAGTCCCACCGCTGTATCCAGATGACGCCAGTCGTCCGGTGCAACGAGCGGTGTGTCTTCTGCTGGCGCGATCACAACGGCCACGCCTACGAACTGGACGACGTCGAGTGGGACGACCCCGAAGCGGTGGTCGACGCCTCGATCAAACTCCAGAAGAAACTGCTCTCGGGCTTCGGCGGCAACGAGGAGGTTCCCCGCGAGGTCTTCGAGCAGGCGATGGAACCGCGCCACGTCGCCATCAGCCTCGACGGCGAGCCGACGCTGTATCCCTACCTGCCCGAACTCATTGAGGCCTTCCACGACCGCGACATCACCACCTTCCTCGTCTCGAATGGCACCCGTCCCGAGGTGCTCCGTGAATGCGACCCCACCCAGCTGTACGTCAGCGTCGACGCCCCCGAACGCCACACCTTCGATCAGGTCGTCGGCGCGATGGAAGACGACGCCTGGGAGAAGCTGCTCGAGACGATGGCCGTCCTCGCCGAAAAAGACGAGACCCGCACCGTTATCCGGACGACGCTCGTCGACGGCGAAAACATGCACCACCCCGACTGGTACGCCGGCTTCTACCAGCAGGCCGATCCCGACTTCATCGAACTGAAAGCCTACATGCACGTCGGGCACTCACGGGGCCGCCTCGACCGCTCGTCGATGCCCGACCACGAGGACGTCATCGAGTTCGCTGAGAAAGTCACGGAGCACATGCCCGAGTTCGACGAGGTCATGGGCGTCCCGGCATCGCGCGTCGCGTTGCTCTCGAAGACCACGGACACGTGGGTGCCGAAACTGAAAAAGGGCAGCGAGTTCTGGAATCGAGACCCTGTGACCGGCGAGTAACCGCACCGGCAGCAGCCCAGCCACGCCGACCCGTGCAGTGTACCCCACCCCCGGTCGGCAGCTCGAGCCAGCCGGTGGCAAGAACAGTTATAGTAGCCACTGAAAGTCAATGTACACCCGATCGCACGAGGACTGTTCGATCGGTGTGTAAATCGTTTCAGTTGTTACTATAGGTGCCCAACGACAAAACACCCGACAGTGACTCTTCGATCGTTTATCGAGGACATCGGTTCACCCGACCGGACGATCGCAGTCGTCAACGAGGATGCAGCGGGACCACTCGAGGCGATGCTCACCGACGCGTTCGACGGCCAGTCGATCAGCGTCGACCCGGATGCGACCGTCCCGTCCGAGAGGCAACTCGCGCCCGAGATCGCCACGACGCTCGAGACGGGCGCGGATACCGCCGTCCTCCTCGAGGACGGGACGCCGGTCGCAGCCTCCCCAATGGACGAGTTGTACGACGCGCTCCTTGCGATCAACTCCGATCTGTTCGTCACTGGCGCACGCGGTGTCGGCGAGATCGAGTTTCCCGACGTGCTCTCGGGGCTTGCAGAAACCCGGCTCCGACTACGCGGCTATCCGCTCGCACACAAAGAGAAGCTCCTGTTGATCATCGTTTCCCGATATATCGAACAGCGGGCTTGGGCGGGCGGAGCCGGAACGCTACGATCAGCGTTTCAACACCTCTCGCGTCTCGACGACGAGATCGGCACCCACGACGTCTACGCAAGCCTCGAAGCAACCGATGTCGACATCCACGTCTACGGTGCCGATAGCCCGGCGACAATCGACCTCGATGTGACGGTCCACACCGGAACAGCCGCCGAGTACCGAGATGGCTGGTTCGTCGTCTACAACCCCGACGAGCACGTCGATCGTTCGGACGCGTCGGCTCTCGAGCCAGCGGCACTGGTCTGTCTCGAGGTCGAACCGCGTGTCTGGGATGGCTTCTGGACGTACGATCCCGATCGCGTCGCCGCGATAGACGACTACATCGCACGCGAACTGTAGCGGTCGACCACGCGAGGGACACGCGGTCACAGCCGCCCGGCGACCTAGCTCATACGGTCTACTGTCAGTCAGTACCGGTGCACCCGCGACCGCCCTGCGGTTGCACCGGGACATCGGTACAGCAAACCGTATCAGTTGTTCCCGGTGACATCGAGTCGCGACTCCCGGACGACGCCTTCGACCGTCACGCGAAGTTTGTGGCTGATGGCGAACAGCGCCACCGAGTACACCGCTGCACCGAACGCGACGACGCCGAGGAGGTGATACCACCGATCGACAGTGACGATGTCGACGAGCGGTCGGACCAGCACGAACATCAACACCGCCGCGGCAACTTGCTCGAGCAGCGTCCGGGGAAAGAGTTCGACTGCCGGCAGCTCCCGTTTGACGACGACTGCAGAGAGGCCGTAGCGGAGCGTCTCGGCGACGATCGTCGCGATGACGACCCCGATCGCCCCGTAGGCAAGCGTCAGCGCGACGCCGAGGACGATGTTCAGCGCAAGCGTCGTCGACGAAATCCACGTGTTGGCTTCCGGTCGGTCGATCCCGCCGATCGCGCTCGTGAGTGGGCCGCTTTGTGTGCTCACGATCTGGAACAGCGCGAGCCCAACCAACAGCGTGGCGGCGTCGGCGTATTCGGAGCCAAACGCCGTCACGACGAGCTGTTCGGGCATCGCAGCCGCACCGAAGAACAGGGGAACAGCGACGATGCTCGCGAACGCGAGCGTGTTCGAGACGTCGTCGCTGACGTCTTCGCCCTGGCTGTGAAGTCGGCTGACACGGGCCATCAGCACGCTCTGGGCGGCCATCATCACGAACGTTGCCGGGACGGTGAGCTTCAGCGCGACTTCGTACTGGCCGGCTGCCGCCGGCGCGAGGAGATAGCCGAGCAGGAGGATGTCGAACCGATCGTAGGTCTGTCCCAGAAACGAGTTCGGAATGCTGTATTTCGCGTACGACCAGAGGCTCTCGAGCGTGTCGCGGGAGGGTATCGCCGGTTTCGTCCGCACGAACCGCCAGAGAACCGGCAGCGAGAGAAGCGTCGCCGCAGCCAGCCCGTAGGCCATGCCGGCGGCACCGAGTCCGAGGAGAACGAGTGCAAGCTGGAGCGGGAACGTCAACAGCGACCGGAAGGTGTCGACCCACATCGAAGCGCCGACGAGTCCCCGCGCCTGGACGACGCGGTCGGTCGGCTCGTAGAGCGTGACGGCACCCATCAGGACGACGAACAACACCGGTGCCGCGGCGAGTCCCGTATAGGACACGAGCCACTGCGACGCGAGGACGCTGACCGCGCCCATGAGTCCCAGCCAGCCGAGCGTAAACACCAGTTGGCCGCCGATTAGCTCCCGCTCGGGAGCCCCGACTTCCGAGAACCGTTTCATGATCGCCGTCCCCCAGCCGTTGACCGCCCGGTCGCCGAGTTTGACCAGCGAGAAGAGCAGGTAGAACCCGCCGAACCCGGTCGGCCCGAGCACCCGCGCGAAGACGACGGTGCCAGCGAAGCCGATCGCAGCCATCGTGAACTTTGCGACCGTTGCCTTCACCGTCTCGCCGCCAAGGCTGACCGACGTCGCGTCCGTCATTCGTCTCGAGCCGACGGCGACAGACCGACGATTCTAGCGCGACTCGTGTGGCCCACGGGGCCGGCTATGTCGGCTGTCGCTCGAGCGAGCGCGTTCGATCGACGTGACCGACACGGGAGGGGACTCGTCACCATGGCTAGCAGTGGCGCAGTTGCGTGCGGTCACACTCATTATCCGGGCGTATCAGTGTACCGCCTGCTCTGACCATCGAATCGACGGCAGGGGTCGATCTGCGACCCTCTGTCAGCGATACCGTGGGAGACACTGCCCGGACGTTGAAGGTGCCAGTCGTGGTGTGTGCCTGCATGACGACGCTGGGGATCATCGCCCTCGACGCTGCCGACTACGACCTCGCCCGCGAGTGGGGGTGTGAGAACATGCTCCTCGAGACCCACGGGAAACTCGAGACGTTCGCTCATTCAGGCGAGAACCCGAACACACTCGAGGTCTGGACGTCGGTCGCGACGGGCGTCGAGCCGCCATCCCACGGCCTCGCTTCGACCGGCGAGCAACAGCAGTGGCGTAATCCGATCCTCGCGTACGCGAGCGCGGTGGCCCCCTACCTCCTGCCAAAGGAGGCACGCGTCAGGATCGGCACGTGGCTGCGCGGGGACGGCGGCGCGACCGAAGACGGCGGTGGCAACGACGGCGTCGGGATGACGCTCCGTCAGACCGACCACCCACATCTCTTCGAGCCTGCAAATCGCGTCGTCCGCTGGTGGCCCGGCGTCACTCCCGGCGAACACCTGAGCGAGACGTGGCACTGGCTTAACCTCGCCTCGACCGGCGAACTCACGGACGACGACCTCTGGCGGCGGCTGTACGGGAACGCCGGACTCGAGGCCGGCTGGCTCCAGGGAATGGGACAGACGGATGTCGCCGTCGCCGGGGTCCACATGCACGCCCTCGACGCCGCCGGCCACGCTTTTGCGACGCATCCGGACCGCCTGCGTGAGGTGTACGAACGGATCGATCGCCTGCTCGGGTCCGTCCGCGAGCACGTCGACGACCTGCTGGTGCTGTCGGATCACGGCATGCAAGTCGCGTGGATCGACGACGATTCCGAACCCGGCTTTCACAGCTGGCGGGCGCTCGCATCGACGACGCTCGCCGACGACCCGCCAAAAAGCGTGTTCGACGTTCGCGACTGGGTCGACACACACGCCGCCGACAGTGACGACAGGCGAGCCGAGCGACAGCCGGCAGTGATGGACACGACGGAAGAACAGCTTCGGGATCTGGGCTACCTCGAGTGACTGATACGGTCTGCTGTCACGATGTCCCGGTGCAACCGCAAGACGGTCGCGGGTGCACCGGCACTGACTGACAGTAGTCCGTATGACGAGCAATGACCCGTGTCCCGTCACCTTTCAATCGAGGTAGCCGAGTTCGCGCAGATGGTCCTCGGGGACGTCGATGGCCTCCCCGCCCTCGTCGTTCTCGCTGTAGATCGGCGCGTCGAGGACGCGTGCGGCCTCGATGGCGAACTCCTCGCCACCGCCGATGCCGGGGAACCGATCGTGGAGGATGGCGACGTCGGTCACTGTAACACCTCCCGGAGTTCCTCGTCGGGTGTCCACGTGCCGTCGTGAGTCTCGTCGTCGCCGTCGGCTCGAGCACGAAGCAGGGCAACACTCGCCCGAAACAGCGAGATCTGGGTGTCGAGCAGCGAGTAGAGCGGCTGGAGCGGTCCGAGCGCGTCGCGCGAGCCGAGTGCGGTGAACACGAGGATGCCGGCTGGCGTCGCCAGCCCGAGCGGACCCAACATCGCCAGCGACCCGATCGTCGCCAGCGCGAGTCCGGTCGCGACGAGCCACGGCGAGACGACCATGAACCACCAGTTAAACGGGAGGACGACCCGGCCGTAGGCCCCGTGGCGGCCGAGCGCGTCTCGGTGTCGCCACAGCAGCCGCAACAGCCCCATCGCGCGCCGGTCTTTCTGCTCGCGGCGCTTGCCGAACGACGAGTGAGCGGCTTCCCTGTAATGGATGGCTGGATCGAAGACGACCCGACCGCCATTGCGCCGAATCTTCAGCGCGAGTTCGGTGTCGTCGGCGAGCGAATCCTCGTCGACCGGGACGATCGCGTCTCGTTCGAACGCCGAGAACGGCCCGTGGAAGATCAGCGTCGAGTCGATGTGTGACTCGAGCACCTGAATCATCGTCTGGATATCGCGGTAGCCCCGTTCGACTTCGCTGTCGCCGAGGACCTCGGCGTTGCGACCGGTTACCGCCGCGACGGCGGGATCGGCGAGGTTCGCCACGGCCCGCCGGACGGCATCGGGTGCGATCCGGGAGTCACAGTCGGTCTTGACGACGACCTCGTTGGCTGCAGCCGCGTAGGCCTCGTTCAGCGCGACTGCGAGCCCCCGACGTTCGTCCTCACGAATGAGCGTCAACTGCGGTTCGGCTCGGTCGGTGAAGAAGGACTCGACCAACTCGGCTGTTCCGTCGTCGCTCGAGTCGACGACGACGATCTCGACCTTTGCCATGGGATAGTCGAGATCGACCAGTTCCTCGAGTTTCGACTCGACGATGGCGGCCTCGTTGTACGTCGGCAGGACGATGCTCACCGACGGTTCTCGGGGCCACGTATTGGCCGGCGTGCCCGATGGCCGTCGGAGGTAGTAGACGCCGAGATATATCAGATACGGCAGGCCTGTCAGTGCGAGCAGTCCGAACAGCGCCTCGAGGAACCGCTTCATGCGAGTACGCCTGAACGCTCAACGGGTCGCGGCAAAGCACGACGGCTTGCATTGTGCACGGTGAGTGACTGGCACGTGGTGTGGACAGCCCAGCTGTGAACGAGACACACCGACCGGTGGCTTTTTTCTCCTCGCCTCGAGACATCCACGTACGCGCTCCCTGCCCGGACACCATCACAATTCCGTTACGCGTTCCATTTCCGGTATGCTTTTAGGGAACTACGGTATAGAGACGTGTATGTCTGTACTAGCTGAGTCCGCCGTCGGGCACGACGAACTCGCCGTGCTCAAACTCCTCGCACTCGAGGGCGGACTCGAGGGCGACGTCAAAATCTCCTGTTCGCATCTCGCCGACCGCCTCGACGCGTCGAGTCAGACCGCCTCCCGTCGGCTCCAGCGCCTCGAGAGTGCCGACTTGCTCGAGCGTGATACCGTCAGCGACGGCCAGTGGGTCGCGGTTACGGAGACCGGCGAACGGACGCTGCACGCCGAGTACGAGGACTACCGGCGGATCTTCGAGACGGACGCCCAGGTCGCACTCGAGGGCACCGTCACCAGCGGCATGGGCGAGGGCCGCCACTACATCTCGCTGTCGGGCTATCAGCGCCAGTTCGAGCAGCGCCTGGGCTACGAGCCGTTCCCCGGCACGTTGAACGTCGACCTCCGCGAGGACAGCGTCCGCCGACGCAGCGCCATGGCCTCGCTCGAGCCCGTCCCCATCGACGGCTGGGAGTCCGAAGAGCGAACCTACGGCCCTGCCGTCTGTTATCCCGCAACGATCGAAACCGCCGACGGCGAGGTCTACGACAACGCCCACACCATCGCACCCGAACGCACCCACCACGACGACGACCAACTCGAGGTGATCGCCCCCGACAAGCTCCGCGAGGAACTCGGACTCGAGGACGGCGATCACGTCACCGTCTCGGTGGGTGATCGCGAATGACCGGCCAGGCCGGTCCGCGGTCGAACGCCGATGGGGTCGCGAACGCGGGGAGGGACGTGTCCTCGAGTGCGTTCGACGACGCGCTCGAGGCGCTGCGGGCTGGCGAGCCGATCCTCGTCCATGACGCAGCCGACCGCGAGGGCGAGACGGACCTGATCTACCACGCCGACGCTGTCACGCCCGAGGCTGTCGCCCGGCTTCGCAATGACGCCGGTGGGCTGGTCTGCGTTGCACTGGGCCACGACATCGCGGAGGCGTTCGATCTCCCCTTCTACTCGGAGGCGATCGACCACCCCGCGACGGCTGACCACGAACTCGGCTACGACGATCGCTCGTCGTTCTCGCTGACGGTCAACCACCGCGATACCTACACCGGGATCACCGACGAGGACCGCTCGACAACCATTCAGGCACTCGGCGAGGCCGCCGCCACGCCCGCGACGACTGACTTCGCCAACGAGTTCCGGGTCCCCGGCCACGTCCATCTGCTGAAAGGTGCCCCCGACCTGCTCGCCCAGCGCGAGGGTCACACCGAACTCGGCCTCGCACTGGCCGACGCCGCCGACCGCTCGCCCGCTGTCGTCGTCTGTGAGATGCTCGACGACGACACCGGCGCAGCACTCTCTCCCGCTGACGCCCGCGCCTATGCCGAGCGCCACGGCTTTGCCTACCTCGAGGGCCGAGAGGTCCTCGAGCGACTCGGGGACGCTGCCGGGCAAGCGTAAGGTAAGCCGATCGGCTGTGTCGTTCGTGCGGACCGAATCGACCCGTTAGCCGGCCTACAGCCACAAACCGCGAACACTTAGTACGGGGGATTTCAACAGTTCTGAGTATGGGATTCGACGAGATGGACGTCGATACGATCTGGATGGACGGCGAATTCGTCGACTGGGACGAGGCGCAGGTCCACGTTCTCACACACGGCCTCCACTACGGGTCGGGTGTCTTCGAGGGCGCACGCTGTTATGAAACCGAAAAGGGCCCCGCGCTGTTCCGCTGGGAGGAACACTTAGAGCGACTATTCCAGTCTGCAAAGCCCTACGAGATGGATATCGACTTCACGAAGGAGGAACTCACCGAGGCGACGAAAGAACTCATTCAGCGCCAGGAGCTTCCCTCCTGTTACGTTCGCCCGATCGCTTACTACGGCTACAATTCTCTCGGTGTGAGCCCCAAGGACTGCCCCACTCGCACTGCTATCGCAGTCTGGCCGTGGGGAGCCTACCTCGGCGAGGACGCCCTCGAGAACGGCATCGACGTGATGATCTCCTCGTGGCGGAAACACGCCTCGAGTCAGATTCCGACCAACGCCAAGACGAGCGGGCTCTACGTCAACAGCATGCTCGCCGGCGAGGAGGCCCGCCGCAACGGCTACGCGGAAGCCATCGTCCTGAACAAGGAGGGCAACGTCGCCGAAGGCCCCGGCGAGAACGTCTTCCTCGTGCGCGATGACGAGATCTACACGCCCGGGCTCTCGGAGTCGATCCTCGACGGCATCACCCGTGACTCCGTGATCACGATCGCCGAGGAACTGGGCTACACCGTCCACGACAACGTCTCCATCTCGCGTGGCGAACTCAACACCGCTGACGAACTGTTCTTTACTGGCTCTGCAGCCGAAGTCACGCCCATCCGGAAGGTCGACAACGTCGTCATCGGCGACGGCTCGCGCGGCCCCGTGACCGAAGAGATCCAGCAGAAGTTCTTCGAAATCGTCGAGGAAGCCCCCGACGAGTACGCCGAGTGGTTCGAATTCGTCGACATCGAATAACCGATTTCCCGCGATAGAACTGGGTATCGGGCTCGAGACGAGCCGCACGACTGCCCGAGGTGTGTTCTGTTCCCGTCTTCGAAATTGTAATTGCTGTGGCCGGGAGCGCGGCTCGAGCACTTGCGAGAGCCGCGCGACTCGGGGGAGGGCAGGCGAGCAACCGTTTCGACCGCG
Source organism: Natrinema sp. HArc-T2 (assembly GCF_041821085.1). Lineage (NCBI taxonomy): Archaea > Methanobacteriati > Methanobacteriota > Halobacteria > Halobacteriales > Natrialbaceae > Natrinema > Natrinema sp. HArc-T2. The sequence goes on along the minus strand of NZ_JBGUAZ010000003.1, from coordinate 172,068 downwards.
AGCGAAGCCGAAGGCTGAGCGAGCGGGCCGACGACCGATCTGTAAGGGAGGGAGGAGGCTTTTGATCGACCCTAAGCGGGAGCGAAGCTCCCGCGAGGTCCGAGAGAGCTTCGCTCTCTCGAGATTTTGCCGAGGGATGTCGCGCTGTGCGGCAGCTCTGCTGCCGTCAGCGCGACAGACTGTGGTTCGAAACGCCGGAGGCGTTTCGTCATCAAGCGAAACCGAAGGTTTCGCGGACATCGCGGATCTCAGATCCGCTCAGTCACGAAAGACACAAAGTGTCTTTCGAACGACAGCGCAAAAGGTCGTTAGTCGTCGTCGGACCTGCCTGTCTTCGCTTCGTCGATGACGTCGATCGAGATGCCGGCGTCCATGCCGCGATGGTTCGCGTCACCGAAGCCGGCACTGAGCACACGTGTCAGCGCGTCCTCGACGTCCTCGTCGAGTTCCGTAATCTCGCTCGGTTCGACTTCGATGACGTAGCCCGTCGTGATATTCGGCGAGGTCGGCAGAAACAGGACTTCGCGACCGTCGGTGGTCATTTTGCCGGTCTTGAACGCAGTCATCCGAAGTCCCTCCCAGGTCTCGATCTTGACCGGCTTCTGGAGCGATTCCTGTTCCCCGAAGGCCGTCTCGGCGGCCATCTTCGAGGCGTTGTAGACGACCCGGATCACGGGCACTCGATTCGCAACGTTGTCGACGAGCCGTTCGACCAGCCCGCCGATCGTCGTCCGCATGAGATAGCCGACAGAAAACGTCAGGATGACGAAGACGGTCAGCGCGACGATCACGCGGAGGAACTGGGCCACCTGCTCGCGCGTCTGTGCGGCCTGCGCGCTCGAGCCGGAAATGAGCGGCTCGAGCGCGTCGGGGTTAAGAATCAGTCCCGGTGTCAGACCGGCAACCAGTCCATAAAGCCAATAGATAGCGTAGAGCGTGACGAGAATGGGACCCAGGACGACGAGCCCACTGGCGAAGTCCCGTTTCCACGATGCCATGTCCTGAACCTCACACTACTGGCTAATGAGCCCTTCCCTTTCTCGTATTTCGTCGCCGGCATCGACGATCGGTTCCGTTCAACGGAGACGTTTCAAGCCGCTGGACTGCAAACCAGCGGATATGGTTCTCGAACAGGAACCCGCAGACGGGCGGGCTGATCCACTGGACGCGTTCCGGCAGTTTTTCGCGCTCGAACGGGACGTGCTCGTCCTCTCGCTGGCGATGTTCGCCTTTAGCCTCGGCTTTCAGATGACGAGCCGGTATATGGCCGAGTACATGTCGGCGCTTGGAGCCTCCGTGTTCGTCATCGGACTCTTTGGCACGTTCGGGAACGTCATCAGCGCCGTCTACCCCTATCCGGGCGGCGCGATCTCGGATTTGATCGGCTCGCGGTACGCCCTGACAGCCTTTGGGTTCTGCTCGACGCTCGGCTTCGCGGTCTGGCTCGTTGCGCCCGCACTCGCGGACGTAGCCGTCGGTCCGACATCGCTTGCGATCGTTGCGATCTTTCTCGGGTTACTGCTCGCACAGGCGTGGAAATCGTTCGGACTCGGAGCGACCTTCGCCATCGTCAAGCAGGCGGTGTCACCCTCGCAACTGGCCGCCGGCTTCGCAAGCACCGAGACGTTCCGCCGGAGCGCCTTCCTCGTCGGCCCGCTGGTCGCCGCCACACTCTTTTTCCCGTTCGGCTCGAGCGACGATTCGGTCGTCACCGCCTTTCAGCTGCTCTTGCTCGTCGCTGTCGGCTTCGGCGTCGTCGGGACGGTCGTCCAGCACGTCCGCTACAGGCCCGACGCGGACGACATCGGCACGGAGTTCGAGGGGGCCACCCAGTTGCTGGCCGACCTTCGTGCGATGCCTGCCGAACTTCGGCCCCTGCTGATCGGTGATACGCTGGTCCGCTTCGCCAACGGGATGGTCTACGTCTTCTTCGTCATCGTCGTCACCCGGTTTCTCGAGGTCGGCTTGGCCGTCTCCCTGCCGATCGTCGGCGCGATCGCGCTCTCGCCGCAGTCGTACTTCGGGCTGCTGCTCGGGCTCGAGATGGTCGTCGCTCTGTTGACGATGATTCCGGTCGCGAAGGCCGCCGAACGCGTCGGACTGAAGCCGGTCGTCGCGCTCGGGTTCGTGGTCTATGCAGTCTTTCCGATCCTGTTGATCAACGCACCCGCCGATCCGGCCGTCCTCGCGGTCCTCTTTGCGTTCTCGGGGCTTCGGTTCGCGGGCTTGCCGGCCCACAAGGCGTTGATCGTCGGCCCCGCCGAACAGGGTGCTGGCGGTCGGGTGACTGGTGCGTACTATCTCCTGCGGAACGTGGTCGTCATCCCGAGCGCCGCACTCGGCGGCCTGCTCTGGGACGGCGTCTCGAACCCGCTGACCGGTACGCAGGTGTTCGCCGGCGATCCGGTCGTCGCCTTCTCCATCGCGACGGGAATCGGCCTCGTCGGCACCGCGTACTTCCTGCTGTTCGGCGAGGAGTTCGAAGCCTATCGGTAGCCACCACTAGAGGAACAGCCGGTAGTAGTACGGGCTGACGAACCCTTCGATGACAGCGGCGATCGCGAGCACGATGCCGACGCCGACCAGCACCCAGAACGCCCGCTCGAGCGCGTCTGCGAGTTCGGACTGCTCGACACGCCCCCGCCACGTCTGCCAGGTGGTGACGCCGACAGAAATCCCCAGTGCACTGGCGATCAGGATCGCCGGAATCTCGAGGAGGCCGTGGGGCACGACGAACGCGGCGAGTTCCAGCGGATCGGCCTCGAGCCGGGCGACGACGCCGATACTGACACCGTTGAACAGCAGCGAGACGATCGCCGGAATCGCGAACGCGACGCCTGCATAGGCCGTCGTGAGCGCAACCAGCCAGTTGTTGCCGAACAGGTTCGCCGCCATCGTCGGCGGGAACTCCCCCTCGAGACGGGCCGTGATCGACGCCTCGAACGTGCCGACGAAGGGATCGGCGGCAACCCACCCCATCCAGAACCCGAGGAGGCCGAGGCCGGCGGCGAACACGTGGGCTCCTGGGTGTGTCCGGACGAACGCGATCAGTTCTTGCCAGCCGCGACGGAGGCCGGCCCGAGCCTCGTCCCGAAGCGACCGCGCCGGCGGCTCCGGTGGCCGCAGTCGGTCCCGGTAGCCACAGTAGATGGCGGTCTTCAACAGATCCAGCGCTGGCATGGCGACCAGCGCGGAGAGCAGCGAGCCGACGGTGACGATGTCAGCCACCGAGAACAGACCCGTGATCGTCGAGAGCCCGACGAGCACACCGATCGCGATCACGTAATAAAAGGCCGCCGCGACCGGCTGCGAGCGAACGAATCCGAGAACGTTCCGCAGCGAGGCGACCACGCCCGCGTCGTCGACGACGATCGCGACCGGCGCGAGCGCGAACAGGGCACGAACGACGAGTAGAACGAGGAACGCAACGAACGCACCCAGTAGAACGACGGGGATCGCGACGGCCCCCGAACCGGTCGCGAGCGAGACGCCGCCGGCGACCAGTGCCGTGGCAATACCGATGGTCCCGAGGACGACCGCCCAGCACACTACCTCGAGGACGAACAATCCGAGAAACCGGAGCCAGAAGCGGGCCGCGCCGTCGATTCCAGCGAGGATCCCTCTCGTATCACGGAGCCGACCGTAACAGGCCGACAACTGGCCTGCGGCGACGACAGCGGACAGCACTGCGAACAACAGCACGCTCACGACGACAGAGACGGCGGCAAGCGCGAGCACTGGCGGCGTCACGAGCTGATCGACGAGCGGTTCGAGACCGCTAGCCCACGTCTCGAACGCTTCGGGATCGGCGTTGGGGTCCGGTGGCGGCCCGAGGTCGGCCAGCCGGGCGCGTATCGGCTTGAGTCGGCCACTCGTCGAGAGATGGAGGTAGGCGACGCCAAGCGCGAGAAACGGGACGACACGGACGATCGCCGGGATAGCAATGCCGAGGAGGTACAACGGCAGGAGATCGCCCGGTCGACGGCGGAGGACGGCGACAACCGCGGCGACGAAATCTGACAGGGCCATACCGGCCCTTGGATCGCATATCAGTTAAACGACTGGTCTCGTCGACTTACCAGCCAGTGGTGACCCCGGCAGTTGACGCCTCGTCGTTTACGTCGCTCGAGGCGATACAATCGTGTATGGTTACCACAATTTCGCCCGACCGGCTCGCGGAACTTCAGGACGAGGACGCGGAGTACGTCCTCGTCGATACTCGCCCGGAAGACAGCTACGAAGCCTGGCACGTCTCGGGTGCGGTCAATGTCCCGTTCGGTCCCGAGGAGGAACTCGACGGCAAACTCGAGGACCTGCGAGACGTCGTCGGTGACACCGACCGCGTGATCGCTATCTGTGCGAAGGGGATCTCCTCGAGCAATCTGGCGACGCGGCTGGAGTCGGCGACCGACGAGTTCGACGTCATGGCTGTCGACGGCGGTATGAAGGGGTGGAGTGGCGTCTACGATCGTGCCGAGATCGACGTCGACGAGGGGATGGCGATCATCCAGCTTCAGCGGCGCGCGAAGGGCTGTCTGGGCTATCTCGTCGGCTGTGCAGAGACGGGCGAGGCCGTCGTCGTCGATCCGACCGACGACACCGACGAGTACGAAGCCGCCGCCGAGGAGGCTAATCTCTCGATTACGGGCGTGATCGATACGCACGTTCACGCCGACCACATCTCCGGCGGTCACCAGTTGGCCGACGACCTCGGAGTTCCCTACTACCTCGGCGAACACGCTAGCGAGCGCGACGTCGAACGCGAGTATACCCCGCTCGAGCATAACGAGGTGCTCTCCGTTGGCGAGCGCGAGCTCAAAGCCCTCCATACGCCGGGCCACACAAGCGAGATGATCTCCCTGCTGGTCGACGATGCGGCACTGCTGACCGCCGACACGCTCCATGTCGACTCGACGGGGCGAACGGAGCTCGAATTCAGCGAAGACGAAGGCGAGAGAGGAGCCAGGATGCTCTATGAGACCCTCCGCCGGACGATTCTGTCCGAACCCGAGGGTCTCGTCGTCCTCCCGGGACACGTGACGGTCACCGCGGACGGTGAGTTCGAACACGGCACACCCGGTGAGCCGATTCAGACGACGATCCGCGACGCGCGGACAGGCATCGACCTGCTCGGACTCGACGAAGACGCGTTCGTCGATCACATGGCCGACGCCGGTGAGAAGCCGTCGAACTACGAGGAGATCATCGAGTTCAACCGCGGTGTCACCGAGATTCCGCCGGAAGACCGGGTCGAACTCGAGTTGGGGCCGAACAACTGTTCGGCCTGATCGGACTGGTCGTCCGACAGTATCATCGCGAGTAGGTCTCGAGCCGATCAATCTGTCCGCTCTCGAGTTCGAAGAAGTCCGCGAACTCGAACAGCGTCGTCCCGTCATCGATTACGCGACCGCGTACTGCGACGCGGTCGTCACCGACGACGATCGACGCGAGGTCGTGGCTGGTGTCCGGGTTCGGTCGCTTCTCGCGCATGAAGGCGACGAACGTCTCGCGGTCCTCGAACGTACGGTCGGGACGGCGCTGTAAGAACGCGGGCGAGAGCAACTCCTCGAGCGCGTCGTAGTCGTGCTCGTCGAGCGCGTCGTAATACCGACGGACGAGAGCGCGACCGTCGTCTGGCGCGGTATCCGTCCCGTCCGACTCCGTATCCATACCACCGCATTCGTCGCCACCGCCAAAAGCGTACGACTCCGGTCCCGAACCGTGTGCTTTTCTCGCGGCCCGCCGTATCACCTCGCGTGGAGTGTCACGTCTACTACGAGGGCGACGACGATCCCGACAAGTGCACCGCGCGTCGCCTCGAGAAGTTCGACAAGGCGACCCTCTATCGGTCGATGGGGCAGGTGCCCTACGGGATCGTACTCAACCCCCACGCCGAGCAGGCACTGTCACCAGCTGATGCCGACGACGGGCTGGGGACGCTGGTCGCCCTCGACTGTTCGTGGGAGTCCGCCGAAGCCGCGTCGTTCAAAATGCGCGGCGTCCACCGGGCACTTCCCTTTCTCGTCGCCGCGAATCCGATCAACTACGGTCGTCCGTTCCAGTTGACGACCGTCGAAGCGCTCGCCGGTGCGGCCTGCATCCTCGACGAGTGGGAGTTAGCCGAGGACATCCTCGAGCCGTTTCGCTGGGGCGAGACCTTCTTGACGCTCAACGAGGAACCGCTACGCCGGTACAGCGAGTGTGCGGACTCGAGCGAGGTCGTCGCGGTGCAGGACGATTATCTGGCCGACGAGGAGTGACGGAAGACGGAGCAGAGTTCCGCCGGAACTGATCGTCGCGGTCGTCTTACTCGTCCGACGACGGCGTCGCACGGCGTGCGAGCCACGACTCGTAACCGGCGTAGCCGAGTGCGATCGCAGCGAAGAGAACGAGGTAGCCGACGGCAACGAACGCTCGTCTGCTGGCCGCTGTTTCGGCTTGCTTGGCTAGCGCGACGAAGCCAATCGCTGTCGCGAGGAATCCGACCCCGATCGCGGCCAGCACGATTCGCATCGGGCGCGTCGTTCCGGTCGTCTTCGGCTCTGCAGTTGGGGTTGCGGCGAGGCCTGCCTCGAGCGTGCGCTCGACCGTCTCGACGTGTCGATCCGGAACTGGAACGACCACCGGGCTCCCCCGCACTCGCCGGAGCACGACGAACCGCCAGCGCGACAGTGGTCCCAGTGGAACCCGCCAGACGCCGGTGACGTTCTCGAGGCCCACGACGGTCGGGCTGCCGAACCCCTCGTCGTCGCCGAGGGTCAGTCGTCGTTCCCGTGGCTCGAGTTCGACCGGTGTCGTGAACGAACTACTGACCACGACCGCGATCAGCACGGCGGCGACGAAGACGGCCAGTAACTCGGCTGCGGCGGTTATCGCGGCTACGATGAGGAGCCCACCGACGACCGCCGAGAGGACGACGCCACGGTTCGTGATCTGGGCCCCTGTGTGCTGTCCCAGCCACTTCGACCCGTTCGAGCCGTAGTTCACGAGGAGCCACAGATACAGCAGCGACATCGGCCCGCCGATGAGTGCGAGAACCACGAGCACCGCCAGCACCGATGCGTCGACCGCCCCAAAGGCGATGAGCGCCACGCCGCCGATCAGGGCCAGGAGGGCGACCCCGCCGAGGAGACCGTACGGCGCGTACGTCACGAGCCGCGCAAGCCAGCTTTCACGCGGGTCGAACGTCCATCTGACCGGGTCGGTCGCCATTATCGGCTGCTACGTATCGCCTGCACCTAACTGTTGGTTCTCGAACTAGTCGCTCGAGATGCGAACGCCCCAGTCGGATCACAGAGATTAAATGCGCCACAGTCAAAGGCCGGGTATGGCCAGTTTCGACGCCGCCGAGAAACGGATGCTCGAGAAGATGATCTGCATGCGCTGTAACGCTCGCAACTCCAAAGACGCCAAGCGCTGCCGCAAGTGCGGCTACAAGAAGCTTCGCCCCAAGGCGAAGGAAGCGCGCGCGGCATAATCGAGCGAGCAGTTTTCTCACACCAGTTCCACTCGAGCAGAGCTACAGCACCCGGTACGCGCAGCGCTCGCGGTGCTACTCGTCGGAATACTTCGGCTCTCGCTTTTCGGCCCGTTCGAGTGCCGTCTCACACCCACCTTTTTGCTGCGGGTCCTCGCTCGCTGCGCTCGCTCGAACCACTTGCAAAAATCTGGATCAAAAAGCCGCTCGCTTCGCTCGCGGTGCTACTCGTCGGGATACTTCGGCGCTCGCTTTTCGGCCCGCTCGAGCGCCGTCTCGACCACATTGCGCACATCGCCGTGGAAGACGCCACCGTGGCCCGCGTACATGTGTTCGACAGTATCGGGCATGCGCTCGAGGAGGTCCCGAATGCTCTCGATGAGCCGTTCGCGCGACTGGCCGGCCATGTCGGTGCGACCGAAGCTGCCGTAGTCGAACGCGCCGTCGTCGTGGACGACCACGTCGCCGGAGAACAGCGACGACGCGGAGACGAGCGAGACGTGGTCGTCGGCGTGGCCGGGCGTGTAGACGACCTCGAACTCCTCGTCGCCGATCGCGACCGTGTCGCCGTCGTCGATCGCGTGGGTGCGCGTCGGATGGTCGGCGTAGGCATACACGTCGGGATCGAAGGCCTCGACGACCGCCTCGAGCTGGGCGACGTGGTCGCCGTGCTGGTGGGTCATGACGACTGCCTCGAGGTCGTCGGTGTGTGCACGGATCGCGTCGACGATGCCGTCCATGGCACCGGCGTCGACCAGCGTGGGGCGGTCGCCGACGGCCAGATAGGCGTTGCAGGTGAACGTCTCCGCGTCCTCGGTGACGTGATGGACCTCCATACGCAAGTCGTCGGCAGCCGGGGACAAAAACGGTCGTATCGATGATCGTTCCCCGTCGGCAGGCGGCTGTCCGATTCGCCCACCATATGACGAGGTCCTTATATTCGGTGTCGGGACTGGTCGTGTTGGGCCACCTCCGGAACATCCTGGGGACTTGGAGACCCCTAATAAACCAGTGACCACTGACTTTTTCAATCCGAATCGCATAGAAGAACGTGTATGGGATTCGGGAGCTACGACGAATCCGAGCAGCAGGAGGTAGACGCTGATTTTGACGACGATGACGCAGTCAAGTCGGGATCGAATAGCCACGACGGAACCATCGAGTTCGAAAACGGCGCATCGAGCGACGAATTACTCGATCGACTCAAGGAGATCAAAGACGAAGACGACACCTGATGAAGTCCGGGGTACGGGCGCTGGGCATCGCCGAATCGTACCGCGGCGATCGAGGTCGCAGCACGCTCGCCGGTGCCGTCGTTCGCGCCGACCGAGTCTGTGACGGACTCGCGTACAGCTCCTGTCGTATCGGTGGCACCGATGCGACCGATGCCGTTCTCGGATTGCTCGACGACCTCGAGCGACCGGACATCCGGTACGTCATGCTCGGCGCTGTCGCCCCTGCGTGGTACAACATTCTCGACCTGTCACGGATTTACGAGGCCGCCGAGCGACCGGTAATCGCCGTCACCTTCGAGGCGAGCGACGGGCTCACGACCGGCCTCCGCGACGCGTTTTCCGGCCCAGAACTCGAGGCGCGCCTCGAAACCTATCGGGCACTGCCAGAGCGACGCGAACTGTCACTCGACGGCGATACCGTCTACGTCAGAGCCGTCGGCCTTGAGTCCGGCGACGCGGACGAAATCGTCCGGGCGTTTACGCCCGCAGGTGGCCGTCCGGAGCCGATTCGCGTCGCCCGGCTGGCGGCTCGCGCGGCAGATTCGTACGCCCGGTCGCTCGAGTGACAGCGATTGTGACGGTGACCGGCACCTGCATCCCGAAAGAGGTAGAAGGTGACCGCGTGAGCCACCAGTATGGGAGAAATGGAAGATCTCCATGTCACGGAGTGTACGCGCTGTCCGGCGCTGGTCGACTCGCGGAGCCAGATCGTCAACGGCGTCGGGCCCGAGGACGCCGACCTCCTGTTCGTCGGCGAGGGACCTGGAGCCAACGAAGACGACCAGGGCGAGCCGTTCGTCGGGCGGAGCGGCTCGGTCCTCGACGACGGCCTCCGAACTGTCGGCCTCGCACGTGCTGATGTTCGGATCACTAACTGCGTGCGCTGTCGGCCACCCGAAAACCGGGATCCAACGACTGAGGAACTCGAGCATTGTCGCGGCTATCTCGAACAGGAGATCGACCAGCTCGATCCGGAGGTGATCGTCACGCTGGGGAAAGTTCCGAGCGAGCACCTGCTGGAGCGGTCGGTCGCGGTCACCAAGGAGGCCGGCTCGCTCGAGGAGGTCCGGATCGGCGACACGCCGCGGCGACTGCTGATCTGTGTCCACCCGGCGGCGACGCTATACGATCGCAGCCAGGAGGAGACGTTCGAGAACGCACTCCAGCGGGCAGCAGACCTCGCGGGTGTCACAGATAGCGAGAGTGGACAAACGCGGCTCGACGGCTTTTGAACCGCGCTGTTCTCACTCGGGAAGCGATGACAGCGCGACGACCGGGTCGTTAGAACGCGTCGGTTTCGACGGTAACGTCGGCGTGTAACTCCTCACGAAGTGCCGCATGAACGTGACAGAGTTCTTCACCGCGGGCAACTAATTCGTCGGGATCGTCGATATCTGCTTCGACGGACAGGGTGAACGCGATCGACTCGAGGTGATCGTCGTCGTCGAGCGTCGCCGTCGCGTCGATCTCCATGCGGCCGAGATCGTCCTCGCCGGCCTTCCGTGCGCCGAGGCGAACGGCAGGCAGGAAACACGACGCGTAGTCGGCGACGAGTACTGCGTTCGGGTTCGGTCCCGTCTTTTCCATCGGATCGATCTCGAGTTCGAAATCGCCGATGAGACTCTGCGTGTCGAATCCGTCGTCGCTGATCGTCGTCAGGGAAACGTCGTCCATCGTTGTATTGTGCGATATATACTATACAGCCAAATACTTTGTGAATCGGCTGCCGAAGAGTGAACGAGAATATATCGCGTTTGAGGAAAGAAAGCTGACTGGAATTGGGTCCCTGTCACAGAGTGCAGTCGATACCTTCAAATGTAGTTGTGCCTACTTTCTACTATATTGGCAGTGTATGAGTAATGTAGAACGGACCACAGACGACACGTGGTCGCGGATCGCAACCACGATCGAATTCTTCGGACCACAGTGGTTCGGATCGACGATGGGGACGGGCGTGCTCGGCATCGCACTCGCGCTGGTCGCAACACGGACCGATCTCGCCCCCGTCGCGGCGCTCGCCGTCGCGTTTGTCAGCCTGACGGTGGTCGCGACGGTCGCGTACCTGATCCCGTGGTGCTTGCGACTCGTTTTCTATCCCGACCGGGTGTGGGCCGATCTGACCCACCCGATCCGGAGCCAGTTCTTCCCGACGATGCCGATCACGCTGATCGTACTCGGCGTCGGCATCGCTCAGACGATGGGCGACATCTTACCAGCGGCGACGCTGCGACCGCTGCTGACGGCCCTGTTCGTTGCCGGAAGCGTCGGGATCTTCGGGTTCGGCTTGCTGTTGGTCACGCTTATGTTCACCAACGATCGGATCGGTCCCGATGACGGCGTCTTCGCGTGGTATATCCCACCGGTGTCCCACCTCGTGATTCCGCTGCTCGGCTTTCTGCTCGCCAGTGAGTACTACGCCGGCACGCTCGCCGGACAGACGATCTTTACCGTCTCGGTGGTCGCCCTCGGCGTGGGGACCTTCCTGTTCCTGTTTTTCGGCTCGATCGTCCTCTACCGGTATGCCTACGAGACACTGCCCCACGAGAAACTCGCCCCGACGTTCGCCATCGGACTCGCCCCGACGTCCGTCCTCGTCATCGATCTCGCGCGACTCACCCACGCGTTACAGGCTGGCGTCGGCTTCGACATCGCGGTCGCACCGCTGGTGCCACTCCTGAAGCTGCTGGCGCTGTTGCTGTGGGGCTTTTCGGCCTGGTGGTTCGTTCTGACCGGCGCACTCGTCGCCTACTACGTCACGCGTCGGACCCATCCGTTCTTCTTCACGTGGTGGGCCTACACCTTCCCGATCGGTGCGTTCGCCGTCTCGACCGACGTGCTCGCGACCTTCCTCGGCGTCGCCGTCTTCGGCCACATTCTGATCGGGGTGACGGCGCTGCTACTGATCATCTGGACGATTACCGCAGGACAGACCTGGCGGTTCGTCGCCCGTGGCCGCGCGTTCACAGCCGATTAACACCACCAGTCAGCCGCCGTGTTGTCGATACCAGACGCGGGACCCGATCGGTGACTCGTCGTCCGCAAGGTCGAGCCGTCGCAACACAAGCTCCCGGATCGCAGTCGTGACGACGAGTTCGATCGTCTCGCCGGTGGCGGTTCGGACCTCGAAGACGCAGTGGCCGTCCCGGTCGGTAATCGACTCGATCGTGCCGACGGACCAGCGCTCGAGGTCGTGTGTCGGTTTCCGGGCGTGGATTCGGTCGTGAGTCATGGTCGTACGGACGGGTGGCGATCGGTTGAGCGTCGTGGTCGACTCGAGCGCGGAGTGTGGTGACCGATCCGTGTCGATCAGTAGTCGCCAAGCACACCGAGGCGTCGCGCCCGGCGGGTCGCATACTGGAAGACGACATATCCAAGCGCCAGATAGCCGGCCGCAGTGACGAACAACAGCGCGAGGTCGAACGCTGTGAACTCCCAGAGACGGATACCGTCGACCATCGTTCGCTGAAGGAGGGCGCTGCCGTGGGCAAGCGGGAGCACCTGCATCCACCCGAGGTCGAACGCGGGAGCAGAGACGAGAACGATGAACCCGAACTGGAGGAGGTTCAGCCAGTTGCCGATCTGTTTGTAGAGCACCGTCATCCCACCGGCTGCGAGCCCGAGTCCGAGCACCGAGACGATGCTGAGCGTCGCGACGACGACGATCGTGAGCAGGTTCAGTTGGAGCGTCGTCCCGGTGATGAGGATCATCACGACCAGAATGACCGTCGAGGTAATGAACGTCCGGACGATCTTCGCGACGCCTTTCAACAGCGCCACGGGTGCGAACCCGAACGGCGTCATCACGTGGCGCTCGAGGGTTCCCCACTGGACCTCGCTCGCGATGTCGTTCGAGATCGAGGAGTACGCGCCCACCGACAGCGTCCACAGGAAGTAGCCGACGATGATCCCCTCGATCGAGTCGGTCAGCGCCTGTCCGGCGATCATCTGTCCGCCATAGAAGAGGACGCCAAAGAAGAACACCGAGATGATGATGCCGCCGATCGCGTTGGCGGGATAGCGGACGAAGATCAGGAACTCGCGGTAGAGCACTGCCCGCGCGAGGTGATAGTAACCGGCCGGCCGCGGCGTTTCGTCCGTTCCCTGCTGGCTGGCCATTATCGGTCCCTCCCAGCCGTCAAGTCGACGAAGGCGTCCTCGAGATCCGGTTCGATCGTCCGGACGCGTTCGAGGGAGACGTCTTCGCCGCGGAGATGGGCAAACAGCGCGTACAGCCCATCGCTGTCCGTCATCACGGTGATCCGGTGCCCTCGCTCGCGCGGTTCGACGCTGATCGTCTCGAAGCGCTCCTCTAGGGTCGAGACGATGGCCGAATCGAGATCGCGACTCGTAATCTCGATGGAGTGCAAATCAGTGCCTGACAGCAGCGCGTCGACGGTGTCGTCCGCGATGATCCCGCCGTTGGACATAATGAGGACGCGGTCACACACCGTCTCGACGACATCCATGTCGTGGCTGCTGAGCACGACGGTAAGAGCTTCTTCCTCGACGAGGCGTCGCAGTTCCTGCTGGAGCGTTCGCGAACTCTCGATATCCAGTCCAAGGGTCGGCTCGTCGAGGAACACAACCTCGGCACCGCCAGCGAGGACGCTGGCCAACGAGACTTTTTGTTTCATCCCTCGCGACAACTCACGAACGGGAACGTCCGCTTTCTCCGCAAGTCCCAACTGTGTCAGAAGCCGCTCGTGGCGCTCGCGAACCGAATCCGGGTCGACGCCGCTGATCGTCGCGAAGTACCGCAGGTTCTCCCTGACGGTCAACCGCCAGTAGTCGTTCCGGGCTCCCTCGAGCATCGCATCAACGTGCGCGTACGCGTCTCGAGGGCGTTCATAGACATCGACGCCGCCGATCCGAACGGACCCCTCGTCTGGAAGCACCATGCCCAGAATCGACTTGATGAGCGTCGTTTTTCCGGCGCCGTTCGGTCCCAACAGACCGACGATCGAGCCGGTTTCGATGTCGAAGGAAACGTCGTCGACGGCGATAACGGACTCCGTTCCGTCGCCGAAGCGCTTTCGCAGACCAGTAACTGAAACAGCGATGCCGCTGTCCTCCGTCGACGGTGTGTCAACACGGAAAGAGCGGTCCGGCAGCGGATCGTTTCCCTCGCTGCGGGTCCCTTCGTCGAGCGACAGCCGATCGGCGGCGTTCACGGCCGATCGGTCACCGAGAAGGTGATCGACGGGCTCACCGTTCGGCTGCCTCTCGTTTTCTCGCGCGGTCACGAGCGCTACTTAAGTACCCACGTTACAAAAGTGCGAGGCCAACGCCTTCGACAGCAGTCGCTACGGTTTTGGGATGGCTGCTGTACGAACGGCCTCGTTGAGAACCACTACCGAGAGCCAACGGATATCATCGATCTGAAGCTGGCGTGGAGCCCCGTTCGGTGGTGGTGGGTCCACCGAAGAGGATCAGCGATCGCGTTTCAGTCGAGAGACGACGGTGAAGCGATCGCGATCGATGGCGTGGGCGTGATGTCTCAGTCGGTCTCAGAGATCCTCGAGCCACCCGAAGGACACGTCTTCGTCGTCGATCGAGCTGACATAGGGTTTCACGTCGATGACGGGCGTTCCATCGACGAGGTCGAGTCCCTTGACGTGCAGCGTCGTCCCGTCGCGCTCGAGCAACTCGACGGTCGTCTGGGCAAGCGGATTCGGTCGGTGGGGACTCCGCGTCGAGAAGGTGCCGACCTCGAGATCGTCTGCGTGTGGCGGTCGCGCGGTCGAGCGGTACTCGTCGATTTCGTCCAAATGGGCGAAGACGACGATGTGTGAGAAGTCGTCGATGCCCTCGAGGCCGTCCTCGTAGTCGTCCTCGAGGACGATTTCGCCGGTCGTCTCGTCGACCGCGTCATGGTCGACGGCTGCAGGCGTGTCGTACGGTGAGCGAACGTGTCCGATTGGGGTGAACGTGATGGTCATGGATGTCGTGTGTCTGTGATCCGAAGTGGGTTAGTGTGCGTGCGATTCAGTAGGGCGGCCTGTCTTCGAGACCGAAAGCACCGCGGCGGCTGCGACGAGCGGGAACACGGCAAGCACGCCAAAGAGCAGCGAGTAGGAGCTGCTCGAGAGGAGCCAGCCGGCCAGTGAGGCACCGAGCGCGCCGATCCCGAAATTGACGGTAAAGACGAGCCCGAAGCCGATGCCCTGTCCCGCGTCAGGCGTGTGTTTCGCGACGAGTGACGATTGGAGCGGCGCGAGCGTAAAGAGGAGGGCACCGAAGACGAGCCCGACCCCGATGACGACAGTGCCGGAGAGGCCACCCAGGGCGAGCAACGCAAGACTCGTCGCGGCGAAGACGCCAAGCAGGACGCGTTCGATCTCGAAGCGTTCGCCGAGGTGGCCGCCAACGATCTGACCGACTGACCCGGTCAGCAGGATTAGCGAGTAGAGCCACTGGCCAGCACCGACGGACGCGCCGGCGAGATCCAGACTCGGCAGCGACGACAGCGTGTCGATGAACTGCGGGAGGAAGGTCAGTGTACCGCGGTAGTAGATCCCCGCGAACACATAGACGGCGATGATCCCGAGGAAGACGGGAGTGACGAGCGCACGGAGCTGGGTGAGGACGTCACCGAGCGAGTGCGCCGACGCCGTGTGGTCGTTCGAGTCCGAGGGGCCACGGAGCGCAAAGAGCACGCCGAATCCCAGCAGTGGGACCGCGAGCAGTCCGAGGACGGTTCGCCAGTCGCTGACCGCGAGTCCGGCGGTGATGAGCAATGGCCCGATACCGATTCCGAGATTCGCACCGATGCCGTGGTAGGCAAAGCCCTTGCTCGGTGCCTCCGCCTCACGGCTGATGAAGGCAAGCGCCGGCGGATGGTAGAACCCGGCACCGACGCCTGCCAGCGCGACCACGACTGCCAACGCCGCGAACGAATCGATGAAGGGAACGGCCAGGAACACCCCACCGGTCAACAGCAAGAAGCCGGTGATCACCGTGTCCGCACCAAACCGATCGCTGAGAATGCCGGACGGAAGCGCCATGGCTCCGTACAACCCGGTCATGAGCGTGACGAGCAGTCCCAGTTCGTACGTCGTCACCTGGAACTCGGCGATCCAGATGGGGATAAACAGCGGAATCGAGAGGATAACGAGGTGATCGAGTGCGTGTGCCCCCGTCGTATAGCCGATGAGCCGCTGGTCCGCTGCCGGGACGCCACGCGCATCGAAGAGATCTCGTATCGTGTGTCTGAGTCGCATTAGTCTTGTATTCGACACGCAATTATTATTCGGCACTCGATCGTTAATAGTGCCTTCGATACCGGAGACAGCTGCACCCCTCAAGAGGCGACACTACCTGCATTGAAATGGCCTCTTCTGGCGGTTATCTGCCCCACAGTGAAATAGCTAACCTCGTATGAGCAAACACACAGCTACTGTGAGACAACGGGACTGCCGACCATCTCGTACCTATTTTGTCTGTAGTATTTACAATAATGAACAATATCTCACTGAGTCGAGAGCGACACACCGTCGATGGCAGCCGACGGGATGGCAGTCGACCGACAATCCCGATCGCGGGCACCAGCGAGACAGTCCTGATTGCAGGCATCCGTGACCGCCCCGCGAGGACGATTGCCCGAATGGTAATTCACTTCAACGGGCCACACCGAGTAGATGTATGAACACTGTTTCGTCCCCACTGGAGGAAACGCTGGCCTCCGTCGTCATCGTCGACTACGGGCTGGGAAACCTCCGTAGCGTCACTCGTGGCTTAGAGCGTGCGGGTGCCGACGTCAAGATCACCGACGATCCTGCCGCCTTTGCCGCAGCTGACGGCGTCGTCCTGCCGGGTGTCGGCGCGTTCCGCGAGGGCGTCGAGAACGCCGATCCGCTTCGCGAAGATCTCCTCGAGGTCGCCGACAGCGGCACGCCGCTCTTTGGTATCTGTCTCGGTATGCAGATGCTGCTCACGACGAGCGAGGAGGGCGAAACCGACGGTGAGTCTGCTGTTCAGGGTCTCGATCTGATCCCCGGGACGAACGTCCGGTTCGCGGAGGGCCAGAAAGTCCCCCACATGGGCTGGAACGAACTCGAGGTCGAACGCGAGCACCCGCTCGTCGAGGGTGTCGACGGTGACTACGCCTATTTCGTCCACTCGTACTACGCGGCCCCTGACGACGAGAATGCAGTCGTCGCGACAACGGACTACGAACGGGAGTTCCCCGCGATCGTCGCGAACGAGGCTGGCAACGTCTTCGGCACGCAGTTCCACCCTGAAAAGAGCGGGGAGACCGGGCTACGGATTCTGCAGAACTTCGTCGAAATCTGCGCCGAGGAATAACGGACGTGCTCGAGACGGTCGGTGTACCGTCTCGTGATATTCGATTTTCATTCGATGATACAGCGGCACTCCGGTACGGACGACTGCACTTCAGCGAGACTCTGTTCTCCCTCAGTTACAGGAATTCGCGCACGTCCGAGTACCACATGTCGTGGTAGTCGACGTGGCCCACCCGCCGTGCGATCGCGACGGCCAGCGAGTGCCAACAGCGCTCGGTCGGGTCGTCGTCGTCCAGATTGTACTCGCTGTCCTTGCAGGTACAGTTCCCGTCCTCGACGATATATTCGTCGTCGTAGCCGACGACGATCGTGAAATCGCGGTAGGCTTTCACCCGATTCTCGCCGACGGCCTCGATCGCCTGCGCCCCCCGGTCGCCGTGAATCCGCGTGATCTCGCTGACGATCTCAGGCGTGAGTTCGCCAGCTTCCTCGAGAGCGGCTTGCCATCGCTCGACGGGATCTGCCTTCGACACGTCCGAGACTGTGCGCCCAACTGTAAAATCGGTTTGGTTGTCCAGCCAGCGTGGCCGCTCGAGACCACACCGTTTTTCGCTCGCTACCGACGAGACGTGGTATGCGCGTCACCGAGGGCGGGGTCGAACTCGAGGTGCCCGGCGAACAGACCGAGGGCATCGAGGAGGCGGTCTTCTACAACCCGCGACAGGAGTTGAACCGGGATCTGACGATCGCGACGCTGCGAGCCTATCGCGAGCGCGAGGAGCGTGCCACGTCGTATTTAGACGCGATGACAGCAAGCGGCGCCCGTGGCGTGCGGGCCGCCGCCGACGGCTGGGATGTCACCTGCTGTGATGTCAACGAGGAAGCGGTCGACCTCGCACGTGAGAACCTCGAGCGAAACGACTACGAGGCGAGAGTCGAACACCGCAACGTCACCGCCCTCATGCACGAGGAGCCGTTCGACGTGATCGATCTGGACCCTTACGGGACGCCGATGCCTTTCGCCGACGCCGCGTTCGCTAACTGCCGGGATCTGGTCTGTGTCACCGCGACCGATACCGCGCCGCTGTGTGGAGCCCACTTCAATAGCGGCGTCCGTTCGTACTCGGCGGTGCCGAGAAACACGGACTACCACGCCGAGATGGGCGTCCGCGTGCTCATCTCCGCGCTCGCGCGCAGCGCCGCCCGCTTCGACGTCGGCGTCGAGCCGATCCTAACCCACGCGACCAGCCACTACGTCCGGACGTACCTCGAACTCGAGCACAAGGCCACGTCCGCCGACGCGGCAATCGACGAGTTAGGCTACCTCTACCACTGCGAAGACTGTCTCTACCGCGAGGCCGACCCTGGCTTGATCGCCGATCCACTCGAGACGTGTCCCCACTGCGACGGGAATCGCATGCTGACTGCCGGACCGGTCTGGCTCGGCCCCGTCCAGGACTCGGACTTCATCGCCGCCGTCCGGGACGAAATCCCCTATACGTTCGACACCGCACCACAGGCGCGCGAACTCTGTGACACGCTCGCGGCGGAACTCGACGAGCCAACCCACTACGACCAGCACAAACTCTGTCGGAACTGGGGGCTACCCGCTAACGCGATGGACGACTTCCTCACCGACCTCCGCGAGGCCGGCTACGAGGCCTCGAGAGCCCACTACGGGGGGACGACGTTCAAGACGGACGCCGACGTGGGAGAGATCCGCGCGGCGACTGAAGACAGCCTCGAGTAAGTCACTCGAGATCGGCGTACAGCCGCACTAAGCCGCATTCGGGACAGCAAACCGAATCGACGCCGGTCGTTTCACTGAGCCCGATCGTCCCGAGGACTCCGTCACGGGTGCCGGTCTCGATCCGGAGCGTGTGACCACCGCTCGTCTGGAGCGGTGTCGATTCCATGGTGACGCCACAGTCGGGACAGCGGTAGTCGTCCATGGCTGCAGATATAGCATCATATCAATAAAATTTGGTTTTTTGCGGAGCAGCAGTTTCTGAGTACCGCCAAATCGAGGTGTGGCGTCTGGTAAAGCGACCGGCTACAGCACAGCCATCCAACTCGTCCGCTACTGCAGCGTGTATGGGTTCACATAACGGTCTGTTCGGTGGCTGTGGCGTGCGATTACATATTGTGGGGGAACCCGAAACGGGGAGCGTGACCGACCACGGATGGGGATTCGAACTCGTGGGACGATCCGTTCGGCTCGCGAGAGACGAGCAGTTGACGCTGCTCGCCGCCGGCGTTGCGTTCTACGGCTTTCTCTCGCTCGTGCCGCTTACGTTGCTGGCGATCGGGATCGCAGCGTCGCTCGGCGGCGAGGCGCTCGCAATGCAACTCTCCGCGGCGGCCACCGACGTCCTCACACCGGCGGCCCGAGAGGTGCTCGCCGAGACGATCATCGACGAGACTGGCCGGCAGAGTGCGACCGTCGCCGGCATCCTCGGCTTGCTGTGGGGTTCGAGTCGAGTCCTGCGCGGGCTCGATCGCGCGTTCTCCCGGGTGTACGGGACTGTGGGGTCGAAATCGCTGCTCGAGACGTTCTGGGACGCGACGATCGTTGCGATCAGTATCACGCTGGGCCTCGTTGGGGTCGGAATTCTCGAGTTTCTGATCCTGGTCGTGCCAGGAGTTGAGATGGCGATCGTCGGCCAGTTCTTCGTCGTCGTGGGGTTGCTCGTGACGTTCCTGCCGCTGTACGTCGTCTTCCCGGACGCCGGTGTCGGGATTCGTGAGGCGTTCCCGGGGACGGTCGTCGCAGCCGTCGGCTGGGTCGCGCTCAGTCAGACGTTCTTCCTCTATGCTGACTTCGCAACCGGCTACACGGTCTACGGCGCGCTCGGTGCCGTGTTCCTCGTGCTCATCTGGCTGTACGTCGGCGCGATCATCCTGATCGGCGGGGCAGTCATCAACGCGACCATCGCCGACCGTGAAGTGGATCGGCAGCTACAAAGTCCCCGCGGACGACAGGTCTCGACAGAAGCGATGACCGACGACGCCACGGGTGCCGACGAGGGGGCGACCGAGGACCGCGCCAGCGACCGCGCGAGCGCCCGGACACACGACCGCGCGGACGATCCCGAAGTACTGCGCGAGGAGATCGAGCGGCTGCGCGATCGCGTCGAGACCTTCGAGGACGACGTCGAAGACCGCACCGTCAGGAAAGAGTCCCTCGAGGGTGAGCTCAAACGCTACGTCCGGAGACGCGTTCGACGTGGCCACGCCCGCGACTGGGGGCCGTATATCGTCTTGCTCTACGGGACCGCGATGTCGATCGCGGCGTTTTACTTCCTCGAAGGGCCGTGGGCGATCCTCTCGATGCTGGTCGTCTGGACCTCGACGCTCGGTGTCTACGTGCTGATGGTCCTGTTCGGATTCGGCATCTCCATGCTCGACGTGCCTGGCCGTCTGCGCGATGCGATCGGCGAGCGACGCTCCTAAGCGGTCGTCGACTGATCCCGTTCCCGAAACCAGCGTCGTTCTCCCGGCCGTTTTCGACTTGTAGCTGGCCGACCGCTTCGCCGTGCCGACCTAGTGTTGCGTCAGGACGGTCCGGTTGACGAACCGACGAACCCGGTCTGCGTACGCCGTTGGGCGGTGGAGGTTACAGATGTGACCGGCGTCCGTAAGTACTTCCACGCGGCCATCCTGTGCGGCCCCGGCGTGGGCCTGCTCACCCCGACGCATCAGCGTGTCGTTTATTCCGTTGAGGATGAGCGTCGAGCCGGGATAGGTCGAGAGTTTCGCCCGGAAGTCCTCGCCCGCGATGTCCGGCCCCGCGTCGCCGAATCCCTTCGGATAGAAGCCGGCCTCGATGATTTCCCGTTCGATATCCGGTGGAAGGTTCCGATTTCGAACCCAGCGTGCGGCCAACTTCTCGGCGGCTCGCTTCCCGAGATCGGGTTTGGTCAGAAGCCGCGCAAGCCCGCCAGTCAATCGGGTGCTGAGTTCCAACTTCCCGACTGGGTTCGCACTACACCCCGACAGCACCAGCGCGTCGACCTGGTCAGGATGGCGGTAGGCGTACTCCGTGATCGTGTAGCCGCCCAATGAGAGCCCGACGAGCACCGCCGATCCGTCGGTGTGCGTCTCGAGGATCTCCTCCAGAACGTCGAGCGCTGGCTCCATCCGGAACGGTTTGCCGGCACGAGATCCGTGTCCCGGTAAGTCGAGGGCGACGGTGTGGAACTCCCCGGAGAGTTCCTGCTGCTGGGGTAGCCATATCTTTCGCGTCAACCGCCTCGGGGTCAAGCCCCGAGGCTTGTCAGTGAACTCCCGTTCTACCCGAGTAACTCGGTAGGCGTGTAGTCGCCGTTCACGTTCAACGTCCCTGACTTGAGGGCTAGCTGACTGGTAGCCCATCCACCGCGAGACTTCTGCCCGCGATGGATATACCCGCAATACCGATTCGCAATGTTCTTCGCTGCGTTGTAATCCGCGTTCACCTCGTACCCACACGATTGACACGCGAACTGCTTGTCGTCACGATTGTCCTCGTGGGTAAACCCACAGTGCGAACACCGCTGGCTCGTGTACGCGGGATTCACCGTGTCCACGAACAACTCCGTGGACTCGACCTTGTACTCCACGAGTTCCATGAACTTCGCATACGCCCACTGCTGGAACTTCGAGCCATTGGCGATATTCTCGCGGATATGGTTGAGGTTCTCGAAGATGATGCCGTCCACGTCCGCGTCTTGGGCTTCTTTGATAAGGTCGTTCGCACGGTTGTGGAGCCAGTCAAGCGACCAGTTCGAGAACCGACTGCCGAGAGACTGAATCGTGCGGTGAGCCGACCGAGTGCCCACCTGTTGGAGGCGTCCACGCCGTTGTTCGTACTGGTCGCGCTTGTGGTTGAGGTGGTCTGCGCTCCCGAGGAATGCTCCGGTACTGGTGACGGCGAACGCGCCAGTCACGTTCAAGTCCACGCCGAGAACCACTCCGTTCTTGGGGGTTTCATCATCGTGACTGGCTTCTTGGCGTTCCGTTTCGTCAACCACGTAGTCCGGGTTTTTCAGCGTGACGTGCAGGTAGAACGTGTCGCCTTGCTCGTCGTACTGAAGCGTGGCGCTGGAGGCATCCCAGTCGTCTCTCTCGTAGTATCGACCAAACGGCGTACTCTCACGTTCGTCCTCGGGTGGAAGGACGTATTCGCAGGTGACTCTGCCGTTCGGCGTGGAGAGCGTGGCGTGGTCGTCGTTGAACGTCGCACTCCGCTTGTCGTACACCACGCTCCACGAGTCGAACTCGGGCTGACTCGTCTTCTCGCCCTGTTTCAGTTTCTCGACGCCACCTGTGACGGCTTCGATGGCGCGTCGAATGCCCTTCTGGACGAGGTTGGCGGTGAGGTCGGTTTCCTCACGCAGCTCACCGTACAGGGCGTTTTCAGCCTTTGACTTACGGTGATGCAGTAGTCGTCGTACCGCCATGCCCACTCGCTAGTGCGGTTGGCACAGTGCAGAAATTGGGTTTTGGTTCGATGGAGGTCGCCACGACGCTCTTCGGGCACATCGAGTTTGATGGGGACGGTGCGTCGTGGCGCGTCGTCCATCCGTGGTTCACATTTACGGCTGTTACATAATAATGGTTTACGTATAGGTGGGGAGTCGGCCTTGCCATCGAGCGTGGTGAGTTTCATCGAGTGTCGGCTTCCTCCTCGACCTCAAGGGTCGGGGCATCCGCCTCGTACCGCCTGTGAACATCGACCCGTGTACGAATACGATCGACTGTGCGTCCACGGGGCCGGCGACGCCGACACCCTCGAGACTGTCTCTGTCGCCTGTCCGGACCATGGCCGACATCTCACAAGGAGAGACTTAGTAGGTAGCCCGCGAACCGCGTGACGTGGGCTGCCATTCGGTTACGACGTTACCGGTCTCACTCTCGTTGAGAATCTCCGCACCAGCTGACTCCGTCTCCAGCGCTTGCTACGGCGGCTCACGTCACTCGGACCTCATCTTGGCCGTCGAATCGTCCCGGATCGGCAGATCGCCCTCGAGCCGGATCACATCGTCGGTGATCTCGTGTACCGATTCCCGCTCGAGAGTGACCGTTGCCTCGGCGCCTTTTTCCCAGCCGAGCGACGACTTGATCGAGTCGACGACCGTCGGGTCTGGCCTGACGTAGGCGACATCATCCTCGACGGCCGTGACGACTCCGACCGACTCCCCGTTGTCGTTCTCGACGGGTTTGTCGACATCGACATCCGTAAACGTCGCACGCATACTGTCAGCTATCATGACTCGATGAAAGTCGGTGATGCCTGCAACAGCCAGTCGTTGTTTGGCCGTCACGCCACAGGCAGGGGATGCCCGCAGTTACGAGCGACCCCGAACTGAACTTTCTGCCGACGTGCTTACCGGTCGCGCTCGAGCTGGTCGCCGCCGAACTCGTCGTCGCTCTGGATGCGGGAGGCCTGTGGGCCGTCCTGGTCCTGATACTTGGAGCCACGCTCGCTGCCATAGGGGCGCTCGGCTTCCGTCGTGAGTTCGGTGAAGGTGAGCTGGGAGATCCGCATGCCCGGCGTGAGCGCGACCGGTGCCGTCCCGAGGTTTGATAGCTCGAGGGTGATCTGGCCGCGATAGCCGGGATCACAGAGGCCGGCGGTCGCGTGGACGACGACGGCGAGTCGACCCAGCGAGGAACGGCCCTCGACGTGGGCGATCAGGTCCGGCGGGATCTCGACGCGCTCGTGGGTCGTCCCCAGCACGAAGTCGCCGGGGTGGAGGATGAAGTCGTCGCCGTCCTCGACGACCGTTTCCGTAACGTATTCGTCGACTTCCTGTTCGGAGTTCGGGTGGATACAGGGGATGTTCGTCCGCTGGAACTCGAGGAATTCTCGTCCCAGCCGAAGGTCGACGCTCGCTGGTTGGATCTGCAGTTCCGGATCGTCCAGTGGCTCGACGACGAGATCGCCGGCCTCGAGACGCGCTAAGATGTCCGCATCGGAGAGGATCATACCGAGTAGGAGCGAGTACGGGGCCCTAAATTCCTCGGTCCGCGTCGAGCGACCGGCGGTCGCCGCGTTCGATCATGTATGGCAATATCTATCTATTATTACCTACATGAAATTATAGTCTGGGCGGCCTAATAAATTATAATGATACACGACGAACGCTGCTGCATGGATGGGGAACGGGATTGCTTCAACGGCGATACGAAAGTCTTGCATCAGCGAGCGGTGAGGGTTCCGCTTCCCGACACTGCGGCCGAGCGAGCCTTCCACGAGAACATGATGACCGTGGCGGACGCTCGAGAGCGGAAAGCGGAGTTACTCGCCGACCCCGACGTTCCGCTGCTGGCTGCCTACGAGGCGGAACTCGAGCGTATCGCCGAGAGTTTCGAGCGGCGGCTCAGGCAGATTGCAGGCGATGACTACGAGGAGGTCGCGATGGCGTATGCCCGTGGCGATCGCGACGACCGGATCGGGGCACTGGCGGCCTACTACTTCGAGGGACTGTGGCGGATCCAACAGCGAACCACGATCACGGAGATGATGTTTTCACCGGTCATCCTCCGATATCCGGATAGCTTTACGATGAACATCCGCTTTACGGATGGGTATACGACGACGAAGTCGATCTGCTACGAATCACCAGCGCACTCCACCGAGGAACTGGCCGACAAATACGCCGAGGCGTACTACGAGGACAGTTGCTACTCACAGCAGCAGGCGGCAACGTATCTCAGGGAGACCGCACAGATCATCCGCGAGGAGTTTCCCAGCCCGGACGAGGCTTCCTTCGAGGAGCGCAAATACGGCGGCATCGTCTCTGCCGGGGGCCGGCGCGGCTCGGTCTTCTCGGCGATGCTCGAGCCGCTCGAGCCGGATCCGAACCGGTTTTCGGAGCCGATCGACAAGCCGACGCTCGTCGAAGCGGGGCCGGAAGCGAAACGGACGGAACGGGAACTCCTTCGCAACGAAGCCATCGTTCTGTGATGTAACGGTCCGAACCAGCATAGCGAAAAGCGCCGCCAGCGATCGGTTGCAGGTTTTTCGTGTCCGTTATCGTCGGGTCCAGACGAGCGCCCCGACCGACAGCACGCCGAGGAACGCACCGGCGGCGAGTGTCGGAAACGCTATGGCGTAGCCGCCACGGTCGAGTGCCAGCCCGAAGACGATGGGCGAGACGACTGTCGTCGAGAAGCCGGCCAGCGATTGGACCGACAGCGCGGTGCCGACGTGTTCGTCGGCGACGACTTCGGTCACGAGCGTCGACGTGGGCGCGCTATCGAGCGCGAGGACGACGCCGTAGACGAGCGTGACAGTGACGAGCGCGGCCAGTGGGAGCCCGCCGAGGAGTCCGAACGTCGCACTCAGGACGGTACTGGCGCCGAGACCGGCGGCGATCGTCTGTGGCCGACCGACGCGGTCGCTGAGCCAACCGCCGGCGGCGTTGCCGACGCCGCTCATGGCGATCATCGCACCGACGACCAGCCCTGGCAGGACCGCCGAGTCCGTCGCCACGAACGCCGGCGTCGCCACGAGAAAGGCAAGCAACCAGTTGCGGACGCCGAACAACTCCCAGTTGTGCCACGAGTAAATGCTGACCGCAGCGAGGTACTCCCGGTTTCGGAAGATCGAGCGATCGAAGCCACCGGCGGACGATGTCGTCCGCTCGGGGCTGTCGCGGGTCAAGCCGAGCATTGCCGGCGCGACGAACAGCGCGCCGACGCTCGTGACGGCGATCGCGAGCCGCCAGTCGACCGCCTCCGCGGCCACCGTCGCGAAGACGAACGAGAAGCCGCTGCCGAGTTCGTAGGTGGCGATATAGAGCCCCAGCGCCCGGCCACGCGTGGCCTCGGGGAACCAATCGCTGACAAAGCGCATCCCCGGAACGTAGACGCCGGCGACAAAGAGCCCCGACAGGAATCGCAAACCGGTGCCGATGAGGAGCCCGTCGGCGACCGCAGCGAACGCGAGGCTCGGGAGCGCGGTCCCGGTCGCGCCCACGGCGATCACCCACCGCGGCGAGTAGCGGTCCGCAAGCCAGCCCGCGGGGACGATCGCGACGAGATAGCCCGCCTGAAGCGCGCCGAAGACGACCCCCGCTTCGGTCCCCGAAAGTCCCCACTCCGCGACGATCAGCGGGAGCACCGCCGAGTAGTTGAACCAGACCAGCACCGAGAAGAAGAGTGCGATCGACGTCACGACGAGGACCCGCCGGCGCTCCTGCATGACAGATTATGTGATGGTCACACATATCAATGATGTCACCATCCGGACCGGTTGCCAGTTCCGCCGGCGGGATAGGTACAAGTAAAGGGATCCCCGCCCTCGAATCGGCCATGAAGCAGGCCATCGTCGCCCGGACCGACATCGGCATGGGGACAGGCAAACTCGCCGCACAGGTCGCCCACGCGTCGCTGTCGGCCTACGAAAAGGCGGACAGCCAGTTGCAATCCCAGTGGAAACAGGGCGGCCAGAAGAAGGTCGTCCTCAAAGGTGAGAGCGAACGCCAACTGCACGAACTCTCAGAGATCGCCGATAGCAACGGGATTCCCAACGCGCTCATCCGCGACGCCGGACACACCCAACTCGAGCCCGGCACCGTCACCGCGCTGGCCGTCGGCCCGGCGGCTGACGACCGCGTCGACAGCGTGACCGGCGAACTCTCGCTGTTCTGATCGCCGATCCGCAGTGAGCGCCTCGAGACCGACTCGAGCGCCAGTTAATTAGTCAGAGCGGTAACCCCGCGGTTCCTCCCTGACGACCGACTCGCCGTCGGCAGACGAGGACGGACCGTCGGAGCCGACGTCCGGGAGCAGCGAGCCGATATCGATGGACTTGCTGCCGAGCACCGCGAAGCCGGCGAAGATCGTCAGGAAGCCGGCGACCGCGAGCGCGTCGATCGTCTCGCCCAGCAGCGCCCAGCCGCCGAGCGTCGAGACGACAGGCACGACGTAGAAGATCAGATTTGCACGGATCGCGCCGGCGGAATCGATGAGCCCGAAGTAGGCGACGTAGGCGACGGCGCCGGCGAAGACACTGACGTAGCCAAGCGCCAGCAGCGCCTCGGTCGTCCACGTGATCGCAGTCGCCGACTCGCCGCTGGCCCAGGCCAGCAGGTGACTCAGCGCCGCGGCAAGGGGCAGCCCCCAGGCGACGCGGACCGGACTCGAGAGGCCGCTGTCGGCTCGGCGGATCAACACGGCACCGAGGGCAGCGCTGATCGCGGCGACGAAGAGGATACCTTTCCCGACGGCCCCTGCCAGCAGATTTGCGGGATCGGGGCTGACTACGAGGCTGACGCCGACGAGACCGAGTCCCATCCCGGCTGCGCCGCGTCGAGAGAGCCGTTCGTCCGAGAGCAACGCCGCGGCGAACACCGGCGTCATGATCGGGTTGAGACTGTAGATGATCGAGGAGACGGCACTCGAGACGTACTGCTGGCCGACGAACAGCAAGGCGTTGGTCAGCCCGATCGCGAGGACGCCGGTCGCGAGGATACTGGCGACGTCGCCGCTGGTCCGCGGGACCAACTCCGACCGCGAACTGGTCAGGCCGACGTACGCCAGCATGACCACCGCCGCGACGTCGTAGCGCAGCGCCACGAACAACAGCGGCGGGAAGTACGCGAGTCCGGCCTTCGCGGCAACGAAGGTCCCGCCGAAGAGCAGACTCGAGAGGGCGAAGAAGACGGCACTGCGACGGGACATCATTCTCCCGTCACCGCCGTAGAGACCGGCTGCGCCGACTCGAGAGCGGTCGACGCGTGAATCGCGAAGATCATCATACTCCACCGTACGAACTCCGGGCTTATAGTTTGATTCAGAAAATATTTCACAGCAAGAAAGGCAAGCGGGCCGGGAAAGGCGTGGGCGGCGCGCCGGCGTTGCAGATCGTGAAACAGTTTCACGGTGCGAAAGCTGTTTATTAGAGCGGACACGAGAGTCCGTATGGAAGCGGCACTCGAGGAAATCGAGTTTCTCGCACTCTCGTCGAACCGTGTCGAGGTCCTCCGATTGCTCTCGGAGGGACGTCACACGCGAACGGAACTGGCGGAGGCGACCGGCGCCTCGCAGGCGACGCTGGGACGGATTCTGCGCGACTTCGAGGATCGGTCGTGGATCAGACACGACGGCAACGCGTACGTCGCCACCGCGACGGGCCGGCTCGTCGCGGCAGGGTTTACCGATCTGCAGGAAATCCTCGAGACGGAAGCCAAACTCCGCGAGATCGTCGACTACCTGCCGACCCACGCGATGGACTTCGATCTCCGACGGCTCTCGGATGCGACGATCACGACCCCCAGCGCGACACGACCCAACGCGCCGCTGAGCCGGCTACTCGAGTTTCTCCGGACGGGCGAGGAAGTCCGGACGTTTTCGCACACGTTCAACGAGCAGACACTGGGTGTCGTTCGAGAGCGCGTCACCGACGGTGACCAGCGATTCAGGGGCGTCTTCGGGCAGAACGCGATCGACGCGCTAGCCGACGACTCGGGACTTCGCCGCCAGCTCGAGGCACTGCTCGACGCCGACAACGCCGAGATCAGAGTCCGCGAAGAGGGCGTGCCGATTGCGATCATGATCGTCGACGCGGATGTCTGTCTGCTCTTGCGTGACGAAACCGGCATCCTGCGGGCCGCCGTCGACACCGACGACGACGTCGTCCGCGCGTGGGCCGAGGACTCGCTCGATCACTACTGGCGGACGGCGACGCCACTCGAGGCTGACACACTCTCGGAGTAAGGAGCAACCAGCAGCGGACTCGGGACGACACCACTCGTCAGGACGGGATCGACTCGAGTCCCGCCGTCGGTCGTGCGTGTGCGGGCAGTTCTGGTCCGACCGCAATCGATGCGGGTTCGGGCTGTGTCTCGTCGTCTCCGGTTTGCTCGATGACGTACTCCTGGCCCACCGTCGACGCCTGGAGGTTGTCGACAGGTGCGTGGTCCTCGGTTAGGAGCGGTACGCCGTCGGTGTTCGGCGCGTCCATGTAGGCGTCGACCTCGCTACTCAGGTCGATTCCCAGGTTGCGCCGGTCGTTTCGCGCCTCGAGGTCGGCCTCAGTGAAGTCGGTGTCGGCTTTCGTCGCGACGACTTCGATGTTCTGGACCGACCGACCGCTCGAAGTGCGGAAGCTGTAGGTCGACGCGAAGGCCTCGTCGATCGTCTTGTACTGTGCCCGGTAGAACGCCGAGCCAGCGCCACTGGGTGCGGCGATGACGTTCGCGAGCAAGACGCCGTCCTCGTCCAGGTGGCTCTCGGCCAACTCCATGAACTCGAGTTGGGTCAGGTGGATGGGAACCTGATCCTTCTGGTAGGCGTCGAGAACGATCACGTCGTATTCCTTGTCGGTCTCCTGGAGGAAGATCCGCCCGTCTTCCGTGTGGGCGGACAGGTTCTCGCTTTCCTCGAGGCGGAAGTACTCCTTGGCCGTCCGCGTCACTTCGGGGTCGAGTTCGGCGACGTCGACATCGACATCGTACTTCCGTTCGAAGTCCTTTGGCCCGGTGTAGCCGCCCCCGCCGATGAACAACACGTTCTCGACCTCGTCGGGATCGTCGACCATCAGCATTGGAAGATGGAAATACCGCGTGTACTCGAAGACGTGCCGGTCGGGATCCTCGAGATCCATTGCGCTGTGGCGTGCACCATCGAGATACAGCGTCCGGACGTCACCGTCGTCGATGACCTCGAGTTCCTGGTAGGCCGTCTGGGTCTGGTAGACGACGTCACCGCGGTGGTCAAATGCGACGGGACCGAGGCCAGCCGCGACGACGAGAAGGAGTGCGATTGCAACGCTGGCTGAGGCTGGCTTCGGGGTGAGTCTGGGCAGCGTCAGCGCGAACGCGGTCCCGACGAGGATGAACCCGAACAGGAGGCCGATCATGTCGATGCCGAGGGCGGGAACGAGGACGTACGTCGTCGCGCCCGCGCCGACGATGCTGCCGATGGTACCGAGCGCGTAGACGTGGCCCGACGCTTCGCCGGTTCCCTCCTTCTGGGAGAGTTCGGCCGCGTACGGACTGATGAAGCCAAGCAGGTACGTCGGCGGTCCAAAGAGGATGAGGACGGCCGGCAGCGACGCATATCGGGTCGGCAGCGGCATCGCCGACGCCGAGAGCAGCAGTTGGTCGCTCGCGTAGATCACGACTGCGACGTAGCCTGCCGTCCCCAACAGCAGCCAGCTCATGCGCTGGTTCGACGCCGTCGACGCCTGCTTCCCACCTTGCCAGTACCCCAGACTCAACGCGGCCAGAAAGACGGTGATGATGCTCCCCCAGGTGTAGATACTGCTGCCGAACTGGGGGGCAATGATCCGACCGGCGAGGATCTCTAAGCCCATACTGGTGACGCCGGAGACGAACACCGCGACGTCGGGTTTCGTCGGCCGGTAAGCGGAGGGCTGCCCCATACTCATTGTCGGCCTAACGTGGGCCCGCGACGAGAACTTGTCGGCGCAGTACGGACTCGCCGGCTCTCGAGACTTCGACTCGAGTCGGCGGTCGAACGGATCGAAATGAGATGACGATCGGCTGTCAGTTCGTCGTGATGACTTCGATTACATCACGCGACTCGACTTCGTAGTCTTTGCCCAGCTGCCGGTTCGTCCGGCAGTCGATCGCGTGCAGGAAGCCGTCGCCGATATCTGAATGCAGGCTGTAGGCGAAGTCCTCCGCAGTCGAGTTCGGCGGGATCAGATAACAGTCGGGCAGCACCTCGCCGCGTTCGTTGCCCAGCCCGTTTGCACCGCCGGGGAACACCGGCGTCACACCGAGGACATCGAAGAGGGCCGTCTCGAGGGCTGCCTGCACACCCGTCGCGCCGAACTCGGTGAGGAACTCCCGGATCTGCTCGAGCCCTTGTTCCTGATCGCCGGAGATGTCGCCGGTAATGTCGAAGTCAGCATCACCGGGTCGGTAGTCGACGACGCCGGCCTTATCGGCCGATTTCAGCGCCTTCTCGGCGTGGGCGCTGCAGGGGACGATCGTCAGGTGATCGTAGTCGGGATCGTTCGTGATCTCCTCGTAGTTATCCTGTGCTTCGGGCGTGTCCATCTTGTTCGCCGCGATCACCATTGGCTTGGTCTCCTTGCGGATCTCGCGGGCGAGTGCGAGTTTGTCATCTGCCCCCCACTCGTCGGGCTCGAAGCCGATGTCGACGCGTCGGATGAGGCGCTTGATCTCGTCTTCGTTGGTCTTGAACGCGCTCATCTGTTCGGCCAGCTCTTCTTCGATGGCGTCGTCTTCGGTGGTGTAGCCCGTCTCGTAGCGTTCGATGCCTTTCTTCAGGACGCCCAAGTACCACTGGTCGAGTTCCTCCTCGAGAAAGGCGATGTCGTCTCGCGGATCGTGGCCCTCGGTGGGTTCGCCCTCGGCGTCCGTTTTCCCGGAGAAGTCGACGACGTGAACGAGCACGTCGGTTTCGTTGAGATCGGAGAGGAACTGGTTGCCGAGCCCGTTGCCCTCGTGTGCGCCGGGGATCAGTCCGGCGACGTCGACGAGTTTCGTCGGGACGAACCGTGTCCCGTGGTCGCAGTAGCCGACGTTGGGCGTACACTCCTCGTCGAACTCCGGTGCCGCACAGTCGACGCGGACGTAGGCCTCGCCGACGCTGGGGTCGATCGTCGTGAACGGGTAGGCCCCCTCGGGCACGTCGTTCATCGTCGCCGCGTTGAAGAAAGAGGACTTGCCGACGGAGGGTTTGCCGACGAGTCCGATCCGGTAACTCGTACTCATTGTTCGTCCCTGGAGCGGCCGGGCTAAACGGGTTTTGTTCCGCTCTCAGTGTGCTATGAGTAAACGTGGCAAGTCCAAATGACCACCAAATCAGACGTGCGTCGGCGGTTCGACTGCCGTCTCGATGTCGAGTTCCGCGGCGACGTCGTCGAGCAGGCCTCCTTTGACCTCCGAGCTCCGCCAGCCGATTTCAGCGACCAGCGGCGGCTCGAACTCGGATCGGATCGTCTCGAGGCGTTCGTCCTCCGTCGCAACGCGTTCGCGGAGGTAGCGTGCACCGCGACCGTTTTCGTCGGGGTCGGGCGACGGCGTGAGTTTGTTGGCGACGAGGCCGCGAACCTCGAGGTCCTTCTCCCGCAAGTCGTCGATTGCACGCTCGGTCTCGTTGAGCGAGAGTTCGTCCGGGTTCAGGACGAGGAAAAAGGCAGCGTCGTCGTGTAGCGCTGCGCCGGCGAACTCGAAGAACTCCTTGCGCTCCTGGAGGCGCGCGAGGACGGGGTCACCCTCCATCACACGGCGTGGTTCGTTGTTTCCGACTGCGGCCTTCTCGAAGAGATCGATGCTCGTCCGGCGCTTGTACATCAGCCGGTCGATCCACCCCTCGAGCAGTTCCGGCAAGCCGAGCAGTCGCAGCGTACTGCCGGTCGGCGAGGTGTCGAAGACGACGCGGTCGTACGCCTCGGCGTTGCGCATTACGTCGACGAACCGGTCGAACAGGGCCGATTCGTAGGCCCCCGGCGTGCCGTGGGCCATCTCGAGTTGCCGGTTGATTTCGTTGACCATCGACGCCGATACCTGTTCGGAGAGATCCTGACGGATCTCGTCTAGGTGACGGGTGACTTCGTCCTCGGGATCGATCTGCATCGCGTCGAGTCCCTCGACGCCATCGACGGACTGCGGGGAGTCGTCGAACGGCTGGTCGAACACGTCGGTGACGGAGTGAGCAGGGTCGGTCGAGACGACGAGCGTCCGCTGGCCGTCGCGCGCACAGCGCAACGCGTAGGCACACGAGACGGTCGTTTTCCCGACGCCGCCTTTCCCACCGAAGAAGACGAACGGCTCCATTAGAAGTGATACTGCTGGCCCTTGCGCTCGAGGTACGTGCCACGATCCCACAGCCGCCGCTCCCACGCCTCGAACTCGTCTTCGAGATACGGGAGCAGTTCGGCGGTGTAGTAGGAAACCGGCGATGGAATGCCGAAGGCGTCCGGAAAACACGCCAGAATGAAGGCGTCCTCGGCGTCCTCGGCTTCCTTCTCGATCTTCTCGTAGGCCGGATGCGAGATCATGCCGTGATAGAGCCCCCGCAGCCACTCCTCGAGCGTCTCACGAAACGCGTCGATCCGGTCGGCCAGATCCATGTCCGTCCATCCGTGCTGCACGCTAAAAACCCTCGTGGCTCGGTTTCAAGACGCTGCGGTCCCTGTGGCCGGACATGGAGACGAACGCGGACGAGAGGATTCCGGTGACGATCCTCTCGGGCAGTCTGGGTGCCGGAAAGACGACGCTACTCAATCACCTGCTCTCGAACGCCGGCGACCGAACACTGGCGGTCCTCGTCAACGACATGGGCGCGGTCAACGTCGACGCCGACCTCGTCGCCGAGGGATCGGAACTCGAACTCGACGACGGCGTCGCCGAACTCTCGAACGGCTGTATCTGTTGTGAACTCCAGGACGACCTCGAGACCGCCGTGGTCCGGCTGGCCCGCGACCGCTCGTTCGACCACCTCGTCGTCGAGTCGTCGGGTATCTCCGAGCCTGCCCCCGTCGCGCGGCTGTTCACGACCGAATCCCGCGTCGCGGCGCTGTACGACGTCGACACGCTGGTGACCGTCCTCGATACGCCTGCCTTTCTCGAGGCCTTCGCGGGCGAGGGAACACCGGAACGGCGGGGCAGCGAGGCCGACCGCCCGCTCTCGGATCTGCTCGTCGAGCAAGTCGAGGTGTCGAACGTCGTCTTGCTCAACAAGACCGATCTGTGTACCGACGAACAGTTCGCCGAGGCCGAAGAACTCGTCGCCGCACTTCAACCGGACGCCGAGACGATCCGCACCGAGTTCGCCGCGGTCGATCCCGACCGGCTGCTCGGTGCAGAACGGTTCGATCCCGGTCGCGTGAACGGCCTTCCGGGCTGGAAACGGGCGCTCGAGTCGGCAGATGACGACTACGAACACGAGGACCATGGCGACGATCACGACGATGGCGGCCACCACGACCACCGCCATCCGGACGAAGTGTACGGCGTCACCTCCTTTGTCTACCGACGCTGCCGACCGTTCCATCCCGACCGATTCGCCGCGTTCCTCGAGGATCTCCCCTCGGCAATCATCCGCGCGAAAGGCGTCGCCTGGCTCGCAGACAACGAGATGCGGGTGTCGGTCGCCCAGGCCGGGCCATCGATCAGAGCCACCGCACAGGGACCCTGGATCGCGAGCCTGCCCGAAATCGAGCGCGACATGTACCGATCGAACCGGCCCGATCTTGCATGGCATGACGAGCACGGGGATCGTCAGACCGAACTCGTCTTTATCGGCACCAGCTACGACGAATCGGCGCTGCGGGCAGCCCTCGAGGACGCGCTCGTCACCGACGAGGAGTGGGACGTGTCGCTCGAGGGCCCCTTCCCCGACGAGCAGGGCGAGGAGGTTGTCGTCCGCGAGCCGTGATCAGCACGCACAGTTGCGGCCGGTTGAGCGCTCGAAGCGCATCTCGGCTTCACAGTCCGGACAGACCGGCTCCCCCTCGAGGTCGACGTCTCTGATCCGGACATCGCAGTCGTCACACCAGTACGCGCCGTTGGAGCCGTCGTCGGGACGGTCGTTCGGCGCTGACGACGCGAAAGCCGCTTTCATCGACTCGATAAACCCCATAGATGGGTATTCACCGGGAGTCATAATAACGCTGTGCGACTGTGTGTCACTGATGCACGATCGCGAGGCTGTGACAGAATCCCATCGTCACGTTGGCGACCGATTAGCTGAGCAGTAGCGGAATTGCAAGCGCGATGATGAGTGCCGTGAGAATCGGGATCAGATAGAACAGTCGCTCGGCGCGGACCGACGACGGGACGTTATCGGTCGCCTCCGGGCGAAACGTCCAGACCTGTCGATAAAACGCGACGATAACGGCGAGCGCGAACAGCGCTGCCGAAAGCACGACCGCCGTCTCGAGGGCCAGCCCAAGCTCCCGCCCGTACAGTGGGCCGAACGACAGCAGCACCATGAACGTAAGCCCGACGACCACGACGAACGGCACGGGATCGACGGGTGTTCCGTGACGGTTGCGAAGGTGCATACGCGCTGTTCGCGCTCGAGAGACAAAGAGCTATACCGTGGTCGCTCAGGGCTCGAACGGCGTGGCCGAACGAGGCGGCGAACTGGGAACTGCTGCCGGCGAACAGTTAAGTAGCGGTGCCATCGTCTCCCTGTATGAGTGATGGCGATGCCGACGCGGACGGATTCGAGGCTGGCGTGGCGTCCTCGGAGGGGGACCCTCGAGTCTTGCTCGTGATGAACGCCGTCCTGTCGACGCTCTTTGGCTGGACTGTCGTCTGGGGGCTGTCGTATCTGGGGTTTCTCGAGTTCGGATTCATCAACGTCGCCACGGCTGCGATACTGCTGTTTGCGATGACGTACTTCGTGACGATGTCGTGATACGGTCTGCTGTAACGGTTTACCGGTGCAACCGCGACCGTCCTGCAGTTGGACCGGCACTGACTGACAGTAGACCGTATGAGGTCGTGACCTAGCGACCGTAGATGAGCCGCCGCCCGAGGTCGTCGAGCCGATCGGTTACGCGTCCGGCCCACGCACCCGGTGAGACGCGCCGGAGCGTCTCGTCGTCGACCTCGATCGCAGCGTCGCCGAACGGATCTCGAGCGCTGGCTTCCTTGCCGTCGCCGTCCGCCTCGTCGGCGGATGCGACGTCGACGACCGTCGACATGGAACACCGGCCGCAGGCTTCTGTTTGCTTTTCGACCATGTGGGTTACGTACACGGTAGTACGACGTCGACGGCTAAAAGCTGCCGCCTCAGACGGATCCAGTCAGTCAGTGCCGATGCACCCGCGACCCGAACTGCGGTCCCACCGGTCACTCGGTACAGCGGACCGTATCAGTGGGTGCCGTGGGTCCGCGACCCGTCACGTTGGTGCGCTGGGTCACCGTGACAGCAGCCGGTCTCAGTTGACCTACCAGTCGTCCGGCGTCTCGATACGCACCACCGACGGCTATTTGATGCCGCAACCGATAGCTGTGGTATGAGGTCATGGGCCATGAACCGAGCGCCGAGTGACGAACGGCTACCGTTACACTGTCTCGAGACACGATGAGCGAGCGAGCGACGCCGGACGAACTGCCAGCGGAGATCCGGAATGCGGTTCCCGACTGGGACAACGAGTATCTTGATCGGGTCTCCGACCGGCTGATGTACAACTACGACCTCGAGAAAGATCGCCGTGTTGGCGGCCAGCGGTGGGATCTCTATGGTGAGATGCGCGTGCGTAGCCAGAAACAGTTCTTCCACCCGGCGCTGAGTTACGCCGACCACGAGGCCGAAGAGCACCTCTTCGCCCGACATGAGTCACGACCGACGGTGGCACAACTCGAGCGCCTCGTCGAGCTCGGCCACGAGCTGGCGGACGAACACGTCGTCGCCGACGAGGAACACTTCGGGACGGACATCACGTTCGTTCTCGTCGCCGACGAGTTGCCCGACGATGTCCGCGAGTTCGTCGATGGCTTTCGCGACCGGACGTTACTGAAGTTCGGCTATCACGGCCACTACGATGTCAATCTCGTCGTCGTCGTCCCCGAGGCCGACGTGCACGTCGCCAGTGAGGTCGCCGACGTCGCGGAGGCGTTTACGCTCTGGGACGACGTAACCACGCCCGAGGAGGGTATCCTCTCGCGGTTCGCGAGACGCTTCTGGCGGTAAGACGATTGCTGATCGATCGTCGTCGAGACGATTCTCTCGAGCGGACCAGTACTGGTTGCGAAAAACGGACGGCAGGCGAGTCGTTAGTCGTCGCCCGGTTCGGCGGCGGGCGTCTCGGGGCCACGACGGACGTTGCTAATGTTTCTGTACCCGAGCCTGACGAGTGCAAGCGCCAGGACGATGAGCACGAGCCCGATGACCATCTGGACGGCCGAAGAGAGCATCGCCTCGGTCGAGCCAGCGCCACCCTGCAGCAGGTTCAGGTACAGGTTCTCGTAGAACACCAGGATCGACAGCCCGAGGATGGTGATCGTCACCATGATCGCCATCGGGACACCGGTGGAGACGAGCTGTTTGCTGTCGTCCCAGTTGGCCAGCCACACGGTCGCGGTCAGCAGCGCCAGCGCCGCAAGCAGCTGGTTTGCCCCACCGAAGAGCTGCCAGAGGACGACCCACTGCCCGGAGACGACTAGCAGGTACGCGGGAACGACCTGAAGGATCGGGTTCGTGTACCGGCCACGCGCGAGCGACGCGGGATCGGCGTTCAGCCCGGTGTCGGTTCGTCCCGCGGGCGTGCCGACGATCTCTTCCATCATGTACCGACCGAGCCTGACGGCTGTGTCCGTCGAGGTCAGCAGGAAGCTACAGAGCACCAGTGCCATGAACACGGCACCGACGGTCTCCGGAACGCCGAGACTGGTGAGGATGAGCCCTCCGCCGGACGCGAAGTTCGGTAGCGCAGCACCGATGCCGCCAGCCGGATCGGCAAAGCCCCACACGGCGAGCGTCGAGAGCGCGACCGCAGCGAGCAGGCCCTCTCCCAGCATGCCACCGTAGCCGATCAGCCGGGCGTCGGTTTCTTTGTCGAGCTGTTTGGCGGTCGTCCCCGAGGAGACCAGCGAGTGGAACCCGCTGATCGTCCCACAGGCGATCGTAATGAACAGCAGCGGGAACAGCGGTGCTAACCCTGCGGCCTCGACGCCCCAGAAGCCCTCGAACGCGCCGATCGTCTCGTCGATGACGAGCGGCTGGGCCGACGTGCCGAGGAACGTCCCGACGATGATCGCGACTGTCGCGCCGCCGACCCCGGTATAGAGCAGGAATGACGACAGGTAGTCACGTGGCTGGAGCAACACCCACACGGGTAGCGCGCTCGCGATCGCGGCGTAGACCATGACGAAGGGAATCCACGCCGCGGTGTTTCCACCGAGGGCACCCGCGCCGGGCACCCACTCGCCGGCCCCACCGAATAACACGATCGTCCCGGCCGGGTAGTCGCCGGCGAACAGCGCCAGCGGGTACTGGAGG
Organism: Natrinema sp. HArc-T2; assembly: GCF_041821085.1. NCBI lineage: Archaea > Methanobacteriati > Methanobacteriota > Halobacteria > Halobacteriales > Natrialbaceae > Natrinema > Natrinema sp. HArc-T2. Next base: position 134,170 of record NZ_JBGUAZ010000003.1, on the reverse strand, counting down.
CCGACCCAGACGGCGGCGAAGACGCCTGCGACGAACAGGATCGTCCCCGGAATGAACGGGCCGTTGAACTGGTAGAGGTAGACGCCGAATACCAGCGCCAGCCCGATGTAGAGCAACGATGCCGTAACGACCTGCGGGTACGCGTTGAAGACGATCCCGACGACCAGTGCGAACACCGCGACGACGAGCACGATCGTCAGGAACGCGAACCACAGCAACATGTTCTTGCCGCTCTCCCCGACGTACTCGCCGATCATGTAGCCGATCGACTTCCCCTCGTGACGGAGACTGCCCGACAGCGAGACGAAGTCGTGAACCGCACCCATCAGCGGGTTGCCGATGGCGATCCACAGCAACGCGGGCACCCATCCCCAGATGGCACCGGCCGTGATCGGGCCGACGATCGGCGCCCCACCGGCGATACTCGAGTAGTGATGCCCCAACAACACCGGTTTTTTCGAGGGGACGTACTCCTGTCCGTCCTCGTATTTGTGTGCCGGTGTTTCCGCCTCCTCGTCGAGTTCGACGAACTGCGTGAGATACCGCGAGTACCCCACGTACCCAGCGGTAAACGTCACCAGTACTGCCGCAATGATCCAAATGACTTGTGTCATGCTAGTCCCACACAAAACCAGGGTGTCGATATCCTTAGTTATTATTTAGTGTCTTTTGAACCGTTCTGCCAACATGTATTTCATTCTCGCAGTCATTTATTGTCAGAATCCTGCTCTATAACGCTGAAAAGCGACGACAGCAAAGCGAGACGAACCGACGGTCGACATCGCGGTGACACAGTCACCAGCGAACACCACGACTGCGGGCCGTATGCCTGTCACTCGACCGGCTCGGCCTCGGGGAACTGATAGCTCCCGTCGAGGACCTCCTCGCGCGGCTCGTAGAGCCGGACCGTATAGTTCCAGCCCGCCGGCGTATAGAGGAAGTTCGGCTGGTCGGGATCACCGCCGAAGTGGATCGTGACGCTGCCGTCGTCGGCTCGCTCCGCGGTCACGTCGTTGATCGCGTACGCGTCGTACTCGTTTTCCTCGAGGTACCAATCGCTGTTGTAGACGGTGACCGACCAGTACCCGTCGACGGGGACGTCCTCGACGGTGAGCGTGTACGGCGTGTCGCCGTCGTTCCGTTCGGGCGTTCGCCAGAGGACGAACTCGTCCGTTTCCGGACTGCCGCCCCAACCGACCGCGGTGCCGAGGAAGTGCTTGACGGGGTCAACCTCGTCGGCGTCGCCCCACACACCCCGGGAATCCTCCATCGTCTCTCCGACCGTGATGAGCGCATTGCGGATTTGCTCGAGCGAGTCCTGATCCCAGTTGGGGATCTCGAACGTTCCGGGCGATCGTTGACTCGCCGCGAGCTCGTCTTGGATGGCGTGAACGGCCTCTATGTCGTCCGGATCGGTCGGGTCGACCAACGTGCGGACCAGGACCAGACAGTACCGCGTCCCGACTTCGTCCTGTGTCAGCGTGTATTCGCCGGCAGTCGTGGACGACCCCTTCACGTAGTGATCTTGATTGATGACGATCAGCAACTGGTAGCGGTCACCAGTCTCCGGTTGGGTGACGGTGACCGGCTCGGTCAGGTCGAAGACGCCAGCCGAGTAGAGCGTATCACGATTCATCTGGATGACGTCCTGCTGGTCGATGGGGACTGGCTCTCGGATGTGATAGAACTCCCCGAACCCGCCCAGCTCGGCGTAGCGCGCGAAGTACGTGTCCGACTCTGCGCGCGTGTAATTCTCCCACGTTACCGGGACTGTCTCGCTATTGTCAGGCGACTGTTGCTGGCCCTGCTGGGCGTTCGCCCCCGGAGAACCCTGTTGTGCACTCGTACTGCCGACGCCCAGCGCGAGTCCACCGGCGAGCCCCGCACCGCAAAGCGCGGCTCGACGCGTTGCCCACAGTCGGCCCGATTCACCCGTCGAATTGTGGTGCTTCTTGCTCATGACTCATGTCACTCGAGCGCTCCGTCGCAGCGTTGTCGAGTCGACCCACACGCTCGCACACCAGAATAATATATAAAACGGGGGCGATGGCAGACGATACTGTAGTGACATGAAGACAGTATCGCCCGACGGACGAACACGACTTCCGGGCGCTGCCGTGTCTCTCCTGTCGAGCGAAGACGATCCTCGCGACTCGAGACTGCACACCTACTCGAGGACAGCAGCAAGCGCGTCCATCGTTCGATCGACGCGATCGAGCCGCGCGTTGTGACCCATGTGGCCGATCCGGAGCACGTCATCGGCGAGGTCGCCAAGGCCGGTCGCGAGGACGATGTCGTGGTCGTCGGCCATCGCTGACTGAATCGCTTCCGCTCGTCCCGGAAGTTCGAGGGCGGTCACGGTCGGCGACGGTTGCGCCCCGTCGGGGTACAGCGACAGCCCGAGGTCGGCAGCCCGGTCGCGACAGTGCGCTGCGACCGTCTCGTGGCGCTCGAAGACGGCTTCGAGCCCTTCCTCGAGCAGCAGGTCGATTGCGGTATCGAACCCATAGAGGTTCGCCACGAGGTGCGTGTAAGGGAACCACTCCTCGTCGACGGCGTTTCGCCAGGGCTCGAGGTCGGTGTAGAGACTCGGCGTCTCGAAGGATTCGATTTTGTCCCACGCGCGGTCGCTGATCGAGCAGACGGTCAGGCCCGGGGGCGCGCTGAAACACTTCTGAGAGGCACCGAGACAGACATCGATCCGGTCGGTTGGGACCGGCGTCCCGCCCAGCGAGGAGACGGCGTCGACGACGCTGATGACGTCGTGGTCGTCGAGGAGTTCGAGAACCGGCTCGATGTCGTTGAGCACACCCGTCGGCGTCTCGCAGTGAACCATCGTCGCGATGTCGAACGAGTCGGCTGCGAGGTGGTCTTCGACCGCCTCGAGATCCAGCGGTTCGCGCCACGGCGCGTCACAGACGACCGCCTCGCCGCCAGCCATCTCGACGAAGTCGGCGAAACCCTCGCCGTAGAGGCCGTTTGCGATACACAGCACCCGGTCGCCCGGCTCGACCAGCGACGCGATGGCGGCCTCGAGCCCGAGGATTCCCTCGCCACCCAGAGTCGCGATATCGTCGTCGCCGTAGATCGCTTCGAGCTTCTCGAGCAGGTCGCGGTAGAACGCGAAGAACTCGGGTTCGACGTCGGGGTTTGGCGTCGGCTCGCTCATCCGCTCGCGGACGGCTGCTGGCACCTCGGTCGGACCCGGGGTCATCCGGAGTCGATCGTCGGTCATACGGTGGCTACCGCTGCGTTCGGGCATAAAACCACTCGAGACGGTGCCGTGTCTCGCGTGGGCACTCGGACCGCCGCCGTCGGATTGGGGGCCGAACTGGCCGTGATAGACGGGCCTTTTTAAGTTCTCTGCGACGGTAGCCGCGGTTATGACGACACTCGACGGAGAGACGGTCATCGTCACCGGTGCGAGCCGGGGACTCGGCGCATCGATGGCGAAACGGTTCGCCCGCGAGGGGGCGAACGTCGTGGTGACCGCTCGCAACGAGGCCGATCTCGAGGCGGTCGCCGCCGACGTAGCCGACGCGGCTGGCGAGATACTCGTCGCGCCAGCGGACGTTACCGACGAGGCTGCGGTACGCGCGGTCGTCGACGCGACGATCGAGGAGTACGGCACGGTGACTGGCCTCGTGAACAACGCCGGTATCGGACTGTTGAACATGTACGGTGAACAGCGCGTGCTCCACGAGGTCGACACCGCGGACTTCCGGCAGATTCTGGACGTGAACGTGACCGGCGTGTTCCTGTTCTCGAAGTACGTCGTCCCCGAACTGATCGACAACGGTCGCGGAGCCATCGTCAACATTTCGTCGGGCCTGGGCCGTCGCGGTGCGGCGAAATGGGGGCCGTACGTCGCCTCGAAGTGGGCCCTCGAGGGACTGACCCGGACACAGGCCGCCGAACTCGAGGAGTACGGTATCACGGTCAATGCGCTCGATCCCGGTGGCCGTGTCGAAACCGGCTTCTGGGAGCATCTGCCGGAGTCGGAACGAGAGGAGATTCTCGAGCCAGACGTGATGAACGACGCGGCCACGCGCTTGCTCGCACAGGGAACAGACGGCGTCACCGGCGAATCGCTGCCAGCCGAGGAGTGGGAACGACGACTGGCGTAACGGGTCTCGTCTCGTTAGGAGGTTAAGCAGGGAAACAAAATTGGAGTATTGATTCGATAAGTACGTCGATATTTTCACCATTTTACGTTTATACTTGCAGAGGTGTGTTAAAGATCATCAAAGGGAGACATCGTAGTGCGCCGAGAAACCTCTACATCGTTGGCACCCGGAGATATAAGGGATGAGTGTTATCCTGGAGTTCACTATCAACAGTAAGGACTTCCAGCTCGGGGAGGTTCTCTCGGCTCAGAATACCATGCATTTGGAACTCGAACGCATTGTCCCGACTGGAGACATGACCATGCCGTTCGTGTGGGCGACCGGCAAGAGCCACGACGTATTCGGGGAGACCGTCCAGGCTCACTCAGCCGTCAAAGAGTTCCTAGCGTTGGACAAAGTGGGAGACAGTGCCCTGTATCGGATCGCATGGAAAGACGACCCGACCGACCTCATCGAGGCCATCGCAGCGAGCGATGCGGTCGTGCTCGAAGCCCGTGGCCGCAAAGAGTGGACCTTCCGACTGCGCTTTCTCGATCACGACAAACTCTCGTCATTTCACAACTTCATTATCGAACACGATCTCCCGATTCACATCGATAAGACATACACACTGACCGAAACGACCGAGCGTGGCCACCGATTCGACCTCTCGCAGGAACAGCGCGAGGCACTGGTCCTCGCCACCCGGCGGGGCTACTTCGCTACGCCACGAGAGACGAGCCTCGAGGATCTGACCGAGGAATTAGACATTAGCGAACAGGCCGTCTCGAACCGGATTCGCCGCGGTAACGAAAAAATTCTCGAACAGGTGTTGCTCACGTCCGCGCACGATCTCGGATAACGCCCTCTACCATAAATATGAGTTGAACCCTCAATAACATCTCCCAAGTAGAGTGGGGGAGTAAATACTGCTGTGAACATCCCATCGATCGATAGCGATACGCTGAGTGCCGTCCACGACACGCTGGCCTGCGTGTATCGTCGCCAGATCATGAGATGTCTGGTAGCCGCCGAAGAAGACGTTGCTACGGTAGAGGAACTGACAGAGAATCTCCTCGAGCACGACGAAATCAGCGACGACCGAAGACACATCACCATCAAACTGCATCACGTTGTATTGCCACAGCTGGCGGCACAGGGATTCATCGAGTACGACGACAGGAGCCAGACTGTTCGGTATCGTGAGTTACCAGTGCTGGAACGGGAACTCTGCCGGAGTGCCGACACGACGATGAGGACGTGAACTGACCCACCCTACTCGCTCGCTTCCGCTCGCTCCTTGCGGGTCGGGTTTCCTGCTTCCACGACGTTGTCAGACTCCGCCTGACAGCCTGTCAAGGTTCCCCCGACAAACGCGCTTTGCAGGAACCGAATGGGCACCCGTAGGGAGCGCAGTCTCCACAGGCGTTCGAAAATCGGCGAACGATTTTCGCAGCCCATCAGAATCGCAGAGCGATTCTGAGGACGTTGATTCGGAGCGTCCCGCTCCTACGTGCTTGATACCGCGAGAAAGGATGTTCCATGCTGCATTCCAATCCCTGCCGCCGTGAACCCGCACGACGGACAGGAGTGTTTGCGGACCCACAACGGCTATCGGACACCCAATATCGTCCAACAGTATATCACTCGAGCCGCCGTAGGTGAACCGAGTACTGACATGGCTGACTGCGATCCACGGCACGCGACCGAGAGCGACCTGTTCGCGGCGCTGTACGATCGGCTGCCCGACCGCTTCCTGGTTGGCCCCCACCGCGAGTACCTCGCAGCCGACCTCGCCGGGAACGTCCTCGATCTCGGGGCCGGCACCGGCGCGATGGTACCCTACATCGACGACGTCGCCGACGGCGACCTCGAGTATCACGCGATCGAGCCGGACCCGAAGATGCGGCGCCGGGCCGCCCGCAAGGCAGACACAGCCGACCTGCAGGTGCACCTCCGTGACGCGCGCGGCGAGTCGCTACCCTACGCCGACGACAGCTTCGACGTCGTGCTCTCGAGTCTGGTCTTCTGTACCATCCCCGACTTCGACGCGGCGCTCGCGGAGGTCGCCCGCGTCCTGCGACCGGGCGGGGAACTGCGCTTTCTCGAGCACGTCCGCAACGACGGCTGGCGCGCACGAGCACAGGATGCGTTGACGCCGCTGTGGTCGCGTGCAGCCGGTGGCTGTCAGTTGAACCGCGAGACGATCGCACGGTTCGTCGCCGACGATGCGTTCGAGGTCCTCGAGGTCGAGCGGGCGAACGTCGGGGTCTTTCCGGCGACGCCGATCGTCCGCGGGCGGCTTCGACGGCGACAGCCGACGGACCGGTCGCTCCTCTCGAGTCTCACGTCGAACTGACTGACACGGAATCGGGGAATCGTCGTTAAGTCTACGCCAGTGGTAGGTTTCGACATGGGACGGAAGACGCTGGTCGCGATCGACGGCTCCCCGCAGGCCGAGGCAGCGCTTGCGTACGCACTCGAGGAGTTTCCCGAATCGGCAATCACGGCAGTTCACGTCGTGCAGGTGCCGGAGGGATATTGGACGGCGTTTTCCGATTCGACGACGAAAGTGCCGGGTTACGAGGATGCAGTGGCACACGGCGAAGCGCTACTGGAATCGGTCGCGGAAACGGCGGCTGATGAAGGGCATGCGCTCGAGACGGTCCTCAAAACTGGCAAGCCGTCCCGGGAACTCGTCGACTATGCCATCGACGAGGCGTTCGAACAGATCGTCATCGGCAGCCACGGTCGCCACGGCGTCGATCGGGTGATGCTCGGCAGCGTCTCCGAGACGGTCGTCCGCCGTGCACCGATGACGGTGATCGTCGTTCACGAGGAGTAATCACACGACCACTCGACGTGTGCGACACAAACCCATAGTGGGTTGCGATCGTAGGTTGCTGCTAGACCATGTTCGACGACAGAACTGACGCTGGCGAACGACTCGCCGCGGAACTCGAGGCCCGCGATCTCGAGATCGACATCGTCCTCGGGATTCCCCGCGGGGCCTTACCCGTCGCGCGCCCGGTTGCAGACGCACTCGACGCCGACTTAGACGTCGTCGTCGCGCGCAAGCTGGGTGCCCCAGCGAACCCCGAACTCGCTCTGGGTGCGGTCGCAAGCGACGGCAGCGTCTGGTACAACGACGATCTGATCGCCCGAGTCGACGTCCCCGAGGAGTATCTCGAGGAGGTCCGGGCCGAAGAAGCGGAGAACGCGCGCCAAAAGGCGGACCGGTACCGTGAGACGGAGGGGTTACCGGATCTCGAGGGAAAGCGGGTCGCAGTCGTCGACGACGGCGTCGCGACGGGGGCGACCGCAACGGCCTGCCTCCGGCAAGTCCAGGAAAGCGGCGCAGACTGGGTCGGGCTGGCAGTCCCCGTCGGCTCACCCCGCTCGGTCGACGAACTCGAGCGGGAGACCGACGAGGTGATCGCTTTGCAGACGCCAGCGGATTTCCGTGCTGTCGGCCAGTACTACCGGAACTTCGGGCAGGTAACCGACGAAGAAGCGATCGCGTATCTCGATCGGGACGGCTAACGGACCGTTCACAACGAGTCTGGTTATTCGACCGGCATTCGGCGATTCCGCATCTCCGCACCGCAGTTCGGACAGGAATCGGGCGCAGTTGCGTGGACGACGGTCCCGCAGTCGAAACACTCGTAGGTCGATTCCGTCTTGGGGTCGAGTTTGATGTCTTTCATGGCAGAGACGATGGATGAGTCGGATTCTGGTGGTCGTCGCATTTAGGAATAATAGGCATATTAGGATGAACCTGTCCGTCAACTATCTAGCGTCGGTGGGAACTAGGGGTTCAGTATTCAACCACCATCGGCTGGCACCGCCGGAACGCCGAGTTCGCTGAAAACGACATCGAAGAGCTTCCGCTGGGCGGTCCGAACATGTCGGTAGAACGCTGCTGGAGAAATATCGAGGGTCGCAGCGATGTCTTTACCCGACTGGTCACGTGGTGACTCGAAGTAGCCGCCGTAGTAGGCGACCTGGACGACCTCGAGCTGGCGGTCGGTGAGGCGGTCGCGTAGCGCCGACCGGAAATCCCGCGGCGACGTCCGCTCGACGGTCCGCTTCGATCGGAGGTCGGCGTCCGCGAACGTCTTCGAGACGATGTCGACACTTTCCCGAACGTCAGCAGAGCTCGGCACGTCGACGACGACCCGCACGCTCGAGGGGGTCGCCTCGACCCCTCGAAACACGATGCCGTGATCCGCGAGCTGGAGGGCGAACACGGGCCGTGAGAGCTGCAGCCGGATCGTCCCGCCAGTTTCGTCCCGATCAGTGTCGGGGGTGTCTGCCTCGCTGTCGCCGCCCGCGCGTCCCACCCTGCTGATGACCTGTGCGCGCTCGACGCCGACGAGCTCTGTGGCCACAGCCGCGACGGCCTCGGGCGAGGCACCGTCGACCGTCGCGAACACCGACGCGCCGTCGTCGTACCGGCGAACGCCGCCGTCGAACGAGACGGTACAGTCGGCCTGCTGGGCGAGCCGGGCGAACAGAAACGTCTCGTCAGTCACGTCGAACTCGAGTCGTGTGCTCGCATCCGACAGCAGTGCGTGTTTGCGCTCGACCGCCGCGATCGCGGCGGCGATCGTCTCGCCGAGTTCCGAGAGGACGGCCTGGATCATGTCGTCGAACGCTTCAGGTTGATCCGCATAGACGGTCAACACGCCATACGAGAACTCGTCGTAGGCCAGCGGGACACTCATAACGGACTGGTATCCGCAAGTGAGGGCAGTCGACCGCCACGGTTCATCACGGAGCCCATCGGCGACGTTCGAGACGACGGTCGTCTCACGGTCGGTTGCCGTGGTGACGGCTGGTTCGCTCGCATCCGAAAGTGCAAGCGAGATGCTGTCTACGTACTCGCGTCCGTCGAGCGTGCCGCTTTGAGCCCGCGACTCAAGGCGGTCGCCGGCTTCGACGGTTCCGATCCAGGCGAACGAGAACCGGTCGGCGGTCGTGAGTCGATCGCAGACGGCGTGTTCGATCTCCTCGCGGGTTTCTGCCCGGACCAGTGCCTGATCGAGTTCTCTGATGATCTCGTTGATTCGGTTGAAGCGTGTGAGCTGTCGGTTCTGCCGCTTGAGTTCGCGATCACGCTCGCGCAGCGTTCGTTCGCGCTCGAGCCGGTCGAGTGCCGCTTCCGCGGTCGCCGCCAGCAGGTCGGTGAGCTCCCGGGAGACGTCGTCGAACGTCCCCTGCTCGGTCGATCCCGCCACGAAGACGCCGTGGTCGCCGAGGGGAACGTACGCGGCGCTTCGCAGATCCGTCTCGGGATTCGAGAGCAACGAGGAATCGTGAACGTCCGCGAAGAACCGCGTTTCCCCGTTGACGAAGACGCGGCCGGGAAGGCTGTCGTCGGACGCCCGGTGGTCGCGAACCGGCCCGTGTATCCGCTCCATCCCTGGCAAGGACGCAGCCGGCCGTAACACGTTTTCGTCGGTGTCGAACAGGTAGGCGGCGCTGGCCTCGAGATCGAGCACGTCCATCGCGTCGTCGACGACGACCTCGGCGATCTCGCGATCGGTTTCGGCGTACAGCAGCTTTCGCGTGGTTCGGTGTAACGCCGTCAGTGCCTCCTCGCGGCGCTTGCGCGTCGTGATGTCGCGACAGCTATAGAGGATCGTCCCGTCCTGAATCGAGACCTTGCGGACGTTGACCAGCAGCGTGTGCTCACGGCCTGCCCTGTCGGTGGCCGTACACTCGATGTTCGTCAGCACGCCGTCGGCCTTGAGTTCCTCGCGGTCGAAGAGGTCCGGCCCCAGCAAGTCGTCGATCGTCCCCATCTCGTGGATCTCGTCGTCGGTGTAGCCGAAGATGAAGTGGACGTTCGGACAGACGTAGGTAAACGCCCCGTCGTCGTCGGTGATGAGGACGGTGTCGGTCATGTTGTTGAGCGTCACCCGATGGAGGTTCTCGGACTCGCGGAGTTCGTGCTCGAGGCGGGCGCGATCGGTGACGTCGGTCGCCCGCGCGAGCAGCGAGACGACGCTGTCAGACTCGTCGTGAACCGGGCGGACGGTCACTTCGAACGTGGTCGGGTCGTCGATCGCATCGGCCTCACCGTGGCCAGTGGTCCCCGTCCCGTCAGCACGATGCCGTGTCAGTTCGCGGTGGGCAACCGTTCCGGTCGCCGCCTGTTCGACCGCGTCGTCGATCGCAGCCCCACCGTCTGCGATCGACTGCCACCACTGAAGAGCCGACAACGGCTGGCCGCGAACGTCACTCGCGGTCGCATCGATCGCCGCAAGCGCGGCTTCGTTGGCCCGCCGAACGGTGCCATCCGGCTCGAGCACCCACGCGTACGTCTCCGGATCCGCGAAGATCGCGTCGAACTGGCGGGTGCGGTCTCGCAGCCGGCGGCGCTCGCGTCCGTCCGCGAGCGTTTGCTCGACCGCCACTCGGCAGTCCGCGACCGCCGAATCGGTCGCACTCGAGCGAGGCACGTACGCCGAGATATCTGCTGCGACTGCCGCGCTGGCCAGCGTTTCGTCACCGTCGGCTGGTGCGAACACGATCGGCAGGTCACGAGTACGCTTTCGAACCCGCTCACAGAGCTCGAGCCCGGTCTCCTCGTTCTCGAGCGACTGTGCAGTCAGCAGACAGTCGAGAGACTCGGTCTCGAGTCGCTCGAGTGCTTCGTCGACGGTCGAGACGGCAGTCACTGTGCGTGTCTCATCTGCGAGCGCACGCGAGAGAACGTTCGAATCGGGTGGCTCGGCGACGAGGAGCCGGGCATCGTCGAGCGTCCGTACGGATGCCATTCGTCACCGATAGGGACTCCTGTGGCTACAACCCATCGCTCGAGGCAATCGATTGCTGCGACTCGACACTCGATTCGAAAAAGCGAGTCCGGCCCCGGTGACGCCGGAGTCGGAGTACGATCGGGGGCCGACCGCGTGGCTTCTCACTGCGACCGAAGCGGATCACCGACAGTCGTCCAGGGTCACGGTCCCGTCCGTGGACATCGCAACCCAGGCGTCGTCTCGAGCGATATCAGCGATGACGAGGTGTGATCGACCATCGATCTCGTCGATCGCTGCTACGATGTCGCTCGACGCATCCACCTGCCGTCCAGCCGACGTCGCTTCGGGCGTCATTATTCGGTCGTATATCCACGGCACTGATGAACGTTCCGGAACTCACTCGATCGATGGTTGAACACCGGAGAAATTACCTTCATTTCGTATAAATCGAGATGTTATAACCAGCATCAAGTAACAGTCGGAACCGTTATGTACCCGGAGGGGTCTCGTCTGCGACGACCGACTGGACGTGCCCGACCACACCGCTTTTCAGTTTGACGTGTGGTCCGTCGGGATCTCCACCGTAGACCACCGCGATCTCGCCGGTGAGCGGTTCGGTATCCTCGGCGTGTGGGTCCTCGTCGTCCTGTACGAGTTCGACGGTGAGTCCCTGTCGCAGTTCGTCGGCGCGTGGACGATCGGTAGCCATAGTCGGGCCTGCAGCGAGACAGCAAAAAAGCACACTGCCTGCAATGGCGACGATCGTCTCATACGGTCTGCTGTTCCGATGTCCCGGTGGGTCCGCAGTGCGGGTCGCGGTTACACCGGCACTGACTGGCAGTCGTCCGCCTCACTCCTCGTCGAACTCGAGGGCGACGGAGTTGATACAGTAGCGCTTGCCGGTCGGGTCGGGGCCGTCGTCGAAGACGTGACCGAGATGGCCGCCACAGGAGGCACACAGGACCTCGGTGCGGCGCATCCCGTGGCTGGTGTCGAGTCGCGTTTCGATCCGGTCGTCGTCGGTGTCGTAGAAGCTGGGCCAGCCACAGCCCGACTCGAACTTCGTTTCGGAGTCGAACAGTTCGGCCCCACAGCCGGCACAGACGTACGTCCCGTCGTCGGTATGCTCGACGTACTCGCCGCTGAACGGCGGCTCGGTGCCCGCCTCGCGGAGGATCCGATACTCCTCGTCGCTCAGCCGGCTGTGCCACTCCTCGTCGCTCGTCGCGTGGTCGCCCTCGTTACTCATGGTCAGTGATAGGGCCGAGAGGCTCAAGAGTCTGTCTCCGAGCCGATCGCTGGGTGCCGTCACGGCACGCTCGAGTCACGATGGCGTCGTCACCGACTGGTGATGATGTCCGTACTCCCGCAGTTAGGACACTGTGTCATGCGGCCCAGTTTGGGGACCTCGATTCGACGCCATGCGTCGTCCCCGCCGGGCGCTTCGAAACCACAGTTTCGGCACCGTGACCGTTCGTGCGCTGAGAGTTCGCTTGCCATGTTCCGACATATGTCGGAGGCTGTCATAGTTGTTGGTTCACTGAACGACGACTCTCACCGATTCCGATTGGTCGTGTGATCGACGGCAGTCGATGTCGGCCACGAAGCGACTGTCGGATCGCGGTCCGTGCACACCCGATCGCGTCTCGCGGTCGATCGGTGTGAGCCGTCCCGTGTCAGCCGACAGTATGACAGGGGAGTGGAGCGTGGACGGCACTACTGGGTCGGGGCGACTTCGACGACACTCGCCACCGAAGCGCCCGGCCGGTCGCGTGGATCGATCGGAGATCGCCTCGTCGAATCGGCCACCGCCACCGAGCGCCCGTTGTCGGATGTGTTGTCGGGTTTCCGACCGCATCCGGGTCCAGCGCTCGCATCGTCTCCGGGAGCTATCGCCCACCGTACCCGATCTCCGTGCGAAGTGTCCACAAACAATTATAAAAGGGTTGTTTAATATTTCAGTTATCAATCACGATGTGACTGCTCGATGTTTCCGCTAGCCCCTCGAATTCGATCGCGACGGACCGTCAGCCGGGCTGACTCGTCGCTGCAGATACCAGTTGGATTAAGGGTACTCCAGTCGAATCGAGTGGTGATGGGTCCCGGACACGAACTCGCCACAACGGCGCTCGACACGCTCCCGATTACCGTCGCGATCATCGACGACGAAGGAGAGATTCAGTTTACGAACGAGTCATGGAGCGAGTTCGAAACCGCGGAGCGCAACGACGAACACGTCGGCACGAACTATCTCGCGGCTGCCGTGACGGCAGACGACGACTACGCCCAGCAGGCAGTCGACGGGATCGAGTCCGTGCTCGCTGGCGACCGAGACTCGTTTTCGATGGAGTATCCCTGTCATACCCCCGAGGAAAAGCGCTGGTTCCTGATGCGAGTCACCCGGTTTTCCCACGACGACCAGCGACTGGCCTCGCTCGTCCACCTCGAGATCACCGAGCGAAAGCTGGCCGAACTCGCCGCCGAAGCAAACGCCAAGCAGGTACGTGACGAACGGCAGGCCCTCGAGTACGTCCTCGAGCGCGTCGATGGCCTCGTCCGGACGGTCACCGACGCTGCCGTCAGTGCGGAGACGCGAACCGAGATCGAACGCGAGGTCTGTCACCGACTCGCCGGAACCGACCCCTACGTGCTCGCCTGGATCGGTCGCGTCGACGTGACGAAACGCCGGCTTTCTCCCCGCGAGTGGGCAAGCGACGACGACGTTCCGCTCGAGGACGACGAACTCGTCCTCGACGCCGACGGCGTACATCCCGCCGTCCAGGCGCTCGAACGCGAGGAGGCGCAGGTGATCGCGGACGTCACGGACCACGACGCCGCCGACCGACTGTGGCCGATGGGGGCTGGCGACCAGTTCCAGTCGGTCGCCGCCTTGCCGCTTACCTACGGCGACGTTACCTACGGCGTGCTGGTCGTGTTCGCTGACGAACCCGACGCCTTCGACGAGCGGGAACTGCTCGTCCTCGAGTCGCTGTCCGGAACGGTCGCGACCGCGATGAACGCACTCGAGGTCAGACGAATGCTGACGACCGAGGCCGTAATCTCCGTCGAGGTCGCGATCGAGGACCCCTCGCTGTTCGTCACGGCGCTGTCGGCGACGTTCGACGCCACGGTCAGCTACCGCGGCCTGACCGAAACCGACGACGGCACACCGCTGGTCGTCCTCCACGTCGATCGCACACTCGAAGACGACGCGGTCGACGCGACCGGGATCGCACACGACGTGACGATCCTCTCGACGACCGACGACGGGACGCTCCTCGAGGTTGCCACCACGGATGGGCTCGTGACGGCGCTGAGCGAGCACGGCGCGGTGATTCGTGAACTGGTCGCAACCGACGGCGTCGCCGATCTTGCGGTCGATCTTCCGGATGGGAGATCCGCTCGGTCGGCCTACGACCTGCTCGAGCACCGGTACGATCGGGTCGAGCTCCTCAGTTACTACGAACGGGACGAGCCCACCCAGACGCCACACGACGTGACGGCACGCCTCGAGTCGTCGCTGACCGACCGCCAACTGATGGCGCTGCGCAAGGCTTACTACGCGAACTACTTCGAGTGGCCCCGCGACATCTCGGGAAAAGAACTGGCAGCGTCGATGGACATCTCCCGGTCGACGTTCCACCAGCATCTGCGGGCCGCCCAGCGGAAAGTGCTCGCAGAACTGTTCGACTGATACGGTTTGCTGTCAGTCAGTGCCGGTGGGACCGCGACCGCCCTGCGGTTACACCGGGACATCGGGACAGCAGACCGTATGAGACGGACCCACTGCCAACAGACCGTACCCCACCCGACTTCCTGTTGGTTCTCGTGTCTGTATACATAGTGAGGGAGTGATACTTTATATGTACATGTCGTAGCGGATACATCCGGGCGCTCTCGGTCAGGGTCAACGAGGCAGAGGATGCAACAGGAACACATCAACGCAGGCAAGGCGATACAGAAACGAACCGGGAGGACGTTCTATCTCGCGACGCGGTTTCTCCCCGAGCGCGTGCGACACGCTACGCACGTCCTCTACGCGTTCTTCCGGATCGCTGATGAGGTCGTCGACGACGCCAACGGCGTCCCCCCCGAGGAGCAACGCGCCAAGCTCGAGGCCCTTCGCGCCCAGGCGCTGGGCGAACGCGCGCCCGACGATCCGGTTCTCGAGGCCTTCCAAGAGCTGCGGACGGAGTACGGCATCACCGACGAGGAGATCAACGAGTTCATCGACGCGATGGCCACCGACATCGAGACGGCGCGCTACGAGACCTACGCCGACCTCGAGTCCTACATGCGAGGGTCGGCTGCGGCTGTCGGCGTGATGATGACCGCGATCATGGAGCCCGACGACGAGGCGACCGCGCTGCCACACGCGATCAAACTCGGTGAGGCCTTCCAGCTGACGAACTTCCTGCGAGACGTCCGCGAGGACGTCCTCGACCGGGACCGTATCTACATCCCACAGGAGACGCTTCAGGAACACGACGTCGAGCCGGCACAGATCGAACGCCTCGAGTTCGACGAGTCGTTCGCATCGGCGATGGCTGCCGAACTCCAGCGAACCGAAGAGCTCTACCGGGAAGGGGTAGCCGGCATCCGCTATCTCCCCGAGGATTGCCAGCTGCCGGTCCTGTTGGCTGCCGTCCTCTACGCCGAGCATCACACGGTCATCCGCGCTCAGGGGTACGACGTGCTCACCCAGGAGCCGTCGCTGTCGACGGCGCGAAAGCTGTGGTGTCTCGCGAAGACGCGCTGGCACTGGCACTGGAACCGTGATCCAGAGGCCGTGTTCCAGCGGGTGTCGGCGATCCCCTCGCGCGAGCCTGACCACCGCGGCCCTGAACACGGGGACGGCGTTCCGACCCGCTAGCAGGAATATCAAACCCCCCGGTATGGTGGTACTCGTTTTGTTATCTCTGCCGATGGTCTGTCCTCATATGTCCGTTACACAGAATTCCGAGTTCATGGACGAGGAACGACAGATGGCCCGAACGGTTGCGATCAGTCTTGGCGCGTGGCTCGCCGTGACGGCTGTAGCTGTCGTCCTGTTGCTCTTATTCGGCGAACCCCTCTCGAACCTGATTCTCTGACGGCGGATCAACCAACCGCTACTTGGCGTCGCCGTCGACCAGCAGCGCAGCCTCAGCGACAATAAACGTCGCTAACTTTCGTTTCGTGTGGGCCGCGAGGAGGTGGTCCTCGAGTTGTTCGTTTGCGTCTGTCGGTTCGCGACAGACCGGACATTCGACCGGTGCCTTCCTCGCCATACTCTCAGTTAGCTATCCGTGAGCAAAAGACACCTGCTGGCACTCTCAGTTTCGGGCTCGGCCCCGCTCCATCAGTTTCGATCACCCGGACGCACAGCCGTCCGTATCGAGATGTCGTAGCGATCGGTCCGGAGGAGGACGAGACAGAACAGCCCGGCGACGCCGGCGGCCAGCCACTGCCCGTAGAGTGCGTTGATCGTTCCCCAGAGCAGCACGAAACTCACCAGATCGTCCAACGCGAACTCGCAGGTCCGGACGCGCTCCCGAACGGCCACGCGGTCGAACGCGAGGTCGACGAGGACGACGGCGATGGCCCCCGAGAGGAGCCAGCCCCAGTAGTTCGACGCCGGCACGCCGTAGTAGCCGCCGGGCGGGAGATACGACCAGAAGCCGATGGCGACGGCCGCGGGGTCGAGCACCAGATCGATGGCGAGGACGGCAGTGATCGCCGAGAAGGCACGCGGGACGAGTCGGCCAGCCCACTCGTCGAGGGCCAACAGGGTGAGCAGATAGGCGTTGAGAACCAGCGGGACAAAAAACAGCGGCAGGGCAAGCGGCACTTCCCCGCCGACCATCGGCCCGAGGCTGATCCCGTACTCGAAGGTCCCGTAGGGCCAGCCCGTCCGCACGCCGACGAGTTCGATCGCGTACGTATACGCCGTCAAGACCACAAGCGGGACGAGCGCCCGGCGGTCGAGTTCGGGGAGCAGAGCCACCACCAGCGGCGAGCGCATCACCAGTGTCCCGAACAGGATCAACAGCGGGTTGTACGACAGCAGCGGCGGCAAGAGCCCTTCTGCACTCGCGACCAGCGTTACCGCGCCGATGACCGGGAAGACGACCGCGATCGTAAACCGGTTTTCGCGGATGAGGGCCTCGAGTCGCCGCTGTGCAACCGTTCTCGTCGTCTCGTCGGCGCTCCCGTCGGGGACCGACGGTGTTCGGCTGGTGCTCGTATCCGTTCTGGCACTCGAGGTCGACCCGGTCGACTCGCCGCTATCCATAGAACACCCTCCAGAGGCCGCCCATCGTCAGCGCTGCGCCGACGACGGTGTTGATCGCGGGAAACCACCAGTAGGCCCGGTCGACAGCGACGCTCGCCGTGGCGATCGCGACGACGAGGGCTGGATAGCCGAGCATGAGCACGCCAAGTCGCACGTCGAGCGCGCCGAAGGCGGCTGCGCTTGCGAGCCAGCACACACCACAGTAGGCGTACGTCCGGCGCTCGCCTAGCACCGTCGCAGTCGTCCGAATGCCGGTCTCGCGGTCCGGTTCGATGTCGGGGATCGCCGAGAACGTGTGCATCCCCATCGCCCACAGCCAGCCGCCGCCGACGGCAAGAGCGGGTGGCTGGGTCCCGGCAATGGCGGCGTAGGCAGCCGCACCCGGTGTAATGTAGAGTCCGTTCGAGAGCGAGTCCACGAACGGAGTCGTCTTGAATCGCGCTGGCGGGGCGCTGTAGGCTGCCCCGAGGACGAGAAAGGCGATCAGCCAGAGGATCGCCGCCGTCGGCAACAGCGGGACGAACAGCAAGGGAAGGGCCGCACAGAGCCCGACGACGGCTGGCACGTATCGCTGGCCGCGATAGCGTGCCTCCCGGTCGTCTTTTTTCGGATTCGCCGCGTCGATCTCCCGGTCGTAGACGTCGTTGATCCCGTAGAGAAAGACGTTTGCCGGCAGGAGGAAGTAGCCGAACAACACGATCGGTGCGGGGGCGAACAGGTCACTGACAGTGGTTGCGGCGTAGGCCACGCCCACCAGTACTGGCCCCGCCAGATACAGCCAGAACCGCGGTCGCGAGAGGACCAGCAGGTACGAGAGGTGTGCACCGATACCGCCGCGGGCCGCCCTCGAGTTCGAACTCATCAGTGGCCTCTCCGTCTCGCGTCCGCGGTGTGTCCGTCGCGAGCGCGTGACCGCGTGCTCGAGTCGCCGATCGCCGGCCCCATCACGGCTCGAGTCCGCCGCCGTGATCTGCGAGCACTTTCTCGGCGGTCAGGTCGCCGCTGATGAGACACATCGGAACGCCGATCCCAGGTGTGGTATCACCACCCACGAAGTAGAGTCCGTCGACTTCCTTCGAGCGGTGAGGCGGTCTGAACAGCGACGTCTGCCGGAGCGTGTGGGCCAGTCCCAGTGCCGTCCCCTGGTGGCTGTTGTACCGGTTTGCGAAGTCCTCGATGCAGAACCGCTCCTCGAGGACGATCCGGTCGCGCAGGTCGGTGCCGGTGTTCGTGGCGATATCCTCGAGAATCATGTCGCGGTACTGCTCGCGGAGCTCGGGCGTGTCCTCGAGGCCAGGCGCGATCGGCACGAGGACGAACAGGGCGCTGTGGCCGTCTGGTGCGACGGTGTCGTCGGTCTCGGACGTGACACACAGGTAGTAGGCGGGATCGTCGGGCCAGCGTGGGTCATCGAAGATGTGCTCGAAGTGCTGATCCCAGTCGGTCGGCAACACGAGCGTGTGGTGGGCCAACTCGTCGACGTCACCCTCGACGCCGAGATAGAGCAAGAAAGCGGATGGGGCGTAGGTCCGCTCGTCCCAGTAGTCGTCGTCGTAGCCGCGGCGTTCGGGCGTGAGCAGCTCCTGCTCGGTGTGGGCGTAATCGGTGTTGCTCACGACCAGATCTGCTCGGACTGGTCCCACTGGCGTTTCGACCTCGAACCCGCCCGTACGGCCCTTGATCTCGGTTGCTGGCCGCTCAGTCTCATACTCGACACCCAGCTCACGACCGAGGTCGGTGATCCCGTCGACGACTGCGCCGATCCCGCCGTCGGGGTACCAGACGCCGAGGTTGAAATCGACGTGACTCATCAGATTGTAGAGCGCCGGCGTGTTCGTCGGCGAGCCACCCAGAAACACCAGCGTATACTGCATGATCTGCTGAAGCTTCGGATGGTCGAAGTAGCCCTCGACGTGGCCCTGCATCGACCCGAGCAGGGAGAGGCCACGGGCCTGTCGGGCCACGTCGAGGTCGATGTAGTCCCGCAGACGTTCGCGATCCTTGTAGACGAAGTGTTTCATCCCGACCTCGTAATTTTCCCTGGATTTGTCGAGATATCGCCCTAGCGCGTCGCCTGCACCCGTCTCGTACTCCTCGAAGACGGTTTTCGTCCGCTCGAGGTCGGGCGTGATATCGACCTGATCCCCGTCCTTGAAGAAGATCCGGTAGTGGGGATCGAGATGCGTAAGGGTGTAGTAGTCACTCGGCGTCCGGTCGAAGTCGGCGAAAAACCGCTCGAAGACATCGGGCATCAGGTACCACGAGGGACCCATATCGAACCGAAACCCGTCTCGCTCGAGGCGACTCGCCCGGCCACCCACCTGTTCGTTCTTTTCGATGACGCGCACGTCCGCCCCTGCATCGGCGAGATAACAGGCCGTCGAGAGCCCACCGATTCCGCCTCCGATCACGACGACCGACACGCCGGCCAGCGATTCCATGCCCGAAGGGAGTATACGAACAGTGTTAAACGTGTGTCATACATAAGTAGGGAATCCGATCCGTTATCGATGAGCGTCGAAGCGATGACCCTGAACCGCGTCGTTCGTGACCATCGAACCTGATACGGCCTGCTGTACCGATGTCCCCGGCCCGACCGCAGGACGGTCGTGGTCCCACGGCACTGACTGACAGAGTCTGTATGACTGGGCCGGTGAGTTCCTGTAGGTAGGACACGTAGACTCTCTATGGACGGGATGACAGCTCTCATAACCGGCGGAACGCGTGGCATCGGTCGCGCCGTCGCCGACGCATTTGCAGCCGACGGGGCAACCGTCGTCATCGGCGCTCGAGACGCCGACGACGTCGCGGCGACTATCGACGCACTCGAGGCGACGGGCGCGACTGCAGACGGCTGTCGAACCGACGTTCGCGATGAATACGACGTGGAACGGCTGGCCGAGCTCGCCTCGCGGGCAGGTGAGACGACTGGTATCGACATTGTCGTGCCTGCAGCGGGCGTCTATCACGGCGAGGCCGGTCACACGCCGACCGACGACGAATCGTACGGCGCGTTCGACGATCACTGGCGGACGAACGGTCGCGGCGTGTACGCGGCGATCAGCGAGTCGGTTCCGCACTTAAACGACGGGGCACGGGTCCTCGTTCCGACGGGCTCGGTCGCCAGAAAGGGGGCAGCGGGCTACGGCTCCTACGCTATCTCGAAGGCGACGGCAGAGGCAGTCGTTCGCGGGTTCGCCGCCGATACCGAGTACGTCGTGGGCTGTCTGGATCCCGGCGTCGTTGCGACGGAGCTCACCGGCGGGCACGGTCGCGATCCGGAGTCCGTCGCGACGATGTTCGTCTGGGCGGCGACCGAGGCCGACCCCGAAGCGGTAGACGGCACTGTCGTCGGACTGGGTGAGTGGAAAAAGGCGACCCGGTAAGGGTTATCGCAATGGTCGACGACTTGGACGTTGATACGGCCGTCTCAGAACCCGCCGAAGGCCATCAAGAACAGCGCGACGGCGATGATCGCGAACAGGGTGCCGACGCCTTTCTTGATCGTCCCCGTATCCAGCGCGGTCGAGACGTAAGGTGCGATCTGACCGCCCAGCGTCGTGGCGGGAACCGTCCAGACGACCATGTTCCAGGGCGTCGACGCGAGGTCCATCGTGTGGCCGCCGGGAACCAGCCCGCCGCCGAAGACGTGGACGACCGAGGCCAGCACGGCCGTCGTTGCGACGACGATGTGATTGGTCCCGATGGCGACGCGGACGGGCACCTCCGTCCGGAGCATCGAGATGATGCCGAGTTCGCCGATCCCGAAGCCGGCCAGCCCCTGAAAGACGCCGCCGACGCTGTAGTTAGCGAAGCGCTCGAGATATCCCGACCGTGAGTACGTGTAGTCGTTGCCGTCACGGTCGACACGGGTCACCGTCCCGGCGTCGTCCGTTTCGACGCCCGCCGGGCCGAGTTTGTTCGCGTCGTTGGGGAGTTCGCTTGCGGTGCCGCCGTCGGCCGCGACCGTCTCGCCGCCGGAGCCGCCGCCGGGTTCCTCGTGGCCGAGGTTCGCCCGGAACAGGAGATACGACGCCGCGAGGAGTGCGATCCCGAGCAGCGCGTGGAACAACGGCTCGGGGATAACGAACGAGAGCAACGCACCGCCGACGACGAACGGAACCCCGCCGAGAACGAGCGTCGCGCCGAGTCGCCGGTCGACCAGGCCGTACTGGATGAACGCGAGCGCGGAACTCGAGAGCCCAAAGGACTCGCTGATGAGCCCGATTTTCACCAGCGTGTTCGGCTCTAAGGGATACGCAACCAGTGGGAAGATGAAGATGAGGAAGGGGACGAACAGCGCGGAGCCGCTGATCCCAACGGTGTTGACGATCGTCGCGCCGGTGACGAACGCGATGAACAGCCACCAGTACTCGAGCCAGTAGCCGGTTCCGGCGTCCGCTGGCGTGGGCGCGAAGAAGTAAACGCCGACGACGAACGCCAGTGGCGCGAGGAACACGAACACGTGCTGATACTTCAGGAACGCCTTCTGAATCCGCGAAGCCGATGATGAGGCTGTCATTGAGCCGTGAGCGCTGCCTTTGGAGGGGTGAAATAAGAGTATTTTCGTCTCTTTCCGCCCTGTGAACCGTTCGTATGGTGTATATGGGGTGACTACTGGCGGACAGTAACGCTCCTGGCCGGCGCGTGCAGGTCTGCCGGCGCAGTCGGCGTATCCTCAATATTTATAGGGTCGGCTATGGTATTTACTATCACAATGAGTTTTCCAGAAGGGCCCCGCAAACCGGGTGAGCAGTCTGCGATAGATGACGGCGCTGACGCAGTCGACCACGCCCCGACGGACGGACTCATCGCGACCGTACTCGAGGCGCTTCGGACACACAGCGAGACGTGGGCAGACCGCTACGTCGAGATGCGCCTCGACGCGCGCCTCGGCAGTCGGGAGTAACGACCGCGCACGGTTTTCGGACCGCGTTTGTGACTGTCTGCTCGATCGCTACCAACGGTTATGCTTCGCTATGCCGTATGGTACCATGGTTGTCGAAGATGCAAACAGTCGCAACGGAAGCAGTCACCTGCCCGCACTGCGGGGACGAAACGAGCGTTTCACTCCCCAGTGAGGAGACGGAACTGAAAGTACGGCACTCAGTCGCAGCGTTCGGCGAATATACCACGGTCACGTGCTCGAACGGCCATACCTACTGGGTATACTTCTGTTAGTCCTCGAGCGCGTCGAGCGGCCATTTTGCAGTCCTCTCATACGGACTCCTATCAGTCACTTCCGGCGCACCCGCGACCCGTCCTGCGGGTGCGCCGTGCGCCGGTAAGCAGTGATAGCAGACTGTATCAGTTAGTGATCAGACTGTGTGAGCGAACGCAGTCGCTCCGGGTAATCGATCACGACGCAGAAATCTAGTAGGAAGCGGATCCGCTACCGAGGTTCAATCGATATGGCCTTCACGACGCAGTTGATCTGCGTCCTGGCCGGTGTAGCGCCACTCGATGGTGGCCTTTTCGTCTTGCCAGTCCCAGGGCTCGGCGACGACGATGTCGTCTTGCTCGATCCAGGTGCGGTATTTCATGCGCCCGGGAATGCGGCCGAGTCGCTCCTTGCCGTCCTCACAGCGGAGCTGGACGTGATTGCCACCGAGGTGTTCGGTGACGACGGCGAATACTTCATCGTTGTTGGGCATACGGAGGTTCCGTCGCCCGGAGTCTTCTGTCACAGCTTATCTACGTGGGGCAGACGTTTAAAGGATTGGAGAGTCATGGTATCGTGACTCGCACTGCGGTCGTTCACTTGTCGGAAGAGAGCTTTTCGGCGTTGCGGGCCTGTTCAGTGCGTCGATCAGCTTGCGCCATCCGGTTTTGCGTCGCGTTCGAGAGGGGCTCCGACAAGTCACTACGTGCCTCAGTGAGACGCTGCTCGACCCGCTGGAGGCGCTCAGAAACGGTGGTAAGCTGCTTGTTGGCAGTGTCTCGCTCGCTATTGCGTGCCCGCTCGGCAGCCCTTCGTGCGGCCTCGACAACGGCTGCGAGGGCGCGCTCGAGTCCCTCGACGGCGTTCGACGAACCACCGTCTCGGTCACGGTCATTGCTCAGCGCCGCAATCTCTTCCCGCGTCTCGTCGGCGATGTCCGCCACGAACGTCGCGAGCTGTGCTTTGCCCGTCTCTGGGCGTTCGATACGGACCGCTGACTCGGCCCCAGGAGTCGGGTTGATCCGGTAGGCGCCGATGGCGTCGTCGCTGTCTCGAACCTCTGTCGTGTAGGCCCCGCCAGAGTGGACGTAGACGGCGTCGTTCCCGTCTACCGACGACTCGTACAGCCGACCGGCGAAATCGTCTTCGACGGCGACCGTCGAGAGATCGGTCGCAGTCTTTTCGCCGCCGATCTCGAGCTTCGTCGCGCGATCGCGGGCGACCAGCGGAATCTCGCCGCCGACGCCGGCTGCCGTCGGTGTTCTGTCGTCCGAAACAGCGACGTGTTCGCTGTGTGGCGCGCGGCCCGCACCATTGACTGTCAGTCGGTGCTCGCCGGCCGGAACGTCTTGTACGACCGCGACGCCACCGAACGTCGGGACGGCCTCGGGATCGCTCTCCAGTAGGATGACCGACTCGACTGTCGTTTCCGTGGTGGTCAGTCCCTCGTTCTCCGGCGCGTCGTCAGTTGTGACCGCCTCCGTGACGCGAGCGATCACGCTGTTTATCGGTGCCGCCTCGCCGATCGCATCGTAGCGGTCGGCCAGTTCCGTCCGGTGGTTGGGAACGGAGATGTCAGCCGCCGGATTGCCGTAGCGGGGCTGGGTCCACGGCGTCCCTGTCGTCGTGATGTGGCCGGCGACGGCGTCCTCGACCACGTCGGGGACGGTGAACTCGAAGCTCAACTGCGGCCCGGTGAAGGCCGCGATATGTTCGATTTCGCTGCTCGGCACGAGGTCGTACTCGACGTCGGCGTCGGCCTCGCGCTCGCGGTGTCGGAAGACGAGCCCCGTCTCGCGCGTCGGCAGATCCGTCGGCGGCGACGTCAGCGCGTCGTACGATCGGACCGTCAGGTCGTCGTCGATCAGCGACTCACGGGAGACAGCAGGCAGGCGTTTGTGCTCGTATATCGGGACGCCCTCGTACTCCGGGACGAGGTAGGGGAGCCGTGACCCCTCGTCTCGCGGCAGTCCGTACGCGAGCGGGATCTCGAGGTCCGCGAGGTCCGCGATACCCTCGATCGCCGTGTTCGTGATGTCCGCCAGCAAGTCCTCGATGGCAACCCGCTGGAAGCGATCCGGGACGTCGTTGACCGAGAGCGTACTCGAGTGTGAGCCGAGCTCCGAGAGGATGCGCGGCACCATCGTCGGGTCCGGATCCAGGAACTCGTTGTTCGGCACCGACCGGGAATGAGAGCTGGCGACGTACAGTTGTGGCTCACCGGTCTCCGTGTCGACGAAGACGTGCAGCACTTCCCAGTCGTGCCAGTGGAAGTTGGTCGTGAATTGGTCGAACACCGAATAGAACCAGAACTGGACCACGGCGAGTGGCGAGTCCTCGTATTCGACGGCGTTGTAGAACACCGTCGGCTTCGGTGGGTCGCCGTCGCTGTATCGCTCGTGGTACCCGTTGAGGGCATCGAACCCGGTGACGGCTGTCTCACCGTCGCGCTCGCTGGTGTAGGGCCGTGGGTCCGTCGGAAACCACGGTTCGTTCGCGTCGAAGTACAGCGTCGGGGCAAATTTCGTCGCCAGCTCTCGAGCCCGTTCACCGTCGACTTGGCTCGTCTGGCCGTCTCGCTCGCGTTCGAGTGCCGAACAACCGGCCAGCGCGGTCCCACCGATGCCGGCGAGTGTGCCGAGGACAGTCCGACGATCCACGTCGAACTCGATGTCGTCGGTCACGAGTTGTCATCCTCCTTCTGTAATCCAACCGTCGAGATGCACACGACGACACCTGTGCTAACCATACCGCTGTGTGGAACTATTTTCTCAATAAGCTTCTGTAGTCTGATCGCTCCCGACGCACCTACAGTTCGCGATCCGAATCGGGGTTCTCGAGGTCCCACAGCAACTCCGGCAAAAAGGCCTCGAGATTGTCGATAACCCGCCGCTCGCTGACGTTCAAGCCCTCACAGTGGTCGTGGGCCGAATCCCGGATGTCGACGTGGAGGTCGCCGTCCTCGAGCCAGACGCCGAGCGGAAAGACCGAACACCGGGTTGGTTTCCAGTCTTCCTCGAGATGCAGCGAACAGAGGCCATCCTTCCGCAGGAACGCACAGGCTGAGCCGTCTTCGGCGACGTGGGCGTCGCGGTCTTTGCCTTCGCGGGTGACGAACTTCTCGCCGCGGAACTCCGTCGTGGTCTCGGCGAGATTTGCTCGCTGGGCTAACTCGAGGAGGTCCCGATCGTACAGCAACACGCCGTGGTGACAACACCACGTGCAGTCGTCGACGCACTCGAAGGTGAGGTCCGGATCGAACTCGACGACGACTTCGCGGTCGGGGTAGACTTCGACGCGTCGCGGGGCGTCAGCGCTCACGTGTCGTGGATGGGCAGTCGGCGTCAAGTGCCTTTCTACCCGTCGTTTCGGGTTGTGCTCTCGACCAGCCTGTCATCGAACGAAACTCTACGCTCGCTCTGCTCTCCGGCGGATCGCTCAGCACGAATCAACGGGGGATCGCGAGTATGGACTCACAGCCGAGAGTCACCGATTCCGCGGTCACGCTCGAGACAGGCAAGCAATCGATACAACAGCGCGTGACCGCAACAGGTATATTAGCTCGAGCTAATATTAGTAGTTGCTAAAATGGTGGGGCAGAGATCGAACGGTGACTCGACTCAATCTTCGTCTCAGCAGCCGTCCTGCTGTGGTGACGCTGGCCACTCCCTGTCCGAACAGGAACTGGCGGCTGACATCCAGACGCTCGCTGCGATCGGGAACGAGACCAGATACGAGGCACTTCAGATTATCGCGGCGGCTGATAACGGTGCCTGCGGCTGTGAATTGGAGCCCGCCCTTGGTGTCAGTCAGGGAGCGGTCAGTCAGGCCCTCTCACGGTTGTATGCCGCAGGACTCGTCACGCGGCGCAAGGACGGTCGATGGCGATACTACAGTGCGACAGCACGCGCCGAACGACTGCTAGATGTGCTCGATGAAACGAGAACGATTACCAATGACTAATGAGACATCGTCGACAGAAGTCGACACCGACGAGCTGAGCGCAGCGGAACAGCGGCGTATCGTGCGAGACCGATACGGCGAGATCGCCACCAGTTCATCGTCCTGTTGTGGCGATACGGGAGCGAGTTCCTGCTGTAGCGATCGCAGCTCTGACAGAGCAGAGTACGATGATCAGTCACGCCTGCTCGGCTACGCCGACGAGGAACTCGATGCCGTCGAATCCGGTGCAAACTTGGGCCTCGACTGTGGCAACCCGACCGCGATTACGAGTCTCGAAGACGGCGCGACCGTTCTCGATCTCGGCTCCGGAGCGGGGTTCGATTGTTTCCTCGCCGCTCGAGAAGTCGGTCTGGACGGTCAAGTCATCGGGGTCGATATGACGCCGGAGATGATCGAGAAGGCCCGTGAGAACATCACAAAGAACGACGCGACGAACGTGGAGTTTCGACTCGGTGAGATCGAACACCTCCCAGTCGCTGATGAATCCGTTGACGTGATTCTGTCGAACTGTGTCGTGAACCTCTCGCCGGACAAGTCACAAGTGTTCAGCGAAGCGTTTCGTGTGCTTCGACCAGGGGGACGGCTCGCTATCTCTGACGTCGTGCAAACCACACAGTTCCCGGAAGCGGTCCAGCAGGATCCAGCTTCCGTAGCCGGGTGTGTCGCAGGCGCGTCACCGATCTCCGAGGTCGAATCGATACTGGACGAGGTGGGCTTCACTGCAATCTCGATCGACCCACAAGAAGAGAGTGAGGCGTTCATCCGCGACTGGGACGATGAACGGGATGTCAGTGACTACATCGTCTCTGCGACCATCGAAGGAAAGAAACCGAACCACTGAGCTCCGTGAGCCAGGTCGTAGACCCGGTGGCTGCAAGGCGATGCAAAGCGAACGAGCGGGCAGGTATTATCCACAGCGAATAGCAAATCAGCCAGAACGTACCCAACTGTCGTCTGATCGAGACGCTACGAACGAACCGTCTCGCCCTCGAGCGCCAATTTCTCCCGATCGCTCGAGTCGACGACGGTATTCCGGAGCGTGCCGACGCCCTCGTAGGTGATCTCGACGGTGTCGCCGGGTTCGACGAGGCCGGGATTCGCTGGACTGCCGAACGAAACCACGTCGCCGGGGCGGAAGGTGACGCGCCGCGAGAGGTGCGAGATGATCTCGTAGGGGTCGAACAACATTAGTTCGGTGTTGGCTTCCTGGCGGCGCTCGCCGGCGACGTCGGTGTACATGTCGATCGCGGTCGGATCGACGGCGGTCTCGATCCACGGGCCGAGTGGGCCGGAGGCATCGAAGGCCTTGCGGGGCGTTCGCCCACCCTGGTCGAGCGCGTCCATATCGTTCATGATCGTGTAGCCGCGGACGACCTCCGGCACCTCGTCTTCGGAGAGATTCCGACAGGGTTCGTCGATCACGGCCGCGAGCTCGCCGGCGTAGGTCACCTCGTCGCTGAACGCAGGATAGGGAATCGGGTCCTCGTGGCCGACGAGCGACGCCGGCGGCTTGATGAAGAAGTCGGGTTCGTCGGGCCGTTCGTACTCCATCTGGTCGATCGTCGCCGCGAAGTTTCGTCCGACACAGTACAACGCCGACGGCTCGCAAGGTGGCAGGAAGTCAGCGTCCGTTCCGACCTCGTAGACGCCATCGTCCGTGTGCACGACACCGTCCTCGTATCGTCCGGCGACCGGTCCATCGTCCGTCGCGATCCGCGCGAGTTTCATTGTCGGCGCTCTCGAGTCCGGAAAATTAGTGATATCGGTTTGGCTTTGGCTCGATCCCTACCCAAGCGATTTGACCGCGACGCGGTGGGGGCCGTCGGGCGTCTCGAGCGTGACGTTGTCGACGATCGACTCGCGAGCCTGCTCTTGCCACTCGTCGACGGCCTCGGCGTGGCGCTCGCGGAGTTCGTCGGCGACGTCCGGGTCGTCTGCCTCGGGAAGTGCCGACTCGAGGTCGGGATAGTCGGCGACGACGTCGTCTGCGATGAGGTCGGCGGGTGAGACGTGGACCGCGCCGGTCAGTTCGGTGTCGTCGACGTGGTAGACGTGGATGCGGGCGCGCATCCGACCGTGAAACGGCGGCGTCGCTCGGAGGACGGCCTCGCCGGGGTTTTCCTGACTGTAAACGTAGGCGTCAGCGGCGTCTGCCGGCGACAACGCGAGCGAGCGGATCGCTGTCGGATCGTCGTCTCCTGCCATCGGATACGGATAGGTGTTGCGGTGGGTTAAGATTCCGGTTCGATAGCTTCGTCCGCGGCTGGTGGGTGGAAGACCTCGGCTCGAGTATCAGTCGACACGCCGTAGACTGCGTCCGAAACCGAGTCAGGACAGGTGACGTCGCTGTCCGTATAATGGACACGCAGCGCTTCCCGAAGCGCGTCCCGGACGCAGGCACGGGTTGCCGCGCCGACCTCGGTCCCGCTGCCCGAAAACTCCGCCGGCGGGCCGGACGGGTCATGACCGACGACGACCGCGTCCGTGGTCGTCCCCGGAAACCCGGTTTCGGCGAGCAACGTCGTCGCTTTCGCCTCCGCCGCGACCGCGATCAGGTTCGCCAGCGCACCGGGTGCCAGCGCCCGCGTCGTTCCGACGATGACGTTGACGGTGCCGCGGCCCGGCTCGAGGTCGGTCTCGACTGCCTCACCCATGGTCCCGTCCGCATCGAGACTGGTCTCGGGCTCTATCGGCAACGCGGCAGGGTTCGACACCCCGGCT
The DNA here is from genome assembly GCF_041821085.1 of Natrinema sp. HArc-T2. Taxonomy (NCBI): domain Archaea; kingdom Methanobacteriati; phylum Methanobacteriota; class Halobacteria; order Halobacteriales; family Natrialbaceae; genus Natrinema; species Natrinema sp. HArc-T2. The sequence continues at coordinate 105,178 of NZ_JBGUAZ010000003.1, read as the reverse complement.
GTCGCGTAGGCCGTGACGGGGCCACAGCGCGCACCGCAAGCATCGCCGATGTCGACGCCGGTCAGCAGTGCCGGCCCGGTCGCGTCAGCGGCGGTCGGGTCGAACCCCGCGCGCTCGAGGCGTTCGTCGACGTACGCGCCGAGATCGGTTCGTTCCCAGTCCTCGGGGACCGAGACATTGTACACACAGTCTGCCGTACAGCGACCGCCGTTCCAGCCGGTCGACAGCCACTCCGTCTCCGGTCGGCTGACCTGCAGGACGCCATCCCGTCGGATCGCACTGTAGGCTTGCTCGGTGTCAGTCATCGTCTCAGCGGTCGGCTGGGCTGTCGTCAGCGTCGCCAACGCCCAGTGCGCCCAGTAGGCGGTCGTTGGCCGCACGATCCTTGATGGCGACGCGGATATGCGAGTCGAGCGCGCGGAAGGTCGTCGCGTCCCGAATCGCCACGCCGGCGGCTCGCGCGTCGGCGATCACCGTTCCCACGTCGCGGTCGCCGACATCACAGAGGAGATAAGGCGCGTCCGACGGATGAACGTCGAATCGCTGTTCGAGCGCTTCGCGCATCCGCTCGCGTTCGCTTGCGACGCGCTCGCGGGTCTCGCGGACGAACTCGTCCTGTCGGAGACAGTGTGTGCCGACGCGAGCCGCCGGCGTGCCGAGCGACCACGCGCGGCGGGCGGTCGCAAGCGCGTCTCGCCGTGTGCCGCGTGCGACGGCAAAGCCAGCGCGAAGCCCCGGCAGGCCGAACAGTTTGGTGAGCGAGCGCGCGACGATAACGTGGTTGCGCCCCAGTTCGGCTGCAGACGACCGGTCGGTGAAGCCGAGAAACGCCTCGTCGACCAACAGGGTCATGTCGGCGTCCCCACACCGATCGACGAGCGTCTCGAGTGCGTCCGGCGAGATCGCATCGCCGGTCGGATTGTTCGGCGTACAGACCACTGCCAGCGAACACGGCTCGAGTACGGAGGGGCCGAGTTCGTGTAGGTCGTCGTAGCGCACGAATCGTGGTGTCGCCCCCTGTAGGCGGACCTCACGGGCGTACTCGCCGAAACTCGGGTAGGGAACTAGCGCCTCGTCGCCGGGCTCGAGGGTACTCTCCATCGCCAGCCGGATCGCGGCGAGTCCGCCGGGGGTCGGGATCACCTGCTCGGGGTCGCAGCCGACGAACGACGCTGCCGCATCTCGGTATGCCGGGTAGTCGTCGTCCGGATAACGCCGCGACGCCTCGAGTGCGGCCGCGTACACGTCGTCGACGCCCGCGGGCACTCGGGGGTTGGTGTTGGCCGAGAAGTCCAGCAGCTCGCGATCTGTCTCGCCACCGTGGGGGACCCGCGAGCCGGTTCGGATCGCTTCAGGATCCACTGGACTCCTCCGAAGGAGCACTGGCGTCGTTTTCGATGCCGAGCCGGTCACAGACCGCCTCGAGTCGGTCTCTGACCTCGCTCATCCGATCGTTGGGGACCAGCGAGAGCGCGCCGCCCATCGCGACGCCCTCTTTGGCCTCGCCGGCACAGTAGCGTTCCATCGCGACGTGGTTGCCCTCGTCGAAGCCGGGGTCGGTGACAGTCAGCTCGCAGCCGAGGTGGTCGCAGGTCTCGGCGAGCCGGTCGCCCTGCTCGTCGGCGACGAACGAGGTGGTCGCGATCGACAGGTCCGCGTCGATCCCGGCGTGGCGCAACAGGGCCGCGACGGCGACCATCTGCGTGCCGCCGGCCAGCGTCACGTCAGTGCCTGCCTCGAGCGCACCTGCAGCGATACCGGCCACCGTCGGCTGGACGGGGTCGCCGACAGCTTCGATGGCCTCGAGCGGTGCGCCCTCGCAGTCGCCGGCCTCGAGGTCGCTTTCGGCCAGCGCCTCGTCGACGACCCGTCGCTTGCGCTCGATCGGGTTCTCGGGTAGCGACGAGGAGACGCCAGCCGGCTCGCCGAGTGCGGTAAGGACGCCGAGTGCGGTGGTCGTCCCGCCGGGGACGGTCTCGCCGATCATGACCTCGTCGTCGGGCAGGCTCGCGCCATAGTCGTAGGCCCGGTCGAATGTGGCGTTTGCATCGGGGACGGCCGCTGATTCGCGGACATCGACGCCCGGCTGGACGTCGAGATCGACCGTCGGCGCGGCCGTCGACTTGGCAAGTCCCGCGTCGATCACCGCGAGGTCGAAGTCGACGACCTCCCGCACCGCGCGGGTTACGGCTGCAGGCGTCGGACAGCCGGTCGGGCTCACCGGCGTCACCGGCGCCGCAGTCGGCTCGCCGTAGGTGAGGATCTCGACGTCAGCCGAGGGGGTGTGTGCCATCAGCTCGGGGGCGGCGCCGGCAGCGCTGATGCCGTCGATCAGCGCCGTCTCGGTCGTTCCGGCGGCGAGCAGGACCCGCATTTAGCGGCCCTCCGCCGACCGGGCCAGTCGATCGGCTGCGATCCGTGCGTCTTCGAGCCGGTTCACGTTCACTGCAAGTCGTGTGTCGTAGTGTACGTCGATCATGGATGTGGAATCGGATGCGGTGCCGACGACGTTGACCCCGGTCGGCGCGAGGTGGTCAGCTGACTCGAATCGGGTATCGATGCTAACGCCGAGCCGTCGTTTGAGTGCCACGGGGACGCAGACGGTCCGCGAGGCGTCGCTGTCGCCGTGTGCTTCGAGCACGCGGTCGACGACCGGGGCCTCGAGCAGCGGGAGATCTGCTGCGACCGTCAGAAGCGGCGGAGAGAGGTCGGGTCGCTCGAGTAGGCTCATCAAATCGGCCACGTAACCCTCGCCAGCCGTCTCGATCGTCGTCACGCCGTCGGTTGCCTCGAGATGCGCCCGCGTCTCCGGCGCGTTCGGCGAGACGGCGGTATAGATCGTCTCGAGCCGGCTGGCCGCGAGCCCAGACAGGACGCGGTCGACCATCGGCGTCCCGGCGATCGGGTGCAGCGGCTTTTCGTGGGCGCTCTCGAGGCGCGTGCCTTTCCCGCCACACATCACGAGAGCGTCCACGCGATCACCCCCAGATGGATGCCAGCGATGCGACCGATCTCGTTTGCCGCGCCGAAGATGTCGCCGTTGATGCCCCCGAGCTGGCGGGTTGCCCAGTACCAGGGGAGGCCGACACCGGCGACGGCCCCACAGAACGCGACCGCACCGAGTGCCGACTGGCCGATGGCGACCACGGTGAGGGCGATGACTGCGGGTGCGAGAAACGACCCGGCAGCGGCGCCATCGGTGAACTGCTTGCCCATACCCTCGGTGACTGCGTTACCGAAACAGGCGAGCGCGGCCATCCCGAGTTTGGTCCCGACTTCGGCACAGACCGCGACGCCGATGGCCGCGCGGACGGGAAGGCCGGCCAGTCCGAGCCCGCCGAGTGCCAGCGCGGCGACGGTGACCGACACCGACAGCAGCGCGCCGACACCGGTCGTCGTATCCTTGAGTACCTCGCGGCGACGTTCCTGATCGCCGTGGACGACCAGCGCATCGCCCAGATCCGCGACGCCGTCGAGATGGTGGATTCCCATCACGGCGTACACCGCCAGCAGGTAGCCAAGCGCCACGGTCGGTGCTGCGAGCGTCTCTCCGGCGAGCAACGGGACCGCCGCCAGCGCGCCCGCAATGAGCCCAGCGATCGGAAACGCCGCCGGCGTCGCCCGGAACGCGTGCCAGTCGCCATCGCGGGTGCCGATCGGGAGTCGCGTAAGAAATCCCAGTGCCCCGCGGACGGCACCGACCCAGCGACCGATCACTGCCACGCGATGCCCACCCCCGTGGCCACGTGGCGACTCGCCTCGAGCGCTGCCCCCTCTGCAACGAGCACCGCGAGCGCGACGGCAACGACCAGCGAGACGATCGCTGCCCGTCCAACGAGTGAGACGGCACGTTCGCCATCGGTCAGCGTTGGGAGAGCAGCATCGGGATTGAGGACGTAGACATCCGGCTTCTCGAGGCGGATCGCCAACGCACAGGCCAGCGTCGCCATCGGCCAGCCGGAATTCGGCGACGGCGGCATTCGCGCCCACTGGCTGGCGCGTGCGAGCGCGAGCGGGTTCGCCGCGGCGACGGCGATCGTGACCGCCGAGAGCCGGGCGGGAAGATACATCACGGCGTCGTCCAGGCGCGCGCTCGCGGTCCCGACGGGCTTGGAAGGGTAGCCGAGCATCGAATCGAGCGTGTTGACACCTTTGACCCACGCGGCGACCGCCGCAGCGGCTGGCAGCGAAACCGGCGCGAGGACTGCAAACGGCAGCAACGTGGCGACCAGCCCGTCAGCGAGGTTTTCAGCCGCGCTCTCGACGGCAGCGCTGCGAAGCTCGGCGGCTGACAGCGCCGATGCGTCCCGACCGACCAGCCCGCGGATCCGCGTGCGAACGTCGGCTATGTCGCCGTCGGTGGCCGCGACGATATCCCGGGTCAACTCGAGCAGTGCTCGAAGGCTGGTCGTCAGAAAGAGGACAACTGCGGCGGCAATTCCGCCGGCCATCGGATGGAACGACGACGCCGCGAAGACGGCTCCACCGGCGATGGCGGCAGGGACGAGTGGGGCAAGGGCGGCGATTCCGACGCCGGCCAGTCGCTGCCCGCGATCGGTCTCGTGCCACTTCCGGTCGAGGGCGTCGACGAGCCGACCGAACCACGCCACTGGATGGAACGCAGTTGGCGGCTCGCCAAACAGCAGATCGAGACTGACCGCCAGCCCGATGACCGCAAGCGACGTCAGCGCCACGTCGTCACCTCCTGACTGCCAGCTGGCAGTGCTCGTGTTCTCATGACGACTCTGCACGTGCCGCTAGCCGCGCCGGCACATCCGCGAGCGACTCGTCCTCGAGGAGCAGTGCCGTTCCGCCGATGGCTTCGATCCCGCCGTCGGCGTGGGGATCGTCACCCACGTGAATTAGCTCGTCGGGGACGACGCCGAGTTCGTCGGCCGTCAGTTCGAAGATCTCGGAGGCGGGCTTGCGCCAGCCACAGCCGACGCTCGTGACGATCGCGTCGAAATCGTCGCGCTCGAAGTCCGAGCGGACGAGCGTCCGACCGACAAGTTCGGGGACGCTACAGTTCGAACAGATCGCGACCGGCCCGTGTTCTCGAGCTGCCGCGACCGCCTCGAGCGCGCCCGGTCTGGTCTCGACGGTCGGATCGAACGCCGCCACGACAGCGCGTCTGGCTGCGTTGTGTTCGTAGTCGACGCCGCGGCTCGCGAGTGCACGCGAGACGTGTGCCGGCAGCGGCACTTCCGCGCCGGACGGTGCGTCGACATGTGCCTCGGCGTAGGCGTCGGCCCAGTCGTCTGGTACCGTGACGTCGCGGTTCTCGAGTTCAGTCGCGACGGCTGCGGCAGGGTCCGCTGGCCGGTCGGCGGTCACGAGCGTCCCGAAGAGGTCGAACGATACTGCCACAATATTGTGGCTAGCACAAGCTGACTTTAACGTCGCGATCCGCGGGCGACAGCACTGAACGAAAAATCTCAGCGACTCGCGTCTCAGTCGAGTCGGGCGAACGCCAGATTGCCCGAGATGTTCTTGATGTAGATGTCGACGACGTCGCCCTCGTCGGCACCGGGGACGAAGATCGTGTAGTTACCCTTCTCGGCGACACCGTCGCCCTTGCGACCGGTGCCGGTGATTTCGACCGTGTAGGTCTGCCCCTCCTCGACGGCGTCTTGCTGTTGTTGCTGCTGGCTGCTGGTCGACCGTTTGGTGACCGGGCGGAACGCCCCACAGGCGTCACAGCGCAACATCGGCGTGCGGTCTTCGCGTACGAGGCGGGTGTCCGGCAGGCCACACTCCGAACAGAGGACGTACTCGTCGACGTAGGCGTCGATCGCCGCGTCGAAATCCTTCTGGGAGAAGGTGCCGTTGTACCGGCCCCGACCGTTCTCGAGTTTGCCGCTGGTCCCCATCTCGCGCTGGATGAACCGGTGGAGATGTTCGGTCTCCCGCGAGAGCACGTCGGCGATCTCGTCGAGATTCTTCACGCGCGTGAACGCGCCGTCTTTCTGTGTCTCCGGATCGGGGATCTGGAGTCGCTCTTCGTCGCCCCCGATGTCGGGGACGTCCTCCATCGCTCGGTCGAGACTCGATTCGTAATCCATACACGAGAGGTGGTGACGGGGACGTAAATCCGTTCTGCTATCACGATCAGTCTCTGGGAGTGGCGATCGATCGCACTGCGGAGACCGGGCCGAGAGTCCGCCAGACTAGTCCGTTCCGTCCCCGGGCTCGCTAACCGGTCCCACATTCTCGTCGTCCAGTTCGTCGAGGTCGCGCTCGAGGTTCGCCTCGTTGGGGCTGCCAGCTTCGCCAGTGAGTTCGCCGTAGGCGGCTTCGCGAACCTCCTCGGATGAGTCGTACTGCTCGTCTACCAGTCGGTCGAAGACGCTGCCGATCGATTCCGTCTCGTTTGGCATGTCGATCGGCTCGGTGGCGTACTCCGTGGCGAGTTCCTCGCTGGTGACCGGATACTCGAGGTCGTCGAGGTCACGTTCGACGGCCTCGAAGATCGATTCGGTGTGGTCGGCTCGCTCGGATTGGCGCTGTTCGGCGCGGTCCTGGACACGGTCACGGTCCGGGTGCTCGTTGCTCATCAGTGGTGGTATCGCAACCCATCGGAAAAGCGGCCTGCCGGCGTTCGCGTGGGACCGGCCACACCGGCTCGTTTCATCGCTGACGCCGCCGAAAAGACGGTGTTGCGAGGAGCGCCCGCGTGGACGGTCGACGGCGCCGTGAGCCCACGTAGGACGTGTTTACTGACGGTATGAACCGTCTACCCCGAGAGTAGGCCGCTCATATATAGGATGGGGTATCCGGTACGTCAGCGCGATGACTCGTGTGTTAGCAAGACAGTCAATGCAGCCGAACGGTCGTATGAGTAATTCCCCGACAGCTCTCGTCGGTGAGGAGGCATACCCATGGCTGGCGTAGATGGGCCTCGAGCGGCGCTCGCTGGACGAAAACTGCTCACGTTCGGGCTCGCGCTGGCCGTAATCGTCGGGCTCGCGGCGACTGGGGCTGTGGGTGCCCCGCCCGACGGAAACGAAACGGTGTCGGAAGAAGCGTACCGCCAACCCGCGCCGGATCGGGGTGATCCGTACTTCGAGGCGGCGGCCGACGACGGGAGTTGGGTCAGCTACGAGAACCCGCGCGACGAGTATCGCAGTCCGTACCTCGGTGACGGGTCCGGAAAGATCTGCGTCACGTTGCTCAACGAGAACGGCGATCCGGTCATCGGTGAGTCGGTACCGAACACGACGGTGACGGTCCCGACCGGCGGCGCGACGACGTGGCACTCCGAGGCCGACCCAATGACCGTCGAATTCCCGATGAACGAGCATCACGAGTTCCCGCTCGACGGGGACCAGTTCGGGACGAGTCCGGACGTCGCACAGGGTGACGGCTACATGGACTCGCACTGTCTCGAGTTCCATGGGAACGACGAAGAGGCGACGCTCACGTACGGTGAGGCCCAGATCAGCGGCGAGTACGCCGACCGGATCGACGTCGTCGGATACATCCAGCAGGTCCCCAAAGGCGACGGCTGGGATACGGACATCGATCCGATCGAGGCCGCGGAACCGTACGACGAAGCGGGCGGTGGCTGGACGTACACCAGCAATTCGTCTCACGGACAGGCCGTCGTCGTCTTGCAACTCGATGCGCCGGCTGACGAACGATTCGATCCCAACGAGTCGAGTTCGACCGAGCCGACTGAGTCACAGTCGTCCAATGATGACCCGTCCAATGCGGATGATATGATGCCTGGATTTGGCATACTCACGGCCATCGTTGCACTCTCGGTTGCCGTCCTCGCGCGATATCGTAGCTAGCGCGTACTACGAACCCCCGTCAGTGGGTTTCACGGGCCCACAACCCGCTCTGCGGTACACCGGGAGGCGACAGAATCAGTGATAGCAGCCGTCTGCGTTTCCCACTCGAGGCGCTGCGGTGGCTCACGAGTGTTGTATCGGGCCGAAAGACAGGGAATGGCTACAGGTGTAGCCAGGAACCATGGAGCTCCTCGAATGCGGTGACGGGGCGAACGGATCAGGCAGGATATCCTGCCGACAGACTGTCGTACCCCCGTCTACCTGATGATTCGATCGGATCACTATAATACTGCTGGCCGAAATCGGCAGAGAGGGATGAAAACGGACGGAAAATCGACCAGCACTGACATGAGATACATTATGACACTGCTATGACTAGTCGGGAGACACCGTCTCGAGACCGCGGTCGACACACGAGCGTCGAATCAATTATGTTTTGACGGTCGGCGCGAGACACCCGGCAAATGGCGAACACGAACGAAGCGGACGAGGACGGCCCACACGTCCCGATCGTCTGTCCTGTCTGCGAGACGACTTCCCGTATCCCACTCTCCGATGTGGCTGACGCGGTCGACCGGCACAACGAACAGCTCCACGACGGCGACGACGTCGCCGCAGTCGATCCCGACATTGCCGATCAGATCGCGGATCTCGCCGCCAGCGACCTCGGCCTGCTCGAGGACGCTGATTAGGGACGCAGTCACCGGAACCTGTTCCGGACTGTGTCGATATCCGAGACAAACACACACGGTAACTCAGCCGGTCGTTTGGTGACATCTTCCTCGCCGTAAACAGTAGACGCCGGGATTCTCACTGAGTGAACTACCCGACCAGCGACCTGACCGATGTCACGTTCGTCGACCGCGGCATCACGGGGCAAGAGCCGGCGACGACGCCGAACGTGCACGTCGATTATGCTGCACCGACACAGTAGGTGTCAGCCACGAGGAAACTCGCCATCACCATGCGGCGTGAACGGACCGGTCGTGGCCGTTCCCCCGGTCCACCCGAACCGAGGGCCACATCGATCGATTGGCTGTCTACCGATCGGGTGTGCAGTGACCGTCAGTGGTGACACCCGCCTCGCGGTGTTTCAGAAACACATTCCTCCGAGGAGATGAATGGGTACTCTATGGACGAGTCGACGACCAACGCGTCGGACGAATCGGCGGCAGAGACCGAAACCGAGGCTGAATCCGAGACCGAAGCCGAGCAGGAAACGGACGCCGAGTGGATGGAGCCCGCAGACAAACCGATCCTCGAGTTTCTGCAGTCCGAGGACGCCTACCAACCCGCCCAACTCGACGAGGCAGGACTCTGTCCGGGCAATTTCGGCGCCTACCGATGTCGGGAACTGGCCAAGTACGGCCTCCTGAACAATCCCATGACTGGCGTCTACGAGGTGTCCGAGCTGGGCGAGCAGTATCTCGACGGTGAACTCGATCCGAGCGAACTCGAGCCAGACGAGTGAGACTATAGCGCCGTTCGACTCGACGTGTGGCGGCGACGCTTGGTGTTGCGCCAGTGTCGCGTGGCTCGAGGCAAACGTAAGCGGCTGCGTGGCCAAACGATTGGTACGTCAGTTCGCGTCAACGGCGTCCGGGACGTTCGTTGCCAGAAACTCAGTGACGGCGTCGCCGCCCTGGAATCCGTCTGCCAGTCGGGCGGTTTCTGTCCCGTCTTCGAAGAGGACCAACAGCGGCACCGACTGGACGTTAAAGCGGCCAACGAGGTCGGCATCGTCACGAGGATTGACCATCCCGATCGCGATATCCGTCGCGCGCGCGACGTTCCCCAGTACCGGTTCCATCGCCTGACACATCGCACACCCGTTGGTATAAAATTCGACGAGCGAAACGTCGTGTGTCGCGACGAAGTCATCGAGTTCGTCGCCGGTCTCGAGTTGACGCGGCTTGTTGGGTGCGGTCATGGGAACGAGTAGGGTTCCATCATAAAAACCACTGACGCTGTGTCCGACTGTCAGGCCCAAACGCCACCCACTGATTAGTACGCGTTGACACGGCCCATATCTCGGGTCGGATGACGGTGTCAGGAAGAATAGTTACTGAATGGTGTGATTATGTGGACTTCGAAGGGGCTGTGGCTTTATGTCTGGGGACAGTATCCACGTTCGATGATCCAATCCGCAACTGACCACCATGACGGGACGCCGACCCGGCGGAAAGCGACGCTGTTCTGCTGGGAGTGTGATCACACGAGCCCCATCGACGGCGACTGGCAGTTGCAACCACAACGGACGGCTCTCGCGTACGTCTGTCCCGACTGTGAGACCACGCTCGCCAAGCGTCCACGGTCGAACGAGACCACACCGCCCCGCGAGTTGTCGGGCCCGCTCGTCGCGTGGCAACGCACACTCCGTGCCTCGGCGACCGTCTGGCGGGCGTCGATCGCTGCCAGCCTCTCAAGTCTGACGGCACTGACCGAGTTTGCAGCCACTGGCTCACAGCCCCGCTCCGAGATCCAGTGACCGAGACCGGAGCCCGGCGACCGCCGATCGAACCACGACCTCGGACGAAAAGGAATGCCAGATACACCGCCCTGGTGACTGAACACTACACGCTTATCCAGTTTTTCCGATTGTTTTCAGCCGGTATCAACTATACCCCGACCACTACCATATTATAAGCTACGAATGGGCTATTTTTTAGCCATTTGCGTATATTCGCCCACAACAGCAGAGCTTTAATAGTAGAATCCGTTGTCTGACTCGAGCATAAGATGACGAATGGAAACCTCACTGCTGCGGAAACGGACGTGCTAGGCGAAATCGAGGAGAAAGACATCGACTTCCTTCGGTTGCAGTTCACCGACATTCTGGGAACTGTCAAGAACGTCTCCGTGCCGGCACGACAGGCCGAGAAGGCGTTTACCGAGGGGATTTACTTCGACGGTTCCTCGATCGAAGGCTTCGTCCGCATTCAGGAGTCGGACATGCGGCTTAAGCCCGATCCCGACACGTTCGCGATCCTCCCGTGGCAAAACCGCGAGGACGGTGCATCGGCCCGCATGATCTGTGACGTCATCAACACCTCGACGGGCGAGCCCTTCGAGGGCGACCCGCGTCGCGTCCTCAAAAACGCCTTAGAGCGCGCCGACGAGATGGGCTATACCGTCAACGCCGCGCCAGAGCCGGAGTTCTTCCTCTTCGAAGAAGACGAGGAGGGGCGTGCAACGACCGAAACCGGTGACTACGGCGGCTACTTCGACCTCGCGCCGAAAGACCTCGCGAGCGATGTCCGGCGTGACATCATCTATGGCTTAGAAGAGATGGGCTTCGAGATCGAAGCCAGCCACCACGAGGTCGCCCGCGGCCAACACGAGATCAACTTCGAGTACGACGACGCGCTGACGACCGCGGACAACGTCGGCACCTTCCGTACGGTCGTCCGCGCGATCGCCGCCCAACACGACCAGCACGCGACCTTCATGCCCAAACCGATCCCGAAGATCAACGGTTCAGGCATGCACACCCACCTCTCGCTGTTCACCGACGACGGCGAGAACGCCTTCCACGACGGGGACGACGAGTTCGACCTCTCGGAGACCGCCCACGCCTTCATCGCCGGTATCTTAGAGCACGCACCCGCGATTACGGCGGTCGCAAACCCCACCGTGAACAGCTACAAGCGGCTGGTGCCCGGCTACGAAGCACCCGTCTACGTCGCGTGGTCCGACCGCAACCGCTCGGCACTGATCCGCAAGCCTGCAGCCCGCGTCCCCGCCGCTTCACGCGTCGAACTGCGTTCGCCCGATCCGTCGTGTAACCCGTACCTCGCGCTCGCGGTCATGATTCATGCCGGCCTCGACGGGATCGAGCGCGACCTCGAGTGTCCGGACCCGGTTCGCGAGAACATCTACGAGTTCGACGAACAGAAACGCGAGGAGTACGGTATCGACACGCTCCCGAGCAACCTCGGCGAGGCCGTCGATGCCTTAGAGGAAGACGAGGCGATCTACAGCGCACTCGGCGATCACGTTGCCTCCAAATTCGTCGAGGCAAAGCGCCAGGAGTTCGAAGACTACCTCATCGACGTCTCCCAGTGGGAACTCGACCGCTACCTCGAGACCTTCTAACTGCCCTGCGCTTGTTTTCACGGCGCGGCGATACGTCTCACGAGACGTGCGGCAGCGATAGAACGGTCGATACCCCTTCGTCCCCTGATGCGACGCCCTCTCGTTAGTTCGCGACGGCGTACTCCGATCCCGACCGCTCGACGTAGCCGCTACTCGACAGCGAGTTCAGCACGCTCAGGATGTTGATCTGCTTCATCGACAGGAACTCACCGAGCTCATCGGCTGTGGCACCCCCGCTTGCCTCGAGATAAATGTACACGAGTTTCGCTCGCGCTGATTCGAGTTCTTCCGGAACCGGACCGATCTGCGTCGCAGGACGGTGCGTTTGTGACGTCATTGTCGACAGAACGGGCCACGTTCTTGTATATAAATTTGTACGTAGTTGGGGTACTAGTGAATATTGGGACCTAATATGGGTCACGTCACCGAGTAACAGGAGGCGTCGAGCAGACTGGTCGCGACGCAAAAACGACGTTTTACGGGTCTCCCGTTCCCAGCAGGAGACATGCCTCCGGACGAGCGACCGACTCCGCCGCCGGAACTGGACAGCGTAAGCGACGAGACGCGCGACGAACTCACCGCGCAAGACGGAGCGACGCTTCGTGCCGTAAGTTCCTACCTCGAGGAGTTGGCTGCATGGAAAGACCAGCACGACGGTGAGGGCGCGTCGTCAGACGGGACTGAGCCGGAAACGTACCCCGACGGCGTTCCGGAACGAGCGACGGTTTCGGTGACGGAAATCGCCGGGACCGAGTACTACTATTACCAGTGGCGCGAGGACGACGAGATTCGGTCGAAAACGGTACGACCGTAATTTCTCTGGTTGCCGATCGCGCCGTCAAACTGACTCGTACGCACCAAGTCGCGTCCCATCGAGCAGATACGCCTCACCGTCGGCCAGCCCCGCGGGCAGAAACGGCGAGAGAAACGACTGCCCGGCCACGTTGGTCCACGTCCCACCGACGAGGTCGTTGAACGCAGGCATGACGACCACGCGTGGCGGCGATTCGTCCGGCTGCTCGAGCCACGCGATCCCCTCGTACTCTGGCCGCTCGTGAAACGGTGCAGGCTCGAGTTTGCCACGCAGCCACGCGCGCTCGACGCGGCTCCCACCGACCGCGTCCGTGAGCCGCACGCAGGGGTGTTCGTGGCCCAGACAGACAACTTCGCTTTCGAGGACCGCCGGATCGGGCCACGTGTGGCCGTGACAGACACCGACCGCACCGAGGGCGACCCCCTTGCCGGAAACGATGTCGACCGTCGCGTCGATGTCGTCGCTCTCGTCGAGCCAGGTTTCGATGCGACCGTCGTGGTTGCCCTTGACGACCGTGACCGCGAGCGTGGCTGGAAGCGATTCGAACAGCACCTCGAGTTCGCCGCGTTCGGCCCCGCCTGGCTCGCCGATCGAGTGCATGAGGTCGCCGAGGATCACCAGTCGGTCGGGACGGGTACGCTCGCACAGTGCCAGCAGTCGCTCCCGGCGGTCGGGCGCGTGACTCGGGACGTCGACACCGCGGTCGTATCGCAAGCCGGCCTCGTACCCGGCGTGATAGTCGGCGACGAGTAGCGCGCGCTCGCCCCCGATCGTGGCGGTCGCAGCGGGTTCGTCGGGAACGGGCTCGACGCGTGCGGGCGGCGACGCACCGCCGGCATCGGAACGGTGGGGCTCACCACACATTGCGACCGATCAGATCGCTTTCAGCGTCTCGTCGTTGGGTTCGTAACACTGCCCGCCCATCAGCGCGTCCTGAATCGCGTCTTCGACCTCGGCAGCCGAGGCGCCGGTGTCGTCGACGACCGTTTCGATCAGTTCCGTCCGATCGGCACCGTCGCCGTCATCGAGCGCTTCCATGGTCTCGATGACGTACGTATCCAGGTCGACGTCGTCGGCTGGGTCGTCGTCGCTCGCAGTGTCGTCGGCGTCAGCATCCGTATCGTCCGCTTCGTCGGTTTCCGCGGCCTCGAGTCCGGATTCAGGTGGTGCACCGAGGTCGTCGGAGACGCCACGTACGTCAGCTTCGGATGCTCCTGTCACGTCCTCGGTCGCTGCGTCCTCGTCGGCGACGGCGTCCTCCGGGTCGGGAACATCGATATCGGCTTTTCCGGGGTCGTCGACCTCGCTGCCGGTCGTAAACTCCGCGCCGAACTCTTCCTCGAGCTGTTCGCGTTCCGCCTCGTCCATCTCGTACATGCCGTCGTCGACGTCGCCAGCATCGAAGTCTCCGAGGTCGTCGTCGGCTGCGGACGCGACATCGTCGGTCTGCTCGTCGCTGGCGTCGGCTGCAGTGTCATCGCGTTCTACCGCAGGCGTGTCGGTATCGGCAGTCGCATCGTCGCTCGCGACCGTCTCGGATTCGAGACTCGATTCGGCGGCCTCGCCCGCATCCGACTCGAGGTCGTCTTCGGCTGTCTCGGTCTCGAGGTCGGCGTCGATCACTGCGGTGTCGGGATCGTCACTGGTCGTCGCCGTCCCGGCTGCATCGCCAGCGTGTGCGTCGGAATCGACCGCCGTGGAACCGCTGCCGGTAGTCGCCGCAACCGGTTCCGTCGACTCGGCGTCAAACTCCGGCTCTGAATCGCCACTGCCCTCGAGCGCGTCGGCCTCGAAGCCGGTAAGATTGGCCAGCGACGCAGCCGTCACGTCGTATTCGGGGCTCGTCGCGTCGGGGGCGAGGTCGAGACCGCTCACCTGGTCGCGCTCGTCCGCGACGACCTCGACCGCCTCGAGCGCACAGTCACGCAGCGCCGCGAGGTACGACGGCGTGGTGCCGTAGTGTTCCTGTGCGAGGGGAATCCCGGCTGCGAGGCCGGATTCGATACCGGCTTCACGGAGAGCGTCGGTCAGGGCCTCGCCACCGGAATCCAGCTCGGTCGCCCCAGCGTAAGTGCCGACGCGCTCGAGCGTTCGTTCAGCCGCGCTGACGACCCAGCGGTCCCGGGTGTCGGCGTCGACCGCCGCAATGCTCTCGGGCCGGATCGAGGTGTAGACCTGGTCCGAATCGTCGGGCTGGAAGGTCCGGGCTTTGCCCGTCACCGCAACGAAGGCAGGGGGCGATGCTTGCTCGAGGAAGGCCAGTTCGTCGGGCTGGTACTGGCCGGCGTAGACGACGAACGCGCCGGTGGGATCGACGACACGGGCTCGGACCATCTCGTCGTTGACCGACGTGACCTCGGTAAGCGTCCCGACGACGAACACGCGGTTGAGCCGCGCACCGGTCGGCGAGATGACGTAGTTCGGCGCACGTTCTTCGTCGCTTTCGGCATACGAAAGCGAGGCGTCGTCGTACTCGGCGGCAAACAGGCGGTAAGCGACCTCTCGGCCCGGAATCTCGTCACCGTTCCCGTTTCCGTTCGCGCTCATGCGTCCACCTCCGTCAGGAAGGCCGCCGCACGCGCGGTCGGATCGTCGTCGCTCTCTTCGAACGTCTCGGCGTCGAGGTTTGCACCATACTCGTCGACCGAGAGATGCCCGCGCACGCGGTACTCGCGGCCAACGATGCGCTCGCGGATCGTATCGGCGACGACCTCCTGATCCATGGCTTCACGGGCCTGCTCTAAGGCGTCCTCCAAGGTACCACCGTAAACCCGCTCGGTCAACTCGTCGTCGAGGACGACCGTGACGGCACCGGTGCCGTCGTCGAGGATCGCCTTGACGCGCATGTCGTCGATGCCGTCGACATCGCCGTGGGTTCGACACTGCCCTTTCTGGATGACTCGGTAACACTCCGGACAGCGCTGGATCAGGCCGGAGCCGTCACGAACCGCAAGCAGATTGCCCACGACTTCGACGTCGTAGACCCCGCCGGTCGCGACGGCGTCGCCGATATCCATCGTCGCGGTGTCGCTGCCGACGTCGATCTCGCGCTCGAGTGCGGTGACCGTCGAGAACTCGGAGACGTTGACCTCGGGGACGCCACGGAACTCCTGGACGTAGGCGTTCTCGATTCGAACCGAGCCGCCCTCTTCGATTTCGGGCGCGGGATCCCAGTTCGTAAACGGAAGCCGCCCGCTTTCGTCGCCGAGGACACCGCTCAGAATGTCCGTTTCACCGTCGCGACCGTCGATCGTCTTGCGCTCGCACTCGAGAACGCTTACTTCGATCGTGACGGCACGATCGCCCGTCTGCAGGTCGGCCAACTGGGCGTCGCCGCCGATCTCGGCGGGGACCTCGAGCGATTCCTCGAGGAAGGAAAGCGAGGTGCTCTCGCCGAGGTTGAGTTCGGGTTCGCCGTCCCACTCGCGGACGCCCGCGTTGCCCGCGGTGATCGTCTCGCCCGGCGAGAGGCCGAAGTCTTCCCACGCAGTGTAGTCGATGACGCCGGTCTCGTCGGCCAGTCGGCCTTCGACGATGACGTGATCGGAGCCCTGATAGCGGATCGACCGTTTGCCGGCCGTCAGGACGACGCCGGTGACGGTGACTGAGCTATCCTCTGGCGTGATCTCCGCAACGTCTTTCGACGATGGTGTCCCGCTCCCGCCGCTGGACCCATCGCCGTACTTCCGCCGGAGGCTCTGGACGGCCTCGTCTATCGGGACGCTGTACTCTACCAAATTCTGCAGGTCAGCTTTGACCTCCTCTTTGTCGACACCGAGGTCGGAGGCGAGATCCTCGGCATGATCGTCGAGTTCCATCGTTTTCCTTTCGGAGTGGGGCTTAAAAAGCGTTCCCGCAGAAGGGTGAAAGTGAACAGCGACGAGCAGTCAAGCGACCGTCAGGGGCGCGGTGCGGCCTTCTGGAGTGCCGTTTCGGCGATGTTACCGCCGTAGTCGGCGCTTCTGGACAGCGAGTCGACGATCAGCCCCAGTGACTGGGCCTGCACCGGATCGAGCTCGCGGAGCATATCGTCGATCTGGCGCGTGTGCTGATCGATCCCGAGGACTTCCTCACGGGCAGCGTGGCCGAGTCGGTTCGCCTCGTCAGTCTCTTCAGCGAACAGCGCGTCCATCGATTTCTCCAGAATCGTCGACGCGTCCGTTTGGAGTTCCTCGAGCGCTTCGGCGACGTCCGCGGGAATCTCGTCGAGTTTGAGCGCGAGGTTGCTGATCTTGGCAGCGTGGTCGGCGACGCGCTCGAGTTGACGGGCACTCGAGTGCAGGTCGAAACAGTCCTCGCGGGGCACGCCGAGTTCCTCGGCCGCCCGCGGAGAGCGAAGCGTCGCGCGAAAGATCCGCGAGACGACGAGCCAGAGTCGGTCGACGTCGTCGTCGCGCTCGATCACGTCGTGTGCGATGTCGTCGTCGTTCTCGATCAGTGCTCGGACGGCATCTTCGAGCATCGACTGTGCGATCAGGCGCATCCGCGTGACGGCGTTAACGATCGACAGCTCCGAGGAATCGAGCAGGTCCTGAATAACCACGCTGTCGGTCGTCTCCTCTAAGACTTCGACGCCGACCAGCCCCTGTGTTGCACTGCGAATCGCCCGACGCTGGTCGGTCGTGATGCGGCCCGCCTCGAGTCTGATGATGTCGAAGCCGCTGACGTACATCGTCATCACGGCCCGGGTGAGTCGTTCGCCCTCGAGCTGCGAGATATCGAGGGTTCCCTCCTGCCGTTCCGTTTCGCTCTGGGGCGTCAGCAACAGCGCGTCGTCTTCTGGATAGAACTCGACTGTCGTCCCGGCGCTGACGTTGTTCTCAGTCGCCCACGTTTTCGGCAGCGAGACGGTGTAGGTCGATCCACCCGTCACCTGGACCTTTCGCGTCTCCATATGACGTGGTTCGACCGATAGAATATAAATATGGGCAAATCTATAGAGTGTTTCCGAGATGTGCCCTCAATTCGACTATATGGATTGCTCGATGCGCTTTCGAACGCTCGTCTGCGACACACAATTACGTCCCCACGTTATCTGATAACTATATAGAACGTGTGCAGGGTGGTGACTCCCCTCCTCGCTTCCGTACGAAAGCCCCGCTCTCTTGCGCGTCCCAGTGCAATCGTTGGACATGATCGGAGCCTATACAATCGGCAAGAAAGCGGTCACGTTCGGCTACAGACGATACGGGGTTCCGGGGGCGATCGCCTCCGGCGGGGCGGCGCTGGCTGGCTACATCGTCGTCCGGCGGGCGCTGAAATCGTCGACGAACGACGGAACAGTCGATTCGGCGATCGACGCCGGAGAGATCCAGTCTGCGGTCGACGAGCAGGGGCTGCAAGCGGTGGCCGATACAGAAACCCTCGAGCAGGCGATCGACACGGACGAACTCGACACTCCTGTCGACATCGACGATGTCCAGTCGTCGGTCGACGAGGAAACCGACACGGCTAGCGACAGCGACTCGAGCGCTGGCAAGAGCTAGGCTCGAATACTCGATAATTGGCTTTTCGCGACTAAGAGAACTGTGGATACATCGGAAGTCTTCCGCCATTGTTCTGTACCGGACACGATTGTCCCACTTCCTGCCAAATGATGGGTGAATGCCTACCAGTATACTATATTTCTGGATGTCATAATCGGTGTTAGCGCAATCAGAAAACAAATGCGGAATACTTAACCGTATAGTCGAATTTTGAGTTAGTGTAATGGCAAACGGTACGGTTGATTTCTTCAACGACACAGGCGGCTACGGTTTCATTTCGACGGACGACGCGGACGATGACGTTTTCTTCCACATGGAAGACGTTGGCGGCCCGGACCTCGAAGAAGGCACAGACATCGAATTCGATATCGAACAGGCCCCCAAGGGTCCCCGCGCGACGAACGTCGTCCGCAACTAAGTCCGATTTCATTGTCGCTTCGGCGACCGTGAAACGGTTTCATTCTTCGACTCGTACGACTGAGACGGTCAACTGTCACGACGTCCTATAGTAGCCACTGAACCGATTGACACGCTGATCGCACGGCAACTGTGCGATCGGGTGTGCAGTGACGGTCAGTGGCTACTATGGTGTACCCGTAGCACCGCGGGCCTACCGACGCTCATTGACAGGCGTCCGTATGATGCCAACCCGTTTCTGATCGAAGCCAACGCATCTTCGGTCTCGAGTACGCCGCCCCTACCGAACACTACTGGCGCAGGGTGAGAGGAGAGAACTTATCAGCGCGTCCCGCCAACTCGCTCGAGCACCGCAAGCGTCCCATCCGCGTGAACGTCTGCAAGAACCTCGTCGGCAGCCGCTTTCGCCGCCTCGTCGGCGTTTTTGACAGCGAACCCGCGACCGACGGCCTCGAACGTCGAAACGTCGTTGACCGAGTCGCCGATGGCGACACACTCCTCGAGGTCGATAGTGATGTGCTCGGCGATCGTCTCGAGCCCCGCACCCTTGTTCGGAGTCGCATCTTTGACGTGGTAGGCGTAGCCGGTGTCGATCACCTCGAGGCCGTGCTCGGCGGCGATCTCACGTAGCGGCTCGAGTGGCTGTTCTAAGTTAACGGCGATTTCGGTTTCGCGCCAGCGGTTGACGGTGTCTTCCTCGCCCCAGCCGAGTTCGTAGCCGGCAGCGCGGTACTCCTCGGTGACGGCCTGGGCGGCTTCGCGGTCGGCGGTGAAGAAGACGTCGTCGCCGGTGTAGACGACGCCGCCGTTTTCGGCGACGACGATCTCGGGAATCCCGATGAAGTGACAGAGCGCAACGGGGTAGGGGAAGGCCTTCCCGGTGGCGATCACGACGGGTGCGTCCCATTCGCGAAGTGGATCGAAGACGCGGGGATCGATACCCCAGCCGTCGGGCCGGGTCAGGGTGCCGTCGACGTCGAGGACGAGCGGCGGGTCGGCGGTCATACCCGTGACTCGAGGGCTGGGTGACCTAAAGCGGTCGGTTCAATCCGGGAGCGGCCCGAGGATCTCGAGTTGATACGCTGCTGCGGCTTCAGCCAGCGCCGCGGTGTCCAGTTCGGCTTGTGGCGGCGGGTCCAGTCGCTTCGCCGGCGTCCCGACCTCCCTGAATAACTCCTCGAGGCCTGCCGGCGTCACCTGTACGAGCATGTGACAGGCATCGTCGCTCACGACACGGAAGCCGTGGGGGACGTCTCGAGGGAGCCAAACGGTCTCTCCCGGCCCGGCTCGGCGCACGTTCTCGCCGTCATCGCCGTAGTAGCAGTCGATCGCACCGTCGAGGACGTAGAACAGTTCGTCCTCGGCGTGGTGGACGTGGTATGGCGTTTCGTACCCGGCAGGGGCAGTGTGCTCGAGCAGCGTAAACGCGCCGTCTGTCCGCTCGGAATCGGCCTTGAAGAGCATCAGCACACCGACGGACCACAGCGCCTTCCCATCGGTCGCGCCCATCACTGTCGGCACCGCTTCTGAACTTGCTTCTGTGCCCATACCTAGAGACGACGTCACACAGTGCGATAAAATAGTAGTGAGAGTGGTTAGGGAAGTCCAACGACACGGCGGTCGGACTGCCGACCGCATCGATCACTTGCTGCGGGCGACAACAGCGCCGGATGGTAGTTGTCAGATAGGTAGTAGAACGGGGCCCTCGGATGAAACGTCTCGCATTCAGAGCGCGAGGTAACCCGCGTTGGGCAGCAGCCCGAGCAGATAGAGCACCCCGAGAACGAACATGAACTCCGCGATCGCCATCGCCGGCGGGTCGACGTGGGTCCCAGAGTGGGAGTAGAAGATTCGCTGGCTCACCTCACCGAGAAGGCCGGAGATCGCACCGAAGACACCGGCGACGAGCAGTGCAACCGGTTCGCTCCCGATAGCCGGCATCGCGATGATTGCACCCACCGCACCCAACAGCGTGATGTGGTGGGTGACTGGAATCTTCTCGACCCCGAGGTTGAGAAACAGCAGGCTCATCGCGGAGATCGCATAGCCCAGGAAGATGCTCTCAGTCACGAGCCAGATGTAGCCACCGAGGATCCCACCCACGAGCCCGATGACGGTCACGCCGGACCACTCGTACTGGTGCGGGAGCCAGGGTTCGGTCGCTAATCGGTCGGTCTCAGTGCCGCCGTCGGTCGCCATACGTTTTTCTTCGCGCTCGAACGGCGACATGTCGAGAATGCCCGAGCCGGCCACCTTGCCGACGATCGGGTAGCCGAAGGCGAGGCGAGCCAGGAAGGCCGTCACCACGACTGAGAGTGCGATGTTATCCGTCGGGAAACCGATCCCGTTCATCACTTGGGTGATGAGCATCCCGACTGCGCCGAAGACCGCCCCGACGGCGAGGATGTCGGGTTTCGTCCCGAACGCGTACAGAATGTTCTTCCCGAAGTGGTAGTCCCAACCGGCGGGTTCCATCTCGGGATAGCGCCGCCCGGCGTAGGCCGTCGCAGCGACGCCGCCGGCGAAGGCGATATGGGGACCAGTCACTGCGCCGAAGCCGATCGTTCCGGTGATGCCAGCGCCGAGTTCGGCTGCCGGGATACCCTCGACTGCACCGACTTCACGCTGAAGGATCGCGACGCCTTCACCGAGGAAGACGACGAAGCCCGTAAAGACGAACGACGGCAGTGCACCGAGTGCTGCACCGAACGCACCGCCAGCGAGGGCGGTGATGAGCAGGAGGACGAACGCGTCGGTCTCCATCCCGATGACGGGAATCTGAAGGAGCGTCTGGACCATCGCTTACTCCTCACTATCCCGCGCCCAGTCGCGCGCTCGGTCGACGGCGTCCCCCCAGCGGTCGTATCGCTGATCGGCGGTGGCCGGGTCCATCTCGGGTTCGAACTCGGCGTCGACCTGCCAGTTGCTTCGCAACTCGTCGGGATCGCTCCAGTAGCCAACGGCGAGGCCGGCCGCGTAGGCCGACCCCAGCGCCGTCGTCTCGTCGACTACTGGGCGGACGATATCCGACCCAATGATGTCCGACTGGAGTTGACAGAGGAAGTTGTTCTTGACCGCGCCGCCGTCGACTTTCAGGCTCGTCATCTCGATGCCCGAGTCAGCCTCCATCGCTTCGGCAACGTCACGGGTCTGGTAGGCGATCGACTCGAGGGTCGCGCGGACGACGTGTTCCTTGCGGGTGCCACGTGTCATCCCGAGGATGGTGCCGCGTGCGCGCTGATCCCAGTGGGGCGCGCCCAGTCCCGTAAACGCGGGGACGACGTAGACACCATCGGTCGTGTCGACGCTGCGGGCCAGTTCTGCCGTCTCGGCGGGATCGTCGATCAGCGTCATGTCCTCGAGCCACTCGATCGCCGCGCCGGTGACGAAGATCGCTCCCTCGAGTGCGTACTGGACGTCTTCGCCCGCGCGCTGGAAGCCGATCGTCGTCAGCAGGCCGTGGTCGGATTCGACGGCCTCGTTGCCGGTGTTCATCAGGAAGAACGACCCGGTGCCGTAGGTGTTCTTCGCGTCGCCGGCGTCGAAACAGGTCTGGCCGAACAGGGCCGCCTGCTGGTCGCCCAGTGCACCCGCGACCGGCACCTCGGCCTCGAGGAAGCCGTCGGGATCGGTCGTCCCGTAGGTATCCTCGTCGCTCGAGGGGCGGACCTCGGGTAACATCGCCTCGGGAACTGAAAACTCCGCCAGCAAGTCGTCGTCCCACTCGAGGTCGTGGATGTTGTAGAGCATCGTCCGCGAGGCGTTCGTGACTTCGGTGATGTGGTTGCCCGTGAGGTTGTAGATCAACCACGTATCGATGGTCCCGAACAGGACCTCGCCCTGCTCTGCGCGGTCGCGGATGTCCGCGGGGCGCGTGCGCTCGAGCTTGATCGGGTCGGCGTTGTCGAGCAGCCACTCGGCTTTCGTCGCCGAGAAGTAGGCGTCGGCCTCGAGGCCGGTCTTGTCACGAATGGTCTCGACCATGCCCTCGTCCTCGAGAGCCTCGACGCGATCGGTCGTCCGACGGTCCTGCCAGACGATGGCGTTGTGGACGGGGTTGCCAGTGTCTGCATCCCACAGCAGCGTCGTCTCTCGCTGGTTGGTCACACCGATGGCCTCGAGCTGATCGGGGCCGATGCCCGCCTGCTCGAGAGCCTGACTGATGACGGCTTTGGTGTTCTCCCAGATCTCCATCGGGTCGTGTTCGACCCAGCCGGGTTCTGGGTAAATCTGTTCGTGCTTCTCGTAGGCGTTCGCGACGACCTGCCCCTCGTGATCGAAGACGATGAAGCGGGTGCCGGTCGTCCCTTGGTCTACCGCACCGACGTATGTGTTGGCTGTCATAGGTGATCTCCCACACTCTCACGCGACGTCTTTACCGATGGACGCGTGCTACTGGTAAACAATTCCGACAATCATTATAAATGTTACCGCACCTATAATACAGCTATAATAAGGTAGCATGAGAATTTGGACAGTGTGAACGCTAGAACCGGTACTTTCAGAGTTGAAATTGGCAGCCAGACATCAAATAATATTCCGATCAACTGACGGCAGACACCAACATTCGCCAATTGTTATGGCTGTTCCCAAGCCGCCGATAAAATAAAGGTGTGGCTGTCCGTATTGGCTTCTGAAAGAATGGCCCGTGACACGGAGGTTCTCGTCCTCGGCGGCGGCTCGACCGGCTGTGGCATCGCCCGCGACCTGGCGATGCGGGGCCTCGAGGTCACGCTCGTCGAGCGAGGCAACCTCACAGACGGAACGACTGGTCGGATGCACGGCCTCCTCCACAGCGGCGGGCGCTACGCCGTCTCCGACCAGGCCAGCGCGACGGAGTGTATCGAAGAAAACGAGGTCCTTCGGGAGATCGCCGGCCACTGCGTCGAGGAGACCGGCGGGCTGTTCGTCCAGCGACCCGAGGATTCGGACGACTACTTCCGGGAGAAACTCGAGGGCTGTCGGGAGTGTGGGATCCCCGCGCGCGTGCTCTCGGGGTCGGAAGCCCGCGAAGTCGAACCCTACCTCGCAGACGACGTCAAACGGGCAATAGAGGTCCCCGACGGCGCGGTCGACCCGTTCCGGCTCTGTGTCGCGAACGCGATCGACGCCGAGAACCACGGCGCGCGCGTCGAGACCCACGCCGAGGTGATCGACCTCCTGCGCGACGGCGACGACATCTACGGTGTCGAGGTGCGCCACGACTCGGGCCCCGGCAAGCGCACGCACGCCACGCCCGGGACCACCGAGGAGATCACCGCCGAGTACGTCGTCAACGCGACCGGCGCGTGGGCCGGCCAGATCGGTGCGATGGCCGACCTCGAGATCGCGGTCCGCCCCTCCAAGGGTGTGATGACGATCATGAACGTCCGGCAGGTCGACACCGTCATCAACCGTTGCCATCCGAAAGGCGACGCCGACATCATCGTTCCCCACGAGACGACCGCAATCTTGGGCACGACCGACGAGGAAGTCGACGACCCGGACGACTATCCCGAGGAGCGGTGGGAAGTCGACCAGATGATCGACACTCTCTCGGAACTGGTGCCGATCCTCGAGGAAGCCAGAACCATCCGTTCGTTCTGGGGCGTCCGCCCGCTCTACGAGCCGCCGGGGACCGGCACGCAGGACCCGACGGACATCACCCGTGACTTCTTCCTGCTCGATCACGCCGACCGCGACGGCGTCGCCGGGATGTCCAGTATCGTCGGCGGCAAGTTCACCACCTATCGGATGATGGCCGAAGATATCGCAGATCACGTCTGCGAGAAACTGGGCGTGAGTGCTACCTGTGCGACCGCCGACGAGCCACTGCCCGGCAGCGAAAACATCGCGACCCTCGAGGCCGGAATGGACGACTTCGGCCTGCGCTCACCGGTAGCCCGCCGGAGCAGGCAGCGACTCGGTAGTCGGGCGCGCGAGGTGCTCGAGACCGACGAGCCGAACCCGGTGATCTGCCAGTGTGAGGGCGTCACGCGCGCGGAGATCAACGATGCCATCGCTCAGTCGGGAACGGACCTGAACGCGGTTCGCATTCGGACGCGGGCCTCGATGGGGAACTGCCAGGGTGGCTTTTGCTGTCAGAACATGGCGAACGAACTCCATCCCGAGTATGACGAGGAGACGGTCCGCGAGGCACTGGACGAACTCTTTCAGGAACGCTGGAAAGGCGAGCGCCACGCGCTGTGGGGCGAACAGCTCTCGCAAGCGATGCTCAACTACGCGCTGCACGCGACGACGATGAACCGAGATCACGATCCCGCGAGAGCGACGTCGAGGGTCGATTTCGCGGCCTTCGACGACGGTCGCGCCGAAGGAGACCGGATCGACGGGCTCCAGGGGGGCCGCTAGATGGCGATCGAAGACGACGTCCTCGTCATCGGTGGCGGACTTGCAGGTGCGACCGCTGCACTCGCCGCGGCAGACGAAGGCGCGCAGGTTCGACTCGTTTCGCACAAACAGAGCACGCTGCGTAACGCCAGCGGGTTGATCGATGTCCTCGGCTACACGCCGTCGGGTGAGGGTCCGCTCGTGGATCCCTTCGCCGCGCTCGCCGACCTCCCTGAGGGCCACCCCTACGAGCGCGTGGGGCTCGAGGCGGTCCGCGAGGGACTCTCGTTTTTCGACGAGATCGCAGGTGACGCCTACGACGGCGACCATACGGACGCGAACGCGCTCGTCCCGACCCACGGCGGGACGGTCAAGCCGACCGCCAGATACCCCGTTTCGACCGCCGCCGGCCTCGCGAGCGACAGTCGCGATACCCTACTCGTCGGCTTCGAGACGCTGCCGGACTTCGAGGCTCCGCTGGCGGCCGCGCATCTCGAGGCCGCCGGCGCACCCTTCGCGGCCCGTGGCGTGACGATTCGGTTCCCCGGTATCGTCCGGGACGACGCGAAGGTCACGCGATACGCACACCTGCTCGACCACGACGAAGCCGTGGAGACGGCAGTAGGTGAGACGACCGCCCGCGAAGCCCTCGCGGATATCGTTCGGTCCCAGCTCGAGGACGAGACCCGCGTCGGGTTCCCCGCGATCCTCGGAGACGACCACGCCGACGCGGTCAGGGCCGACCTCGCGGAGCGACTCGGCGTCGACGTCTTCGAGGTTCCGATGGGGCCGCCGAGCCTGCCCGGGCTGCGACTCGAGGACCTGCTCTACGAGGCGCTCGCCGAGGCCGGCGTCCGGGTGACGACAGGCGTACCAGTGGTCGAGTACGAGACCGCAGCTGACGGGCGAATCGATCACGTCGTCGTCGACCGCAACGGGACCGAGATTCCCCACCGCGCCGCCGAGTACGTGCTCGCGACGGGTGGGCTGGTCGGCAAGGGCGTGCGATCGGAGCGCGAGCGGGTGTTCGAACCGATCTTCGACTGTCACGTTCCTCATCCGGCTGACCGCTACGACTGGTTCGTCGACGACGTCTTCGGCGACCAGCCCTACGCGAGATTCGGCCTGCCCGTCGACCGTGAACTCCGGCCGCTCAACGCCGGGGACGAGCCCGAGTTCTCGAACCTCCGGGCGGTGGGTGCAGTCCTTGGCGGCTACGACTTCGCCGCCGAGAAATCCGGCAGCGGCGTCTCGCTCGCGACGGGCTACGTCGCGGGCCAGCGCGCCGCGGAGGGACGACAATGAGAGTGACCGTGGCCGTCTCGAGCAACGGAACGGAGCGATCACGGACGATCGATGCGACCGATAGCGATCGACCGACCCAGGTGATTCGATGAGCGATGCACACCAGCCGACCGACAATGGCGTACAGGGAGACGACGACTTCGAGCCCATTCAGGTCTTTCCAGAGGCCGAGGAGATGGACCTCCGACCGGGGGCGGACAACTGCTACAAATGTTCGACCTGCGACACCAACTGTCCCGTCGCCGAGGTCGACGACGAGTTCCCCGGCCCGAAGTTCCAGGGGCCCGAACAGTGGCGGCTCAAGCGCCAGGACGATCACGACATCGACGACTCGGTGATGAAGTGTTCGAACTGCATGCGCTGTGACAGCGCCTGTCCCTCCGAAGTGCCACTCTCGCAGATGCACAACACCGCCCGCGCCGAGTACGTCGAGGAGAACATGAGCAAGTTCTCGCGGGAGTACTGGCGCAATCGCATGCTCGCGAACTACCGGCGTTTGGCGCCGCTGGGCTCGATGTTCCCGCGGACGACGAACTTCGTGATGGGGCTCTCGGCGACGCAGTGGCTCGGCGAAAAGGTCCTCGGGATCACCGGCGAACGGGAGTTCCCCGAGTTCGCGACCGAGACCTTCCGGGAGTGGTGGACGGCAAGAGGCGGCGCAAAAGTCGAAAACGACGAGAAGCGCATCGCCTACTTCCACGGCTGCTATGCGAACTACAACACCCCCGAGGTGGCCAAGGCGCTGGTTCGGGTCTACGAACACTTCGGCTACGAGATCATGGTCCCCGACCAGCACTGCTCGGGCACGCCGATGTTCGCAAACGGCATGCTCGAGGACGCACGCCGATCGGCCGAGACGAACGTCCGCGAACTCGCCGCGGCCCTCGAAGACGGCGCGGACATCATCGCCTCCTGCAGTTCGTGTTCGATGTCGATCCGCCAGGAGTACCCCGAACTGTTCGACTTCGAGGGGACCGAAGAGGTCGCCGCGAACACCTGGGACGCCGTCGAGTACCTCCGGGTCAATGAAGATCTCGAGGGCGAACTCGATGGCACCTCGGTCGGCGACGAGTTCGACGACTTCGCATACCACGCGCCGTGTCACGCCCGGAATCAGGGGCTCGATGGCCAGACAGTCGAGGTGCTCGACGCCATCGACGGGGTCGACGCCCACGACGTCGGTGACTCCTGTTCGGGGATCTCCGGGACGTACGGCTGGAAGGAGGAGAATTACGAAACCTCCATGAAAATCGGGGCAGAAATGTTCGAGCATATGGAAGACGCCGAGGCGACCACTGGGCTCACGGAGTGTCCGACCTGCTCGATGCAGATGGAACACGGCACCGGCTACGAAATCACCCACACGCTCGAGGTGCTCGAGGCAGCGCTCGTCGGATCGGCAGCGGAGACAGACGCTCAGGAATGGAGTTAGCGGAGCGAATCGCTCGCCGGCGGTCGGCACGACAGGGCGGACGCGTCATCGTCGACCGCGATCACCTCAGTCCTGTCTTCCACCGACCGGAGCCGGTGGGCCGCGGTCCCGTCCTGGAACAACTGCTCGACGCGCTCGAGCCGGTCTTCGACAGCGAGTTGCCGCCGCCGGTTGCGGTTGTCGGTCCGCAGGGCTCAGGCACGTCCGCGATCGTGACTGCCCTGTTCGATGCGCTCAACGACCAGTTCAGCGGCTCGACGCGCTCGATCGGCACGACGACGCGGGCCGGAGCTGCCGGCCCGATCACGTGGTTCGGGACCGTCGACGGTCGCCGTATCGAGAGCCCCTTCTCGTTTTACCGGGCCGTCCTGTCGCTGATCTCGAGTGAACCGGTCCCCGAGAGCGGCATCGGGACCGACGAGTTGCGCACGCGGCTGCGCGACAGGCTCGACCGCCCCGATCGGCGCGTGATCGTCGCGATCGATCATCACGATGAACCCGAAACGCTCGATGTCGGGCGCGCTCGCGACCTCCTGGCCCCGGTCGACGCACACGTCACGATCGTCCCGGTCGGCCAACACGAGCCCGACGACTGGGAGGGTGAAACCGTCACCGTGCCGGCCTATCGCGACCACGAACTCGTCGACGTGATCACCGACCGCGCCTCGACGGGGCTCGCGGCGGGCGCGCTTGACCACGGCGCTGTGCGTGAGCTGGCTGGCTGGGCGGACGGAAACGCCCACGACGCGCTCGCGGCGCTGTTCGGGGCTGCCGTCCTCGCGAGCGAGGCGGATGCGGATCGAATCGAACACAGCCATCTCGAGACCGCACGGGCCGACGTGCCCGAAGCCGGCGTCCACGTCGGTCGTGCGCTGGCGCTGTCGGAGACCCGCCAGCAGGTGCTGCTGACGCTCACTGACCTCGATGCGACCGACCGCCCGATTCGCGAAATCGCGACCGCGATCGCGGACCGATCGTCGCTGACTGCCGGCACGGTCAAACGGTTCCTGTACGAACTCTCGGATCGCGGCGTCATCGAACGGGTGCCGCTGTCGACGTCCAACCGCGGCAGTGGGCGCCAGCCGAGTACGGTCAGACCATTGTTCCCGACGATTGCGTTCCGGTCGCTCGCAGCGACGGCGATCCCATCCGCCGATGGGACCGACAGCGACAGCGCGTAGCCCGACCGACCGATACAATTCTTTTTGATCATGGGGTGAGTGGATACAGTCACCAACGGCTGAGCTATGACGATCTCGTTTGCGGAAACGACCGCCCCGACCGGGCTCGAGGTGTCCGACTCGATCGAGCAACGCCGCCTCCAGATCGAAACTCC
Source organism: Natrinema sp. HArc-T2 (assembly GCF_041821085.1). Lineage (NCBI taxonomy): Archaea > Methanobacteriati > Methanobacteriota > Halobacteria > Halobacteriales > Natrialbaceae > Natrinema > Natrinema sp. HArc-T2. Next base: position 76,170 of record NZ_JBGUAZ010000003.1, on the reverse strand, counting down.
AGGCACCGTGGCGTTCGACGCCAGCGAGCCGGCGCAGTTTTGCTTCCCGGTCGATCGGACCTGTCGACTCGAGACCGACGAACTCGGGTTCAACCAACTCTACTCCGTCACCGTTCACGACGCGACCGGTCGGACGGAAGCGAGCTTCGACGCCAGCGAAACGAGCCGGCTCGAAGATCGGCCCCAGTTCGTCGGGTTGAGCGGCCCGATCAAACTGTACTGTCGCATCGACGCACCCGGCACGATCGACATCGGACTGACGTCGATCACGATCACGACCGATCGCGAGACGACGATCGAACTCGGTGCCCGATCGCTGCACGACCAGCCGCGGGGAACGATTACCACCCCACCGGATATCGACTCGATGATGGCTGCTGTCTCCGCGCTCCCGTCCGCGCTGAAGACCACCTCGCCCGAACGGACGTGGCCGACGCTGCGTGGGCATCCGCCGCTGATCGAACTCGGCGACCGACTCGAGATCCCCGATGTCGTCGACCGACCGGACGGCGACATCTCGGTTACCGTGCCGCGGGAGTACTCGTCGCTGTTCCAGGTCGCGCCGCTCGCGTTTTTCCTGGGTGCCACGATACACCCCGGAGATGAGCCGACACTCGAGACGCCGGGATTCGAGTATCCACTCTCGACCGGGCACGCGTTCGAAGACGAGGTCGCCGACCTCCTGAAGCGGTTTTTCTTCCTCGATTGTCTCGTTCGAACTGAGGGGTTCTTCCAGTACGATCTCCTCGAACGATCGGCGCTCGAAGCCGATCTTCCCTTCAACGTTGCAGAGACGTATGAACTGTCGCTTGCAGATCGCCTCGAGCGCTATCTCGAGGTTCCATTCGACGTGATCGACCCGTATCTCCCCCGATGGCCGCTGACCGCTCACGTTCCGTCGACGCCGGAAAGCGCCCCGCTGCTCCCGTTCGTCGTCAACGAACTCGGTATCGTTCGTGACACGCGCCATCAGACGCTCGCGTCGGTCCCGACCACGAACACGGAGCCGACGAGCTCACAACTCGTCCGCTCGGCGACGCGGGCTCGCTCGGCCCCGTCGGAGAACGACGAGCCACAGTTCGTCGTTCCCGCTGTGACCGGTGAATCCGTCGAACACGCCTGGTTTGGCGACGGTGTTCCCCAGCAAGCCTCGAAAGCGACGATCGAGGCCTACCGCAACCAACTCCAGCACAGAGAGCCAGTCGAGTCGATCGAACTCTTGCTCGTCTGTAACGACGCCCGGATGATGGACGAACACGACTTGCTCGACGGCAGCTACGGCAACCGATCGGATCTCCCCTTCGAGATCGATTCGGAGTTCGGCGTCGACACCGACCGGCTGGCGACCCTGCTGACCGACGGCGGCTACGACTTCTTCCACTTCATCGGCCACGCGACCGAAGACGGTCTGCGCTGTCCCGACGGCGAACTCGACGTCCGCACCCTCGAGTCGGTCGACGTGGGCGTCTTCTTTTTGAACGCCTGTCGCTCCTACGAACAGGGGCTCGCGCTCACCCGTCGGGGTGCGTTCGGCGGCGTCAGCACGTACGCCGACGTGATCAACGAACAGGCGGTGACAGCCGGCGAAACCATGGCCAGACTGCTCAACCGCGGCTTTCCGCTCCGGGGTGCACTCGAGATCGCCCGTGAGAACTCGATGCTCGGCGACCAGTATCTCATCGTCGGCGACGGGTCGACCGACATCGCCCAGTCGGACGGCTGTGCACCGATGCTCGTCGAGGTCGACCCCCGTGACGACGACGCGTTCGATTTCTCGGTCACATCGTACTCGACCAAGGAGTTTACGCTGGGAACCGTCACGGCATCGTCACTCGAGTCGGTCTCCGACTGCCATCTCACGCCGGGACACACGCCGACCGCGCCGGTCGAAGAGGCGCCACTCCGGGAGTATCTGACCTGGATTGACTTCCCCATCGTCTCCGAGGCAGCGTTACACTGGAACGATGGAATTGGAACGTCACTGCTCGAGTGAGAATAGCCGACGCTGTGTCACTGCTGATCGTCGCTGGTTCTAATCCGGGTCGCAGGCAACCGCTCCGGTACTAGCGTGTGTCGATATTAGGGTCCAACTTGAGACATACCGCCAGCCGCTGCTGACCCTGCCTGACTGAGCAGGACGAACAGGGTAAACAGGGCGCCAATCATTCGGGGGTGCTGTGCAAGGTAGTCTTTCATGCGGTCTTTCGCGGACATCACATTCCAATGGTTGTCACCAATCGAAATAAAATTATCTTATACTTACATATATGGTTTCTTATAAACGAATGGCCAGCAAGACAGGTACGGCAGTCGTGTTGGGGTTGCGAAAGTGAGATGATAGTATCAACTGAAACGATTCACACACCGATCGCATCATCTTCTCGCTCGCGGTACTCGCTCCGACCCGCACGCCCGTCGTGCGATCGGGTATGCAGTGACGTTCAGTAGCTACTGTAGATCAGCAGCAGCAGTCGCTCTGGATATTCCTGTTAGACAGTCGAGCCGAAACGCAATCGAACGCGTTCTCGCTGCGGCACGCCACCGAAAACAGAACCGCGATTCGAATCGGAATCGACCGAATTCGCTTAGGGTGCCGGTTCAGCCGCGACCGGCGCGAGTGCGTTGGTCGTGTTGGTCTCCGTTCCGTTACCCGACGAGGTGTCGCTTTCCGCGTCGGTCGTTCCGTCGTCTGTTTCGTTTCCGTCCGTCACGTTACTCGGCGGCGTTGCAACCGACTCGAGCGTGACGTCGACGCTGTCACCCTTGACCACGGCGGGCTCGGGGACGGTCGTCTCGCCACTGTAGTAGCTCGGCTCCGCCCCGACGGTTTCAACCACGGTGACGGTGTAGTTGCCGGTCGCCTCGACGCTGCTGTTGGTGTAGCCGTCTTCGACGCTGAGTTCGTCGTTCGTCGCGTACGGCACGGTCAGTTCGAAGCTGCCATCAGCCGCGAGGTCGGCGCGCTGCGTGTAATTGAACGTCCGACCGGAATTCGTCTCGAGTTCGACCGTGGCCACGGCGGTGGCGTTCTCGGCGTCAGTGACGCCGTCAGCGGTGCCGGTGATCGTCGCACCCGGCACGCGTTCGAACGTCTTCACGGCAGCTGCGCTTTTCGCATCGAAGACCTGTCGGCTCGGGTCGTTCTGAAGCTGCAGCAGCTGACTCTGAGAGACCCGCTGATTCACGACGACTGCAGGCTGGCCCTGTCCAGGTGAGACCGGCTGGCCGTTTTCGTCGACGGTGACGACCTGCCCGTCACTGACGTACGCGTAACTGACGTAGTACGCCGTTCCGGCCTCTGCATTCTCGTGGACGAGCCGGTAGTGTTCCATGTCCGCTGCGTCGTCGAAGTACAGCTGTGACACCATCGTGTCGTCGTACGGCAGGTCACCGAAGACCTGGCCGACCTCATCCGAACTGATCGGCTGACCGTTGTAGTCCTCCGGCGTCACGTAGTAGCTATATTCGGGTCCGGTCCACTGCGTGATCGCACCGAACTTCCCGCCGGCCATCGCGTAGTCGATCATCACGTACCGGATCTCCTCGATCGTCTCAGCGTCCGAGACCGCCTGTCGGAGGTCGTCGGTCGAGCGATCGGCGACGGGTTCGCCCGCGGCGATTCCGTCGAGGACTGCCTCGCCGCGTTCTTCGGACTCAGCGGTTAGGAACGCCGCCGACGAGCGGGCGTTCTGCTGGAACGGGTTCGAGTGAGGAATCCGCTCGGCCTGGGTCGTTATCAGGTGGCCGTAGTCCCACCACGACATGACCCCATAGGCCCCCTCGGGATACTCGTAGTCGCCATCACCCGGGTTGTACGTGCCGTAGTAGTCGAGTTGGTCGGCGTTGTTCGCCCCGCCGTAGTTCCCCGGCGCGGGCGTATTCTCTTGGAGCCATTCGTTCGAGCCCTCCCACGTCATGGCGTCCGTGCTGGGGCCAGTCGCTTTGCCAGTTTCCCAGGCAGTTGCACCCTGAGCGAGTGGCGGCAAGAGTGGGGCAAAGAGGAGCAAGACCACGAGGACGATGGCGATCACCTGATAGGTCTCGAGGGATCTGATGGACTCGAGGCTGCTCTCGAGATCGAGATTGAACAGTTGGACGAATTCCGCGACGAACGCCGCGTTGACGATCGCGACCGCGAGCACGAGGTAGTACATGAACCGCACCTGTGTTGCGGCCATGCTGATCAGGAACAGCGACCAGACGACCACGAGCGTGTGTTCGGCGCGGAATTTGCGACCGAACAACGGTCGAATCAGGAGGAAGGCGAGGCCGGCGAGCATCGTGTAGAACGCGCTGCCGAATTCGGTGAAGACGCGACCGAAGAAGTCGTCCGGCGGCTGGGCCTCGACGATAGTGAGCGTCCCCGTCCCGGGATTGAGCGGGATCATCCGGCTCGTGAGGTTCCCGATAAGCGTGCTATAGAGTCCGGGAAGTACAAGCCACATGACGGCCATTGCGGCGACGATGATGCCTGCGATCGCAGCAGGGTAGTAGCGGCGCTCGAGGTCACGATTGTTCCACTCTCTGGCGAGCCAGGCCATGAAAATACAGCCGGCGGCGACGAGGAGAGCTGCCAGCGGCTGTAGAAGTCCCAGAGTCGTCGGACTCGTACTACCGGGTTGTTCAATTAATAGTACCGTTAGGATAGCAGTTACACCGAGACTGACTGCACCGACGAAGGCGATGTGATCCGGCGAGCTACCACGGACGTAGTCGAGAGTAAGTTGAACGGCAAAGAAAACGCCGAAGATGCCGACGAGCAGAACCCCCGACGGCCAGACCCAGATGTACAGCGTCAGTGCGACTCCAGCGAGGGCGCTATAGACCGCGGGCGTCCGAAGCGCGGTCCAGTCCCGGTCGACGACCAGTTCGTAGATCGGTTTCTCGCGTTCACCTGCGGTGACGGCGACCATCATCGAGACGACCGCAATGGCCATGAAGAGCGGTTCGACAGCCTGGTGGTCGAGTTGGCCGACAGTCGAGCGGGAGAGGAACTGTCCAGTCGAGAGCGCGATAACGAGGACGGAAACGAGGCCGCCGAGCGTGCCGCCGAGTCGCCGTCCCGCATAGAAGATAGGGATCGCGACGAGCGAGGCCATGACTGGAACTGCGAGCAGTGAGACCGTATACAGGGTTTGCTGGGACGGATCGCCGAGGCCGACGATCATCGCCGCAGTGACGATGAGCTGGTCGTACAGCGTCCCGAACTGGCCGACGTAGTTCCCGGTCGGGAACCCTGTCCAGACCTCGTAGGGCATCGTGTGCGGATAGTTCTCGGCCGTCCAGTTGATCGTCCGCCAGTGATACCACGAGTCGATTCCCGCGAGCGCAGGCGTCCCGTTGTCGGTGACGAACCTGTCGTACGACTGGGTCCGAACCCAGAGCATGAACAGTATCACAGCCCCGAGTACAGGGAGGTGATACCAGTTCCGCCACGACTCGAGGAGGGTAGTTTTGGTCCCTTCCTCGACGTGTTCGGTGTCTGTACTCATTAGGTTGCACCAGACCGAAGCCAAGAATAAGTCTTGTCATATACCCGCAACAGTCGATAACCAATTTTGAAATGTGGCCAATCCCGTGCTGTTGATTAGAAATATTCTAACTCTATAGGTGTTTTATTTACATAAGATATCAATCATACATTTCAAAAAGATGCCAAAGCGGGAGCTGAAAAGCGATGTTAACCAAACTGCTGAGGGCACTGCTAGATTCAGTACCTCACAAAGCCGGTTAGTTAGAACGTCTGCTTGCTGAAGATGTGTCCAAGCACCAGCAGCAAGCAGACAGTGAAATCCACGAAGACCAGTTCCTTAACTTCCTCGTCAACCGACTTGACGAGGAAGTTTCTCTGAACCTCGCCAACAACGCTGAAATCGATGCAGAGGACCTCTACGAGGTCCTCGTCGGCGCAACCGCCGACGGGACTTCGATCTCGACGCTATGCAACTCCAGTGAAGACTCGCCATCGGCGAACACGATCCTCTACCACCTGCGGACGAAGCTCGAGCCAGAACGGCTCGAACGAGTCGCTAACACGCTTCTTCGACGAGACATCGTCGAACTGCTCCCCAAGCAGGTGGAGGTCTATACTGAGTACGACTTTCGAAGCACAGGGGCCGAGATCCCGCTGAACAGTTCTTAGAGGAACTGAAAGAGAAATACCGCTCGCAGACGCGGAGTTTCTCGTTGATGGCATGGGCTACCTGACTGCCCTTGCCCGAACTACTCTCAGCGGCGATCTCAACTACACTGACCGCAACATCGTTGAAAAGCTCTTTCAGACCTATACGATGCGAATCGAGCGGTTCCACGAAACATGGAATCGCAGTCAGGCCAGCGCCGGAGTGATTGGGGTTTGGTTTGAATACTCGTTTCGGAAGCGTTCGCTCGAGTCGCCGGATTCGAACAGCGTACCGGCGTAGCCACGATTCAGAAGTGACGCAGACCACTCGAGCGCTGGCTGACTGCCTATACCGCCGACTACAACCACCACCGCAGTCATCAAGCACTCGACGATCAACCGCCAGTTGAAGCACTCACACTGAAGGGTTCAATCTAGCAATGCCGTCGGGCGCCGTTTGTGGTGAAAGGTGACCGTACAGCATACCGAACTGGTCTACGTGATTTGTTCGACTTGACGAACAAGGGGCGAGAAAACGCTGCGAGCAGTTAGTCGGAAGTGAGAGCTCATAATCGACAGCACCGTGAAGTACACTATTGCCCCGATCCCCACTAGGGAGATGACCGGAACCCAAGTATCAAGCAAAAGTAACTTTTCAACATAAGTCAATAGAGTGAACATTATTACACCACTAACTATTTGAGCTCCGATCGGCTTTGGTAGGACAACCTGATCAAACACATCGTGGCAGATATACTGATACACTAGGAACATTAACAATTCACTTACCAGTGTCGCAGCGATAACGCCGGGGAAGCCGTAGAACTTTGCCAGACCTATTCCCAGCGGTACGAAACCTACCAACCCGACGAGCTTCACTCGAAACACTAGTTCAGGCTTGTCGGTCCCGCTGATGGCTGCTTCCAATGGGATCTGATAGGTATAAAAGATATAGAACAGTGCAATGCCAACTAGAGCGATGCCCGCATTTCCGAATTCCTTTCCGTAGAAAGTCCGCATCAGCACATCTGGAATTGCCAGCGCACCGAAAAAAATTGGGATAGCAAACAGTCCCGCATAGGACATCGCGTTCGCTACGTCGTTGTACACGTCCTCGCCGAGCGACGAGCGGCCGCTTGATTTCACGTGGAGGGGGTTGCTGATGGATGCCGCGAGTTGGGAGGCCGGAAGCACAAGGCGGATCGCCGTCTCGTAGAACCCAACCGCGCTGGCCCCCGCAAAGATGCCAATTAGAATCGGGTCAGCGCGCTTATAGAGGTCACCAACCATCGCGGTCGGAACACTCCAGCGCGCGAACTCGCCCGTGGACCGAATCGTCTCTCGCGTGGGGACTGACGGTCGGACGCCGCTGGTGAACGCGACCATGCCCGCAGTCAGGACTGTCGCGGCCGCAAGGCCAACGAGTAGACCGAACGCTTCCATCCCGATCCAGAGCAGGGCCAATTGGAAGCCGAGTGTGAAGACGCTCCGGAGGGTGTCGAACCACAGCGACGCACCGGGGTTGCCAATGCCCGCATAGAGTTTATTAAGTATCTGGAATAGACCGACGCTCCCCAGCACGAGCAGGATGCCGAGTATCTCCTCGGTAGCGACCTCTTCGAGTGGGAGATAGGGCGCGAGCAAGAAAGCGAGGATGCCGACGACGCCCAGATACACGATGTGGGCGATCAGTCCGACCGCGAGGAACTCTTCCGGACTCTTATCGACCTCGCTGACGCGCTTTTGAATGGCCTTGGCGATGCCTGCCGGAACCCTGACGAGCGAGATGGCGACCGCCAAAGCAAAGTAGTAGCGACCTACACCAGCGGACCCCAGCACTCGCGCGAAAATGATGACGCCGATGAACCCGAACACGGACATCGTCAGCTTCGCAACCAGCGAAAGCAACGCCTCCCTGCCGATGTCCAATTCAGCCGTGCTCATTTATAGGTATCCGAGTGCTTCGAGATCGTCATGCGGAAGATCCTCTTTCGAGACGGGGCGCTCGCCCGACCCGGTGAACTCCTGCTGAGCGCGAGTGAGTTGGGGGTCGTCTGCTGGGTCGCCGTCAAGGGTCCGGACGCCGTCCTCGGTGGCAATGTGGTATCGGTTCATCGCGGCCTGCTGACCGCTCTGGGCCGCGAAGGCGACCTCGCGTTCGAGCCGGCCCTGTCCGAAGTCCTCGCCCGCGAGGTAGGAGGGTACGTCCACGAGGCTCACCACGTCGCTCTCGACAGGGACGTTTCGGGTGGCGAACGGAACTCGCAGGATGCCTGGCAGGAGGTGTTTGTGGTGGCCCCACTGGCCGTCCTCGCCGATGAGTTCGCCATGGTCAGCGCAGAAAACGACGCGGGTATCGTCGGGGATGGTCTCCCAGAGTTCGCCGAGTTCGCGGTCGAGTTCCTCGACCTCACCGCGGTATAGCTTCTGGGCGATCCGGTTGTCGCGCTCGCTCCCCCGGCCGTCCAGCACGCGCCGACTGATTTGTTGGGCCTCGCTCCGCGAGACGGGCGCGTCGTCCGGGTTGTACGGGTGGTGTGGCTCCATGAAGTGAAGCCACCCGAACCAATCGTCTCGGCCGTCGGTCTTGGTAAGGAACTCGTTGATTACGTCATCTGCCGGTCGATACTCCCGACCGACTTCGCCGACGGTACCCTGCACGCTCTGGACGACGTTCCAGACGCGGGAGGCCACGCCGTAGAGTGTACTCTTGGGATTCATGTGGCGTGCGACCTTGTCCTTGATCCCTTCCTCTTCGCGGCTCGGTTCGGTAAACTCGTCGAAACCGATGGTGTAGCCATACCGCTCGGAGAGAAACCGGTTTGTCGAGATGCCGTGTTTGTACTCGTGGTCGAGCGACGGGATGACCGTCGTGTCGGCGTCGATGCCGACCTCGCCGGGGTAGATGCCACCGATGATCGACTGGAAACTCCCCGGTGTCGCGGTGATGGTGGCGAACGCTGCGGGGTGGGCGTCGCCGAGGAACTCCCGCGTTCGCTCCATGTACTTGTAGTGGTCGTAGCGCAGAGAATCGACGGTTACGAGTAGCGTATTTTCTATCATGTAAATCACCTGTATCCGAGGGCTTGTAGGCGCTGTTCAACGTCGTCGCCAGTCAGGTTGGCGTCGGCCGTTTCGGTTTCGGGTTCGTAGGTACCTGAGTCGGTCGCGGTGGTCGTAACCCAGGGGACCCTCTTTAGCACCGAAATCGGCACGTGGCGGTAGTGGCCGTACAAGCCCCACTCACCGAAGGCCTCGCCGTGGTCGGCCGTGAGAACGACCTTCTCGGCGTCCATGTTGTCTAAGAGTAGCCCCACGTCGTCTAGCACCCACTGGAGGTTGTCGCGATAGGCCGACCAGACTTCCTCGCGTGAGAGTTCACCGATTTGCAATAAGTCCCAGACCTTTCCAGCGTCGGCGTCTTGCTGGTTTCCAACCCGCCAATCGATATCAAGCGATCGATAGGGCGCGTGGGGTTGCATGTAGTGGACAACGAGGCGCTCATGATCGTGGGCTCGCATCGCGTCGATGGCCCGGTCTGTCACCGGTCGAGGAGGAATGCCGTCGAACTCCTCGTCCCAGGCGTACTCCCAGACCTCGTCCAGCAGGCCGAACCACTCGGGGTCGGCCTCGAACTCGTCGCCGAGTCGCTTGGTGTGAGCGTTGCCCGTCACGTAAGCCGTCCGGGCTATCTCCTCGCGGTACTCCGTGTTGAAGTTGTCCGCCATCCACTCCCACGAGGTCGAACCCAGCGACGTAAATGTCGGGATTCGGTCGGGCAGGAAGTCGTAATCGTCCGCAACCTCCGTCAGCACGTCAGTTCGGCAGGTGTCGAGGATGACCAGCACGTCCCAGTCACGCTCATAGATGCCGATCCCATCGCGGTCGAGGCCGAGGTGGTGGCACGCCCGGCGTGCGAACCCTCCCCAGAAGTCCAGTACAGCTGACTGGGCACCGCCGGCGAGTCCGTAGTCGTCGATCTTGTGCTTCGACTCCTGAAGCCAGTCTGCGAACGTCATGCTACTTGTACCCGAGTGCTTCGAGGCGACTCGAAACCTCTTCGTCGGTCAGCGATTCCGATTCAGCTTCGACCTGCGGTTCGTACTCCCCGGTGTCGGTCGCCGAAACCTGCACCCACGGGACCTCCTTGACGATGGGCAGCGGGAGGTTCTCGGGGTGAGCGTAGATGCCCCACTCGCCGAACGCTTCAGCGTGGTCGGCAGTGAGAACCACGTTGTCGGCATCGACATTCCGCAAGAGAGTGTCGATGCCGTCGTCCAACACCCATCGGAGCGTGTCGCGATACATCGGCCAAAGCTCCTCGCGGGTGATTTCTCCGTGCCGGAGTTTGTCCCAGAGGCTCCAGTCGGTCGCACAGTAGCGGAGGCGCTCGCCCCCAGCCTTCTCGTCGGCTTCGAACCAGTGAGGGTACTTCTCGACCAGTTGCCGATACGGTTCATGGGGTTGCATATAGTGAACGATGAGCCTCTCGGGGTCGTGGGTCCGCATCACGTCGATAGCCCGGTCGGTGACTGGCTCTGGCGGAATCGACTTGTACTCATCGTCCCACGCGTAGCGCCAGACCTCGTCCAGCAAACCAAACTTCTCCTCGTCGTGGCCGTCCGAGAAGGGATTGGCCGTGACATAGGCAGTCTCGGCGAGTTCGCCGTGGTACTCTTCGGCGAAGTTCTTCGCCATCCACTCGGGAGAACACGACGCGATGGAGGAGGTCGTGGGAACCTCGGCGGGGACGTACTCGTAGTCGGTCGCGACCTCTTCAAGGACGTCTGGCCGGCAGGTGTCGAGGACGACTAGCACATCCCAGTCCTCCTCGAAAATGGGCGTGCCGTAGTTCCAGCGCTCACCGACGCGACAGAGCATACCGGTCCAAAACGCTTTGGCAGCCTCAATTCCGCCGATCCTGACGCCGTGTTCGGCGATTCTATCTTGCGACTCGTTGAGCCAGTCTGAGAGAGTCATTGTTTATGCATATCCAAGTGCCTGTAGTCTATCTTTCACTTCATCGGTATTCAGGCGTGTGTCTTCGGGTTCAACCCGTGGTTCGTACTCACCCATGTCGCTCGCAGTGGTTATTGCCCACGGAACACGCTTCAGAATCGGAAGCGGTGCAGTACTGCTGTGGCCGTAGTACCAGTACTCGCCGAACCCTTCCCCGTGGTCGCTGGTGAGGACCACCGTATTTGCGTCCACGTTCCGGAGAAGGGGTTCGACACCCTCGTCTAACACCCACCGTAAGTTGTCGCGGTATCCCTCCCACACCGTCTCGGTGTCGATACGGCCTGTACGTATCTGCTCCCAGATAGTGAGTCCCGCTGCGCCCTCGCTGTCAAATCCGACCCGGCCGTCTGGGAATAGGTCAAGCATCGAGCGGTAGGGCGTGTGAGGTTGCATGAAGTGGACAACCATGCGGTCGAAGTCGTGGGTACGAGATACGTCCACCGCCCGGTCCATGACTATTTCGGGACGGACAGTCCGGTGATCATCGTCCCACGCGTACTTCCAGATTTCGTCCAAATAGCCGAGCGCGTCGGGGTCCGGCAGCGTTCGGGTGTAGGGGTTCGCGCTTACGAGAGCAGTCTCGGCAAGTTCGTCGGCGTGGGTCGAATCAGGATCGAACGTCTTTCTTGTCCACTCTGCCGATCGAGAGCCGACTGACTGGTGGACCCCCGCGTCCGGGTCGTACCCGTCGAGAAACTCATAGTTATCAGAAACCTCCCCAAGCACGTCAGGTCGACAGGTGTCCAGTACTAGCAGCACGTCCCAGTCGCGCTCAAAGACGTGCATGCCGTAGTTGTAGACGTAGCGTCCGAGGACACCGAGACCACCCTGCCAGAGTTCTTGGGCAGCACCGTAGACACCAATCGTCACCCCGTCGCGTTCGAAACGGTCTCTGGCGTTTTCGGCCCAGTCTTGGAGACTCATTGCTTAGATCTATCTCTATTCGAGGTCAAAGCTGTTTTCTGCGTGTCGATTTCCTCGTACGGTTCGATTGCGGCCGCTTCAACCGCCTTCTCAACAACCGCCTGCATCTCCTTACGGAATCGATCTACGCTGAATCGCTCGGCGAACGATGTGATTTCGTCGGCGTCCCAGTTTACGCCCTCTCTCTCAAAGCGCTCGATCGATGTACGGATGCTTGCAGGGTCCGGTTCGTGTAGCAGACCGTTTTCCCCATTGAGAATCTGATACTTGGTGTACCCCTCCTCGACGCCGAGAACGGGCGTCCCGCTGGCGAACGCCTCAATAGGGATGATGCCGAAGTCCTCGTTCATCGCGTTGAAAAGTACAGCCCTAGCCTCGCCGAGGCGTCGACGCTTTTCTGATTCGGACATATAGCCGACGAACTCGACGTTATCGGGCGCAAGCCGCTCGAGCTTCTCGCGCTGTTCGCCCGCTCCGCCAACGACCAATCTGGCGTCAAGTCCGTCGAACGCTCGGATGATCGTGTCGATACGTTTCTCAGGAATCAGCCGAGAGTAGGTCAGATAGTAGTCCTGTGTCTTCTTGGACTCGTACTGGTCGACATCCACAGGCGGGTAGACGACTTCGACCTTCTCTTCAGGAACGCCCCAGTACCGCCGGAGCCGTCGTGCGACGAGTTCGCTATTTGCCACGAATGTATCAGGAAATTTTGTATTAGGCAAAAACATTGTCCGAGCGACGAACGCGTACAGACGGGATGAAAGCGAATTTGCCCGCTGCTGGAACAGGTCATAAGGAACTCGCGGCGTGCTATGGGTGTAGTGGATGACCACCTGCTCATCTTCTGGAACATACCAACTCAACTCATTCTTCGACAGAATGACTACGTCGTACTCGGTCAGTTCCGGGATTTGCTGAGCGTTCCACGCGTAGTAGAGGTCACGAAGGAATACTGACCGCTTGACACCCGAGAACAGTGAGTTCTCGTAGAGACTTCGGGCGTCCACATCATCGGAGACGTTCTCGACGTCACCGAACCCGAAGTACAGCGGTGCATCAAACGTCCGAGCGAGTTCATCCGATAGCGACTCCGCACCGCCACGCTCGAGGTAGTTACCGTGGGCAATGGCGATAGAGCGATCCATCATACTATGCTATCCCCTTTCACTTCTGCTGACGTTATTTTAACGCTGCTCATTCGAAAGCCTCCCGTAACTCCTCGTCGATCTCCCATGTGCCGTCGCCTTCGCCCCGCAGAAGTTCTATTGTGGCATGAAAAAGCGACACCTGTGAGTCGAAGATGGCGTAGACTGCCTGCAGAGGCCCGAGAAGGTCTTTCTGACCGAGCCAGACAAATCCCGTGAGTGCGACTGGAACACCGAGTCCCGCCCAGCCAATGACAGACACGACTGCCGCAGTAACGGCCAGCACATTGAATGCAACCAGCCACGGTGAGACTATCATGAACCACCAGTTGAACGGCAGGACTACCTGTCCGTAATTGTCATACTTTCCGAGAGCGTCACGGTGCTGGACGAGTAGTCGAATTAGCCCCATCCCCCTACGGTCCTTCTGGAGACGACGCTTGCCGAACTCGGAGTGCGAGGCTTCCATATATTCTACAGCTGGATCAAAAATCACACGTCCGCCCTGTCGCCGAATCTTCAACGCGAGTTCTGTATCGTCGGCAAGCGAGTTGGGATCAATCGGGAGCAACGCATCATTTTCGAACGCGGAGAACGGCCCGTGAAAAATCAGCGTCGAGTCCAGATGAGACTCCAGTTGCTGGATGTGGCTCTGGACGCCGCGGTAGCCTGACTCGACCTCGCTTCCGCCTAACACCTCCACGTTCTGGCCAGTTACAGCCGCGATATCATCGTCTGCGAGATTTGCGGCAGCTTCCCGGAGGACATTCGGCGAAAGCTTCGAGTCGCAATCGGTCTTCACGACCATCTCGTTCGACGCGGCAGCGTAGGCGTCGTTAAGAGCCGGCGCGAGTCCACGTCGTTCGTCTTCCTCTAGCAGCACTAGATCAGGTGCTTCGAGATCGGCAAAGTATTCCCGTATAATCGCCCGTGTATCATCGGTTGAGGAGTCGACGATAACGAGTTCGACTTTCTCCATCGGATAGTCGAGGGCGAGTACATCATCAAGTTTTGTCTCGACGATCTGTTCCTCGTTGTACGTCGGCAGTACGATACTGACAGCGGGTTCGGCGGGTGTTTTATTGGCGGGCGAGCCGCGTGGCCGAATCCAGGCGTACAGCAAGAGATAACAGATATAAGGCGTGGCCGTCACCGCGAGAAGCGAGACGGCAGCTATGGCAAGCAGATTCATGTGCGCAGGGGTTGTGAGTATTGGCTAATAAACTTCCTTGTCTACGCAGATGAGCAAGACGAGTGCCTCGAGGTCAGAGTGGTCTGCATAAGTTCTGAACAGCACGGGAGCTTGCTTAGAGCCCGGTCCTTTGGCATGATTTGCTCTCCTCCCGAGGAGTTCAACTGCTTCGCTGATCACTCAGCCCCGAGGGAGTTCACGAGGAAGTTCACAGAAAGCGTTCCATGCGAAGACACAGGAGCGGAAACTGTATCCACCAGAGCCAGTCCCCTGAAAGGGGAGGGTTCTATAGAAAGAAGTTGGCGATGGACAAAGTCTAGGCCGCAAGAACAATAAGCGTTCGTTACTGTCAATATCGACATGGAAATCCGTTCTGCGGTGGTCCTCGCGGCAGGGGAGGGGGCCCGTCTTCGGCCGCTTACAAACCACCGGCCGAAACCGATGCTTCCTGCTGCGGCCAAGCCAATTCTCGAGCATGTCTTCGATTCGCTTGTCGACGCTGATATCACAGAAATTACCGTCGTCGTTGGCTATGGACGGACGCATGTGCAGTCACACTTCGGATCGACGTACCGTGGTGCGTCCATCGACTACGTAGTGCAAGACAAGCAACTTGGAAGTGGCCACGCACTTCTGGAAGCCGAACCCGAGGTTTCGGGGCCTCAGCTCGTTCTCAACGGCGACCAAATCGTTGAACGTGGGATCATCGAGGATGTTTGTGAGGTCCACAATAGCGACACCATCGCAACGCTTGGACTCGTTCGAGACGGTGACATTACTAACTACGGTGGTGTGATCCTCGAGGACGACGAGCACGTCACCGAAATCGTCGAACGACCGCACGACGATCGTAGTTATCATCTCAACGCGGGTGTCTACGCGTTCGAACCCGAGATTTTCGAGTATCTCCGCGGCCCAGAACCGCAGTTCAATGAGTACTCGCTCGTCGATGGTATCGCAAATGCGATCGACGCTGGTGAAACCGTCCGTGGTGTCGTCTCCGACGGGTTCTGGTACGACGCGACGTATCCATGGGACTTACTCGAGGTGACTGAGACGCTCCTCGAGAGTACAGACGGCGTCGAAAGCACGGTCTCAGCTGATGCCCAGATTCATAACTCTGCGACGATCGTCGAACCGGTCGTGATTTCAGCAGACTGCGTCGTCGGCCCGGGAAGCGTCGTCGGCCCTAACGTCGCGCTCGGCGAGAACGTAACGGTGGGAGCGAACGCAGTTGTCGAGAACAGTGTCGCCGATTCAGACACGCGCGTTGGTGCAAACGCGACGCTTGTCGATTGTGTCTCTGGTCGTAGCGTCCGAATCGGCGCTGGATCAACGGTCGTCGGTGGCCCTGGCGATGTCCGAATCGGCGATCGTGTCCACGAGAACGAACGACTGGGCGCACTGCTGGCGGATCGCGTTCACGACAGAGGCGGCGTGACCTATGCACCGGGAACGATCGTCGGCTCCGATGCCGTCATCACTGCCGGTACGGCTGTTCAAGGGACGATCGACGGCGAAACAGAGGTGCAGTGACGATGTGTGGAATCGTCGGGTACGCTGGGGCGTCCGACAGTGTCGATGCCGTCGATGTCGTCCTTGATGGCCTGTCAAGTCTCGAGTACCGTGGCTACGACTCCGCTGGCCTTGCCGTGCCGACGCCGTCGATAACAGTTCACAAGACAGAGGGCGAACTATCAGCACTCGAGAGTGCGGTTCCGAGAGACGAACTCGAGGGTGCACTGACTGGGATCGGGCACACGCGCTGGAGCACGCATGGCCCACCATCCGATGTGAACGCACACCCACACCGCGACGAGGAAGGCCGCGTTGCCGTCGTCCACAACGGCATCATCGAGAACTACCAGCGACTGCGTGACGATCTCGCTGATTCCGGCGTCACGTTCCAAAGTGAGACCGACACCGAAGTCGTCCCGCAGCTGATCGGTCACTATCTCGACCGCGGTGCGGCCCCCGAGGAGGCATTCCGGCTGGCGATCGACCAACTCGAGGGCAGTTACGCAATCGCTGCTGTCTTCGACGGATCCGAGACGGTGTATGCGACCCGACAGGACTCCCCACTCGTCGTCGGCCTCGGCGAAGCTGGTACGTATCTCGCGAGTGATGTCCCTGCGTTCGTCGAACACACGGACCGCGTCTGCTATCTCGAGGACGGTGATTTCGTTCGGCTGACCGCCGACGGTGCTGTCGTCTCCGATGCGGAAGGCCACCCCGTCGACCGTCCAACGGAAACAGTCGCATGGGATCCCGAAGATGCAGAAAAGAGCGGCTACGACCACTACATGCTCAAAGAGATCCACGAGCAGCCGAAAGCTCTGCGGCAATGCCTACGGGGCCGAATCGACGACCTCGACGGCACGGTCGACCTCGAGGATCTTGCTGACCTCGACCACGAGGGTCCCATTCAGTTCGTCGCCTGCGGGACGTCGTATCACGCGGCGCTGTTCGGCGCTGAGCGACTCCGGGAAGCTGGGGTTCGGGCGCAGGCGTTTCTCGCCAGCGAGTACGCGAGCGATCGCGTCCCTATCGACGATGAGACCCTCGTCGTCGGTGTCACTCAGAGTGGTGAAACAGCAGATACACTCCGTGCGCTTCGAGAGGCAGCCCGCGCCGGGGCGACGACGCTTGCGGTGACCAATACGGTCGCCAGTTCGGCTGCACGGGAGTGTGATCACGCCCTCTATATCAGGGCCGGTCCCGAGATCGGCGTCGCCGCAACGAAGACCTTCGCAAGCCAGCAGCTCGCGCTTGCCCTCTTGGCATTCACACTCGGCGATGGACCAACTCGCGAGGAACTCGAAGCACTCCGAGATATTCCTGGTCAGGTTAGGACCGTCCTCGAGACGACAGACGCACAGGCAATTGCTGAGGAGTACGTCGGCGCTGACGCCTACTTCTTCATCGGTCGTGGGTACCACTACCCGGTCGCACTTGAGGGGGCGCTGAAGATGAAAGAAATAACCTATCGGCATGCGGAAGGGTTTGCAGCCGGCGAGTTGAAACACGGGCCACTCGCGCTCGTGACCAAGGATACGCCAGTGTTCGCGGTTGTCACTGGAGACGATGAGACTGCCCGAAAGACCATCGGGAACGTCAAAGAAGTCGAGGCTCGCGATGCGCCCGTCGTGGCGATCACCGACGGCGAGTCTGACGTGACACGGTACGCCGACCACGTTCTCGAGATTCCCGCAGTCAGCAATCTCAGTGGGTCCGTACTCGCGAACGTTCAGTTACAATTGGTCGCCTACTGGGTTGCGAACTTACTCGGTCGATCAATCGATAAACCGCGTAACCTGGCCAAGAGCGTGACGGTCGAATGACCCAGGCACGATTCGTCTTCCCCGCTCGATCACTGACTGGAATCGGATTCCTTTAAGTAGTCGTACTGTCACATCCTCATCAGTGAGCAGAGTCGACCTTATTGTCGCAATCCTCGCTGGGATCGTCCAGGGAATCGTCGAGTGGTTGCCCGTCTCGAGTCAGGGCAACCTTGCGCTGTTCCTGACGATCGCGGGAACCGACCCTGCAGTTGCGGTGCAACTGGCGCTGTTCTTGCAGGTCGGTACGACGCTCTCGGCGGCGGTCTACTATCGCGATGATATTGCGACGGCTATCCTCGCAGTGCCCGGCTGGCGGCCTGACAGCGCGTACACTGGGGAGAACGCCATCGCGTCGTACGTCGTCGTTGCCACGCTGATGACCGGCGTCGTGGGGATCCCACTGTACGTATACGCAGTCGACTTTGTCGGCCAACTCACTGGAGGCGTCTTCATCACGGCTATCGGTGTCCTCCTGGTGCTCACAGGGGGGCTTCAACTCGCCTCGGAGTCGATATCGATGGGGATCCGCGATGCGCCGACGCTGCCAGACTCGGTTCTGGTCGGGGCTGTCCAGGGCGTCGCAATTCTTCCAGGAATATCACGGTCCGGTATCACGACGAGCGCACTGTTGTTCCGGAGCTACGATCCGCCAGCAGCGTTTCGTCTCTCCTTTCTGTTGTCGATTCCTGCCAGTCTCGGTGCTGCTGCTCTCACTATTACGGGTGCCGGTGGTCTTCCCGGTATCGAGCCAGTGCCTGCGCTGGCGGCACTTGGAGTCAGTTCCTTCGTCGGCTATCTCACCATCGATGCTCTCATGCGGATCGTCGATCGCATACCGTTCTGGGTCGTCTGTTTCGGCCTCGGTGGACTGGCGATCGTCGGCGGTGGGGTCATCTCTATCGTCGTGTGACTGATTGTTGAGCACGCCACCCACCGATCATCATAATCAGCTCTAGCCACCGCAAGGTGGTGTTGTGCGGCAATAGAACGGAATCCTAGGAAGAAAGAAAAACGGACTCGAGAGACTTCCCAACTCGAGTAGACTCCCTGAAACAGGTGTCGTGAAGCAAAGCGGGCATCCCAGAAGCATATTCGCGCTAGCAAATGTGACCGATACGGAATGGCTGAAGCCTCATAACCGGCTCCCGTCTATCGGTTTGAACTGCCGATGTCCACCATCCACTCGAGAAGTCAGTGGGAGTGCCCTCACTCATCAAGCGACTGCAGTCCCCAATACGTACAGCGTCTCGAGAAAAACCAGACAAGGAATCCCGAGGAGGTGGCCTATTCGACCGATTTTCATGCGATTGGAGTGTGAGTCTGTACCGCCATTAGCCGATTCCAATCCTGACCCGAGCAAGAGAGCCCGATTTGTGCGAGCTACTATCTCAACAGCCAATCCACTGCTCGAGCAATCCCCCGTCCTAGGTTCTCACTCGAGAAACCCCCACAGCAACACTTGCGGAGGGCAGAGACGATTATGACGATTGGATCGTTTTCCTGTGACATGAACAGAGCGGGTCGAGAGCAGAACAGACACGGAATTCTGTAAGAAACGAGAATACAATCCGCACTCGGAGAGAGACGCCACAGAAGGAGAGCTCCTCTCCCTGCCCAGTAAGCTACGGGAGATCCGGCGAGCGATCCCGGAGCCACTCTGCAGGATAGACAGCCGTCATCCCAGGTGTGTCGATCCGGAATTGTTGGGGTGGCGTGGTCTTTGCATACGTCTTCTCGACTCGAGGAGGCCCCTCGAGCGGGTCGTTGAGCGCAGAGAGTATTTTGTGGCCATCGGCCTGTTTCATGACGACCCAGAGTGCGGCCTCGGGTTCACAAGCAGCCATCTTGTCGAAATCGGCGGGCACCGCGCGTCGGGTGTCGTGGTTGATACGTTCAACCTCGGCTGTGACGATAATCTCGCCATCGGCATCCACACCTGCAAGGTCGAGTCGATGCTGGTCGTCGAGTTCGTAATACGGAATGACTTCGGTGACGTCCGATTCGGGATCCTCCGCGTACGCCTCCTCGAGATGCTGCCGGGTGACTTCGACTCCAAGGACGTGTTCACTGGATTCATCAAGATCACCGACTCCATGGCCATAATCGACGCCTTTGCGATAGCTTTCACCAATTGTAGACCGGCCTTCTGACGAGACGGTGTAGAGACGGTGTGGGTGATCCGTATCGTGTCTAAGGAGGTCGGCCTCGAGCAGTGGGGCGATCTCGTCGGTTTCGATCCCGACGTACTCCTGCAGTCTGATCATCGAGTCATGGAGCAGATCATACTCGAGCGTATCATACCGGAGTTGCTGTGCGTTGTACACCGTTTGTAAGAAGAGCAGTTGTCGGTCACTCCATTCAGAAAGATCTCGCTCTTCGGCTGTGAGCTTGAGATTGATATCACAGACAGGGATGTCAGCAGGCTCGACGTCTGTGAGTGAACGACAGCATTCAATCGACCGCTTCATTCCTTCGATAGTCGGATCGTAGCGGTTCTCACATGATCCACAACAGAGAGCATGTATCGATTCGTCGTAGCTCACGTACTCGGGGAGTCGCTTCGTGTGTGGCAGTAGTGAGTCAACCCGGAGTGACGCTTCTTCCGCTGTGTCCTCGTCACTCGATCCGCTCTCGGTGCTTGGATGGTTGCTTTCATATTTGAGTCCGGCTTCGTTCCATGTCTCGAGTGCGGTGAGTTCGAATGCTGTGTTGAAGGCCTGATACTGCTCGTCGCCAAGTGGTGTCTCACTTGCGGGGTGTCCATCGGGAGCGGGCAGTGACCGTCCGAGAAACGGTCGTGGAGCTGGTGTGCCAAATGTGGCTGCAGGGCGGACAAGCCACTCGCCATGACGAATTGCTGCAAGCCGCCTGGCAACCTTCGTTGGTGGAACGTCGTCGGTCGCGAGCGCCTTCGCCAGGTCGTCTTCGATGCTGACGTTGCCGACGACGAACGTTCCGATCTCGTTGAGCGCTTCTTCGTAGGTGTGATTCGACGGATCTGGAGAGTCGAGTTGGCCGGGGAATTGAACACCGAGCATGAGGGAGAGGCCAAACGATCTCCCTTGTGAGAGGAGGGTATCGACCAGTTGCGTCGCGGCGATGTCTTTCGCCTCCTCGAGGTACAAATTGACTCGAGGTGGCTGTTGTTGCGTTTGAGAGGTTCCTGAACGGGCTTTCAGCGCGATCCACAGATTCGAGAGCAAGACGAGCGTAAGTGCATGTTTAATCCGCTCTTCCATCCCGCCGAAATCGAAGATGACGACCGTATCGTCGTCGATGACGTCTGTGAAATCGAAGTGGGGTTCTGTTTCGTCACTCTCAGTGTCGTCTTCATCTGTAGGAGCACGATGGACGTGATCGAACAGTGGTGCAAGTCGATCATCGGTCGCGATGAGTTCGACTCGAGCCACGGCGCCGCCGAGAACCATGTTGAAGACGTCTCGATCGCGCTCGAGCAATCCAGCGAAATACTCGGTGAGTCGTTCATCCGAAGTCGGTGGCGGTGTTTGATCGCTCAGTGTACGCTGGAGCGCCCGGTAGAGATCTTTGTGTGAAATCGCATCCGAACCGTGAATCGGATCGTACAACGCTCGAAGGTGATTGCGAATCGCCTTTGTCGATTCCGTCGCTCCATAGTACTGTTCTTCGCCCATTAGCCCCGCGAGGATCTCTTCGTAATGGCCTGCGATTCTCGAGCGTGCTTCTTCTCGTGAAAGCCCGGCATCGAGTAGCGGCTTGATGTCGAAAATCGACAGCGCAGGAAGTATTTCGGTGAGGTCGAAGTAGCTGACGTCCTCGAGGCCATCGTGTGCTGTATAGTGGGCTTGGAGGTACTCCTCGGCGGTTCCCCCTCCCTTGTAATCGAAGAGGATCTCAGGGCCGTCTGTGGCCTCGACGTTCGACAGCATTGCACCAGTCGTGAGGACGGATTTTCCGGAGCCTGTATCGCCGATGACGAAGAGATGTCTATCCTGAAGTGTTGGTGGAAGAACGAACGGGTTTTGGTAGGGTTGGCGGTCATCAGTCAGCGGCATGCAGAGCGTCTGTCCGGTTCCCGTGTACTGTGCGAGGTGATCCGGAGATGGCAGAGAAAGGCCGGTTCGTTCGGATTGTCGAGCCCCGAGTGCTCGTTGGCCGGATGATGTGAGGCCAACGCCGTCGATCAGACAGAACCCTGGGAGTTCGTCTGGTGCGACGACGATCCCCGCGCTCACGTGTGGCTTCCATGGGAGACGGCTTTCGAGCGTTTCGTATGTTGGTTCGGGATAGGGTCGTTGACAGATGTCCTCGAAGAGTTGACTTGCAGGTGGACGTGAGCCTACGTGGAGGTCAGCATCCGTGAGGAGGTGTCCGCGGATCGAATGAAAAGAACCACTGAGATGGCCGAACACGTTTGTGAGTCTTCGAGCGACTGTCTCGGCTTGTTGTGAGTTCGTGTCATCTGTGAGCGCCACTGCTCGAGCCGAAAGACAGAATGTCCGTCGAAGGTCACGCGTTTCGAGTTCGGTGAGACGATCACGATATGGACGAGCAAGGTTTTCTGGCTCGAGTTTCTCTTCCGATCGAGGGAAGACGAAATTGAGGAGACGATCGGCTGGTGTGACGAGGGCGCGCTCGAGATCGTATTGGTACCCTTCTGCGTCTACCCGTTGATCGCCAAGCGGACTGCAGGTCACTTGGTACACGACGGGGATTGCTGAGTCACAGAGTGTTTCGACGAGCGTCGCCAGTGGGATACGACGGGAATTCGATTTCTGTTTCTCTGGTTGTGTCTTTCGAGAGCGGTCGGTGAGTTCCTCGAACGATGCGAGCGAGGTTTGCCAATCCTGGCGGATTTTCGCTACACCGCGATACTCGATGCCAGCGGCGTATGGCTGACTTGGCGTGTCAGCGGCGGCTGGTGTTGAACCGTCGTTGTCTGTGGGGGGAGTGTGAGACGGTTGGAGTTGTCGTGGATGCCAGTCGACTTGCGTCAGTTCGTACGTATTTGGAAACGCCGTCCGAAGGATCGCCTCGAGTTCGTCGATGAATTCGTCGTGTGTCGTCCCGACAAGGTACCGGATGCTTGTATCCGGTTGGCCGTCAGCAACGAGCAGCCACTCTATGAGCGGTTGCTGGGTTCTCTTTCGAAGGGACGGCCAAGTGTTCGAGTTTGAGAGGTTGTAGAGGCCCTCGTAGAGAATTGTCGTTGCCTGTGAGACAGCTGCACTGTTGAGTGGCTTTGTCGATGGCCGGATTTCGATATACGTTCGTGACTCGAGGGATGTGGGTGTAGGCGTCGTGGGATCTACGTCTGTGATGTGTGACTGGGTACTCGCGTCGCTGGGATCGTCTCCGTCAGGAATCGGACTCGAGTTTTGGGATGGTGCAGTCGTCTCTCCAGTAGTCGGCGTGGTGTCTTTCTCTGTCGCCATTGGTTAGAAAGAGAGTTAGATGCAGCCAGCGCTCAGATACTGTATTCGAGAACGCTTCTGATACTGTGACTCTCAATACCCGGAGAATAACTTCGACCTATATAAACGCGTGTTAGGGGTGAGTGAACTGTCTTTGTAGTCGATAGTCTAAAGGAGGGAAAGAAGCAGGTTGACGCTCGAGGTGCTAGAGTGTATCACTGAATATTGCTTCACGCTGCAGTGAGAGAGTACATTTCGTGTGCTTTCAGACAGGGAAGGAGACTAGTAGGTTAGGTGCTAGAGAGTACATTTCGTGTGCTTCGGCACTGTCTAGTTCAGCACCTCCTGGGCTGGCGTTCGGCCATCGAGTGCTTGATTCGGCCGATCGTGGTTGTAGTGGTGTCTAAACCGTCTGAGCCAGCGACGTGCACTGGCTGGACTGCCCCGCCAAAACGAGTGAAAGCGGTCGATTCGCATCGACACAGTCTGGAACCATTTTTCGATGTGGTTCCGGTCTGTGTAGTTGAGCTGACCGCTCAGATCGTGGCGAAAGAGAGCAGTCAGATAGCCACCGCCATCAACCAGAAACTCAGTGTCTGACACGTCGTGTTTCTCGGTTAGCCGACGCAAAAATGCCGCCGCGGGATCGGTCCCGCGGCGGCTGTATACGTCGATTTCGAGCAAGAGCTTCGACTCCGTATCGATCGCCGCGTACAGCCATTTCTTTTTGCCATCGACCTCGATCTGTTTCTCATCGACGGCGACCCGCGACGGCGCTGCCGCCGGCGGGTCCGCCTGGCTCTCCGCAAGATCGTGCGTCCAGTTCCAGACTGCTCCATGAGACCGATCGACGCCAAGTAAGTCCAGCACAGCGACGACTTCCCGCACCGACAACCCCATCGAATGCAGGCGCACCCCGAACACCCTGACGGGTGTCGGTGTGCGCTCGTTCTCCCAAACCTCATCACAATCCACGTCTAAGCTCTCTCTGAGCAGGTTGGCAAGTTGCATGGACACTTCTTGCCACTACCTGCTCGTTCCTCAAACTCTCATCTAGACAGTGCCCCGCAAGCAAATCTCTCGCGAGGTGCAGAAAGACGCCGAAAATAGTTCACAGGAGCAGGAAGATTGACCTCTACAGAAAAAGCAGGTCGAGTGCCCCAGGGCTTGACCCCGAGGCGGTTCACACATCGAAACTGGTTTTCTGACAGCACTCATCAACTATTTATCGTGCTGTCATACATTTCTTCGAACTCCTGCTCGCCGCGGATCAGCTCGTCGACACCTTCAGAGAGTGTGACTTCTCCGAACACAGTTGCCCGATAATACGTGTATAGTCCGTCTTGTCCTCGTTCCGTACGCTGGCGCTTCTCAATGAGGCCGACATCAACAAGTTTGTTGAGGTGATAGTGAAGTGTACTATCGTCGACATTAATCACCTCCTCGAGCTCTTTCGGACTCATCTCTCCACTGTGGACAAGCCGGTAGAGGATTTCATATCGAGTACGGTGTCCGACGGCAGCATGCATCTCAAGATATTCGTCGAGACTGAGAATACTATCCTCTGGTAGCAGGTCTTCCGGATCTTCCGGATTCTTCCCACCAATCGCACTCGGTTGATTTGTCGCCATCTTGGTCTAGAGTACTGGCGGCAAACTTTTAGCCTTTATCAAGCCAAGATATCTCGAAAACACTCTCTTTTATAAAGGCCGAGTGAGCAAGAACCCCTATGACCACTGAAATCACACGTGATTTGATCGCTGAGCGGCTGGGGAGCGTGAAATACGACCGTTTCCTTTTCTATTTGATGGGTCCGTACAAGTCGTTCAATCTCAACTATGTACTCAGTGAGGAAGAACGCCGCGAGATCGATATCGGAGAACTCCCCGGGCCGTTACGCCGACTCTTTCGACACAAGGACGATATCAATTCGGCGCAAGCGCTCTTACGGCGGATACAAGGAGAGCTTCGGACGGATCCAGGAGTGAACGCATTTCTGGCCCTCGATGCGGAGGTAGATACTGATGAGGTGGATGCAGTGACACAAAGCATCGAGTACGCAAGATGCAGCAACGCGACCGCATTCGTGGTTCCGTTTCTTGGGCACAATTTTGGCGTTGGAGAAGAGGCTGGAAGTGTTCTTGAGAGTCTCGCGGAAACACACGGTGATCGGCTACTCTTTGCCCATGAAGATGACGTGACAAGTGCGATGATTCGATCATCCAAGGTGCGATGGGATCTACGAGTCGAGACGTATGAAACGGAAGAGGAACTCGTTAGTAAACTTCGACGGTTCGCAGGTGGAGTCATGCAGCGCGAACGTCGTGGCGATCTTAGATGTTTGGATTGAGTGAACGCTGGCGTTGAAAACTCGAAGACAAGTCTGAACGGTCGATTTTCTCGGCCTCATTTTCATCTCTGCCTGAAAGAAGAGGTATCTGCTGGCGTCAGTGGGAGCTCGAGGACTCCGAGTGCCCGTCGGGCGCGTGACCTCCTCCTCGCGGTAAACGACGAGGCTTCCCACGGCACCGCACCGCTGGGTTGGGATATTTGCTGGTTTACGACCCGTCGGTATGACGGGCCGATGGCGGGGCCACACCGCCGTTACTCCTATCCCCGGCACGGGGACTCGGAGTTATCTTGGTGACCGAGACACCACAGCGGTTCGAGATGGGTGTCTCGAACGTTCTGGGTCTCGGAGTCCCGATATTGTCCGATTAGGTGGGCGGACGTGCCGCCTCGGTGTATGTCATACTACACCTCGACTGAACTTAAATACCCGTATTGCTACCGAACGGGGACTGTGTAAGCGTTGTCGGATTCACGCCCGGTCGTCAGACTACGTCTGACGGGCAATCAGAAATCGAAGATTTCTGATGACGGCGTAAACGCCGGGGATTCTCTCCTTGAAGAAAGATAGATGCGGTGCAGTTCCTCGAGCGCTTTCGGCTGGTCTGTGACGGGCAGATCATGGAGCACCCGGCGCGCGGTTACCACGTTTTGGGTATCGGTCAGAATGGGAAGTCGCGTGGCGTCGCCGGCGACGGTAGTGACATCGAGACCGGCAGCCGGCCGTTGAGGATGGCGAGGGCCAGCTGTTCCCGCTGATAATGACCTACAGCCAGCAACCGATGACAACGTAGTAGACTCAGTTTCAGACGGATATTTTCATGGCCGATACAAAAACAGTTCTTCATCCATGCACTATAATTCCGATCCAATATAATACACAAGATATATACTCAGTCATCAGCGAGTGAATTTGACGATCTAATGAATAAATTTCTGAACCAATCCGTTGGTTCTCACGAGATTTCTCAGTAGGTCTGAAATTCACCAAATGAATCTAAAAACTCCAGTTTCGAGCCGAATACTCGAGACAGACGAATCTTCAAACGTACGACGCCGAATAGCACGCTCTGGTATTGGATCACTCATATTGCTATCCGTTCTTGCTGTTGAGCCGGCCTTGGCACAGGAGAGTGTTATCTGTGAGGCCGAAGGACTACCCGAGATGATTTCCGGGTTCTTCCAGATCACCACCGGGATCGGCCTTATCGGCTTAATTGTCGTCTGGCAAGCCGATTCGCTCGCTGAGGTATTCACGACGACCACCGAGCAGAAGAAAGACCTGAAAGCACACAAGCGAACGGCGCTGCGGTCGACAGTTATTCTGGTGGTCCTTGGACCGCTGTATACGGTTGTTGGCTCAACGATGGGTCTTCCGTTAGCTGGCTGTGTGGATTTCGTGCCGTGGTAATGTCGATCGGTGAACAGTCCTTGAGTCAGAGGCCCTAATGGGACTCGAGAGGTCGAAACTCAACGTTGCGGTCATACTCACAGCCGTCAGTATCGCTGTTGTTCTCGGTGGAACCGAGATTGGCAGTGCTGGCGGTTCGCTCGAGAGGGGAGACGAACATGGGCTGGACGAAAACGAGACGGCGACGCTGTGGTCGAAAACGCCGGATGAGTGCATTAGCACTGCCGAGTACGAGCGACGATATGGCGAAACGCGAACTGGGATGGAAGAACTCGGTAACTGCACCGATATCACGTTCAAAGCGCCTCCCGATACGGCCGAGCGCTGGACAGCAGCCGACTACGAATCACTCGAGGGAGGCAATGCAGAGACCTCGATCTATCCCACGCATGCGTCGCGTACGGATTCCGTGGTTATCGCTGATGCACATGCGACAACGTTTGCGATCCATCCGTCGACGAGGACGCATCTGGATGCGAACGAGACGGTCCATTACATCGCACCGGAGGGTGAACTCCGTGGGTTCGTCGATTATCGCATCCGGATTGATGGGAATTCATCAATTCGAAATCACGGGATCGAAGACATCAGGCTGCTACGTGATGGGGAGTTGGTTGACGCTACGAGTGGGACGCACACACCGATCTTCGAGTATGCGTTTGATCGAGGTGGGTCGGCGACGCTGACGCTCGAGGCGGACATCAGTGCTCGAGTCGAGCGGGAGGGTGCCAACGAGACGGAGATCATCACCGACCAAGTGACCGTCTCCCAAGATCTCGAGGTTGAGGTCTACGATCTTCGGGCATCGATCTACTACGCATCGTACCCGAACGGTGACAGTGGCGTTGCGATCTATCAGGCCCAGCCGTGGCATGGATACACGCTGTTGGATGATGGTGAGGCAAAGGTCCGTGGGGTGTGGCGTTATTATACCGCTCGAGAGACCGGCTGGGACGAACTCATGCATGCAACTCGAAGGGGGAGGGTGACCGTTGCATCCGATGCAATGCCGGTGTACGTCCATGCATATCCATCCGAGTTAGGGCCGCGTGCAGAGCCTATCCGGGATGGGCCGGAGATCCTCGAGGTGTGGGGAACGGAGAGTTCCTCGCCGGAGCCCTCACTTCATGAAACCGTCGAGGTTGACGTGGTTTCTGCGCCCTATACGCGATCGTATGGACTTGCGCTTCGTCACGACGGTGTCGATCGAGATGCTGTTGCTGTTGACGGAATCGTGCGAGGCGTCTCTGCAGATATCGTCGAACCCGACGGTGGGACAGAACGAGAGATTCGCGAGAGCGATCTATCGCTCGAGATCATTGATTCAAACGCGACGGCGGTGACCCTAGGGATTGAACTTCGCGATGGAGAGACTGGCGAGCCGATTATGCTCGAGAATCCGTACGATGATCCACGATTTTGGCTGATCGGTCACGATATTCGTGAGGGCTATATTACGGTCGGTGATCAGCGCGTACGGACGAATTCTGAGGGTCTTGCTGAAGTCACCGTATCCCAGCCAGGGATCTATACAGCAGAGTATCGTCCAGGCTCGTGGCGATCACATAGTCCGGCGTATCTCGGCGATACGGCGACCGAAACGTGGCACCCGCTGGCGACGCCGACGGGGTGGTTCACACTTCTGGTGGATGTTGTTCGGTATGCGATTCCGTTTGCGATTGCGCTGTATGCGGCGAAGCGGCTGGGGAGCTTCTTGAAAATGAGAGATGAGCTATGATTGATGAGGTAGGAATGGTGTGGAGAGGTATTGTTCTTCGAACACTTCGATGGAGGGGTGCTGCTGAGTTGATTGGTTTGAGTTGTACTGCTCTCGAGAGAGATTGGAGACTCGAGTGTGTTGTACCCGCCTCGAGTGTGGATTTCGAGAGTGGTGATGGCGTCGTTGAGCTCGAGGATGCTGGCTGTGTGATCGAACTTGAGAGGGTTGCATAATGCCCTCGTGGTCGCTTTCCGATGTCGGGATTAAGTGGTTCGAAGACGCAATTGACAAGCTCATTGAATGGTTCCAGGAGGGCTTAGCGGATGGGTATGCTGCGATCACTGCTCAGGTGTTTGGAACACCAACACCGGAAACGGACGGTGCGTTTGTATTCGGCCAGCCGTCGAACACGCCGTGGGATGGCATCCACAGCAGCCTCGTCAGCGGCGAGATTATGCTCGTTTCCCTGTTGTTGCTGGTGATGTGTGTTCAAGGCAGGCATGCGATTCGGATTTTCAATATCGGCAGTGCATACGAGACGCGAAAGGCGAAGCGGAGTGCGTGGACTGGCGGCTTCTTGATCGTAACCTGGTACTGGGTCGCGGTCTTGGCGCTCTATCTCGTCGATGGCTTCACGATTGCGCTGATTCCGGACATTGCGACTGTGACGAGTGCGATGGTGGGGTTACTCGCGTTGAGTATCTCGAACCCGATTCTTGCACTCTTTCTCACAGGCGTTGGTGCCGTAGCCATGTGGGCCCTGCAGGCGCTATTCTTCCTTCGCGAAATCATGTTGTACATCTTGATCTACGCAATGCCGATCGGGATTGCATTGACCTACGGGAATCTTCCCGTCGTCTCGCATATCGCGAGAACAGTTTCTTTGAAATTTGTGCCGCTTGCGATCATGCCGATTCCAGTGGCGTTGCTGTTCAAAGGCTATGAGTTGCTCTTCAGTGAGGGGACAGAGTCGACACTGATTCCAGAGAGTGCGTTTTTGAGTTACCTCATTGCAGTCACGCTGCCACTGCTTTCGATCGTTATCGTCTGGAAGCTGTTCAAGTACGCCAGTCCGATGACGACGAAGATCGTGGGTGCAACGACAAAGGCAGGGGTCACTGCGGGGGCAGTAGTCGGTGCTGGTGTGGTTGCTGGTCCCGCTGCTGCAACGACGACTGCGATGTGGGGACCGAAGGCGGCTGTTGGTTATTCTGCTGCGTCGAAGATGCGCCACAGTGGTGGCTCTCGAGCTGGGGATTCGAGCGGTGATACTGGGGAGCGAGCGGCCCACGACAATGTTGTGGGAGACGCGTATGGCCAGGACGGTGTCCCGGCGTACCGTCGTACTGAGAACGATCCGGGGTACTTCAAGTGACACAAGAAAGCGGTGCAGCTGGCCGGCGAATCATGGATGAACTGGGCGAAGAGAGTCGAATCCCGATCCTGAATATCGAGGAGGGGGACGTATACGTTCTCCTTGGCTTCCCGATCGCGGGGCTTCTCGTTGGCGGGTTGATTGGGCTCGAGGGAGCGATCTTGCCGTTCGTGCTCCTGGGGATTGTCGCAGGTGGTGCAGTCGTCTATGCATCACCGAGTCATCTTCCCGCGTCGACGTGGTTGGGTGATGTGTATCGCTACTACTGCAAACGGCCTCGAGTCACGTACAGTGCAGTCGAGTCTGGTGAGTCGGGTGTTGATGGTGGGCTCGTAAGTTACACGCCGTTCAAACCGGACGAGCGAACGCAGGATCTCACGAACATCAAGCGTGCATGGCCCGGTATTGGTGCGATTGAACGTTCGGACGGAGTGATGGAGGCCTACCTCGAGATCGATCCTGGGAACATGGACTTCGCGATGTCTGGTGATTGGGCACAGATCCAGCAACTCGGTGAGGAGTTCGCGAATAAGGAGCTCGATTTTTCACTCAAGTTCCACGCGACGACTCGTTCGTTCCCGGTGGAGAGACTGATCGAACGAATCGATGGGCGACTCTCTGATAGTGATGTTGAGGAGAACCCGATTTTTCGAGGGTTACTTGAGGAGTATCGCGAGCAACGACCGCGGGATCTCGAGGGTGCCCAGCAGATCCGCTATTTCATCGGTGTCGAAGTCGACCCGTTCGAGGTCTATGATCGCTATCAGGACGAGCGTTCCCCTGCAGAGAAACTCACCTCATTTCCTGTAGTTGGGTTTCTGTTCAACCCGTTCGTGACCCGGCGCAATGATATGACTGACGCAGAGATTCGAGCGGCCATGTTCGAGAAGCTTGAAAACCGATGTCACAGCCTCCAGACGGAGTTCATCCAGAAGGTGTCCGGATGGTCTGCTCGTCGGCTTACGACGGTCGAGTTGTTCGTTCTCTCGATGGACTTCTGGAACGGAGAGGAACACGAGTACGACGATGGCGCAGACGCGATTCGCGACCATCCAGCGGTGGATCACCAACGGAGGGCCGACCAGTGATCGATTCGGTTATTTTGGTTGCGGGTCAGGTGCAAAGTTTGCTTCCTGATACGGGAACTCGAGCAGGGCTTGCTTTCTACGTTGGGGTGACAGCGTTGCTCACGCTTCTCGTGAAGATTGCGTGGGACTACTGGCGAACTGAAGAGATTGAAGAGGTCGAGTTAGCTGATCTCCTCGAGGAGACAACCGTGGATAACGGCATCGATGAAGGAGAGATCCTCGACGATATCGCAGAGAATCACCAGCACGTCATCGCACCGGCAGCGATCGAGTGGGATACACGGACTGCCCGTGTTGGTGATCACTGGACATCGACGCTCTACATTGCTGATTATCCCGATTATCCGAAAGACGGCTATCTGACGGAACTCTTCGAGCTCACGGATATCGAGTTCGATCTGACGGTGCATATCACACCGAAGAGCCAGCAGAAGGCTCGCGACGAACTCCAGCATGCTGCCGACGATCTCCAGGCTGATGCAGACCTCGAGCGAACTGTCCGTGGGAGCTATCTACAGGAACGCGCGAACGAGGCGCTCTCGACGTACAAAAGCGTCGAGAACGGAAGTCGTGTCTTCGACCAGGGGATGTTCATCACGGTGCGTGCGGATTCCCGTGATGAGTTGCGTGAGGATGTTCGGACGGTTCGCAGTCGGCTTCGTGAACAGCCAGCGGGTCTCTCGCCGAAAACAGCGATCTGTAAGCAGGATCTGGCAATTCAGGCTGCAGCACCGGTGGGACCGAATCCGTTTGGTCGAGAGGCGACGGCGTTAGGTGGTGCTATCGGTGCGTTGCTTGCGTCGCCGCACAATGCGACGATTCTCGAGGACGGTGGTGTCGAATTCGGCGCTCACTGGAAGAATCAGAGTCCGGTCGTGATCGATCCCTTTGCTCGAGAGAATGGCTATGCGATGTTCACGATCGGCGATCCTGGCTCTGGCAAATCCTTCGGCTCAAAGCAGAATTTCGTTCGGTCGATCGAGCAGAGCGAGGATCGTATTGGAATCATCCTCGAGCCATTGAACAACTGGGCTGGTGTCGCTGAGGCGGTCGGTGGCGAGCGAATCACGATTGGCGGTGATATGGGATTGAATCCCCTCGAGATCAAGCCCACGCCCGAGCGTGTCCAGCAGGCGATGGGCGAGGATGCGAGTCCGTATCGGGAGAAGCTCGATAGCGTGATGAGTTTCTTGTCGAACTACTTTGCGACCCGTGGGATTTCACTCGGGGATCGACGGACTACGCTGGAGACGGCGATCGAGAAGGCGTATGCGAGGAACGGAATCACCGACGATATCGCAACTCATCACAATGAGAGTCCGACGATGCAGGACGTACTCGACATCCTCGAGAAGATGGTGGAGACGCCCACGGAGTACGTTGTCCGGACGGACAAAGAGACGACGAAGATTCGAGAGGACGCAACGTGGCTCATTGATCAGTTGCGTCCGTTTGCCGTGGGTGGTCGCTACGAGAACTTAGGTCGGGAGACGGCGTTCGATATCCGCGACGAGAAGGTGATCTATCTAGATCTCGCCCAACAGGAGGGGAGTCTCGGCGGGAGTACGAGCTTGATCATGCAGTTGCTGATCTCGCTGGTCTACGAGCGCGCAAAGGAGACGGACAAGGAGGTCGTCTTCGTCATCGACGAAGCACGGTATATCATGCAGGATGCGGCGAGTCTCGAGTATCTCGAGATCGTCTTCCGACATCATCGCCATCACAACCTCTCGATTCGGCTTGTCACGCAGACTGTTGATGAGTTTTTCCAGCATCCAGAGTCGGAGGCAATCATCGACCAATGTGCGATCAAGCAGTTCCACCATCTCGATGGAATGGATCGTGAATGGGCCAACGAGTTCGGACTCAATTCGGCACAGATGCGCTTCGTCCAGGAGGCTGTTCCTGGGAACGATCGGACAGGGTATTCTGAGGCGCTCGTCGGTGTCGACGGTGAATGGCGTGGCATCGAAGTCCGTGCGATGGACGACGAGACGACCGTGATCGATTTCGACCCGAAGGAACAGTCTCGATCTGAGTTACCGGGCCAGTCTGGTAGTGTTTCTGGCTCTGTGACGAATGGTGGTCAGAGCTCGCTTGGGCTTTCGGATTGAGAGATATGGGTGATGAGATGACTATCCCGGAGGCGCTGTGTACTCGAGATCAGTGGATCTGCTGGAGGCGAGCAGAGCGAAACGGGGAGACGACGAAGGTTCCGGTTGATCCGCAGACGACAGGATTCGCGTCGACAACAGACGAGGGGACATGGTGTGACTTCGAGACTGCTCTCGAGTGTGTGGAATCGGGCTCCACTGCGGTCGATGGGCTGGGGTTCGTGTTCACGAAGTCAGATCCATTTGTTGGGATTGATCTGGACGACTGTCGTGACCCAGATACTGGGCAACCAACTGAGCAAGCGAAGGCAATCGTTGGTCGGCTGGATTCGTATACGGAAGTCTCGCCATCGGGGACTGGCTATCACGTCTTGATACGTGGTGAACTTCCTGCAGGTCGCAATCGACGTGGCCACATCGAGATGTACGACCACGCCCGATACTTCACCGTCACTGGCGAGCACGTCTCGGGTACGCCAACGCAAATCGAATCTCGGCAACGCGAACTCGATGAGATTCATTCAGCGTACGTTCGGGAGGAGGGTGATGATGCTTGTGAGGGTCCTGCGTCGGAGCCGGGTTCGAAAGCTCGGCTCTCGGACAACGAGTTACTCGAGAAGGCTCGAAATGCGGCGAATGGGGATAAGTTCGAACGTCTCTGGAACGGGTCGACTGTCGGGTATACGAGCCAGTCGGAAGCGGATATGGCGCTGTGTTGTTTGCTTGCGTTCTGGACTGGTGGTCACGCCGGACAGATGGATCGATTGTTTCGGCGGTCTAAGTTGGACCGTCCGAAGTGGGGAGAGGAACACTACGCGGATGGTTCGACGTATGGTGAGAAGACGATTGCTCGAGCAATTGCACACACCTCTGAGTTCTACGAGCCGTCTGAGAGTGAGGTAGAGGCTCAGAGAGTCGGGTCGTCGCGAGATCGTGAGCATGTGTACCTCAAAGAGAGGGTCTCCCTGCTTCGAAAGCAGACGACGTCTCTCGAGAAAGAACTGGAGGCAAAGACTGCGCGGATCGAACGGCTTGAGCGGCGACTCGAGACGTATGAGGGGAGGCCAGTGACTAGCGAAGAGGAGACCGAATCCTCGAGAGAGACGCAGTCGAAGTCTTTCGTTCGTCGGCTGCGAGGAATTCTTAGGCGATAGCAAACGAGGCGGTGGTCAAAGTCACCAACTCGTTTTTTCTTTATAACAGCCGTAGCGCGCTATATGACAACAGTGCTCGAGCGTGTTCGACGACGGTACGAAACGACGGAGAAGAAATGTCCCGATTGTGGGTATGTGGACGAAGAGGGCAACTGGGAGAGTCGAACGAATGGCCAGCAAGTCGTGTATCGTCACGTCTGCCCCAGTTGTGGTGCGACTCGAGAGCACACGTTCAATCTCAAGTGAGGATGGATCGCAGGTTGAGATGAAGAATACGCACCCAGACGGTGTTGCTTCTCGAGTAGCGTTTTCGTTAGGCTGAGTAGCAAAGCGTTCGACGCACAGCCGAAATATACACGACGAGGCCGCACATTATTGTCATTGTGTCACAAACTGTTGACGACCTGCGGAACGAGATCCGACTGGCTGTGGGGCGATACGAACGTCAGGAATCTACTGCCTTCACGAAAGAAGCCCTTGCTGCAATTTGTGGGGCTGTGGACTACGAGATTGACTCGAACCGTCTACCTCCTAAGTCACAGATGCGAGCTGGGATTCTTTGGAAAATCGGTATGTTAGATGAAGATGACTCAGACAAGGCAGAGACCCCCTTCCGGAAGGATGAACTCAAATCTATTGCTACTTGGTTTCAAAATGAGCAACAATAGTCTTTGATGTCCTGATAAAATAGCCATTATATTTCAGAAACAGTGTAAAAATCGCATGTTCAGCACTCGCCTCACATCTGACGAAGAGGGTTCATCTGATCAACCCTGAGTCACTCAATGGCTACCCTATCCAACCTTACTAGATTGATTGTTCCCAGGGACAGGCAGCGTAACCATCGTCTGCGCTTGTCTGTATTGATATAGAAAAAGATGAGTCTTCTTTGTCACCTTCCCTAATCGCTAAAAGCATCTCCTCAGGAGAAGAACCAAGCGTCAACTCCTCAGTCACACTCCCCCAGTCTTCGACCGTAACCTCAACCAGATATGTCCCAAATTCACTGGCGACCGGCACCTTCTGGTCACTGTCTCTCTCTTGGATAGTGAGATCTGTCTCTTCAAGAACTATCCCTTCGGTATCCGTGACGGTTATTGAGAGTTCCAGTGGCGCTTCCGGCACGCTATGAACAGTAAGATATTTTGTTGAATTATACTGTGGCGTTATCTCCTGAAAATGGAGGACGTGAACACCGTTGTCAACGTTCACTTGTGGAGCATAGTGCAAACCATCCCGCTCAAGCGCCTCAACTCCCGGTCCAGCAACCTGCTCCCATAGCAACTCCCCATCGCTCTCGTAATGGCCTTGATTAAATGCCGTATCAACCTCGGTCTTGACATCCTCCGGCAAAATCCTATAATGAAGGATCCTGTGATTACACTCCTCATATTGCCTTCCGACATCTTCATCCTCATCTGCTAGTTCTCCTGTACCACACTCCTCATACTCCCTTTCGGCGTTCTCATCACCATCCGGGCGACCCGATCCCTCTGTGTCATTTGTACTCCCATCCAATTTCCCAGTACAGCCAGCGACTGTAGCCGTGCCCGTGGAGACCGCAGCGAGAAGTGTTCGTCGTTTCATTAACATGTCTTTTAACACGACTGGTAAGTGCTTTCGGGAGGTCAGCTGCTCGTAGCGGCGACAAACAACAAGAGGAGAAGCAATGCCTCGCTCAGCGCGACGAGGTGTGGGGAGGCTGTATCAGTAAGGTTGGTCCGGGTACGCAGCACTGTGGCTATCATAAATGTCGTAACGGCACCGAGAAAGCCCAGGATTGATCCGAAGACGCTCGCAGTATACTGTGCGCGGACAGCTGGCCGATCGAGCGTATAGTGGAACGCGAAGAGGTCCACCAAGGGCGAGTCGTGGAATGCGCGCAACTCAATCTCGTAGACGGGTGCGATATGATGGATATCGGGTATCAGGCCCCAGAGGCCACCGAGTGCGACGAGCCATAGCGGTATCCACGGCGCCAGTCGGTATCGAAGCGCGATCGGTATCGTGAGCAACAACAGCAGCGATGCGCCGACGAGGAAGTGAGCGATTGCGGGTGCCATCGGTTTGTGCCGGTCGTGTGGCCGGTCGACAGCTGTTGGCTTCAGTAAGTGGCGTGTAACTGCCAGGGTTGAATGATGGAGAGTAGTCTCGAGGGAGAGTTCGATACAGTCTAGAAATGCTGCCGGACGATGTGTGTCGGTTCCTATCCCAAATAGCGGGAGTCCCTGCCGTCTACCGAAAGCTAAGCAAGGAATCCGTCCTTTGCAGTAGTTGCCGAACATAGCTGCGAGTTATTTGATCCAACAACGACTGTTTAAGACGAGAATGAAACGACAATCGCTACACACTTGGTTATCTAATCTTGATAATATAGTATGGTTCTTTATGTATGTCTGACGCTGCTATCACACAGTGTGTGGAATGAAAGAACTGGCCAAATCACTGTTTTTCGGGACTACGGAGTCAATCATCCGTGAGTGTCGCCGGTGTGGTACCGAGGTCTCAGCGTCAGCTACCCGCTGTCCTCGGTGTGAGGCCGACACGATTTCCGAATATGAGATCGAGTGAGAGGCCGCCATCGACGCAGAGCAGCATTGGTTTCCGACTCGCGCGTACCCGAGTACAAGTCGGGGCACTTCCGTAGTTGAGCGTGTCTATTGGGAGAGAGCGGCTCCGAAGTCCCCGATACTATCGTGCTCCCAGTTCGCTAGTTCGATTTGTCGAGCGTGGTGAGGTCAAGTACACTACAAACGAGCACAGTGAGCGGCATAGCCACATCGCCGAAGGCGACCGTCTCGAGGCGGAGTGCGGTGACAAGAAGCGGTTCAGTAACCGAACCCGCGGCGAGGATTGTACCGGAGCTGAGAAACAAGAGGGCCGCTCCGTATAGCGCTGCCCAACTGCAGCCGCGCGTCCAGTGGCGCCGGTAGAGGTGGCCGGTACCTGGCCAGCACACGGCTAGGAGATACACCAGCCACCGTTTCAGGTACGAAACGAGGCGAACCATGGTCATTGCGGGTCGTGTCGATCGGAGAGTCTCACTGACAGACCGTGGGCCAGTTTCCGTTCGGGTGGGTGCTGAGTCTGATGTCGCCATAGAAGTCGTAACCATACTATCGTCTAAAAATGTCAGTCAGACTTCTGTGTGACACCGTGCCGGTGTGCGATGTGGAGCGACGGTCGACCCGAACACTTGCTCGCTAGCCGATCGAGATGTACGATACGGTCGCAGAGCCGAACGAACGGCCAGTAAGTCGTGTATCGTCACGTCTGACTTGGTTGGTGCAACTCGAGAGCATACACAAACCTTGAGTGAGAGCTCACGCCTGGGCCAAAGAACCTGCACCAGACGGCGGTATCTGTATCTCTCTGAGAAGCTTGGTTCGCACTAGTTGATTCGTCGGAGGACACCATCCACTGCTGGATTTTCTTCACTTGGATGGCTGTTCGGACATGATTCTCTTCAGTCGTCTTCAGCAAGCCACCGCAACGTTTCGACGAGAGCCTGTGTGGGCGTATTCACGGTTGTGCGATTTGCGAGTTGGTTCGATTCGTTGATTGGCCCCTCGAGCACACGCCATGTATTGCCGCTCTTTGTGGCTAGGAGTTGCTGTTGCTGGTCGTGGTCCTCAACCAAAATTATCTCATCATCAAGGTCGAGTTCGATATTGGCCACTGGTTAGTATTCCACCATTTATCTTTTGAATGTATCGGTAAGGAACCGGCTTGTGACCAACGGCTGTGAGTGGCAGAGGGGAGACGTTTGATTGAATCAGATGTGAGTGTACTCTTCCTGTAACAAACACCCAAACAGCTATCCTCCCATGGTACCAACAGTGGTTTATGTCGAGCGGCACCATCGATATCGACGAGTTCGAGAACGCCGACGACGACGAATTCGAGGAGCGAAACGACACTGAGCGGATCGTGCTGTTCCTCGACGAGAACGACGACCGGGCGTGGAAGGCGGCGACGATTGCTGAACAACTCGATCTAGATACGGACGCCGTCAGTGCGATTCTCTCGCGACTGAAGGAACGAGGTCTTGTGCGACACAAGCGCCCGTACTGGGCGATCACAGACAACAAGGACCGCCTTCGGGCCGCCTACCGGCTTCACCAGCACCACCAGACTGCAGACGAGCAGTACGGCGAGGAACATCTCGAGGAGTTGAAAACTGACGAGATGGAGGAAGTGCGGTGACCGCGTTCGAGGAACTGGAACGCAGCGACATTATCTGGGGGACTGATCCACTCTCGGACAAAGGTCGTCCGATGCTCGTTCTGGGAACACCTCGGTTCCCGAACCACGGCATACAGCTGATCACCGTCCTAATCTCCACGAAGGCTTACCACGAAGAATCGCTCACGCTCCGCGACAAAGACTACGAAGGCGAGCCACTCGAGGAGCGAACGGCGTTAGCCGTGAGTGAGTAGAGTGGGGTAGTTCACGTGGTATCCTCGTCTTGTGTTCCGTCTCCGTCTTGGCCTCCGGCGATGAGATTAATTGTCTTCGACTCGTTGGCCTCCGATTCGAATGTGGAGTCGTTGTCGGTTCCGGCTTCTATTTTCAGCTCACCTTCCTCAGGCTCGAGGTCGGACAGCGTCACATCGAACGACTCGTTTTGTACGGTCTCGCGAGCTGTGATGGTATCGTTCCTTCCAGTCGGGTTGAATGTCGCCCGAACTACGTCCTGGTTCGTCGTCCCGGAGACGTTCAGAGTACCGTTCAACAGTTGGACCTGTTTTGTTCCATTCTCTTCTGTGAGATTATCGACCGCGACACCGCCAACGGTAGTGATCTCGAGTTCGGTGTCTGAGCCGTCTGCACCCGACTCGGAGCCGTCGCCGAGGAAGCCGAGCGGTCCGACGAACGGGAGCGGGGCCCCGAGTACGCCCGCGGCGACAACCGCAATCAGGGATATCAGGACGACGACACCGATGGCACCCACGGCGATCTTCTGGGTGCGACTCACTTTCGAAAGTGCGTCGAACGGACTGTCGTTGTTCGACGGTGGTGGCGGTGTCTCGAAGATAGAGAGCTCGCGTTTGATCCGATTCCTGATCTGTGTATCACTCTTGCTCGTTTTGCTCCGCAGATCCTGGATCTCCCCTTTGATCGTCGAGACCTTCTCGTTGACAAGTTTTCCCTCCATCCTGCGGCGCTGTTCGTCCATCAGGCGCTGGGTATCGCCCAGCGGTTCGAGTCCCCGATGGCTGCCGACCTCGACAGCGAGGTCGCAATTTGCGAGTTCATCGATGTCAGTGTTGTCGGCGATCGCGACCCGCTGTGCCGATCCCTGAAGGAACTTCGAACACAGCGCGAGTGCTTTCCTCGGGGAGGAGACGCCGAACCGCAACCGGTTCCCCGACCGCAGCAGGCTCGAGATAAGTTCGTGGTTGAACTCCGAACCTGGAACGGACGAGTGTCCCTCCCCGAGCGCGGAGTACACCGCGACGTCGTCGGACGAGGTCTCGAGAGACATACCGTGTTCAGTCTCGACCCGATGGCGGAGATCGGATTTGAACTGCTCGAACAGGTTGCTCGTTTGGCGAGTCCTGTAGACGGCGTAGAATTGTTCAGCTCGACCGACGTTCGACTCGCGGGCACGGAAGAACACAACGAGTTCGGTCTGGGAACCTCTCTTAAGATACAGCTTGACTCCTCCGAAAAAGAAGTTCTCTATCCGCTCGTCCGGTCGTCCCCGTCCTGACTCGCCGTACGGATTGCCGTGTGAATCGTATATTGTTAACTCCGTCATTAGTCTCACCGTCCAAGTTCGTCCAGCAGTCGATCGAAGCCGATCGTCATCACCGATCCCGTCTCGTCACGCATCGGCACGCGGTCGCCATTGTCGTTGACGGTCGTCTGGTAGTAGACTGGATGGATCTCCGCACCCGCAGTCTGCCGAATGAGGCTATCGACCTCCTTGCTCTGTCGAAGCCGCTGCCCGACGTAGTCCTTGAAGTCGTCGTACGCGAGGTGTGGTTCGATCCCGTGCTCCGCTCGGAAATCCTCGACGAAGACGTCAGCTTTCGTCGCGACGATGAACACGCCCATATCGTTGGCGGCCTGTAGGATGCTGAAGTATTCTGAGATCTCGAGCGGTTCATTGCTGACGAGCCGTTCGAGGTCGACCAGCAGAATGAGGGTGTCTGCCTCTTCGACCTCCTCCGCCAGCCGTAGCAGCGTGTTGTCGGCCTCGTCGTCGGTGACCGCGCCTGAGAGGGCATCCGGTAACCGACCCAGATATTCCCCCGCGTAGTCGATGCTCGAGACATTCACGTTCTTCGGGAACGTCGAGCCGTGGACGTACTGGAACTTGAGGTCCTTGATCTCGCCGCGACCGGTTGCCTCGATGAGCCATCCCTCGGCGCGCTGGTCTAGGTTTTCGACCATTTCCATCAGGTCCTGGCTCGGCTGGAGCGGCGTCTGTTGTGTCGCCTCGTCCTCCTGGCCGCGGTTCAGGGCCTCGAGATACGCGCCGATGAGAAACAGGCTTTTGCCGGACGCACGCGGCCCGAGGACAAAGAAGTCCTCCTCGGCGTCGTACTGGATGAACCGTCTAACGGTAAACACGAAGATCCCGCTGAGGACCGCGTTCCGGACGAGCCCATCGCTTTCGACGGCGAAGTCACCGTTCGTCCCCACCACCTCGACGCCGCTAGACGAGACCTCGAGCAGCTGCGGATAGATCAGATGCGTCTCGATCAGCGAGCCGAGTATCAGCAGGGTGACGATGTAGTAGATCCCTTTGGCCGCTCGGCGGAACTCGAGCGCTTCGGCGGTCCGGGTCCGGAGCAGCTTTCGGCCGCCGCCGAGAAAGAGCCCGAGCAAGACCCCGACGCCGAGCCATGTGAGGTTCGTCGACGCGGTGAACTCGATGTTCGGAATGAAAAGCCCCATCGACTGGAGCCCGAGCAGCGAAATCACGAGTCCGATCCAGAGGAGATACCCCTGCCAGCGTTTCTTCGGATCGATCGTCAGGAGGACGAGCAGTCCCACGAAGATACCGAGGAAGAACACGCTCACGCCCTCGAGGTCGATCACGTCGACGAGGAGATGGACGTTGATGAGCTCCCGTGTGAGCTTCCCGCCCTCGTAGGCCGACCCGAGCATCGTTGCCAGCGGAAGCGTCAGCAAGAGCATCACGACGAAGTAGCCGAACAGCGACAACTTCTCCTGATGCTGCCGCAGCGAGGCGATCGTGGCGCCGATCATTTTACACCTCCGCTGTATTCGTACGACTCGCCCGCGCCCGCTCGTTCGTTGGCGGGCGCCCTGTCGTCCCCGCCGTCGTCGCCGTCATCGTCGTCGTCGAAGACGGGGATGCGCTCGACGTACTCGTCCAACAGCCCCTGTACGATATCGGGCTCGTCCTGCAGGTAG
Source organism: Natrinema sp. HArc-T2 (assembly GCF_041821085.1). NCBI lineage: Archaea > Methanobacteriati > Methanobacteriota > Halobacteria > Halobacteriales > Natrialbaceae > Natrinema > Natrinema sp. HArc-T2. The sequence goes on along the minus strand of NZ_JBGUAZ010000003.1, from coordinate 34,432 downwards.
AAACCGACGTCTTCGTCGCTTTCCATGTTGAGCATCTCACTGCGACGGACGTAGAAGCCGTCCTCGAGGCCGTGGTTGTGGTGAATGAGGATGTCGTCGTCCAGCTCGGACCGCCGTTTTTCGTAGCCCGAGCGGTAGCCGTCGGCCTGGACCATTTTCCGCAGGTTGTCCAGGAAGATCCCGTCGATGAACGCGCTGACCCCGATGTCCCAGCTGTCGCCGATATCGTGTTGCCAGCTCGTGTACGGGTTCTCAACCCGGTTCCCGCTCGCACCGAGATCGAACGCGCTGTTGAACCGGTTCTCAAAGTCCAGCGCGTTCGGTTCGATCTGATGAACCGCCTGACTCAACACGCCGACGCGGACTTTGATGTCGTTGTACCGCTGTCGGCCCTTGCTGAAGCTTCGCTTTTTGATCCCGGAGTACTGCTCGTTGAACACGTTCTCGATGAGGTCATCGAGCGCGCTGTGGACGCGCTGGTTCTCCTCCCGGCTGGCGAACAGGTCGCTGTTGCCGATCGCCGTATCGCCGGTCGCCCGGAAGACATCGTTGGGCTTGATGTTCTTGACGTAGACCGACTCGTCGCGCTCGGTCGCGACCGTTCGAGTCGACGAGTCGGAGTCGTCGTACTCGCTCCGCTGGCGGTTGAACTCGGCGATCCGGTTCGCGTACGCCTCGCGCCGCTGGTTGAGTTCCTCGAACAGGTCGACCGTCCGCTCGTAGGTCTCGTACTGCGCTTCCAGGTCCTCGAGTTCCGCCTCGAGTTCGGCCTTCCGGTCCTGCAGTTCGTCAGTCCCCTCGATCTCGGCCTCGAACGCCGACTGGGCGATCGCGCGGAGGCGTTCGATCTCCCCGCCATGGTCGAGTTCCGACTCGAACTCGCGGCGGAGATCCGACTCGAACTCGTCGAGTCGATGACTCAGTTCCTCGACAATGTCGCCCTCAAGGTCGCGTTCGCGATCGCGAAGCTCCGTGATGACCGACTCGGGGTCGTACTCGACGTCGGCGGAGAACGACCCGCCCGCCGGACCGACGCTGAAGACGCCGCGATCGTCGAGTTTGTTCTTTTGGACCCGGTAGTTCCGGTTCGCTTCCTCTTTTGCCTGCTCAGTCTTGCCCGACCACGGCGTGAGTTTCTCGAGCGTTCCCTCTTCGGTGTTCAGCGTCAGGAACGCCTTCCGCGTTTCCTTCAGTGCGGTCAACGACGTTTGGATGTCTGTGCGTTGCTCGTGGAAGTCGATTCCGACGCGGTCGAGCACGGTCTCGAGGTCGTCGAGCTGCTGGCTGATCGCCTGACTGGTGAGCTGATCGACATCGTCCTCGTTTCTGGCGTTGACGATCTCCGAGCGGAATTGCTCGAGTTCCCGCGTGAGCGCGGCGAGCTCGCTCTCGATGGCGTCGATATCGATCTGCTGGTACTGGTCGAGTACCGGCTTGACATCGCGTTCCCAGTCGCGGACCTTCCGGTCGACCTCGTCGGCCTGCTGTTGCTGGAGCGTCTCCAGTTCGTCGACGGTCTCTTCGAGTTCGTCCTCGAGGCGGCGACGCTGGTCGTCGATGTCGCTGAGCTGCGTCTCGAGCCGATTGAGCTTCACGCCGGCGTTGCCGCTGCCGTCGTCGCTGTTGATCAGGTACTCGACGGCGTCCCTGACGCGGCTGTCGTCGATCGATTGTTTCTGGACGAGCAGCCGGTGGCGCTGGACGATGGCCTTCAGGTCCGCCTCAAGTACTTCGGCGAGGGTCTCGTCGATGTTGTCGACGAACCGCCCGGCCTGCTGGCCGGCCGTATCGACCGCGCGAAGCGAGCCTGAGATGATGTCGATCTTTTCCGAGACATCCTCGCTTTCCGCCTCGGCGTCGGAGACGATCTCCGAGAAGATCGAGACAGACTCGTACTCGAGTTCGTTGAACAGCTCGAAATCGAGAAGCGATCGGAAGTCGTCGAGTCGCCCGTTCAGGTCTGCACGGTCGAGATCTCGGAGTCCACCGCCGCTCGGGCCTCCGTACTGATCGTCGAGGAACCGCTCGATCTGTGCGTAGATGTCGCGTTCGGCTTGGACGGCTTCTTCCTTGGCGGTGAGGATGTCACGGAGCGCGGTCCGCCCCTCGTTGATCGCCTCGACGTTGTATCGGAGGATCTGCGGAATTCCGATGGTAAACGGTGCGTACGTCGGCGAGTCCGCGAACGGGTCCTCAGTCCCGACGGTGTTGTAGTAGGCGGCCATCAGGTAGACGATCGCCTCGTCAAACTCCTGAAGGAGTTGGCTGTTCTGTATTTTGTTCCCCCCTTTCCCGTCGAACCCGGTCGGGTCGATCGGAAGCAGGATCCGATCCTTGAACGCGGGTTCATTAATGAGGTTGAGATACTCGAGTTCTGAGAGGGCGGCGTAGGCGTTCGCGTTTTCGCGGATCCCCTCAGTGTGGTTCGGGAGAATGCCAAACAGTGTGATCTCCGCCGTCCGCTGTTTCTGCTGTAAGTGACGCGCGAGGTCGATCACGATTCCGGACCCGGTCCCACCACCGAGACCGGCGAGGACGGCGACTTTCCCTTTGTCGGGGAGGTCGATGTACGTCGATAGCTCGTCGTCCTCGGCGTAGGCTTTGTAGTACATCGCCTTCCCCAGTCCGCGTTTCCGGACGACGCCGGTCGCAAAATCGAGGTTCTCGTTGATGTGTTGTTCGTCGACCCACCAGTCGTCTTCATCCATGCCGTTCCCGGCCGTGATGCGGGGTACAGCGGCCTCTCCGATCAGATCGTTCTGATCGTTGAGCTGGATGTTTCGCGTGATCATCTTATACTCGATCGTGACATCACCGGGTCGACCGGTTCCCGTCTCTCGAAGTTCCGATTTCAGGGTTGCAACCTGCTCGCGGATCTCTGCGATCCGCTCGCGGTCGCTGTTTTCTTCCTCTTCGGCCGTATCGAGAACCGTCACTCGTACCGTTTGTGGATTCGGTCGTGGCTGGAGGATCTCCCGGAGTACCCATTCCGACTCGAGCAACTCAAGAGCGATCTCTTTTCCGGCACCACCGACTGAAAATATTCTTCCTGGTAAATTCATTTGATTCTATGTTTTCACTGGAACGTTATTTCAGTAATACTTATATTTTTTGGCAGAACCGAACGACGAAGGCGCACCAGCCAACCGTTAAATTCCGGGATCGAACGATGTGGCGTGCTGACTGGTAACATGATTGGTAGACAGAAGCACCAGTCTGAGGTGATTGTGATTGGTGTCAAGAGAGAAATAACAGATAAATATCAAGTCATCAAAAAAAAAAGACTATAGCAGATCATGACATGGTGCCAACGAGATGCAATTACCGGACGGCGCTGTAGGCAGCCACCCTGTGCTTGCAGCCCTTGAGGAACGAACGTGTATGTTTTGTGAGAGGAGATTGCGGCGGGGTCGCCTCAAGGGAAACGACGCGGTGATCTGTGACGCTTATGGAATGCTGGGCGTGCAAGTGTGGTGACAGTGCGAGTCGGACGATACTCTTTTGGAACAAAAACATGATGCCGCCGTACACTCATCGGACGCCACGGCGTCGTTTTTCGCCGACCACGACGACGGCGCGATCACTGCGGATCAAGTGTGGCTGATCGACGAGCGCACGCCAGCGTGAGCCAGCGTCGCGACTGACACCAGTGAGGAAGCGTGGCCGCCGCGACCTGCCAATTCGTACCGCCGTCGCCTCATCCCTCCATGGCGGCCTGCGTGGCCGCGGCTGCAACGCTCGCGACCGCGACGAGCGGTGCCGTTCATCCTCATACTTGCGTGATAAGCAAGTACGGTTGTCACTCCGTCCACAAATAGAAGGATACAGTCAAGACGTCTATGGACAACTGTCGTCTCCGGTAGGATGCTCGAGACCGTATTCGGAAGTGACCGCCGAGGACCGCTCGAGAGCCCCACCTATAGCTACCCAACCTCCTAACCAACCGCCTGCGTGATGTGTGGGTGCTGTGTGCTGAGAGATGTAGCCTCTCTCGAGGCTGTGTTTTTCTCGGTGTCTACGGTGAACCGTGGACGCCAGCTGTCTCCGGGGACTGGTCTGGTTCGCTCGCGTTCGGTGTCTCACCGGGGATCTCTGCATCGGTGGGGAGTACGAGCCGGCGTTCGGTGTACTCGAGACCGTTCTTTCGCTCAGTCCGTTTGCGAACCGCAACACGATGATTCGAAAGATCAAGTGCGGCGTCGATCGTCCGGGAGACGAGTTTCTTTGCATACGTCTCGCTTGTGCCGGGCTCCTGTCGGCGGATCCAGTGTTTCAGGTCGCTCGCTTTGACGTACTCCTTGGTTCCCTTGCACCCGGATTCCCAGGGGTTGTCACCGACGTTCGAATCAGCACGTGCTTTCCACAGCCTTGCAGCGAGCCGTGTTGGCACCGCATTCGCCGTCGAGCGAAGCATCTCCTCGTCCATGCGGGAGAGTTGCTGAATCGGAAGCAGGTCACCATGAGCAAGTGCGACGTTCCCACCGTGGTCGAGTGGGTCGTCCGACTCGGGGAGCCGATAGTAGGTGTGGCTGTCGTCTTTGGTGATCCGCTCGAGGTGATCGCCGTCGATATCGATCTCGTGATGATCGACGGTCTCTGTGAGGAGGTGCGCACCTTTCTCGAGTTCGCGGGCTTGGAGTTCCTCGATCCGCTGTTTGTTCACTCCCGATCGCTTGCGCGCGGCATCTGTGAGCGCGTCAAGCCGAGTAGTCTCCTGTTCGCAGTCATTGAGACGGTCGCGAAGGCGTTCGTTCGTCTCCTGGAGGTCTGCTTTCTCAGTTTCGAGGCCCTCGAGTTGGTCTTTGGTTTGTTCGAGGTCGGCCTCGAGCGTGTCGACGCGCTCGATGAGGTGTCTGTTTTGTTCTTGGAGGTGCTCGATCATTTCTGCGAGGGTGTCAATGTCGACCTCACCGTATTTGGGGAGACTACTCATCGGTGTCGCCTCCGTTCAGGCGGGGTTGAGTGTGGGATGGCGCGGTTTCATTTCCGTCGTCACTGACGATCGAAAGTTCCTCGAGGTACTCGATCCCGACTTCTCGCCACTGCGACTCGCAGAGTTCGAACTCGATGCGCGCCCACGCGTATTCGCCCTCGAGTTGTGGTTCGAAGACGACCTTTCGCATCGGGCCATGGACGGGCGTCCACTGAAGAGAGAATCCGTCTCTCATTGGTCCACCTCCACTCGCTCGAGAAGTTCGCAGTAGGCGCGTTCGAGATCTCCGGGGGTGATTGGATACTCGAGTTCGAGCGTGATTGTGACTCGGCGTTCGTCAGTCATCGCCGATCACCTCGCGCTGCGTGCATCGCGGCGAAGATCTCCGTGACGTCAATGTGAACCGGACGGTCTGTCCAGCCTCTAATCGAGTCAACGTACGCGATCCATCTGTCGCGGTCCTCTTCTTGCTCGAGTTTTTCTGTGTGGTCTAGTTCGCCACGGACGCGGAACCAGTACAGTCCTGCATTGTCGGGCAGGAATCGTTCCGCGCGATCTGGCGTCACGTAGACGGTGTTCGTGGCCTCATCGACGTGGTGGTGGAAGCCTTCTCCGTCTTCTCCGAGGTAGCCGTAGTAGCTTCCCGATTGCTCGAGGACGATGTCGTCTTGCTGTCCATCCGAAACGTCTACTGCAGTCGATGTTGTAGTTGCCATTGCTGGTTGCTCCAGCACGGGGTCGGTGCCTGAAACACCGGCCTCATATTCTACTGAGGCATCCCGTACTTGCTATCTAATAGGAAAGGTTCTACCTTAGCTCTTGTGCAATCTGCACATGCTTATATACAATTCTTAACAACAAGTCTAAATGCGTACTAGTGGAATATATGCACATGGCGGCTACATAAGAAAACAAATCGATGGATCCTGATGATCTCAGACCCGCCGACGAGGCGATCCTCGACGAATTAAAAGGTGGTCGAGTAACGAAGGGTGCATTAGTAGATTGGACCGGTTATTCGAGAAATACCGTCTACAACCGCCTTGAGGTTCTTGAAGCTGCTGGCTACGTCGAGTGTGTTCATGATGGTACTCGGCTGTTCGAACTTATTGATGACCCTCGGAAAAGCGACTGACACCAGTACCGAGGATTAATACCTCTGTAGAGAGCGTTGTCTGATACAGATAATTGAAAGTTTTTTTCAGTGTCATCCATTATGTCTAAATCTTCTCACAGGTAGTCCGACCTACACACATTTAAGATAAGTACTCTCTTCGTCACTCGAGTATGCGGAACGAAAGGTCCATGTGCGGTGACTGTCACACACTCTGTGAATGACGGTCGACGCCCGCGAGACGATACAGACGTTCTTGGATGACCGCCCCGACGGCGAGCGCGCGCTCGAGGCAGTCCTGGAGGCCGACGCCGACGATGAGCCGTGGACGTTCGACGATGTGGCCCTGGACTCGGGGACCTTTGGCGAACTTGTCTCACGTGGTATCGTCACGAAGACCGACGGTGCGTATCGCGTCGCGGAGCCGGCGGTCGTCGAAGCGGTGGTGACGGACAAGGACCTCGAGGCGGCGACGGCGCCGGACGGCGGTGGGTTCGAAGTCGATTTCGAGCGGCTCCGGGACGCCGTCGATCCCCGGGAATGGACGGCACTGTTTGGGGCTCTGCTGGTCGTGGCTGCGGCCCGGATGACGGCCTACCGGTCGGTGTTCCAGCAGGGCTACGTCGTGTCGCCGGGGAACGATCCGTACTACTTCCGCTACTGGATGGAACAACTCGTAGCAAAGTCGTCGGGGCCAACGGACTACGACGTGCTGGTGGATCCACCGGCTGGTGTTGCCGCCCGGCGACCGTTCACCCATGCGACAAACTGGTTTATTGCCGAGCTGCTTGGTGGTAGCCAGGCGGTAGCCGAGACGGTTGCGGCGTGGCTGCCTGTCGTCGCCTCCGTCGTGCTCGGGGTGGTGATCTACAAGCTTGCCGTCCTGCTCACGCGCGATGTTCGCGTCGGGGTAGCGTCCGTGCTCGTCTTCGCCGTGACGCCGATCCACGCGGTCTACACTGGGCTGGGGTTCATCGATCACAACGCCCATCAGTATCTCTGGCTCGGCGTGACACTGGTGACGCTCGCGTGGCTTGCCGTCGACCTCCAGCGGCGACTCGAGGGCGATGTTGATCGACATGAGAGGACTGTCGATCATCTCCGCTCGCCCACGACATGGCTGATCGCTGCGGTCTTCGGCGCCTCGATCGCGGCTGGGACGCACGCCTGGGGTGGCTCACCGCTGTTGCTGCTTCCACTGGCAGCGTACATCGGGCTACGGGTCGCGCTGGACGCTCGAGCCGGCGTGTCGCCAGTGCTCGCGAACCTGCCGCTGCTCGCTGGGCTGGCCGTCGGGAGCGCGCTGTCGCTCGGGGTGCACTCTCGGTGGGGCTGGCATGCCACGTTCGTCGCGGCGACGCCGTTGCTAATCCTCGGCGGCGCGGTCGCTGTTGTCGTGCTCGGCGAGGTGTGGCGGCGGCTCGAGAGCCATCTCGGGGGGCTGTTCGCGCTTGAGGGTCTCGTTGCGGTCGGCGGCCTCTATGCGTTTCGTCGGCTCAGGCCCGAGGACTGGGCCGAGATGACGACTCGAGTCAATGATTTGTTCGCTCGAGCGGGACCAACCGAAACAGGATCGCTCTTTGCGACGGAGTACGTCGTGATCTTCGGCCCGCTCTATCAGCTCGGGATGGGGTTTTACGTCGCACTCGCTGTGCTGGGCTGGGTCACGTGGCTGGTCGCCCGCCGGTACGAGCCCGGGTGGTTGCTCATTGGTACCTACGCCGGATACCTGCTCGTTCTGGCAGGGGTCCAGGTGCGGTTCGCCGGGCAGTTGGCGATTCCGCTGGCCGTTCTCACCGGGCTTGGACTCGTCCACCTACTCTCTGTCGTCGACTTGGCGCGAACCCCGGTGCCGTTCCGTGAGTCGGCCCCCACTGTGGGGAGTGGCACGCGAGACCGTGGGGCGGTCGCCGCCGACGGCGGTCGACGGCTCGAGCCGTCGGTTACGCTGCCGGATGGGCGCGCGATCGGCTATCTGGTCGGTGTCGGCCTGCTCGTGTTCGGATTGAGTCTCATCTACGTGCCCGGCCTGACAGCGGACGTAACGCACAGCGAGGCGCAGGTCGCAGCAGCGAGTGCGATCGATGAGCACGCTGAAGCGACCAACCGAACCTACCCGGGGAACTACGTGTTGAGCGCGTGGGGTGACAACCGGTTGTACAATCATCTGGTGAGCGGTGAATCGGAAAGCTACAGATATGCTCAGAATACTTACGGAAACTTCCAATCTGATAGGGATCCCGACGGCTGGTACGACCAGTTCGAGGGGCGCGTCGGATATGTCGTCGTCGAGGAGGTCGACGCCGACGTACCGGCCGACAGTGCACAGGCGAAACTGCTCGAGGACCGCGGCGCCGGTGACAACGGGGCCGGTGGCCTCACCCACTATCAGGCGATCTACATTGATGACGAAGTCGCGGCGTTCGCAGTGGTGCCTGGGGCGATGCTCAAAGTGCCCGAGGAGTCGGGGGCAAACGTAACTGTCGCGACGGAGGTGGCTGTTTCGGGCAAATCAATCACCTACGAGCAGACAGCGACCGTTGGGAACGATGGCCGTGCAACGGTGACGGTGCCGTATGCCGGCGAGTATTCGATCGGGAATCGGACAGTGACCGTTTCTGAGGACGACGTGCTCAACGGAACGACGGTCACGCTTGAAGAGTGAGCGTTCCGGTCAGTATGGGCGGACGGTCGGTGCGTTTGGCAGCCATCAGTGAGCAGAGCCTCGAGCGAACGCTTCCGAAACGAGTATTCAAACCAAATACCGATTACTCAACCGCACGTTGATTTCGGCGTGCATGGGTCACTTCGGGGTAGGTACCAGAGGAGACCCTGCTTCCACAGGAGTCAGTTACTACTCTAGACGAGTTTGAGACACGACCGAATTATGAGCGTAGAAACTTTCGGTAGATGCGTTTTAAGAACGGTTTCGGAAGGAGGCGAATCGGTATTCTAATGCTAAGATTCGCAAATGCGATTCCCCATCCATAGAACCCTGATTGAACGATAGCACGTTGTAATTGGACTTCACGACGGGCAACTTCGCGCCCTTGACGTCGTGTTATCAGCTCCGTAGCTCGGACGTTCACAAGTGTTTCAGGTATATTAGCGAGCTTCTTACCATTCGCCAATAGCCGACACCAAAGCTCATAATCCTCTCCGTATTCCATCTCTCGATAATTTCCCACATCAAGTACGGCATCGCGCCGAAACATAACTGTTGGATGATTAATTGGACACCGATAATATGCCCTTCTCTTAATATCATCTGATTTTGTCGGCACTTCACGAACAGATGTAATGTCGGTAGGTTCCGTTTCAAATTCCCCAATATATCCCCCAACAACGTCGGTGGATGGGTTTGCGTCGAAATATTCTAACTGTCGACTTAACCGATTTGGACACGCTATATCATCAGCATCAATAATAGCAATAAACTCTGAGGTTGCTCTTTCCACACCAATCCTTCGAGCATGTCCTCGCCCCTGCTCATCAATAGCAATATCGTGTACGGAAAAGGGGGCGTTCATTTCGAACACAGTAATCACTTCGACCAGTTCAGATGGGAGATTATATCCCCGTACAATAATGGCCTCATCGGGTTTTCGTTCTTGTTCTAATAAACTAGTAAAGCAGTCTCGTAATTCGGATTGGTTATCTCCTGCATATGTCGTCATTACGACTGAAACGGTTGTATCCATATCTCCTGTTTGAGACCATTACATATTTCGCTCTTGTGAAGCACGTTGTTGTTGAATCAGAGAACTGCTCGAACGATTTGTTTGAGGGCTTTTCGACTCGGTTTACGAAAGCACTGATGGGATGAAAGCCTGCTAAGTCCCCACGCATGGATGAAGGAATGGGGTGGCAAAGGCTGACACTAGACAGCGCGAAAAGCGCGTGGCACTGATTAGCCGAAATGCCAAGGAAGCACCATCATGAGGCCAAGCCCGACTGCCCGGGAGTGATCGGGGTTTGGTTTGAATACTCGTTTCGGAAGCATTCGCTCGAGTCGCCAGATTCGAACAGCGTACGGCGTGGCCAAGATTCAGAAGTGACGCAGACCACTCGAAGGCAGTCGGGCGACGACCTCGAATAGGTGTAGCTCCCTCCATGCATTACCATCTCAGAGGAAGCCATGTACTACCTCGGAATCGACGTTCATAAACGTGACTCGTACATCGCTGTGTTGGACGACGACGGTGATGTGGTCGAAGAGGTTCGCGTCGAAAACGCGAACCTCGACGACTTTGCTCAGCAATACGCTGGATCAGAAGCAGCGATCGAAGCAACTATCAACTACTACACGATCTATGACAATCTCAGCTACCATCTTGATGTCGTAGTTGCCGATCCATATCAAACCAAAGCGATAGGCAGTGCCGAGGTCAAAAATGATCGGCTCGATGTGAAGTTGCTCGCGCAACTTTGCCGAGCCGGAATGATCGCGGAGAGCTACGTCCCGCCAGATGAGATCCGCGAGCGCCGCGCACTTGTGCGCGGGCGCAAGCGGCTAGTCGAGAAGCGGACAGACTTCAAAAACGAAGTTCACGCTGTACTTGATCACCATGGAATCGAGTATTCGTGGAGCCCGTTCAGTAGGGAAGGTCGAGAGCTCCTCGCCGGCGAGGATCTCTCGCTGGGTGTTGTCGGAGAGAGCTTGATTGAGTCGTACCTCGCAGTGATTGATAAACTCACTGAGCAAATCAAGAGACTTGAAGATGTTATCAAAGGCTGCGCTGCGTCTCTGGAGGAGACGCAGCTACTGATGACAATTCCTGGAGTGAGTTTCTATTCATCCTTGTTGATCACAGCCGAGATTGGTGAAATTGACCGGTTCGACGCTGCAAAACAGGTTGTGAGTTATGCTGGACTAGATCCAGTCGTCCGCGAGTCAGGTGACTCGCGGACTGAAGGGAACATCTCGAAGCACGGAAGCGGTGACTTACGATGGATCCTCGTCCAGTGTGCGAACGTTGCTGTAAATCGGTGTAATGATCTGTATCTTGGACGGTTCTATGCTCGGCTCAAACGCCGGAAGAACCATCAGATAGCGATCGTTGCAACAGCTCGCAAACTGCTGGTCTCTATCCATCATATGCTCACTCGGAAGGAAGCCTACGATCCACCTAGGGTGAGTGCCTGAGGACCGCCGATCGGCGGTCCTCGGCAGCCGGCTACTGCTAGCGTTAGCAACTGCTCTCTTCCAAGAAGTCCCCCGCCTGAGTGATTGTTACACAGGTTATGAGAGCGCCGGCCAGTGATTGTGACTACTCTTAGTGGAAATGCTACAGCCTATCCCAAAACTATACGAACGAAGACGTGGTTTGGTTGGGTAGCAGGCTTTCATAGGTGTCTAGTTCAGCACCTCCTGAGCTGGCGTTCGGCCATCGAATGCTTGATTCGGCCGATCGTGGTTGTAGTGGTGTCTAAACCGTCTGAGCCAGCGACGTGCACTGGCTGGACTGTCCCGCCAAAACGAGTGAAAGCGGTCGATTCGCATTGACACAGTCTGGAACCATTTTTTGATGTGGTTCCGGTCTGTGTAGTTGAGTTGACCGTTCAGACCGTGTCGAAAGAGGGCGGTCAGATAGCCACCGCCATCAACCAGAAACTCCGTGTCTGACACGTCGTGTTTCTCGGTTAGCCGATGCAAAAATGTCGCCGCGGGACCGATCCCGCGGCGGCTGTATACGTCGATTTCGAGCAAGAGCTTCGACTCCGTATCGATCGCCGCGTACAGCCATTTCGTTTCGCCATCGACCTCGATCTGTTTCTCATCAACGGCGACCCGCGACGGCGCTGCCGTCGGCGGGTCTGCCTGGCTCTCCACGAGATCATGCGTCCAGTTCCAGACCGCTCCGTGAGACCGATCGACGCCAAGTACGTCCAACACAGCGACGACTTCCCATACCGACAACCCCATCGAATGCAGGCGCATCCCGAACACCCTAACGGGTGTCGGGGTGCGTTCGTTCTCCCAAGCCTCATCACAATCCACGTCTACGCTCTCTCTGAGCAGGTTGGCGAGTTGTATGGACACTTCTTGCCACCATCTGCTCGTTCCTCAAACTCTCATCTAGACAGTGCCCGCGGGCGAGAGTTATCTGTCGAGTTATATTTCATTCGCTCTCGGTTGCGTTTTCGTGAATATTAACTTGGTCAAGCGAGTGTGCGCTGATATGAATTTCCCTAATATCCTGTTTCTGGTGTGGGACTCCGCGCGACTCGATTACGTTCGCCAGCACGCACCGACGCTGGAGTCTCTCGCCACTGATAACCTCTGGTTCGAAAACGCGATCGCGCCGGCCACGTGGTCACTCCCTTCCCACGTTTCTCTCTTTGCTGGGCAGTATCCGCACGAACATGGCGTCCACAGAGTTGATCACCAAATCAACGGTCTACCCTTATTGGACGAACTACATCAAGAAGACTACACCTGCTATGGGGTATCAGGAAATGGTTTCGCGAGTCCTCGCATAGGCTTCGATGTGTCGTTCGATGAGTTTGTTTATACACGACGCCAGCCGGCATTCAAGCGTGGTCTTCCGGTTCGATCCGCCGCAAATCACCTCAACAAGGAGGGATACTCGAAGCCAGAAATCGTCCGAACACTGCTCAGGCGGGTGCTGCGACATGAGCATCCACTCGCAAGTGCAGCGAATTTTATCAACGTAGCTGGAACGCAACTCGGGATAAAATACGAACTGCTACAGCAATGTCCGACTGGTCTCTTCGATTCTGAGCCGGATTACGACCCGGCCGACAACACGGAAGCACTATTTGAGATACTTGAGCAGCACAGTAGCGGATCACGTCCGTTTTTTGCCTTTGCTAACTACATGGACTGTCATTGGCCATACGATCCCCCCGAAGAATTTCGAGACAAACACGTTTCTACCGCCCTCAACCAGTCGGAAATCGATCGGCTCAACTCACTTACCGCACCGTGGGACTTCATCCAGCAGGTGGAGTGTGGTGATGGTGTACGGGAAGAGGATCTGGATACCGTCCGAGATCTCTATGCAGCAGAGGTCGAGTCTGTCGACGAGCATCTGAAACGCATCCTCTCGAAACTCGAAGAAACCGGTCTCCGTGAGGACACACTGATAGTTATCACTGCAGATCACGGAGAGAACTTGGGAGAAATCGACGCCATGGGCCGCCAGAGAATGGGCCACGAAGCGTCGGTCAGCGAGAACTTGGTCCGCGTCCCGCTGGTCATCGCTCACCCTGCACTGGAAGGAAAGACGTTCGACCGACACGTCTCCCTAACCGGGCTATACGATCTATTCATTTCCGGGACGACAAACCAGTCTCTGGAAAACGGAGCAGTCTCCGATGCTCTGGGGACTGAAGACGTAATCCTGTGTGAATACCCTGCGGTCGGTGGTGAGGAAATGGCGGAAAAGTATCCGGACATTCCTGATTGCATCCTCGCTGACAGGCTGTCTACGCACAGCGTCGTCGCGTACCGAGATGACTGGCGGGTGGTGCTCGATTCTACCGGCGAAGAGTGGGCCTGGCAAGACGGAGAAGAAGCGTCGGTGGAGGGTGCGCCTTCTACTGTGGTCTCTTGCTGTCGAAGCGCACTGAACAAACTCGAGACGACAGGTGACAAGAGCGAAGAACTCTCTGATTCGGTGGTAGAGCAACTCGAAGATCTCGGTTATATGTGAAGAACGGTGTTCTCAGTCCATTTTGCTCTGGTATTTAAAATAATACCCGGATTGTTAGCAGTTCTCGCAGCGACAACGCACTAGTCGCGAGTGATGAGAAGGCGTCTATCAGCAGGGACGATACGACGAACACGGAGTGGCGCGTCACGCCTCCGCTGCTGACGCGCCGTTCACCGACACACTACGAGATGCACGATACCACTACAACAAACGCTTTGGCATCGAATCGAGCTACCGATTAGCCAAGCAGAGCCTTGCGTTCACCAGTTCTCAAGACGCTGGTCTTCGACTGGTGATGTTTCTAGTGAGCCTGCTGCTCCAGAACAGCTGGCGGTATCTCCACTGGAGGTACGTGGCGGCGTCCCGCCACGGAGGGTGCCGCCTCCGGAGGTGGCCGTTCACGGAGTTCTGTGAGATGGTGCTACGGGCAGTCTGGACAGCGCTTGATGTGCGCAGATCTGTTCCAGCGAACCAACCACCCGACGACTGATTCTTCCGGTAGCTGTCCATCGATCGGGACAGCAGTCGTGAGTGGCGACGCTGTCGCGTCGGCAGCAGCCCGCCTCCGATAGCGACTCCTCACCGCGGAAACTCACCATTCATGTCATTTCGAGAACTAGCCACACATTGAAAACGCAAATTCAAGCTCTACTATATGAGTTGAAGAATCGATATAAAGACACAATTATTAAATCCATATATCTATAAGATAATTATATTTTACCATCCGCTTGGCGCTAGAAAATGTCAGCTCCTATTTCAAATATGTATCTTGCGAAAATTTAGTCCAAGTTGTACGGAGTTCATCAATCGATACCGCACCTGATCCCAGAGCAATCAGCGCAAATAGGATACCGCCTAGTGGTGGTATTACGATCAATTTGTATAGAGAGTTAGACAAATACTCTGCAACACCGTATAGTATTAATCCTGTCGCAAGTCCCGTAACGAGTACACGAATCGGCCGAGTCCCGGAAATTGGGTTGTATCCAACGTACCAGGCACAGAGTATTTGCGTTAGTAATAACGAGGTATATCCTAAAGTTGTTGCAACCGCAGCACCCATCAATTTGTACTCTGGTATTAGTAATAAATTCAACAATAAATTGATCGCCGCTCCCGTTCCCGTTGCAATAATAAGTGGTCGCATATTCCCTTTCGCGTTTGTAATGGCAAGTGACGGTCTGGCGATCGCAAAGCAGATAGTCCCAGGGAGGAGCAGTAGAAGGGGTGTGACGGCTGGAGAGTAGCTTTCACCGAAATAGAGTGGGACAAATGAATCAGCAAGGACGGCAACTCCGACTGCCAAGAGGCTAGTCAGTAGAAAGACATACCGTGTTGTTTTAGCAGATAGCTTATTTATCTTCGAAACTGACTCAGATTGCCAGAGTTCTGCAACGGACTGAATCAAGGACTGCTGAACAGACTGTGGGAACAACCAGAGTAAACCCACAATAACAAGTGCTGCTTTATAATATCCAACAGCTTCTTCAGTTGTGAAAATCTGTAATAAGATCACGTCTACATGATATAATGAAGATAATAAAAATACATAAATAACGGACGTGTGGCTGAACCACCAGAGTTCTTTTTTGGGAAACTTCTTCGGGATACGTTTAGTGAATTGTGTTAAATCAAAGTGGTTTTGAACAATAAGTAAACAAATTAATAGCGTAACCACGACTGAAAAAATATGGCCAAATATCACACCAGAAACGTCATATCCGAGTGCCGCCAAACCGACTGCAATGACCCCAAAAATAATTTTTTCTAATGTCTTAATAGGTTCTGAATACTTTTCTAAATGAAGGCCCATTAACGTACTAAGCGACAGTGTTCGGAATTGAGTGAAAAGAGCAAGAACTGCGAGCAAATAAAATAGCGGTCTATAGGACTTGCCAAGCAAAAAACTTATAGCCCCACTTAGTGATAAAACTACCAATCCTAAGGCGAATCCTCCGCCAAGCAGGAGTGAAAGTTGGACATAACTGGCCCAGACATACTCTTTCCAGTTCTGGAGTGAACGATCTTCGGAGAAGTACTTTTTTGCTCCAACATCAATCCCGGACACCATAAGAATTTTAACCATTCCAAAAATAGCTAAAGCAGTCGCATACTGGCCGTAGGCCGACGGACCTAATAATCGTGTCAATAGAGGTGTTATTAGTCCCCCTAAAATAAATATGAGTAGTCTACCAGTGAACACTGCACCTACTGCAGACATGAATGATCGGCTCATAACAGTCGATTCAGCGCTATTCTAATGTACCTACTAGTTCGATCAATTCTGGATTCATTATCTCCTCCGCCAGTCCAAGCAAGCAATTCTTCTACCTCAGTAGTGTTCACCCTGTCTCGATAATCCGGGATTGTCCCACTGTTTAATCCGGAACCAATACGAATAATCTCTTTGTGTGGTTCTCCCTGCATATAGACAGCTAACTGCCGTTCTTGTTCAACACGACGTTCTCTATCACCTACAACTCCACGCGTTATTCTGTCAAGTTCAGTAACCGGATTTTCAATTAGTCCACATATACGTCCTGTTCCAAAGTCCATGATTGATGATGAATACTTTTCTCTGTATAATTGATCTGCTATTATCTGCCAATAGCCCGGTTGCTGAGGGAGGTGTTTAATTAAATCACCACTCTTTGCTAAGTAATTTGTATGTTCTTCAGCTTTCTCCTCAGTATCAATGATGACTTGGTCATCAAGTTGGCGTGTCAATGTGAGATTCCAATCTACTGTACCGTCAGCACACAGGTCAAAATGTGCAATCGCACCACATTCTGACCCTGGTCCCCCAGAAGAATCGAAGACAAAGTTACCGAGACTGTAAATAATCAATTTTCCATCGGATTGTTCCCAGCCCTGGGTAACATGGGGGTGATGCCCAACCACGACATCTGCACCTGCCTCAGCGAATGAATGCAGGCGTTGTTGCCAGCACGGTGGTGGAATTGGAACGTATTCGATTCCCCCATGAGCAATTACGAAAACGAAATCATGAGCGGATGCTGCTTCGGTAATTCGAGCTAACAAACGGCGACTTTGAATCCAAGCTGGACCGGGATGTTCCGGTTGTGCGACCTCAAGTTCTCGTTGTGTGCCTCCAAACAATGCAATACTCTTGCCATCGATCTCAACCACTAACGGAGTGGTGGCCGCCTCTTCATTATCACCAACTCCCACTGTTTCTAAACCAGCAGAATGACACTCTGAAACCGTTTCTTGTAGCGCTTCGTAGCCGTAGTCCATCGAATGGTTGTTTGCTAAGTTGACTCCATTGAACCCAATAGATGATATGATTTCGGCTGTTCCATCACGAGTGGAGATCACGGGTCCTGGCTTTGGAACGCTACTTCCAATCTGAAGTGGAGCTTCTAAATTTACTATAGAAAATCCACCTCCCTGTATGGTTTTCTTTATATTTTTACTTATTATTTCTTTTGTTTGATTTGTTTTGAATGTTGTATCTCCCGCAACGATAATATCTGAATTTGTATCGATGTCATTTTTATAATTTCGCATTCTTGTTTTGACTTTTTCCCCCATGGTTAGTGCATAAATGGGTAGGTTAAATCCTCGATTATTTTCTTTATTACAAAGGAATTAATGCCACCCCTCGGAATGTGGTGCTTTTTATAACACTCTTTTGAGACCATCTCATAAGAAACAAGCGACTGACGTTTGTATATCTCTTTCTTTTTAGCAACATTGTATGATATTTGAATGACACTACCTAACGGAGAAGGTCGGACAGTCCGCTTCAGCATATTGAATGGCGAAGATTTTCCAGTTTTGATCCCTTATATTTCATTAAAATCTCTAATATCGCACATAGTGTATCAAATCACTATTTTATTTATGTTATGTTTCGGGTTGGTAAAGTTACTGCGCTGCCACAGCCGGCGAGATAGAGATGCTTGTTCCGTTCAGGCGTGATGTAGTGGCCAACAGTAATTGGACCCATCAAGAGATTAATTTAGATTATTGTATCCTAAATTCATCTTGGATATCATTTATTACAAACGGATTTATCCCGCCCCAGGGAACGTAGTATCTATCGAACTCATTTCGAGGTAGCATCTCGTACCAGGCAAGTGGATGTCGCCCATATATGATCTGTTGCTTAGCTTTGTTGTAGAGTGGGAGGATGGCAGTAGAAACTGGCGTCTCTTTCGCCACCTCTTTCATACGATTCCAGATGGTCGTTCGTTCCGTCGTGTTCTCCGTTATATTCGAGAAATCACCAACTTCCGAGCACCGGTCGTAGACGTACGATCTATACTTTGTTTTATCGTATCGCTGCTTCAGAGGAACTGTGAGCCAGAACTCGGCGAATTCTCTGTCCCACAGCGGGAGATACCAGTCGTATCCCTCAGATTCAAACGACCGGATAGAGTTGATGATAAACTTCGCCTGGCGATTTCTGAAATCCCACGACTCGTATGCCTCGATAGCAGTTTTACAATCTAGTTGACCGGCGATACCTAGGTTAGTCGAAACTCGCGTTCGAAGGCGATTCTTGTACTCGTCTGACATCGTGGCAAACCCATAGTGATGGTCGATCACTTCGTCGACAACTTGCGCGAGAGACCCGTATCTGTTCGCGAAGAGCGAGTCTGGGATGTGACTTCCCGCGACCATGTCGCCAGAGTGGCCAGGACAGATGACACAGTTGTCGTCGATGAGTCCGTTCTGCTGTAAGTACGATAGAGCGGGACCAGCCTCGACATGTGGTATCGATGCCAGTGTGTTTTCGTAGTTGAAGAAGTCCTGCTTACGGTCGGATGTATACCATTCACGCCATCGTTCGCCCGTGTACGGGACGTGGATCCAGTCAAGGTCGAGAGCGGACGCTACTTCCTGAGCGACCGTCACGTGCGTTGCTCCCTCTCGACCGTATGTGAAACAAAGAACGTTTTCGTATCCCGCGTCGACCAATTCTGTTGCGATCAGCCGAGAATCCAGCCCCGCACTGAGAGGAATGACGATCTGCCGTGAGTCCGCGTACCGTGTCAGCCTTCTAATGGACTGCTGCGTGACGTCACGGAGCGACGTCCCCGATTGAGCGTCCGACGTGCTGTACTCGAAAGTGAAGTGCTTCTGTGTCCTAGCGCCGTCTTCTCGGATTTCGATTAACTCGCCCGGTAGCAGCTGTTTGACGTCTGGATTTCGGGTATCGGGCCCAGATACGAATCCAGCTAACTCGAACTCTACCTCTGTGATTTCTGATCGGCGCGTACCGACTTTCCCCTCGATCCACTCGGCTGAATCACTGATGTAAACGCCATTGCTAGTCACCGCGTAGAAAAGCGGAATGCTACGAACGTGGTCCACCGAAGCGACGATCCGGTCATCATTGATGTCCACGACCGCGTAAAAGCCCCGATTTCTCGCAATCGATTCCGTGACATCTTCGGTAGCATTGAAGTGGATACTAGATGGCTGGTGAGAGAGCACGTACCGACCGTCTTTCTCGACCCAACTGTCAGAAAGATTCACTTCAGCCCAATTCACGGTCTCTCTAACGTTGACAATCTTAAAAAGCT
This sequence comes from Natrinema sp. HArc-T2, assembly GCF_041821085.1. Taxonomy (NCBI): domain Archaea; kingdom Methanobacteriati; phylum Methanobacteriota; class Halobacteria; order Halobacteriales; family Natrialbaceae; genus Natrinema; species Natrinema sp. HArc-T2. The sequence continues at coordinate 15,148 of NZ_JBGUAZ010000003.1, read as the reverse complement.
ATTCATAGCGCTATATCCGGTAGTGATAATGAATATCTTCTCCAGAGAGACTCGCTCGTAGCCTTCCCAAGTTGATTGCCACAGTTGCGTCCGGTTTTCGACGATGGACTTCACGAATCCGGACAGGAGGTCTAGGTTCATGAGAAGATAGAACAACGAGAACCGAATCAGGGTGAATTGTCTGATACTCTCGTTCGAAACTCCGATCCCAGCGAACACCAGCGTTATCAGTGTACTGCCCGTGAGAACTTCGCCAACAGCGCTTCTGAGCACCGCTAGTCCTATGACCGAAGCACCGATCGTAATAAGCAAGAAGGACCCGAACCATCGGGGGAGTTTATGGGAGAGAAACGGTGCGGAGACGACGCCGTAGCAGGGGGACAGGTGGTGCAGGAACTTCAGGACGAGCTGATAATTGCCGAACCCGATACGGACTCGGCGGTGAAATTCAGATAGCAGGTCTCTGGTAGTGTATTTCCACCCAATTGTATCGCGTGTAAAGTGTACCCGGTCCCCTTCCGAGTGAAACGATAATCGGTACTTCCCGAACGTCGCTTCGTGAGTTGTGCTGAGTCACAGGCAGCTGGAGCAAACGCTGGTGTGGTAGCTAAGTGAAGGGCGAAATAGGGTTCACAGGTGAAGAGATCCGGAGTAAGAAGGCTGACCTACACCGTTCTAGGCGAATGCTGTTGCTCATTGGTTACTTGCCCAAGGCTGCGGGCTGGCGAGTGATCAGCGTAACTTTTGAACATCTGGAAGGAATGTCTCGATCCAGTCAGTAGCGAAGCTCAGTCGGTGACTCAAGCGGAGAAATGTCTCGGTGAGAAATGCTCTGAAGTGGTCTTGGTCCGCGAAGATCTCTGGCGAGATCTCGCGCTTCACGTCTTTCCACAGCGGTTCAATGGCGTTTAGCGTCGGCGAATACGGAGGTATGAAGACGAACTCGATGCCGAGTTCGTCGGCCCGTTGTTGGGTGAGCTTCGCGTGATGAGAGCCGTAGTTATCGGCCACGAGCAGAATCCGGTCGGACGTTCTGCTCGCGGATCTCTTCGAGCGCCTCAACGATCGTCTCCTTGACCAAGCGTTCTTTGAACGTAATTACACTCTGGCCAGTCAACGCATAGAAGCCGACCGATCGCCAGGGAAATGTTACAAGCGGTTTCTCGATTGTCACTGTCCGGTCAAACGACCACATTCGCTGAGAACTGTCGAACGGCTGGGGCCACGCTTCATCGAAAAAACCCGAACACGACCGGCTCGTCTTCTTTCTCCTCGTGATCGTCCTCGCCGAGCGCCTCATCCAGGCGCTCGGCGAGAACCTCTTCAGCATCGTTGGGTCGTCGTGGATCCATTGGCCGCGGTTTGGCGTAGTTCATCCCTGCTTCCCGGAGTTTCCGGCTTAGATGGGCGGGATGGTACGTGACGTTGTAGCGGTCTTCGATAAGCGCGTGAATCTGTTTAGGCGTCCACGGCTGGCTTTCTTCGAGAATGGTACGGAGTTCGTCCTACTGTTGAGGGGTGAGCTTCGGCGGCCGACCGCCGCCGAAGCGTGGACGGAGCCCCTCGACACCACCATCATTCCACGCCGATTCCCAGCGACGCGTCGGGATCTCTCGATCCACGACGCGTCGGCCTGCTTGCTCGCGCGTATCTCCCTGATACAGGTTCTTGATGAAACACAGCCGCCGGACGAGACGCGTCTCGTCCGCTTTCTGTGCCGCTTCAATTGCTTGGTCGAGTTCTTTCTCGGACAGGTGCCGCACTAACAAACCACACTGACTGTTATTCATCGAGAAGGATACGCTTCCAAAGGGGTCAACGCTTTCGCAGACCACTCAGCCCTCGATCCCTGGCAAAGGGAGCTGGCAAATGACGTCTTCCGCTAGATCTTTCACGTCTGAGTCTGAAAGAACACCGTCTGGTTGAGGGACGCTGAACACATTCACTCAGACAGATATCTTCCTCACGAGACCAACGCTTTAGCTTCAGCTCTCACACCAGTTGGGAAGTACCGATAGTCGCAATCATAGCTGCTCGTACAGGGATAGCAGGTGCTCTTTCTCTTTCTCCCAGGAGTAGGCCTCTTCGACCCGCTCACGGCCACGTTCGCCCATCTCTTCGAGGTCGATCTCGTCGCCGGCGGCCCGCTCCAGGATGCCAGCCTGTCCGGTCGTGTCGTCGACGTCGACCCTGAACCCGCAGGCGTCGTCCAGGTACCGTCGCATCCCCTCGACGTCGGGGACCATCACCGGCAGTTTCGCCGCCATATACTCGAACACCTTGTTGGGAACGCAGTACTCGTAGAGCTCGCTGTCGACGAGGGCCAGTCCCATGTCCGCCCGGTTGAGATACGCGAACATATCCGTATAGTTGATGTATCCGAAGAGTTTGATCCATTCGCCGTGCGGTGATGTCTCGATCCGTCGACGCACGGTGGCTTCGAACGACGGTTTCGAGAATTCACCGATCACCCACAGCTCCGCGTCCACGTCCCGGTCCCGGAGCGCTTCGACGAGGTCGATCATCCGGAGTAGCCCGTGGTTCCCGCCGAACGAGCCGACGTACACGAGCGTCAGGTCGGCTTCCGGAGTCTTCGCTTCGCCGTTGAGGTCGATGTCCTCGATCCGCGGGAAGTTCCGAACAAGCTGGACCGGTTCGTGGCCGCGTTCGACGAAGTCGTCTTCGATCCAGTCCGTGGCCGCGATGATCGCGTCGAATGGGCTGGAAGCGGCTGACTGGACTGCGGGGAAGAGCTTCGACAGCGGCAGCGACACGGGATCTGGGATCCAATCGCGGCGCCTGATGACGGTGTCATAGTCCTCGTGGACGTCGTAGATCACTCTGGCGTCCGTGGTTCGGGCCAGGCGACGACCGACGGGTATGAGTTCTGGGTCGTGGAAGTGATAGACGTCGGCGTCGACGTCTCTCGCGGTCCGGTAAGCGGACAGGATGTCCCTCCAGCGGTCGGTCCTGCTCTCTGCGGTCCCAAGCGATCGGATCTGGATTCCCTCCTGGACAGTGTCTCGATCGTGATGAGTTACGAAGGTGACGTCGTAACCCGCTTCGACGAGGGCGGCCGATTCCCGATAGAAGATCCGCGGATCGAACGTGTAGTGCGCAGTCGAGATTACACAGACTTCCTTCATGCTCGGTTGGTACCAGGGTAGAACCGCGCGCTGGTATCAGTTCTGATTTGCTTCACAAGGTCTATACGATAGAACGGATCCTCTACTAGTAGATGTTCAAGCGCGGCGTCCGCCTCGTGCGATCGACTAAGCGAACGGCAGACACGTACGTCTCCGAGATACCGGGCCTGCTGCCGGCGCTGGCGGTCCTGTACACGACCCTCGTCGTGGGCACCGCGGTGTACATGGACGCCGTTTCGTTCCCCGCGGAGGCGTTCCCGATCGAGCCCCCCGGCGTCCCAGTGCTCGTGTTCATCTACGTGTTCTCGCTCCTTCCGCTTGTTCCCATGCGATGGGGCGTTCCTCGCCCGAGTTACGTCGTCATCTGGTACGTCTACTTCGTCGTCTACGTCCCGTGCGTCGCGATGATGTTCCTCCCGTTCGGTTATGCGGCGAACCAGATCCCGCCGATTCTGGTCGTCTTTGGGTCGATGATTCTCCTCTCGCTCCACGACAGGTGGCCGTATGTCACTGTCTCCCCAGGTATCGGAGATATCGGAGAGCGACTCGGAGCGGCGAGACGAACCGTCCTCTGGCTGGTCGTTCTCCTCGCCTCGCTCGGGGTGTTGTTCGTCATTCACTCGTACGTCGGCCTGCGCTTCGAGATCCACGGTTTATCAGAAATTTACGTCGCCCGGGACTGGTTCTCCGCACAGATCGCGTCGCTGTCCGGACTCGAGACGCGTCTCGTGACGTACTCGATCAGATGGTTCTACCTCGTTTTGATGCCCACGTTCCTGGCGGTCGGAATCGTCTACCGGGACGCTCGGAGCGTGGTCTTCGGTGTCACTGGCCTGTTACTAGTTTATTCACTGACCGGGTACAAGTCTGCGCTGTTCCTGCCCGCTGGCCTCGGGTTCGTGTGGTTCTGCCTTGAGGGCGATCAGCGCCTGTTCCCCGTCTACACCCTCGCCGGCATCTGCTCGTTCGTGGCCGGGGCTGTCGCCGCGTACGCGGTTGCGGGCCTCGTACGGCCGCTCGTCCTGGTGCGGCGATTCGTGCTCACCCCTGGCATCCACCTGAGCTACTATTTCGAGTACTTCCGCGACAAGCCCCTCGTGCTGGTGTCGGATCGCATCTTCGGCCGCCCCTTTTTCGAGTACCCATTCGATCTGTCAGTCCCGTACCTGATCGGCCGCCACTACTTCGGCGACCCGACACGGAGCGTGAACGCGAACCTCTGGGCGCGCGGCTTCGCCGCCTTCGACCTCGCTGGCATTGCACTCTTCACTCTCCTGTTCGTCGGCCTCCTCTGGCTGTACGACTCGGCGTCGCGCGGCGTGGATCTGCGAATCACCGGTGCGATGCTGACTGGGTACGTCATTACCTTCGAGAACAGTGACCCTATCGTTGCGATCCTGACGAACGGGTTCGCGTTTCTGCTAGTCGTCGCCGTGTTGCTCCCTCGGCCCGACCTCAGTCCACGTATCCCAGGTTCCTGAGGTGATCTTCCACGCCGGCGTCCACTTCATCGCCAGAACCGCTCACGGCGCCCCCTCGCTCTCGGACCGCTGCGAGGAGCGGTTCGTGTTCGTCGGATAGCACCAGATCCGATTCCGAAGCGACGTCGCTGTCGACTGTCTCGGTGCCGTCAGTGAGCGACGTCGCGACGCACCTGTCGCCCGCCCGGAGACGCGCGCCGAACAGTTTCGCCGACTCGGAGCGTGCGCCGCGGTAGGCGTTCCACGCCGTGCCCTCGTCACTTCGCCATTCGGAGACGAACAGTGCGGTTTCGCGGCGCAACTCAAGAGGGTCGACAGCGGCTTCTCCCTCAGTCGTCTCCGGGACGTCGACGCCCGCCGCGTCCAGTACTGTCGGGACTAGATCGATGAGGCTGACCTGTTCATCGACGTGCCCGGGGCTCCAGTCGGGATGGCTGACGACCAGCGGGACGTTGACGATCTCCTCCCAGAAAGCCGGGGGGACGTGTCCCATCATACCGTGTTTCTCCGGATTGAGCGCCTCGCCGTGATCCGCCGTGAATACGAACACGTCCTCGTCCGGATCGAACGCGCCGCGCTCAACCAGATCCCGGACGAACGCGTCAACCTCGTCGAACAGGTACTCGCAACTGGCGTCGTACACTGCCCTGATCGCGGCCAATTCCTCCTCGGTAACGTCCTCGCCGCCTGACTTGATGTGGCGCCTGCTGAGGTTCCCGAGTTCCGACCGTGAAAAGCCCGTCTCCGCCTCGATCTCGGCGACGTATTCCTGTGGCGGCTCGTAGGGGTGGTGTGGGTCCATGTAGTGGATCCGCAGGAAGTAGTTCCCGTCGGACCGTTGTTGGAGCCACTCAGTCGCCTCTCGATTGAGTTCCTCGGCGCTCAGGTAGAACGACTCGTCCGACTGCACCGCGTTGACTGCGGGCTTGAACAGGCGGAAGTACGCCGCTTCGGATGCCCGCAGGGCTGCGTCGGGGAAGTAGTCCTTGATGACGTTCACCAGCGACTTCTTCCACGTCGGCTTCCCGGCGTTCCCGTAGTCGAACCCGTCGGTGTAGTTGTACTCTTCGCCGAACAGGAAGTTGTCAGTCCAGAGCCCGCAGTCGTAGCCCACGGCCTGCAGTTGCTCGGCGAGGGTCACTGGGCGATCGTCGCCCTCCGGGAGCCCCCAACCGGAGACGGTATCGGAGTACACGCCGGCCGCCAGGCCCGGCATCGCCGAGTTCGTGTCGGAGGCCGTCGCCACCGCGTCCGTGAAGACCGTTCCGTCGACCGTCTCCCCCAGACGAGTTGCGCGGTCAGAGAAGTACGCCTGCGACAGTGAATCCGCCGAGAGAACGATAACATTCGGTTTCCCGTCCATACCCGTGGACGAGCGGGCGTCCACAAAAGGACCGTGATTTCTCAGTCTGGCTCGGCACGGTGAGCTAACCGCCGACCGGCGGTCCCGTATGCCGACCGACGGTCTGGACATTCAACATCTATAATTAGCTGATCAGAGGCCGTAATCTCGCCCCGTTCGGACGGTTCGCTAATCGATGGAAGGTTACTTTACATCCGAACGACGAAGCCCACTCAGAGAGAATGGTAGATAATATATCGTTTACAGACATCTACATGGATCAAGAGACCGTCGACGACGTGGCCGACGTCTTGGACAGCGGCCGCTACGTGAAAGGGCCCGTTCTGGAGCAGTTCGAGAGCGAGTTTGCGACGGCCTCTGAGGTCGACCACGCAGTCGGCGTCTCGAACGGAACCGCCGCGCTTTTGCTTGCGATGAAAGCGATCGGGATTGGACCGGGTGACGAAGTGTTCGCGCCGGCGCACACGTACTTCGCTACCGTCTCGCCTGTTCTCGAACTCGATGCGGCGCCGCGATTCGTCGACGTCGATCCGGACCGGTACACGATGGACCCGGCCCAGTTGCGGGAGAAGATCCGGGCCGCAGAGGATCCTGCTGCCATCGTTGTCACGCATATGCACGGGCAGCCGGCCGATATGGATCCCATCACCGACATCGCGGCGGAGTACGACCTCCCCGTCGTAGAGGACGCTGCACAGGCCCACCTCGCTGAGTACGACGGGCAGGTGGTTGGCAGCATCGGTGACGTCGGGTGCTTCTCGTTCTATCCAACGAAGAACATGACCGTCGGCGGCGACGGCGGTATGATTACGACTGACGACCCGGCGATCGCGGACGAGGCGCGTGCGCTCCGAAACCACGGTCGAAACGAGGAGGGCAAGCACGTAGTCCTTGGGCTCAACTACCGACTCGACGAGATCAAGGCCGCAGTCGGGCGCCACCAGCTCGACGCGCTGCCGGACTGGTCAGAGGGGCGTCAGCGAGCCGCTGGTGCCTACGACGAGCGACTCGCGAATGTCGACTGGCTGGTCACCCCCGCTTCGTACGACAACGCTGAGCACGTCTATCATCACTATCCCGTTCAGGTGCCCGCTGACGAGCGGTCGGCGTTCCGCGCCCATCTGGACGACCACGTCGTCGACACCGGGATCCACTACGACCGGGCAGTCCACGAGCAGCCTGCTGTCCGCGACCGCGTCGGTTCGGTCGACGCGCCCGTTGCCGAAGAGTACTGTCGCCGAACCGTCTCGTTGCCGATGCATCCGCAGCTCTCGACGGAAGAGATCGATCACGTGGTCGACGCGATCCGATCGTTTGAGGTGGACGCATGACGACACACGCAGTTATCGGGACGGGCTACTGGGGATCGAACCACGTCCGCGTGGCGTCGGAACTCGAGGAGGCCGGCGTCCTCGATGACGTCGTCCTGTGCGACATCGACAAGACGCGAGTGCGGGACCTCGCGTCCGATTACGGGCTGGAGTACGTCACTGACCATAGTCAGCTCAGTGACATCGGCGTCGATACGGCCGTGATCGCGACGCCGTCGACGACCCACAGGGAGATCGCTACCACTCTCTTGGAGTCCGGCATCGATTGCCTCGTCGAGAAGCCTCTTGCCCTGTCAAGCGACGACGCGTGGGACATTGTCGATACTGCGTCAGAGAACGGTCGGACCCTCGGCGTCGGGCACATCTTCAGGTACCATCCGGCGCTCCGGGGGCTCGAACGCCGGATCGACCGCGGCGAGCTCGGCCAGATCAAATACCTGACGACCACCAGATCGACCTTCCGCGCGCCGCGAGCGACAACCGGCGCGCTGTACTCGCTCGCCGTCCACGACGTCGACATCTACAACATGTTGCTCGAGAGGACGCCCGATCACCTCTTCTGCCGACTCGATCGACACGTCAGGGACGACATCGATGAAACGGCTACGCTCGTTCTCGGGTACGGGGGCGTCACCGGCATCATCAACGAATCCTGGCAGATCCCGGTCTTCGGGAAGCGACGCGACCTCGTCGTTGTCGGGTCCGAGCGCACTGCACATCTCGATTACCTGGCCGACACCGAACTGACGATCTACGACGCCAGCGTCGTCCGAGAGGGTGACGCCCTGCGGGCACAGGACGAGGGATCGACGACCTACGAAGTCGAGGGGTACGAGCCCCTCAGGCAGGAAATCGAGGACTTCCTGACGGCATCTTGCGAAGGACGTGATCCGCTTGCCGACGGCGAGATCGGCGCGAAGACCGTCGAACTGCTCGAGCGTGCTGAGGAGTCAGCAGAACGGAACGAGACGATCGAACTGTAACGATCATCGGCTCGGGCAAATCATTTGCCGGCACAGAGCGGAATTTATCGAATTACGGGGAACAGAGCGATCGACGAGACGCCACTCACGCGTCCTGATAGCTGATTACTTCTGCTGGATTTCCGGCCACGATAGCATTCGGCGGGACGTCATCGACGACCACAGCACCGGCACCGACGATCGCGTTTTCTCCAACTTCGACCGGCAGTAGAGTCACATTCGTACCAACAGACGCGCCTTCTCGCACGATAGTTTCTTCCCAATCGTCTGAATCTCCGCTCGGGGGATACCTGTCGTTTACGAACTTCGCCCCGTGGCTCACGAAGACATCGTCTTCGATCGTTACACGAGAGCACACGAACGCGTGGGACTGAATTCGGCACCGATCTCCAACCGTCACACCTTCTTGAATCTCTACGTTCGAACCCACCATGCATTCGTCGCCGAGTTCGCACCCGTAGAGATTCACGAATCGCCATATTTTACAGCCGTTCCCTATTTTACATCCATCTATTACTGTGAAATCAGATATCTCCGTTCCGTCATCGATATCACAGTCGCTGATTATCGCTGATTGTTGAGCATGCCAATTAGCCATTGTGGACTCCATTTTTCGTGCATCGCATTAATGGTTCTTTCACGTACGACACGACGGTGGATTGAATCAGCACGACTCCTGTTGTAGAGCTACAACTATCGGAATAGACTATAAACTACGAAATTAAGCTTTCTATCCTATTACCGCATCTAATAATATGGGGCATTTTAAATTTAATCATAAATATAATATTATATAATATTGAATTAGTAATATTCCGCCCGTAGTATTATGCCAACGGTGGTTGGATAGCGATTTGCCGTCAGATCGATTTCGTAGCAGTCTCATGGATGGTCTCTCAATGGTGAACTAAGTGTGTCGCTGGGGATTGGCGGATCGCCGGAATCGATAGATTCCGCGATCCGCACCGAGAACAGTACGTATCTCCGCCAGCAACTCGTCGTCCAAAAGCTTGAGAACCGTCTTCTCCGTCGCCAACTCACTGCAAAGCAACAGCAGATAGAGGAACTTGAGACTCGCCTCAAGCGGTACGAAAACCCAAACACACCACCCAGTAAGCAGGGTGGCGCGGCTGGATCACCTGGTAACGATGACAGCGACGAGGAAGAAAACGAAGACCAAGGGGACGACGCTGGCGGCGACGCTGACGCCGCCAGCGACTCCTCTCCAGGACGTGACGAAGGTCACGAAGGAACAACTCGATCGCCTCCGGAACCAGAGGAGACTATTCGAGTCGATCAGGGATATTGCCCAGACTGTGAGCAAATCCTCTCTAACCCGGACAGCTACATCTCACGGACGATTATCGACATACCTCTCCCTATTCCAACCACTGTCATCGAGTACGAACTCGGCAAACACCGCTGTTCCTGTGGAAACGAAGTCGTTGCTGAACATCCAGACTGCCCGGAAACCGGGCGGTTTGGGCCAAATATCATGGCCCAAACCGCCCTCGGTAGGTTCCATCAGCGACTTCCAAACCGTAAACAGGCGGAGCTGTTTGACTGGGAGCTCGATACACCCATCTCTCATCGGACGATCTACAACCTGACCAAGCGGGTCGCAGACCGGCTGCGACCCGCGTATGACGATGTCAAAGCCCGTATTCAGGAAAGTGACGTCGTCTACTGCGATGAAACGGGATTTCCTGTTGACGGAGAGCAACACTGGGCGTGGACGTTCGTTACTGACGAAGAAGTGTTGTTCTGGGTTGATGAGAGTCGTGGAAGCCAGGTGTTAGAGGACGTCCTCGGCGAGGAATTCGCCGAGGACTCGACGCTCAGCTGTGACGGGTGGTCAGCGTATCCGAGCTATCACACGAAGCTCCAGCGGTGCTGGGCACATCTGTTGCGGGAGGCGGAGTACGTTGCTGAACGGTACGAGGAAGCAGAGAGGTTGTCTGAGGAGTTACACGCTCTCCACGACGATTTAACGGCGTTCGACGAGGAGGATCCGTCCGCCTCCGCCCGCGAGCAAAAGCGGGCGGAGGCGTCGTTACATCTGGAAGGCCTGATCAGGGAAGACTACGAGGCACAGGAGGTCAAAAAGCTGATCGAGAAGATCAGGAACGGGTTAGGGAACTGGCTGACGTTCGTTACAGAGCCAGACGTCGATTCGACGAATAATCGCGCAGAGCGCGCTCTGCGCGAGCAAGTTGTGCTGCGGAAGATGTTCCGGACTCTCCGCTCAGCTGAAGGGGTCCAGATTCACGAGACGATCACGACCATGTTGGCCACGTGGAAACGGCGAGGACTAGATCCGCCCGAACAACTCCAGTCTATCCTCGGTGGAGAAGAACTCAGCTCAGGGAGAGAGGCATCACCGAGTAGTGAATTATAGTCACGCTATCCAACTACTGCCAACGCACCAAACTCGAAGCTAAGTTTCGGTTGTTTTGGTCTGTTGAATCTGCAGATGGCGAGCGGATAGCGTCGCTGTGAAGGGAGATGCGAAGCGGAAGACGAGTGTGTCTAGAACTCTTCCGTTTCGTTAAACAAGCGGTGTTGCTGGCTCAAAAACGCTGTGCCGCCAGCCCAACGGCAGTGAGTGACCCGGCTAGCAACAGATTCCTGCCTGGAAGCACGTTACGCCACATTTCTGGGTCGTGTCTCAAACTCATATAGAGTCGTAACTGACTCCTGTGGAAACAGGGTCACCTCTGGTATCCAGCCCGAAGTAACCCATGCACGCTGAAATCAACGTGCGGTCCGCAGTTAGCATCGCCCAAGACAAAACGCTACCGCCCGCCATGCTCGCTGAATCTCGGTAAGAGATCCAGCTCGAGGCCACTATCCTCGAGGAGTTCGTCAGAAGCCTCGACGAGACACTCATCAAGGCGTATTGTGGAGAGAAACACGCGCGCGGAAACGGCAGTCGCCGTTTCTAGCGCGCTGGAACCTCCACACGAACCGCTGTGACAACCGCAGGAGAACACGAATTCACCCTTCACCACATCAAAGACACTGCTGCTACCGACGGCGATCCGACCTATTTCCGTCCGCTCGAGAATCTTATCAACTTCGACGGCCAGCGCATCCACCAAGAGGATCTCTCTCTCTCCAGGTTGCCGAACTCGCTACCTTGCTCAGCTATCGTGATGCCTTCGAGAACGACGATCAACCGCCGAGTCCGTGAGTACGGCAGCAAACTCGGCGTGATTTCGTTCGTGATCGGCTTCCTAGGACGAACACAGACACTGTCATATTCTTACACTGCCGTATGATTGGTCGTTTCGACCTCATATCGCCAGACGGCGTCCAATTCTACACAAACCTCACGGAAATCAGACGAGAACAAGGCTGAAACTGGTGCTATTTGACGCTACAACAGAGCAACTCGAGTCGTTCGTAGTCTACCTCCGATCGTGATCTTGAGTACGTCCGCCTGGAGGCCGTCGTTGACAACCGTGCGGTGTTTCCTGGCTTGAACCTGCTGTGTCGACTAGATGATGAGTAACGATCCCCTGATCGTCTCGCGAACGCCCACCAGCACCTTCCAGATCTGCCGGATCACGATCTTTACGTCGAACCAGAACGACTGCTTGCGGATGTACTCGAGGTCATACCGAAGTTTCAGGTTCGGATCGGTGCTCTTCGCGTCGTGAATCTGTGCTAGCCCAGTCAATCCGGGTTTGACAAACCACCGTTTGCGCCAAGAGGGGGTATCCTTCTCGAGTAGCGCCTCCTCTTCGGTCCAGACCGCACGTGGGCCGACGACGCTCATGTCACCGACGAGGATCGACCATAGCTGTGGTAGCTCATCCAGGTGGGTTTTCCGCAGGATTCGTCCTACACGCGTGATCCGGTCGTTCTCCTCGTCTTCCGTCGGGGTCGCGTCCTCGCCCTTGGGGACCATCGACCGGAACTTGTAGACAGGGAAGATATCCCCAAACCCGGCAGTCCGATTCTGGCTGTAGAGAACCGGACCAGAACTGTCGAGTTTAATCGCGATCGCAATTATGGCTACGAGTGGCGCGAATGCGAGCAGCCCTACCGCTGCGAAACATACGTCGAATATCCGCTTGAGAAGGTGATCTAGTGGGTCCCACGGTTCGAGGTCGACGGCCACGAGTTCGCCGACATCGCCCTCCGAGATTAGTACGCTGTCGGCGTACTTCCGATGGACCTTCGCATCCACGCCATAGTTATGACAAGCGCCGAGCGCTCCGAAGAACTCAGCGCGATCGGCTTGCCCGAACGCGAGCACGACGGTATCGACATCGTATTCGACGAGCACGTCCTCAAGCCGCGAGAGTCCGCCGAGTCGAGGCAGCGAGCTGAGCGTCTGTGGCGGTCCGCTATCTCCGCGGTCGGCGATCCCATCGTGGCGCAGTTCGATCCCACCGTCGGCAACCGCATCAGCGTCTGTCTCCGGTATTTCCCGCAGCGTGTCTCGAACCGCAGTAATCGTCGGACAGAGATACCCGATCACAGGCGTCTCGACGGCAGGTACAACATGGTCGATCTGTGCAGGATCGTCGCCAACGATCAGTGTCCGGCCGGCAGTTCCGTTTGGCTGAGCCCGAATCAGGAGAAACCAGCTGGGAAGCACGACCGCCAGAATCCCGATCGTCATCACGAGCGTCGCTCGCGGCAGCCGGTGGCTCCACTTGAAGTACCCGAGCGTCGCCAGCGCCAGCCCGCCGACGAGGATGCGCTTCTGAACTAGGAACACCGTATCGAGAATACGCCGGGGTCGTGGTTTGTACAGCGGCCAGACCGCACCTCCAATCGCGAAGACGCACAGCATCAGCGCCCACCGGAGTGATTGACGGTCGAGAATGATCGGCTCGAGCCGGTCGAACAGCGGGACAACGGTCGTAAACACGGACTGAGCATTTGGATGGTTAGCCGCGAGAACCGCGAGGGCGACGAACGACGCCGTACCGACAGCACTCACGACTCGATATCGCCATCCGGTAAACATCTGCTAATGGCAGGGAACTACACTCATATATAGTCTTTGAAATTAATGGTTTGTAGATATGCTGGCATATATTGTTTGTGGCCGCTCGCCGCATCGCGGACCTAATGCTACGTCGGATGCCCACCGAATTCGACGCTACGTCGACGACCCATTCAATACGAATATACATCTTTTTGTGGGATTTTCGATATTCATCAACTTTATGACATTCTCGTTACGGGCAGTGCGGGCTTTATCGGCGGCTACATCGCCGAAGCAATCGCGGGATGCGGTTACAACGTGACCGTCCTCGGCGTTTCGAACCTTACTAAGACCTCGGTATCCAGGATCGCAACGTCGACACCGCCCGAGCCGCGGCGGACGAATCCAGTGTGAGATATGATCTCGTCGAGGGGTCAATCACCGACAATCTGTTCGCCGACGACCTTGTCACGGATTCCAACGTCGTCTACCACCAGGCAGCCCAGGCGGGGGTCCGCACTATCGTCGAACAGCCACAGAAAGTCAACGCGTACAACGTCGATGGGAGGATAACCTCCTCGAGATCGCGCGAGACCATGGCCTTGAGCACATCGTCCTCGCCTCCTCCTCGTCAGTGTACGGCAAGCCGGAAGATCTCCCCTACGACGAAGATCACCCAACGAATCTAGTCTCGCCCGATGGCGTCTCGAAGCTCGCGAGTGAGCAGTAGCGCGCGTGTACAACGAGATCTATGAACCTCCAAACGTCGCGTTGCGCTGCTTCACCGTCTACGGCCCGCGGATGCGGCCGAATATGGCGATGACGAACTTCGTTTCCAGATGTCTTCGTGGGGAGCCGCCGGTGATCTACGGCGACGGCACGCAGACCCGCTACTTCATTTACATTGACGATATCGTCCGGGTCAATGAACAGCTGCTCGAGGACGACAGCGCTGACGGTGAGATCCTCAACGTGGGCTCAACGGACAACATCAACATCCACACCCTCACAGAAGTCGTTTGCGGCGAGATCGAGCCGAGCCTCAAGTTCGAGTTCGACGAGGCCCGCGAGGGTGACGCCGAACACACCCACGCCGATATCTCAAAGGCAAACGAAATCCTCGGCTACGAGCCCACGGTCGACATTCGTGCAGGCGTCTCGAAGTTCATCGGCTGGTATCGAGAGAACCGGGAGTGGTATGATCCGCTCGTCCGGTCGTCGTAGTATCGACTCACGCTCCGGTTGCGGAACGAAGCCTACCACCTACTCATTTCGGTCTCGAAGTACCGCGAACGGGCAGTGCCGACGATTCACAGGACGACCGGTTCGACTTCGTCGATATTTTCGAAAACAGGGTCTCCCGAGTAGAGCGTGTGACAGTCGTCGTGAACGGCTGCAGTCGCGAGGTGAATCGTGTCGGTGGCGGATAACTCCTGTTCACCGGATTCGTAGTATTTGACCCATAGCTCGATCGCGTATCGTCTGTTCTCGTCGATCACTGGAACACTCTCGATGTAGTCGTGGATCGTTCGGATCCGTCGTCTGTTGTCACCGCGTTTTCGACGGTCCGGATCCGATACGAGACCGCCGTGATCACGGTCGGTATGATCAGTCCGCCTTCGTCGGCAGAATCGGGGTGCTCGATGATGGCCTCAGCGTCGTCGGCCTTGTCTCCGCCAAACACGAACTCTAGCCACACCCATGAGTCGAGAAATATCACGCCGTCTTCTTGTCACGGTCGTGTGACGGCCAGACATGCTTTGATTCCTTTCGTATCGTCCCGAGAGCGTTCGCTGGATATCACGAAGTAATTCTATTACTGGTTTCTTTGGGCGCAGTTCGAGTTGTTCGTCGTCGGTGAGGATGAACTCTCTTTCCGTTCCTTCGTCGAGATTGAGG